>CAJTDX010000041.1 GCA_910575155.1 Lachnospiraceae bacterium
ATATATGAATGAAAAATCAATGATATCATTAACTTTCCGAAGCAAATGATCCATAGGGACTAAATCTTCAATTGTTATCAAATGCATTTCTATCTGTTGGTTTTCTCTTTTCGTCATCATAATGTATCACCTCAAGGATTAATCTACACATATATTTTCTTATATGCAAATCTTTTTGGCAAGAGGTTTGTCAACAGCTCGAGCTTGCGATAAAGTTAAATCCGTTCTCCTGCCCTGTGCTTTCATTGCATCCATTTTCATTTTGTAGGCAAAGGCTTTTTCGCTTGGGAGCAGCCTTTCACGGTGCAGGTTGCTGTCTACAACCGCAATCATCGCTTCGTTTCGGTCAAGGGGATAAATTAAAGCAGGCACTTCGGAAAGCCCTGCTTTTATGGCGGCGTGTAAACGCCTGTGTCCGCTTATCACTTCATATTCATCTGTGCTTTCAATGGCACGAACAATTAACGGAGAAATAATTCCCTGCGCCTTTATGCTCTCTGTAAGATTGTTCATATCTTCATCGTCCAGCACCTTAAAGGGATGTCCCTCAAAAGTACGGAGTTTATCTACTTGGATATTCGCTGCCTTTTTCTTCGGCGGGGTATTGGTTTTAATTTTGCTATTTGTCATCGTGCATACCTTCTTTCCTTATTTTTGGTTATAACAGCGGTTTCCGCCTGCCGTTCGGCTTCAATTACCTCTTTCAGCTTCGGTATTTTTTCAAGGACTGCTTTTGCAAGGGACAATTCCGCCCGCAGAGATTTTATCTTGGCGGAGATTTCTCTTGCCGCTTTGTTCAATCCATCATCTTTTTTGTGGCGGTTTCGGTTGTAAACTGACTGTCGTTCTTTTTCCAATGCGCCGATTTGCTCCCGTTTTTCTCCGATAAAAGAAACAAGCTCCTGCGGGGAATCAATGTTGTTTTTACATAGGAACTTGTATTCTTTCAGCGTTTTATCTAATTTTACGATTTCCTGCCGCATGGCGGGGGAGAGCGGGCGGGGAGTTTCGGGGGCAATGTTGTTTCCCGTAACCAGCCTGCAAAGTTCAATCACAAGGGAAAAAAGTATCTGTATGCCGTCCATGCGCTGTATTTTACGGTACTCGATTTCAAGCGTAAGGAGCGGCGTATAGTTCGGCTTGTGGAATGGGACATAGCCGACATGCCGCTGGTTGTCAAGCAGTTTTGCCCTGACTGCTTCGGGCGTGTATTCTTTTCCAAGCCGGTCTAAGCGGACTGCCCTCTGCCAGCCTGTCCCTTTTACGGAATAATGGGCGAAGTTCTCATCACGGCAGATTTCATAGCCCATATCCTTTAAACGGATTTCAAATGCCTTGAAGTTGGCGGACTGGGCAAGGGCGGCGTCAATATCCGCTTTTAAAATCTCCCGATGTGACAGCCCGCCGTTTTGTTTCCGCCAGTATTCTTTTTTGCTTCTGCCGTAAAACTCTGCGTCTTTCAAGATGCTTTTCCCATGTTCAAAACATACAGAGTCGGAGATTTCACGGAGTTTATGGTGGTCGGAGATATGGTTTTCAAATTTTCTGCCCGTCTTAAAGGATACGGAATTTACAACAAAATGATTATGGACATTGTCTGTATTAAGGTGTGTGGTAACAACAATTTCATACTCGTTTCCCCACATCCGCTTTGCGGTTTCCATGCCGATTTTGTGCGCTTCTTCGGGCGTGGCTTCGCCGGTCTGGAAGCTCTGGTAGCCGTGGTATGCCACATTGCCGCCCATTTTCCCGAAGCGTTTTTTCGTTGCCGTCATACGCTCATACGCCCGCTTTGCATTGCAGTTGATGCCGCTGACATACATACGCTCATCGGTCTTTTTATCGTTGGATACATACTGTAAAGCGGTGTACAAATCGCTGTCCACATACTTTTTGTCTATGGTTTTATCGGGATTTTCCGCATAATCAATCACTTCCTTCAGCCTGTCTTTGACAGGCCAGAAGCCGGTGGTAGCCATTTACACCACCAGCCTTTCACGTTTTGGCAGTATCAGTTCTTCGGTAATACTGTCAATGAGTCTAATAATTTTTTCTTCCGTATCCGCTGTAATTTTGCCTTCGACAGCGATGCAGAGTTCGTCCAGCTTATCATTAAAAGAGAAAAATGCTTCGGGCAGGGCGGCTCTTGGCATATACCCCAAAGCACGCTGGCGGAGATACTCTGACACGGAAAGCCCGCACTTTTTGGCGTTCTGCTCAATGATGTTTTTCTCTTTTTCGCTCACACGGATAAATAAATTTTTGTTCTTGGCTTCGTTCATAACATCAGTCCTTTCTTGGATTTTTGAGGGGATTGGGGTATTCCCCAAAGGGCAATCGGCTCTTAAAGCCGGTTGGGGCGGAAACTGTCAATACAGTTTCCCTGCTTGCTGCGGTATGCGACACTCTTTCTGCCGCATACCGTCTGTTGTTTTCCGCCGGTCTGTCTGAATGTCGTTTTTCTGTCCCTGCCCCCATCTCAGGCGGCGTTGTTTCGCTTACTCTCCGAAAAAAAGAGGTCGTCGCAAAATCATATCCCATCCAGCCGGTGATTTAGTTGTAACCGGCACTTGGACAGCAAAAAAGCCGGCACATCAATGTGTACCGACCAATACAAAAGGATAGACTTATCCCTTGCGGTTTTTGGTTTCACAATGATGTAACCGGCTTTGAGATTCAAAGTCGAAACTGTCTGTTACGCTTGACCTCCGCCGACAGTTCAAGGCGGCAATGGCAACGGCGGTATTTCTTTTTCGCATACCGCAGGCGTGTACGGCGTAAAGCCGTACTCCCAAATTCTGTGAGGATATGTAATTGGTTGTGGTTCTTATAAAAGGGTATTTTATTATACTGAATGAAATAAGTGTTTGTCAATACTTTCCAAAAAGTTTTTGAATATTTTTTCGGAAGGTGGGAATACTATATAGTTTAGGCATAAGAAAGAGCCAACGAATGATTCATCCAACTCGTTTATTGGCTCTGCGTATTATGTGTTTTCCTTTCTGATGACGGTTACTTGGAATTTTTTTGCTTCTATCAATGTTTCTTGTTTACACTTCGGACAATAGAGAGGGTAGTTCTTCAAAATAGTATCCTCTCCAATCCTATCACGGGTTTTAGCTCCGCAAACAGGACAACGTACCCATTCAGTTCTCATAAACCATTTCTCCTCCTTATCTTAACAAAGGCATATTTCCTGTCAACTTGTTAATCTGCTTTTTATTGCCGCAAATTGCGATGCCAATATAATTCAATTTAACCTCTGAGGTGTTCGCCATTTTACCGATGAACTCATCGTAAGTTTTACACCCTTGTGCCAAATCAGAAAAATCAACAACCGTAAGTTCTGCAAATTGCGGCTCAAACACTTTTGTTCTGAGATTTTTAAGTATCTCCGTATTTCCCTTTAATATTGGTACGGGAAACTGTATAATTCCCATGTGGGTATTACCCTCTAAATCAAGCACATCATTTCCAACAACATCGGGCATTTTCATTCCCATAGTAATGCCGAGGATAGTAGCGGTATTAGCGATAATCCCAAGCGGTAAATTTTCGTCAACTACAATGATACATTTTTCATTCTCAACATTCATTCTGTTTTCCTCTTTTCTTAAAATTTAATTTACTTTCCGAAAGAGACAAGCCAATTAAGGTAAGCCCTATTCCTATCGCAGCCATCCATGTGATTTCTTCCTTTAACACAATAACTGATGTGACAACAGTAATAACAGGAACTATATAGATATATACGCTTGTCTTAACAGCTCCAAGCACCTTGACGGCATAATTCCAAGTAACAAAGCAAAGGGCTGATGCACCAAGACCTAAATAGATAAGGTTTAGAGCATACTCTGGTTTTACAAACTTCTGCATATCTAATTTGAAATCAAAAATAAAAAGGAACGGGAGCATAAAAAGTATTCCGTATGTAAATATCCGCCGTGTCGTTTGGACGGTATTATATCCATAGCTGCCGATTTTTCGTGTAAGCAGGGAATAAACTGCCCATATGAATGCCGCAACAATCGACAGAATATCACCGACAGGATTCAGCTTCAATTCTGAGCCGCTAAAACTGATAAGACATATTCCCGCCATAGCAACAATAAAACCAACAAAAAATTGTGCTTTTAGTTTTTCTTCTGTCTTTAGAAATACATGAGATAAAACGGCAGTAAAAAACGGAGCGACAGGAATAATAACGCCAACATTAGAAGCCATCGTATAGGTTAAGGCTATGTTTTCAAGCAGGTAGTATAAGCATATCCCGCATAGTCCCGCCGCAGCGAATGTAAGCTCCTGTTTTTTATCCTTTATCCTTAACCATTTTGGATAAACAGCTATCAGCACAAGTAATCCAAGAAGAAATCTGAAAAACAGTATTTCTATTGGTTTGAAATCTGCAAGCAGTATTTTGGTGGATATGAAAGTCGTTCCCCATATCACAATTGTAATCAGAGCCGTGATATGCCCTGCGGTAGCTTTTTTATCCATGATTCTTGCCGCCCTCCTTGAAAATGCGTCCGTATGCGGCAGGCGACAGTCCGATAAACATATTAAAAAAATTTGAAAAGTGGCTCTGGTCTGAAAAGCCTGTCTGTATTGCGGCGTCAACCGAGGATACGCCTTTCTCCAACAGTTCCTTTGCCTCGCCTATCCGAATCGTTTGAAGATACCTGTAAGGCGTAACTCCCTTTGATTTGGTAAACGCACGAAGCAAGGTCGATTTACTAAGCCCACTGCATTTACAGAGGTTTTCCAATGTAATATGCTCTGCGAAATGTTCTGCCATAAATACGCAAGTCTTTTCTATTTCTTCGCTGCACTCTGGAATACAGTTCTCAAAGGGTTGTCCGTATTGCTCTATAAGCAATGTAATGAGGAGCAGAAGCATTTCTTCTTTTTCAAACTCTTCCCCGCCGTCCATAATCATTTGATGCAAAGAACGAAGATAAAGATTCAGCTCATCATTCTTAATGACATTTTCAGAAAACCCAAGCAATATCCTTTGCCCTGTTATTTCCTCTGTTAATGAAAGCATCGTTTCTTTTGGAATATTCAACCCTCTGTAATCAAGCGTTCCGCCGTCACATTGTACGCAACTGTGGTTATCGTTTGGATTGAATAAAAGTATGTTTCCCTGACCTATCGTATATTCTTTATTTTTGCAGGATAAACAGCGTGTCCCTGCTTCCATAAAACCAATCACATAGTAGTCGTGAAAGTGGTTCGGGAATGGCTGTACGATTCCTTGAAAACGATATGCTTCAAGGTGTAAATCGTCATCATAGCAGACTGTCCGTATTTCTTTTTGCATGGCAGCACCTCCTAGCACCCTATATTATACTCAAAATATTTGTTGATTTCTTGTAAGATATCTTCATTTTCCAAAAACATGGCTGTGATGAAAAGAACAGGAAAAGGAATAAAGCCCCCCTGCCTGTTCTTTTCATCATAATATAAATATTGAATGCTTCCTTATTGTCTTTTATTAATTTTCTTTACGCATATAAAGATTACAATAGCAGTAGCGATAAGGAAGCCTGCAAAAAAGACCGAGGGATTTGCTACCCAAGACCAAAAATGAAAATGTCCAATAAAATATACCGCAAAGAATATCATATATACTGCAACAGAGTACATAATACAACTCATAATTTGTTGTTGCTTTTGTTCTCTAATAAGTATATTCTGCTGCTGCTTTTCCAACATTTCTGTTTTTACAGATAAATCATCTATTTCTGATGACTTTAGCAAATAGTCAGTTGTAACATCAAAAACCACACTCAATGCTACTATTTTTTCCATTTCTGGAACCGCCTGACCACTCTCCCATTTTGAAATAGACTGCCTTGAAACATCAAGTTTTTCGGCAAGCTGTTCCTGCGTTAAATTTTTTGCTTTTCTGAGTGTCAATAATTTTTCTGAAAAATTCATATTACACTATCCTCCTTGTTTTGTTGCCTAAATGATATCAAAAAAATATATCACATTCCATACAGCTTCCTATACATTTACGCAACCAAGGGTAGAAATCCAAAATCAATTTGTAGAAAACAAGAAGGCGGCTTTAATTTTTCTACCACCAAGTCATTAGGCGAAAATGATTTCCTCGTTTACAATTTCCATTGCACTATTGTGAATATTGTTCATTTTTTGTACCCATTCGAACTGCATATCTGCTTTTAAATGTTCCGTCACGCGTTCACGCTCTGCCATCTGCTTTACCAGCCGAAAAAACATTTTTTCTGCCTGTTCGTCAATATCAGCAAGGTAGCCGTTCAATTTACCGCTTGTGAGCAGAGTAGTGTAAATTGCTTTTTTATGCTCTTTCAGATAGCACCTGTGTCGCTGTCCCCATATGCCGATGGGCTTTGTTTCTTCTTCGGGCAGTTTTAAATCGGGAAGAAAGTAATCTCCAATCTGTGTATAAGTGCCGCCCATTTCTTCAAAAATAGTCTTTTTCATCATCTTAAACCTCCGTAATTTTGAATGTTTTGATTGGTGCGTTTACGATTTTGATTAGAATTTTATTAATCGCATCGGTGTATCTGTTGTTCTCAATTAGTTTGTTTCGTAGATTATTTAAGCTGTTGATGATAATTCGCCGTTCATTTTCGTCACTTGCTATGTAACATTTTTCACATCATACATTTCTCGACCTCCTTAGCCTAAAGTGTAGCAAAGGATTTTCCACATTGCGAATGTGCGATTTTATTGTTGACATTAAAGAAAGCCAGCGTAAGAAGCGTTTCTGCTTCTTACGCTGGCTTTTGCCTTTGCTATCGCCCATGAGCTGTATTCCAATAATGTTTTCAAATTATCTCCTTATATGGTGACAGCCTTTACGGTTTTTCTTTTGTCGTTTTTTGTAATATCACGCCGTAAGGCTGTTTCTGGCGTTGGATGCCGTTCACCGCCTGCCAATCTGGATTTTCAAAAAAATTCAGATTGGAGGTAACGGATTATGGCATACAACAAAGCCAGAGAAGAAAGAAAATGGTGTATATGGAAAGAAGCAGAGGAAAAGCAGCTTAGGAACTTGGGTGTCAGCGAGGACGATATTGAAAAGCTCCGTGTCCATGATTGGGCGATATTCAATTCTGACAGACGGTACTATGAGAAATTGCAGGATGCGGGTACATATCTTGAGGAAGTCGCAGAGGACACGGCACAGCCCGAAGTAAAAACGGTTGAGGATTTTTTGGACAGTATTGAAAATGCAGTGCTGTACCAAGAGTTGTATCAGTTGGACAAGCTCACGCTCCAAGCGTTGCTGATGAGGACGCAGGGCTTTTCAGTCACTGAAATTTCAGTGGAATTAAGTTTAAACAAGGAAGTCATTTACAAGCGTTTGAACAGGTTTAAGAAAAAAATTAAAAAACTTTTGGGATAGTGTCCAAAATCGCACTCTCCCATCGGCTACTGGGTGAGAGGGAAAAAAACTCTTGCCCAGTTTTCTTTTATATCGGAAACGGGACGGCTCTTTGAAAACCGAATACCCATTCACCAAATACATTCTCTTTGTGACTGTAATAAGCGTGTGCAGCGGTACGCCATGACCTGCCGAAAGGCGGCAAGCGGAAAACACCGACTGAAAATATCGGGTAGCTCCTGATTCCGCCAAGACCCACAAAGAGGACAATGATACTCCCGTCCAGCCACAGTCCGAGCGGTAAACAATCCGCCGCAGGCAATGGGGGCGGCTCTGTCAGACCGACAGTTGGGGTGCAACTCCCGTGGCGTCAGTTCGCTGCTGACCGTTTGGTGATTTCCCTTGCGTTATCACGCATCAGCATTTTCGGGGTGTCGGGGACAAATAGAAAATGCTTTCTATCATAAAGCCAGATGCAGGGCGGTCAATGGAACAGAATTTGTTTTATATTCTCCCGACCTTAAATGCTTCCTTGCATCTGGCTGTTACATAGGCAGGAATCCCCTGCCTAAATCCAGATGGAGGTATAAAGAATATGGAAAGAACAATCAGGCGTGGCGACATTTACTACGCAGAGCTTAATCCCGTTGTCGGTTCAGAGCAGGGCGGCACACGACCCGTACTTATCATTTCAAATAATATGTGCAACAGGCACAGCCCGACAGTCATTATCGCTGCCATTACGAGCAGAGTGCAGACAAAAGCGAAACTGCCGACACATACCGCCGTGAAAGATTACAAAGGGCTTGATAAGGACTCCATTATCCTGCTTGAGCAGATAAGGACGATTGACAAACAGCGGTTAAAACAGCATATGGGGACAATGCCCACAGACATAATGGCAAGGGTTGACAAGGCTCTTGCCATTAGCTTATCCATGAAGCAGCAGAAAGCGGGGTGTGGCGATGGAGCAGAATAGGGAGCAGGATTTTGTACATTACAGCATCCAATTCGCATGTTTGCAGAAGCTGAGAAAAAGAAGTTTAATTACGGTAGATGAATACGAAGCCATAAAGAAGAGGCTTATGAGAGATTACAATGTCGTTACAAACCTTGCGGCTTGACATTCATCAATAAATATTTTGGAGGTAAATCATATGAGCGATGTGCAAGTAATCAAAGCAAACCGTAGTGAAAACCGTATTCGTGGCAGAAAGGTCGAAGTGTTAAGGGTAGCCGCCTATTGCCGTGTCAGCACGGACAGTGAAGACCAGCTCAACAGCTATAAGTCACAGGTGACATATTACACGGATTTGATTAAGAAGAAACACGAATGGACACTGGCGGACATATACGCTGACGAAGCCATAACAGGCACACAGGTGGCGAAGCGTGAGGATTTCCAGAGAATGATTAACGACTGTATGAATGGGGATATTGATATGGTGATTACAAAATCCATTTCAAGATTTGCCAGAAACACACTGGACACTCTGAAATATGTCCGTATGCTGAAAGAGAAAGGCATTGCCGTTTTCTTTGAAGATGAAAATATCAATACCTTAACGATGGACGGCGAGCTGCTGTTGGTGGTACTCAGCTCCGTCGCACAGCAGGAAGTGGAGAATATCTCTTCCAATGTCAAAAAGGGGTTGAAAATGAAGATGCAGAGGGGCGAGCTTGTAGGGTTTCAAGGCTGCCTGGGGTATGACTACCATAAGGATACAAAAAGCATATCCGTAAATGAAAAGGAAGCTGAAATTGTACGGTATATTTTCAATCGGTATATTGAGGGCGCAGGCTGCACGGTCATCGGTAACGAACTGGAAAACTTAGGATACAAGACAAAATACGGCAGTTCAAAATGGGTACAGTCCACAGTCATCGGAATTATTAAAAATGAGAAATACAAAGGCGATTTGCTTTTAGGAAAGACATTCACGGTTGACCCGATTTCAAAAAGGCGGCTGGAAAACTTCGGGGAAGAAGATAAGTTTTATATCCGTGACCATCATGAACCGATAATCAGTGCGGAAATTTTTGAGGAAGCACAGAAGATACTGGCGAAGCGGAACACAAACCGCAACGTGCATCAAGAGGGGCAGAAAAGGAACAAGTTCAGCAGGAAATATGCGTTTAGCTGCATGATAAAATGTGGATTTTGCGGCGGCACTCTGACACGGAGGAACTGGCACAGCAGCTCCGCATACACTAAGACAATCTGGCAGTGCGTCACCGCCACCAAGCACGGGAAAAGACATTGCCCACATTGTAAGGGAATCTCCGAAGAAGTGATTGAGAACGCTTTTGTAAAGAGCTACCAGCTTTTATGCACAGACCAGCAGGAAATTGTCGATGAGTTCCTGCAAAAAGTTGAGGGAATCCTTAATGACGATACTTCACTGAAGCATCTGCCTAAGATTGAAAAGGAAATGGCTGACCTGCACAGGCGTAAGGAAAAGCTGCTTGATTTAAGGCTTGATAATAATATCGACAGGGACATTTACGAAAAGAAAAACCAAGAGCTGTCCGAGCAGTTGAAGAAGCTCCAAGAGGAACAGGAGCGGTTGATGGAATTGAGCAGGAATCAGGATAATACCAGAACACGGTTAAGGGAGTTCAGAAAAGTGTTAGGTTCTGGGGAGATATTGGAGAGTTTCGACAGGGTGGTTTTTGAAAGCGTGGTTGAAAAAATAGTCATCGGAGGTTATAATGATGAGGGAGTGGAGGAGCCTTTGAAGATAACCTTTGTGTATAAAACTGGTATCCACTCCAATTTTAATGGAAAGGATTTTAAGCCAAAGCGTAAAAACGCTGCGGCTGTACATAATGACGCAGAATTGTGTTCCTATACGAGTGACGAGGCTGAAAAATTGTGTTTACATAGTAGTTCCGACACATGTGGAGACAGCCGTGTTGCTGGTGCGGAAACCTTGATTCCAGACGGGGTTGCGGGAGTTTTAGCGGGAAATGGAGTTGTGTTTTTGCGGAGGGTGAGATGGATAAGTTTGCGCAGATAGGAGGATGAGGATAACGCCGGAGAGTTTGAAAATGAGGATTTTGTCGGACAAAAGATACAATCCGGCAAAGCCCTTACTATTTGGCAAAAGTGGATACTATCTGGCAAAAGATATATTCAGCGGTAAAAGTTACTGAAAACATTTGTCCTTCATGTTATACTGGCTACAGCAAGACGATGGAAGGCTGAGGCAGGAATTGAAAAGTTTGATTGGGAAATAAAGTTGTACTATTTAGCTTATGCAGGTATTGTAAAGTTTTCATATTGAGACGAAGTATTTAAAAAAGGAAGAAAAATGGTTGGTATTTATTTCAGCGGGACAGGAAATACAAAATTTTGCGTGGAGAAATTCTTAACCTATTATACGGGTGGCGTAACGGCATGTTCAATTGAAGATGGACAGACAGTCGAAGCAATAAAACGAAATACAGAAATTGTATTTGCGTATCCAGTATATTTTAGCAATATGCCTAAAATTGTATATGATTTCATAAATCGTAACCACTCGGTATTTTCAGGAAAAAAGATATTTGTGATTGCAACAATGGGTTTATTTAGTGGGGATGGAGCAGGGTGTTCCGCAAGACTTTTAGCAAAATATGGAGCGCATATTACAGGCGGACTCCATCTGAAAATGCCGGACTGTATTGGGGATGAGAAGGCACTGAAAAGAACAAATGAACAAAACCATTTGCTTGTAATAGCGGCAGAGAATAAAATAAAAGAAGCGGCAGAAAATTTGAAGCTGGGTAATCCTGTGAGGCAAGGGCTGGGCTTTTGGTATCATATGGCAGGTTTATTTGGTCAAAGATTATGGTTTTACAATAAAACGAAGAAGTATTCGAATAAGCTGCATATAGAAAGAGAGAAATGTATTGGCTGCGGAATATGCGTTTCTGCCTGCGCTATGGATAATATATCGCTGTATTCAGGAAAGGCGGAGCCAAAAGGAAATTGTACAATGTGTTATCGATGCGTAAATTATTGTCCAAAACAGGCAATCACATTGTTGGGAAAGAAAGTGTATGAGCAATGCATAATAGAGAAGTACTTGTAAAATTTAGAAAATGTTGATTAGATCATATAACACACGAAAGAAATATGATATATGCCATGGGTAAAACTTTTCAAGAAGTAGTATAAGAGTGAAGATTATGTAAAATAGCAGGGAAGTTTTGTATTTGTTATGATTGATATAAAAGACATAAGCCATGTACCATTTCTTGGAGAAATTGGCGATTATATTGGGATGCCGTTATTTGATACGTTTTGCCAATACATGGACACGGAATATAAAGCAATCCGCAAAATCGAATACAGCAAGGATGTCTGGCGGCGGCTGGAATGTGAAGTTTAAAAAGATGGGGAAGTCCTTGTGTGTTGTCTATCCGAAAAATGGATATTTTACGGTTCTGGTTGTGGTGGGCAACAAAGAAAAGGAGCGCCTGGAAAATCAACTTCCGCACTTATCGAAGGAAATTCAGGAGTTGTATCAGAATACAAAAGAAGGCAACGGACAGAGATGGCTGATGATTGACGTGCATTCAGATAATTGTATTTATGACGATGTCTTGCAGATGATCCATATTCGGAGAACCAGCAAATGAAAATTGATTGAAACAGGAGATATTCTTAACTTTAGGAGAAATGTGATGGAAAATAAGAAATTCATGATTGATAAGATTCCAGCAGTTCGCTATGGAGAGGCTTCCGACAGGTGTTTCTTATACATTCATGGAAAGATGGGATTTAAGGAGGAGGCGGAATCCTTTGCGGAAATAACCTGCACAAAGGGCTGGCAGGTTTTGAGTATTGACTTGCCAGAGCACGGGGAGAGAAAACAGGAAAAAGACAGATTCAACCCATGGTGCGTTGCACCGGAGTTAATAACAGTTTTGCGGTACATGCGGCAGCATTTTAAAACCATAGGACTGAGGGCAAACAGTATCGGCGCATGGTTTGCCATGCAGAGTTTTGACGGTTCGGAATTTGAGCAGTGTTTATTTGTTTCACCTGTTCTGGATATGGAGAAGATGATTCAGAATATGATGCTGCGGGCAGGCGTGTCCGATGAAAGATTAAAAAGGGAATCTTTGATTCCTACAGATTTTGGGGAGACATTATCGTGGAAATATTATGAATATGCAAAAACACATCCTATCACAAGATGGCGGTGTCAGACTGATATTCTTTATGCCGGCAACGATAATATGACAGAGCGGGAAACTGTGGACAAATTTGCGGAGCAGTTCCATACATCACTTACAGTTATGGAAAACGGGGAACACTGGTTCCACACGTCGGAGCAATTAGCTGTACTGAACCAGTGGATTACGCAACGAGTATAAGATAGGAGAAGAAAATGCAGTTTGGAATAACCATTCCACTACAAAAATATTTAAAAATAAAGACATTGCCTTATGGGGAACAGGCTGACCTTTTTTACTGTTGGGAACTTCACGTCATCAGGCTGCAGGGGAAGAATATGCTGGCTACTGTCAATGCATCTAATCGGTTTGCGATTGTGTTGTGGGGGATGAAAGCGCCTCAATGGAAAACACTGGAGGAAGTAATGCGAAACGGTATAAGTCAGGGTTTTCTTTCCGAAGGATATACGCAGCAGCAGGTGAATGCTTATTTTGAGCAGGCAGGTGAAGTTGGGTTGACAAAGACCCATGGCAGGAGTCCGGTGGCAACACTGAATAGGATGATTGAGTACTTGGAATTTCTGCCGGTGGTGATGGATTCCGGCGAATTATACCAAGCTCCCCATTGTCATGAAGTAAACCGGGAGTTATGCCATGCGGCAGGATTTGCCGATTATGGGCTGCCAGTTGAATTTTTAGAAGCAGATATGAAAAGAACAGGAATGATTTAAAATGGGGGAGAAGGAAATTGAAGGGCTTCTTTTGCCTGGCGGTCAATCTCCTGGATTTAGAAGATTTGAAAACGGTGATGGAGCATCCTGCAGAAGAAAAAAAGTTGGAAAGCTTTACGCTGAAAGAAAAGTCAGCTTACGTGGTAAAGCAGTTTCAGTCATTAGCAGAGCAGCGGAGTGTGGTTCTGAAATGGAATAGAAAACCCTCAAAACCGAAGAAATGACTCTTGTAAAATGCCGATCCATCATTTAAACTATTCTTATCTGGCATCACAGTTCTTAAATCACATGTTTGATGAAAGACTGGCTTCCTCCGGAAAGACTCCTGTCCGTACTTTATCGGCCAGGATTTACGTTGATTTAAAAAATAATCCGGAGTCGATATTTACACAGGTCAGTAAAAGGCCAGCGAAATTTTATCTGAAAGGGAAAGATTTCGCGTCAGACCCGGAGGAAATTCAGGAGACGGATGGCAGCAGGGAGACGGTCAGGTTTCATGAACGGGATTTACATATTCTTCTGTCCAGCTTTGTCTGCGCAGATGAGCATTTTAAATGTATGACAAAAACCATTTACCACGAAGTTTCCAAGAGGGAGAAGGGCGGCAAGAACAGATGGCTGCATCCCGATCTTGTCGGAGTTCATTTTCCGTTTGATTCTTATACGGATAATACACTGAAGCTGTTCGACGTGCTGAAGGTCAATCCATATAAATTGTATTCCTTTGAGATGAAGATTAGTTTGAGTTTGTCAAACCTGCGGGAATGCTATTTCCAGGCGGTATCCAATTCAAGTTGGGCGCATGAAGGATACCTGGCTGCGCTCCATATATCGGAGGAACCGGAACTGATTGATGAGTTGCGTAGACTGAATAATGCCTTTGGCATTGGAGTAATCCGGCTGGATGCTGAACACTTTATGCAGAGTGAGATACTCTTTTCAGCGAAGGAAAAGGATTCCCTTGACTGGGATACGATAAACCGGTTGGTAGATGACAATCGGAATTTTAAAAGTTTTCTTAACGATTTGATGGAAGATATCAAGGTCGGGAAAGTAAAAAGCAGATATGACAGGGTTTATGAAGATGAGGAGACGGCCAGCAGGGAGTTGAGGGAAAAAGGAATTATTGAATAAAGGGATTGAAAAGGGGTTATCGGGAAATAGATAGTTCTAAATAAGGGCAGGTGTGACTCGTGCGAGTCACACCTGCCCCTAAAACTTTCCAATAAAAAGGAGATATCCCCTTTTTATTCGCCGTCTTTGGTTTTAAGAGCAATGAACTTCATTCTTTCGTTTTTGCTGACCTCAAACGGCTCGCGGCGAAAAAAGCACTGGCTTCCTCCAAAAAGTCATTTTCCTTCTTCAAACGGCGGATTTCTTTTTCCTGTTCCTTAACCTGCTGGCGGAGCTTAAGAAGTTCCCCGTTAAGCGTCATGGCGCTTTGCGGGGTTTGTGAACCTGCCCCAAGGTCGAGGCTGCCAAGGCGGTTGGCCCGTACCCAGCCATACATGGTATTCTTTGGAACCCCCAGTTCTTTAGCGGCCTTTGCTTGTCCGATTTCTTTTGCCAGTTTCACTGCCTGTACTTTGTATTCATGATCGTATTGCCTGTTTTGTGCCATTTTTGTTCACTCCTTATTCTCTTGATTATATCTCAAATCCTTGAGTATGGGCTGTCAACTTTTTTTATACCACATCATAACAAATAGGGCGGCAGGCATAGTCAATGCCTATTACCGCCGCCCTATTTTAGTTTTTTATCTGCATGATAGGCTGGAAGTTATGGTACAGAGCTATCATGGAAATATTAACCATATTCTGGATGAACGGATAAACGTTTCAATCCAGGCTTACTCCGCCAATACGCTCGTTGCGCAATAACCTTGTCCACAATATATGCATGAATTTTTTGAGGCTCATCCAAAAGGGACAAAATTTGTGTCAACATTTCTTCTGCCCCATCTATTGGGACACGCTCCAATGCCCGACGGACTTTTGACTCAAGTTCAAGGCACAAAGGAATGTCCCCTGCTAGTGCGGCAGTCATAAACTGATTCCACGCAGGCCAAAAGGGCGCAATTACACTGCTTATAAGAGGTATAGTCTTAGCTGTTTCTGGATCTGCAAGTGTCCGATACTCTAAAATTCGTTCCAGCGCAGTTTCCGCTAAAGAAGTAATCTCTTGCGAGAAAATTTCTACGTTTCCTTTATATCCGACCCATGTCCCCTCTCTGGCTTCCCGTGTGCCACATACGGTAAACAAATATTCCCACTCGTTCCATAGATGTTGCATTCCTATGTTCAGATAACTCCCTCGGTCGCACCAACTGCCCTGAAATTCCACAACCGTGAAGAACCAACCATTATCATCTATCCATATCCGGGTAGAACCTTTCTGGAACATCCCTTTGGGTTTCAGCACTGCCCGAACCGCTTGTTTGATGAGGGTATTGTAGTTTTCTTCCATATGCTTTTCCTCATTTCAAAATCATATCAAAGCCTAGCCTAAACTCCCATTAACTATATATTGTAAGGCTTTGTATAGTTTTTATCTCATTACAAAACATCTTCTCAACTCCAATTTGTCAATTATAAAATATAGCACATCTCATCACCAAAAACAATCCTTGTTTTCCTTGAGTTTCCGCAGTTTTATCCTCAGAACTCCCAAGCAGCCTTACTGATTATACACAACTTTCAGAAAATGCCCAAAATATAAGGAATCCTTTCCCTTTTTGATGTAAAATTTAATCATCACAAAAAAATCATACTAAACAAAAAGAAAGAGGATTCCCTATGACTAATTTTACATCAAATACTTATCAAATGAAACGGGAAATTTTATCTTTTTCCAATAAAATTTCTAAAAACCTACCGAAATCGCAAAGAAAGTTTATGGCAGACATGAATTATGGTATTCTTGCTTCCAAAGACTGCTTTCTCACCGATATCGTTGACCAGTTACATGAACCGTCCAGAAAGATCAACATCGTTGACCGTCTTTCCAGACATCTTGCAAAAGGCACCCCGAAAGATGCCCTCAGAACTTACCTGACAAAAGTAAAAAAATGGTGTCCTGATCAACCGGTCATCCATATCGATGACAGTGACGTTGTGAAACCTGACGGCTACAAATTTGAATCCCTTGGATGGGTACGAGATGGATCTGAAAGCACTGCAACAAAAAATGTTTACAAAAAGGGCTATCATGTTACAGAACCCACCGTGCTTACCAGTAACAGTCATCCGGTCAGTATCTTTTCAGAGATCCATTCTTCAAAAGAGAAAGACTTTACTTTTATCAATGATGTAACTTTCTGTGCTATGGATCGCGCCGCCGCTTTATTCAAAAAAGCAACCTTTGTCATGGATCGTGGTTATGATGATAACAAGATGTTTCTGAAACTAGTACAGCGTTGCGCAAATAACTACACCAACCACTTGCCTGCTTTCCCGATTGCACAGGTGAAAAATCCTCAGCGTAGCCCGCTACGCCTACGTTTTTTGACCTGCACACTCAGAAAAGCATTCTGCGTGATAGATCCAGTTATTTGTCGAACGATGTACTAGTGTCTTGTCTCGTTGATATTTAGTGAAATCGCGCAGGATATTTGTTCATCTGCAAGGCGGATTTTCGACGGCGTAGCGGTGGCTGCGGCTAGAAAATCTAACACGGCAGATGGGCAAATAGACAAGTGAGTTTGGCTAATTATCAACGAGACAAGACACTAGATTCCATGGGACAGGATTATATGATACGTCTGACTGCAAAGCGTAAGCTGCTGTACCACAATAAGTGGGTATTTGCTGCTCAACTGCGTAAGCGCAGGAAAAGCAAGGTAAAACTGCCTCTGTTTTACAAAGGCAAAATGCATGATGCCTATCTTTCTCATGTAAAAGTACAGATAACTGCTTCCAGGAAAGATATTTATCTCGTCCTGGTCTA
The DNA here is from genome assembly GCA_910575155.1 of Lachnospiraceae bacterium. Taxonomy (GTDB): domain Bacteria; phylum Bacillota; class Clostridia; order Lachnospirales; family Lachnospiraceae; genus Petralouisia. Next base: position 17,221 of record CAJTDX010000041.1, read on the forward strand.
TGGCATTACGGAACACCCATGATGCTTGGAACAAACAAAGAAATCAAATCGAAAGACGATGTGATAAAGATTGCAAAGCTTTATTTTTCCAGATGGCGCATTGAAGAATATTTCCGCTGTAAAAAGCAGATATTTCAATTTGAAAACTTCCGGGTTCGGAAGCTGAAAGCAATCAATGCATTAAATTTTTATCTTACTTTGTGCATGGCGTTTGTGGGGCGTATTTCTATGAAACCGGAAACAAATGCCCTCAAAGTTACTATCATACAGACTGCAAATCCAGTCAAAGAAAAAATAGCATTCTGCTATTACCGGCTGGTAAAAGGTATCTCCAGCATACTGTCGTATGCAAAAGAAGGCATCAGGCTCTGGTTGAGGACAAAACGTCCCGCATACCGTCAACTGCGTCTTAAGCTGGCTGTTTGAATAGATATAAAAGAATATGTCTCCCAAAGTCCGGTTCCTGCGGGGCTTATTAAGGTGCCTCTATGCACAAAGCTGCCATTGTATATTTCTCAAAAAAGTGGCAGATTGGTGCTTTAGGGAGACATATTCACTTTTCAGTTACAGTTTGCGGAAACTCAAGTAATAAAGATCTATGAACCAGAATTGAAGAAGAAAATCGTACAGTTCTATTTAGAACAAGGACGCACGATAAAAAGTCTAAACGGAGAATGCCAGTTAGGTGATGGTACGGTCCGTATGACCCACAATACAATAACAGGAACATAGAGGAAAGATATTTTATAAGCAGTCTGCCATTAGGAATGGAAGAAGCGGCGAGAACAGTAAGAGGACATTGGATGTCAGAACGCTGCCACTGGCATTTGGATGTGACGTTTCGGGAAGATGGAAATCATACATTAGAAAAACAAGCGTCATTTAATCTGAATATAATGAGAACACTGTCACTGAGTATATTAAAATTGACAGAAATAGGAGAGAAGGCAATAAGTATAAAAATGCTACTGCCTTGAAAGCTAAAGTATTCTGTCTCACGCAAACTGCTGGGCAGGGTATTAGAAGTGTCGTTGACTTTCCCCTTAGGGTAAAGTTTATACTGAGCATGGAAGGAGGGTTTACGTATGCTTACAATTGGAGAATTTTCAAATATATGCAGGGTTTCTACAAAAACGCTTAGATATTATGCTGAAATAGGATTGCTATTGCCAGATGAAATTAATCCAGAAAATGGCTATCGGTATTATTCCATCAACCAATTGCAGAAAATGCTACTGATCGATCGTCTGAAGGCTTATTGTTTTTCTTTGGAAGAAATCAAATTAATTTTTGAATCGGAAGAACGGATGGATGATCTACTTTTTACTGCGCTTAATAAAAAGAAAAAGGAGATTGCGGTAAAGGTACAGAAGTTTGAAGATACTCTGCATCAGATCAACAGCGATCTATCAAATTTGAAGAAAGGAAAATCCATTATGTCATATATGGAAAGCATTGATGTGCAGTTGGTCGAGATACCGATGATGTATCTTCTGTCGATAAGGAAGAATGTTTTAGAGCATGAATTTTCAGAAGAATATGGTACTTGTTTTGGGAAACTGTTTCGGAAAATGGAGGAGAAGAAACTGACAGCGGCTGCTCCGCCAATGGTACTGTTTCATGACGATGAGTATACACCATTTGGATTAGATACGGAATTTGCAATCCCGATAAAAGAGTATGCGACTGGAACAAGGGATTTTTGTCCAGGGCTGTGCTTGAAAACGGTTGTGCAGGGTTCTTACGCACAGCTTCCTTCGGTTTACGCAAAACAAATAGAGTGGGCAAAAAGAGAAGGTTACGAAAACAGTAATGCATTATATGAGGTATATGTAACAGATCCGGCAGAGGTTTCAAAGGAAAGTGAACTTGTTACGGAAGTTTATTATCCGGTGAAAAAGAGGGGTTCAAAAACTTAGAATGGCAGGAAAATATTGTGAAATACATGAGAGGAAGAAAGTATGGATCAGATAAAAATGGAAGAACTGGAGCAGAAAATAAACAGTCAATATGGAAATACCACAGGTATAGTCATAATAAAAAATGGAATTGTATCTTATGAAAAATACTTTAAAGGTTGTACGGCGGATAGCCGTGTTCACGTCTATTCTGTGACAAAAAGTGTTATTTCAATATTATTTGGGATTGCTCTGGATAAAGGATACATTAGAAATATGGAAGAGAAAGTGCTGGATTACTTCCCGGAATATAAAGTGAAAAGGAAAGGGAAAAAAATACAGAATATTACACTAAAAGATTTACTGACAATGACGGCGCCTTATAAATATCGTTTTTTTGCACCTTATATAAAATACTTTACAAGTAGCGACCGGGTAAAATTTTCACTTGATTTATTAGGCGGACATGGGAAGATCGGGACATTCCGTTATGCCCCATTGATTGGACCGGACATTTTATCGGGAATTTTAATGAGAGCAACCGGGCAGTCGGTATTAGATTTTGCGTCAGAGAATTTATTTGAACCGCTTGGGATTAAAGTGGAAAACAATTTATTATTCGAAAGCAAAGAGGAACAAATGGCATTTAACAAGTCTACGGATATAAGCGGATGGGCAATAGACCCTATGGGAACTCATGCGGCAGGCTGGGGGCTTACGCTTACGCCCATGGATCTGGCGAAGATTGGGCAGTTATATCTGAATGGCGGCATGTGGGAGGGGAAGCAGATCATTTCTTCGAAATGGGTAGAGGAGAGTACGACAGAACACAGCAGATGGAAAAAAGAAAATCTGTCCTATGGATATTTGTGGAGGGTAAATGAAGATGGCTATGCAGCTATGGGGGATGGCGGCAATATCATTTATGTAAACACAAAGAAAAAGCTGGTGATTTCGATTGCGGCTCTCTTTGTACCCAGAGCAGGTGATAGAACAGAACTGATCAAGAGATACATTGAGCCTGTTTTATGAGATGAACAAAAGTGCGTGATCGCTGACATTTGACTCTTTTGCCTTACATATTAGAGATTTTTTTAAAAATGAAGATATCATACAAGAAATCGGCAGACATTCTGAGTATAATATGGAGTGCGAGGAGGTGTTACAATGCAGAAAGAAATACGGACAGTCTGTTATGATGACGAGCTGCATCTTGAAGCATATCGTTTTGAGGGAATTGCACAGCCGTTTCCCAATCATTTTCATGATTACTATGTAATTGGCTTTGTAGAAGCAGGCATACGCTGTTTATCCTGCAAAAATTCTCGAAAATGTGTTCCGGCTATTTGGGAGATGTGCGTTCTATTTCATGGTGGTAAAAATCAATTTTATCGTCCAGCTTTGCCATGTGTTCCTGCAATACCTTGATCTGCTCGTTAAGAGATTCGCGATGCGCAGTCAGCATTTTCATTCGTTCATTAAGGGTAAGGTCGCCTTTTTGCCCGCAGTTCGGCATAATGCTGTATCTCTTTAATCGGCATACCCGTGTCTGTCCGGAATTTTAAAGATACGAAAGGGACGCAGCTTATTAATGTTTCTTCCTGCGGCGGCTGTATGATTGTTCCCAATGCAGTAACTTATTGTGCCGCAAAGTTTTACGTCAGCGTTTTCACAGAGGGGTTGGCGTGGGAGTTGAAAGCCGCTCATGCAAAAATGCAGGCTAAGGTATTAGCCCCTGCCGCAACAAAAATGGAGTTTGGAAAAATTGCAAATAATGTTACAGAATATGATTATAACAAATTATTTGATACTTACTATACAAGTACGCAGGTGGCGGCATTTTTGCTCGAATTGTACGACAGCGATCAAACAGTGGGTTTGGTGGACAGGGAAAACTTTTTGTTTTATTTGTATGAACCGCAATTTCAATATGCTGGAAATTCACATCATAATCAGAAGATGCAGATAAATTAAAAATATAGCAAGAATGATGAAAAGACAGAAAACTCCTTGTGCTACAATAGTTCATGGAAACACCACTACTCTATGCCTGTAAAGCACAGTTGGAAATGAAGAAAGGAGGAAGAGAAAAATGCAAGGTCAGACAGTATGCATTGTTTCACAGGCGATCCGCTATATCGAAGAACATCTGCATGAAAAGATGGATTTAGATATGGTGGCGTCGGCACTGCACTATTCCAAATATTATCTGCATCGGATTTTTACAAAAACAGTCGGCTTGACGATCCATGACTACGCAAAACGGCGGCAGCTTACAGAAGCGGCAAAACTTCTGGTGTTTTCAGAAAAGCCTATTATAGAGATTGCCCTTTTGAGCGGGTATGAAAGCCAGCAGGCATTTACGGATATTTTCAAAGCGATGTATAAGACTTCCCCAGCGGATTTTCGGGAAACGGAAAATTTTTACCCGTTACAGCTTGAAATCTATCTGAAGGAGGAGAATGTAAAAATGGATTTGACAAAAGATGATATAAAATTTGCCGCGCCCGCAGATGCAGATGACTGGATGGAACTGGTAAGCCTTACCATTGATGGCTATCCATGTCTGGACAAGAATGATTATATCGCAAACCTGCATCAGTATATCGCTGAAAAAAAGGCTCTGATTTTGCGGGATGTTGGATTGGCTATTGGTGTGATGGGATTTTCGCAGGGCACAGGCAGCATAGATTTTCTGGCTGTCCATCCGCAGTATCGTCATCTTGGCATTACAAAACTGTTTCTTGATAAACTGACAGACGAGCTGTTTTACGGGAAAGAGATTACCTTGACGACATACCGTGCAGGAGACAAGGCAGATACGGGCTGGCGGGAAGAATACAGCCGTCTTGGATTTGCGGAACGGGAACTGCTTGTGGAATATGGCTACCCGACGCAGCGTTTCGTGCTTCTGGGCAGGAAAGGGGAAACAAGAAATGACTGAGACACAGAAAAACCCGTTAGCGGAGAACATTAACGTCAAATTCCTTATCAGATTTGCGTTCCCAAGCATGGTGATGATGCTGTTTATGGGATTATACACCGTTGTGGACACGATTTTTGTAGCACGGTTTGTAGACACGAACGCTCTGTCGTCCATCAATATCGTCTGCCCCGTCATCAATCTGATTGTAGGTCTGGGGACGATGCTTGCGACAGGCGGCAGTGCGGTCGTTGCAAAGAAAATGGGAAATGGAAACACAGAGGAAGCACGAAGCAATTTTACATTGATTGTCATGGCAGGGGCGGTGACTGGTCTGCTGATTACAGCGGCAGGGCTTCTCTTTTTAGATGAAATCATCTGGGGATTGGGGGCAAGTGAAGTATTGTTCCCATATTGCAGGGATTATCTGACCATACAGCTCATTTTTGCCGCCTTTAACATGATGCAGGTGTTATATCAGAATCTGTTTGTGACGGCGGGGAAACCGACGTTAGGCTTGGCGCTTGCTGTTCTGGCGGGGATCGCCAACATTGTTTTTGATTATGTTTTTATCGTGTTACTGCAAATGGGAATCAAAGGAGCTGCCATCGGGACAGGCATCGGATTTATGATACCGGCAATTATTGGTACAATATTTTTTCTGATGAAAAGAAGCGGGCTGCACTTTTGCAAGCCTGAAATGAACGCGTTTGTCCTGCTGAAAAGCTGTTCCAACGGTGCGTCGGAACTGGTAAGCCAGTGTTCGGCTGCCATAACTACATTTCTGTTTAATATAACGATGATGAAGCTGTTAGGAGAGGACGGTGTGGCGGCGGTTACAGTGCTTATCTATTCGCAGTTCCTTTTAACAACGCTTACGATTGGCTTTTCTATGGGAACAGCCCCCGTCGTAAGCTATAATTATGGGAGCGGGAATGTAAAACAGCTAAATGCGGCTGTTCGCATTTGTTTCAGCTTTGCAGCGGGGGTTTCCATATTTGTATTTTTGTTTTCCCTGCTTGGAGGGGAAAGCATTGCAAAGATCTTTGCAGACAATAACAGGAATGTTTTTGAGATTACAAAGAATGGATTTCTCATTTTTTCATTCAGCTTTCTGTTCTCCGGATGCAATATTTTTTCATCCGCTTTATTTACGGCATTATCCAATGGCAAAGCATCTGCAGCCATATCGTTCCTGCGGACGTTTGGATTTATTACGGTGTTTCTTTTGGCGCTGCCGAAATTTTTAGGGGTAACGGGCGTATGGCTTGCAGTCCCGCTTGCGGAGTTTTTCACGCTTATGCTGACGGTATATCTGATCAGCAGGCATCGGAAACAGTACCATTATTTTTGACAGGCAGGCAAGAAATGGAAACAGACAGAATGCTGCTGTATGGCTGAAATCAAATTTTTATTCTTATACGCGATACTTATGTTTACAAAAGATGGCAGAAAAAGAGAGGAAATATAAATCGGATTAGGATATTCTTAACGGCAGGGAGGGAAAAGGATGGAATGGTTGAAAAAATGATGATCGGAGGTTATAATGATGAGGGAGTGGCGGCGCCTTTGAAGATAGCCTTTGAGTAAAAAATCAGAGGAGACAATACCAGATTTTTACCAGATGTTGGTACGCTCTGCGAAATAAATACAGGAATGAGAGGATAGCATATGTTTTGGAGAATAGCAGCCATTTTAACTTTGCTGGTATTTTATTCGATTTACATAGGCAAGATGCTTTTACAAAAGAGGCAGGGCATACAGACAGATCAGATTGCCAAAAGAGAAAAGCGGGATAAAATATTTTACACGGAATTACTTATGAAGATAGCGGCCTATTCTGTTGTTCTGGCAGAGGTCATAAGTATTTTTGCGGCAGAACCAGATTTGCCGATGGGGATTTTGACAATTGGGGCGTTGCTGGGAATTGCCGGGGATATTATATTTGCTGCTGCGGTAGTAACCATGCGGGATAGCTGGAGGGCGGGAATCGCAGAGGAAGACAACCGGGAACTGATAACGTCCGGCATTTATAAAATCAGCAGGAATCCTGCATTTTTAGGGTTTGACTGTGTGTATCTTGAAATTCTGCTCCTGTTTTTTAACTGGATTTTATTGGTTTTTTCGGTTTTTGCGGCGGTTATGCTGCATTTGCAGATACTGCAGGAGGAGAAATATCTGCCTGCGGCCTTTGGAGAGGAATACATAAATTACAAAAAACATGTGTGCAGGTATTTGGGGAGAAAAGCGTAAGCACGAGGAGCCATGGAGATCAAAAGATGTATGTTGGTAAATTGGTCAATATTCTTTTGGAAGGGATGATACAGATTGATGAATAAGAAAATAGGAGCGTATAGCTCTGCCGCTAATTTTATTGCGGTAATCTGCTTTGCCCTGTCTATGTTATTTGGGTTTGATTATGGCAGTTACTTTTCTTCTATGTTCATTGCGTTTAGTTTTGTACCAATGATGTGCGGATATGCTTATTTTGCCGAAAAGGGAGCAAAATTGGCGGGCTATGTTTCAGTGGCTTTTTCTGCCATATATACAGCTATCATATTAGTAGTTTATTTTGCACAGTTAACGACTGTCCGGCTCAGTGAATTGACGCAGCAAGCTGCCATCAATGAAAAAGTAAAATGGATATTCTGTCCTGTCTGTAGAGATGAGAGGTTATAATTATGGCAATGTGGAATCCGTGGCGCGGCTGCCACAAACATAGCGAGGGATGCAGATACTGTTACATTCATAAAGGTGATTTTAAACGTGGGATTGATACGAACCATATTGTAAAGACGGATAACTTCTATGCTCCTGTCGCTAAAAACAAATCGGGAGCATACAAAATCAAATCGGGGCAGACTGTGTACCTCTGCTTTTCCACAGATTTTCTGGTTGAGGATGCCGATGAATGGCGTTCTGAATGCTGGCAGATGATACGGGAGCGTTCCGACTTGCGCTTTCTTTTTTTGACAAAGCGCATAGAACGGTTTATGGACTGTATTCCCGAGGACTGGAACGATGGATACGATAATGTTATGGTTGGCTGTACGGTAGAAAATCAAGACAGAGCGGATTACAGGCTTTCCATTTTCAACAAACTGCCTATGAAACATAAATACATTATCTGTCAGCCCCTGATTGAAGAAATAAACCTTGCCGCCTATCTTGATCATGTTGAATTAGTCGTGGTTGGCGGCGAATCAGACAGAAACGCCAGACCGCTTGATTATGCGTGGGTGCTTTCCATACGGGAACAATGTATCGCCCGCAAAGTACATTTTGAATTTCGGCAGTGTGGGACGCATTTTATCAAAGACGGAACAAGTTATACTCTGTCTGCCCGTGACTTATGCAGTCAGGCCAGAAAGGCAAATATCAATTATTGAATAACCATCTCTCCATTTTGATGTGAAATCTATCTTTAAGAGTATACTATGTGCAGAAATAAGAAAAGAAAAAATAAAGGTTTTCTCCATGCAAAGCCAGTGTAATAAGCGACATTTGCATGGAGGAATTATAGAATATCTGGCTTTGCTGCTTGACATTAAAACCTAAAAATACACGTTTTATGTGGTCTTTAGGAAAATCAAGGAGGAAGCCTGCGTATGAAATACATAAATGCAAATGAAATTCTCCCTGAGATGTTGATTGAGGAATTACAAAAATATGTCCAGACAGGATATATCTATATTCCGGCTAAAAGGGAACAGCATAAATCCTGGGGTGAATTGTCTGGTTACAGAAAAGAGCTTGAAAGACGCAATAAAGCTATTATTGCAGAGCATCACAGAGGAGTTCCTATGGAGGAACTTGCTGATAAGTATTGTCTTTCGGTGTATGCCATTAAAAAAATCATATATCAGAAATAGTAAAAGGAGAGCTGCCCGTTTATGAGCGGCTCTCTTTTATACTGATTAGTTCTGTACTGTTTAATGTATGGAAGAAGTATCAGCGGTCAGGTAAAATGACAGGGTATTCTGCACAGACTGGAGGTAATAAAATGGCGGACTCACAAAAAATATATCCGAGGACAGGGGACACACAGACTGTCTATTTGAAAATTATGTGTTAGATAACAGATTTGGAGAAGTAAAAGAATTTCAATTCTATATGTTGGACAATTCTGTATCAGAATCCATTATAGACAGGATTGTTTGAGCGAATGGATGGCAGCAAATATGTGGCGTAGCGTATTATAAAGTGTGGACAGAAAAAGTGAAATAACCTATACTGTTAAGGAAAGAGCAAAGGAGTGATAGGATGGAACTTATCAAAGTAACAAATGATAATCTTGAACAGGAACATATCTGTTGTGCCATTTCAAATAATAAAGATTTTCAGGTAATATCGAAAAAGACCTGGCTGAAAGACAGGTTCGGAGAAGGACTTGTATTCTTAAAAGGAAATGTACGGGGAAAATGCTTTATTGAGTATATTCCCGCTGAATTTGCATGGACGCCCATTGAAGCAAACGGATCTATGTTTATTGACTGCTTATGGGTATCAGGTCAGTTCAAAGGATGCGGTTATTCCAATTTGCTGCTGGGCGAGTGTATAAAGGACAGTAAAGCCAAAGGTAAAAAGGGACTTGTAGTCTTATCCTCGAAAAAGAAACGGGGATTTCTTGCAGACCCTAAATATATGGAATATAAAGGATTTGAGACTGTTGATGCGGCACATCCGTATTTTGAACTGATGTATCTTCCGTTTGGCAGAACTGCTGAAAAACCATATTTTAAGGAAAGTGTAAAGCGTGTCAAACATGAAGATATGAGAAATGGATTTACATTATATTATACAAATCAATGTCCGTTTACGGCGAAGTATGTCCCCATTCTTGAAGAACTGGCAAAAAAGAGAAACATCGAATTTCAGACAGTGCATATACAGACAAGGGAAACGGCGCAAAATGCGCCTACGCCTTTTACAACGTTTTCACTATTTTATAATGGTGAATTTATAACGCATGAAATTTTATCTGAAAAAAAGTTTGAGAAAATCCTTAATTCAAATGGATAACTGGAAGTGCCGTTGAAATCAAGAAAAAGTTCCTATGTATATTGACAGCAGGAATAATTCTGTTATGCCCTTCTGTAAAAGTGTCTCGTAGTTTAAACAGATAAGCGGCTGTTACGGATCATAACCTGACTGAGTATTTAGAAGTATTACAGCCGTCCAGGATGTAAAATCAAATCTGGTGTGATAGAAAAAAGAAAACAGAGGGATTATTCTTCTGTTTATTCTCTGAAATTCTGCTAACTAACTTTTTGGATAGTATCTACCTGAAAAGTACATTCTTGTCTTAAAAATTGTTTACGATATAATTATAGTACAGGGAAACCTGAAATACAAGTTTAAGAACAAGGAGAAATACGTATGGACTTTTTAGAAATTGCAAAATCACGTTACTCTGTCCGTGATTACAAGAAGAAAAAGGTAGAGCCGGAGAAGCTGGAAAAAATTTTATCAGCCGCCCATGTCGCGCCTACGGCTGCAAATTTACAGCCCGTCCGCCTTATCGTTGTGCAAAAGGACGAGGGACTGAATAAAATCGGCAAAGCGGCAAATATTTATGGAGCGCCTCTGGCAATTATCGTTTGTTCCGAACATACGAAAGCATGGACGCGCCCGTTTGATAACAAAAAAACCGTTGATATTGATGCGTCGATTCTCACAGACCATATGATGATGGAAGCAACGGGACTGGGTTTAGGCTCTGTATGGATCTGCTATTTTAAACCCGATGTTATCAGACAGGAATTCAGGCTTCCGGCGACCCTTGAGCCAATCAATATTTTAGCGATTGGGTATGCAAATGGAAATCCCGCTGACCCGGAACGTCATGCTGCACAGCGTATTCCGTTCCCTGAGTTCGTTTTTTATGAAACTATCAGTTGCCGGATGTGAAACTTTGATACGAAAAGGATACCGGAGATTTCGGGAAATTTATCGAGAAGAAACTTATATGACTGTCAGTTTGGAGTACATTGTCAAAGCATTTCCATCTTGAGTTTCCGTAAACTGTAATGTAAAAATGAATATAGTCTTCTAAAGTACCAATCTGCCTGATTTTTGAAAGAATAAAGAGAGGCAGTATTCTGAATAGAGGCA
>CAJTDX010000042.1 GCA_910575155.1 Lachnospiraceae bacterium
TTGGCTGGGAAGCTCCTGTAGTTGCCGTATAAGTTTTCCAGTTAGGTTCAAAAAAACCATTAAAGTTTGTATAGGGGTAGTCTGCGCTTTTTTGGCCACTCAGAAGTTAATGTTTCACAGTAATAAAAAACAATGATCGCACTGCGTCGGAAAAGAAATATGCCGCTAAAGCGACCCGCCGCAGGCGGAGAATCCTGCAGAGCAGGATTCTTTGTTCTAATGTATATCAGGAGGGCGGTTATGAAGCAACAGGATCGGGATGAGCAGGAGTTTGCTTTTATCAAGGAGAAAATAAAGAATAAGCCAATTAATAAACGGAGAATTTTGTTGCGTCTGGGGTATAATCTTCTGTGCGCAGTAATATTTGGGGCGGCAGCCTGCTTTGTATTTGTTCTGCTGAAACCTTATATGGAGGAATGGCTTTATCCGGAAAGTGAGTCAAAGATCAGTATTCCCAAAGACGATCTTCCGCAGGAGGAAGGGGACGATAAGGAAGAAGAGGGGCAGGAACATGAGGAAGATCCTGACGTGCAGGAGAATCCTGCCGATGTAGTTCAAAGAGAGCCGGAAACAAAACCAGAGGAACCGCCAACGGTTGTTGTGGAAGAACTTGAATTAGAAGATTATCAGGATTTGCAGAATAAGCTGTACGATATTGGAAAGCAGGCAAATAAATCTGTGGTAACTGTGACAGGTGTAACCAGTAATAAGGATTGGTTTGACACGCCATATGAAAATGAAAACAGCTCTTCCGGTATTATTATTGGGAATAATGGTCAGGAGCTTTTGATACTGACAGAGAAAAAAATTATTGCCAATGCGCAGGAAATTAATATTACGTTTATAGATGGAACAGAGGTTTCTGCTTCTCTGAAAAAGTATGACGGCAATACGGGAATAGCCGTAATCGGGGTTCCGCTTACAGAAATTCCCCGGACGACGATGGAGAAGACTGGTACGGCAGTATTGGGAAATTCCTATATGCTCACACAGGGTACGGCTGTGATTGCTGTCGGCAGTCCGTTGGGAACCAATTATTCTATTTTATGCGGCACGATAACTTCTTCACAGAACAGAGTTTCTACCATAGATACCAATTATACGGTTTTCACTACGGATATGGTGGGAAGCGCCGGTGGAAGCGGCGTACTTCTTAATCTGAAAGGAGAAATTGTCGGACTGGTACTGCAGGATTTCAGCAATCAGAATGACCGGAATACCATTACGGCATTGTCTGTCTCTGAGCTGAAACAAATTATTGAAGATTTGTCAAATAACCGCAGTGTGCCTTATATTGGCTTAAGACTGAGTACGGTTACAGATCAGATTGCACAGGAATTTGGAATACCAGGAGGCGTATATATTAAGTCTGTGGAGCTGGATTCTCCGGCGATGAGAGCAGGACTGCAGGAAGCGGATGTAATCACGGCGATTAATGGGGAAGAAATAACTACGGTAGAACAATATTTTCAGAAAATATATGAAAAACAGCCGGAAGACACTGTGAGCATCACGATCAAGCGTCAGAATGGCAATGAACATGTGGATTTAGAATGTACTGCCATTGTTGGTATTTTGCAATAGACAGTTATGATGGGAGTATTGGAAAAGGAGCAAATTTATGAAATATATTGAAACCCTGCGGGAAGGGGAACGTGTTGGAGAAATATATCTGTGCAAAAGCAGGCAGACCGCGCTGACTAAGGCGGGAAAACCCTATGAATCTCTGATTTTGCAGGATAAGACAGGTATGCTGGATGCGAAAATCTGGGATCCAAATTCACAGGGGATTGATGAATTTGAAGCTTTGGATTATATTGACGTTATGGGAGATGTTACCAGCTTCCAGGGTGTACTTCAGTTGAATGTGAAACGCATTCGCAAGGTGCGGGAGGGCGAGTATGATCCCAAAGATTATCTTCCGGTCAGTGAAAAAGACATTGATCAGATGTATCTGGAGCTGAGCAGATACATTCAGGAGATGAAAAATCCTTATTTAAAAAAGCTTTGTGCGATATTTTTTCTGGAGGATGCGGAATTTGAGCAGCGTTTCAAATTCCACAGTGCGGCGAAAAGCGTACATCATGGTTTTGTGGGCGGTTTGTTAGAGCACACATTATCGGTTGTAAAACTTTGTGATTATTATACGAGGCTATATCCGCTGCTGCAGCGGGATTTGTTATTGTCGGCAGCTATTTTTCATGATATAGGTAAACTGGAAGAGCTGTCGGTGTTTCCGGAAAATGACTATACGGATGCAGGTCAGCTTTTGGGGCATATTATGATAGGCGCGGAAATGGTGGGCGTGCAGATTCGTACGATTCCGGATTTTCCAAAGAAGCTGGAAAATGAGTTAAAGCACTGTATCCTCTCGCATCACGGGGAACTGGAGTATGGTTCGCCGAAAAAACCGGCGTTGGCAGAGGCGGTGGCGCTGAGTTTTGCAGATAACACAGATGCGAAAATGCAGACGATGAAGGAGGCTTTGTCAGCAGCGAATGGAAATACTGGCTGGCTGGGTTACAATCGGTTGTTCGAATCAAATATCCGAAAGACAAGTGAGGAATAATATGTTTCAGAAAAATATGGAACTTGAGCTTCTTATTGAAGATCTGGGCGTAGATGGTGAAGGAATCGGGAAAGCAGAGGGAGTGGCATTTTTTGTAAAGGACGCGGTGGTTGGAGATCGCGCTCTGGTAAAAATCATGAAAATGAAAAAACGGTATGGGTATGCGAGACTGTTAAAGGTGCTGTCTCCGTCTCCATACCGCACAAAGCCGTTGTGCGATTATTATCGCCAATGCGGAGGCTGCCAGCTTCAGGTTCTTGAGTATACGCAGCAGCTTCAATATAAGGAAAGAAAGGTGCGGAATAATCTGGAGAGAATTGGAGGATTTCGTATTGCGGAAACTGAATATGATAAACAGGGGATTCTCTTTCATCCGATGATCGGTATGGAAGAGCCTTTTTTCTATCGGAACAAAGCACAGTTTCCGGTAGGAACAGATAAAGAAGGCAATATTGTAACAGGATTTTATGCGGCGAGAAGTCACAATATCATTCCAAACAGAAGATGCTGTTTGGGTGCGGATCTAAATGAGAAGATATTAGATATTGTGATTTCTTTTATGGAACGATATCATATATCAGCTTATGACGAGACATCAGGCGCTGGTCTGGTGCGCCATGTGCTCATCCGTTATGGATTTGTCACCGGAGAGATAATGGTTTGCCTGGTAATTAATGGCAGAAGTCTGCCAATGGCAGAAAAACTGACGTCACAGCTTCAGAAGATACCGGGAATGACCAGTATTTTGCTGAATGTTAATGAGAAGCAGACGAATGTAATTCTGGGCAGCCATGTGATCAATCTCTGGGGTCAGGATTATATTACAGATTATATTGGCAGCGTGAAATATCAGATTTCGCCGCTGTCTTTCTATCAGGTAAATCCGGTTCAGACGAAAAAATTATACGAGACAGTCCTGGCTTACGCGGGATTGACAGGCAGAGAAACGGTGTGGGATCTTTATTGTGGAATTGGTACGATTTCCTTGTTTCTGGCGCAGCAGTCGAACTGTGTTTACGGGGTAGAAATTGTGGCGCCTGCCATTGAGGATGCCAGAAATAATGCCAGGATAAACGGCATTGAGAATGTGGAATTTTTTGTGGGAAAAGCAGAAGAAGTGCTTCCGCAGTGGTACGAGCGGGAGAGAATTCCTGCGGATGTGATTGTGGTGGATCCGCCCCGAAAAGGCTGCGATATAAAATGCCTGGAGACTATTGTTAATATGCAGCCGGAGCGGGTGGTCTATGTGAGCTGTGATTCTGCGACGCTTGCAAGGGATTTGAAGTATTTGTGCGAGCGGGGATATGAGTTGAAAGAGGTGCAGCCAGTGGATATGTTTCCGCAGACGACGCATGTGGAGACGGTTGTAATGCTTTCCCACAAAAAACCTGACAGCGTAATCAACATAAAAGTCGAGTTTGGCGAGGGTGAGGGCAAAGTGCCGCTTGATAATATTGTCAAGAGAGCCGCAGCATACAAGCCGAAAGAGCGAGTTACATACAAGATGATTAAGGAGTACATAGAAGCGAAGTATGGCTTCAAAGTACATACCGCATATATCGCAGAGGTAAAAAGGGAGTTAGGATTGCCGATGTATGATGCCCCGAATGCGGTAGAGGAATTGAAACAGCCGAGGAAACATCCGACGGCGGAAAAAGTGGAAGCTATAAAGGATGCGTTGAAATATTTTGAGAAAATATAAGCATGTATCTATATATAAGATGTACATGAGGAATACTTGTTTTCATAGAGTTGTTTGATTTGTAAGAGCATCTTGTATCGGCTTTGAGTAAAGGGTATAATATTTAAAAGAATTGAATACCGATTTGGAGGGTAATTCATGGAACAATTAGAATATATTATTGAAGATAGTACAATAGCAGAAGTGCTAGGTGTGCAAAATTTTTCAAATGAAGAATCCGCAGTCTTGGAACTCATTAAAAATGCATATGATGCTCAGTCATTAGATGTCATCGTTGTCATTTCTAAAACTCGAATTATAATTGAAGATCATGGTATTGGAATGGATCGGCAAAAAATACTCAAAGCATGGATGCATGTTGGAAAAAGCGATAAAGAATATATTGTAGGAGAGGGTGAAACTGCAAGGGTATTGGCGGGATCTAAGGGTGTCGGAAGATTTGCAATAGCACGTTTGGGTGCAAAAGCAAGTGTTTTTACAAAGATGAAAGGACAGGAAGCGGTTTTATGGAAAACAGATTGGAATACAAATACACTGGAAACATATGTGGAGGAAAAAGAAAAAGGTACTAAAATAGTGATTGAACATCTTCGTGATAATTGGACAGAATCGCGGGTGCGTAATTTGCGTGAGTTTTTATCCAGAACCTATAATGATGATAAAATGAAGATTCAGGTTGAGTATAAAGATGAAAGGAAGGAGGTTACAAAGTATTTTGGGAAAATACAATTAGGTGTCAACTGTGTTAGCATAATAAGACTGCGTTATCTTGCGGATTCTCTAAAATTAATATGTGATATAGAATCAGATGAGTTTAAGGAGAATGTACAAGAGTTATGTCCGGAAATTAATTTGAAAGTTCAGAAAATAGAAATAAATATAGCAGAAGAACTTGAGAATATGAAAAAAGTTTTATCAGAGGAAGCTACAGATGAAGAATGGAGAGAGTTGTTAGTAAGTGTAGGGGATTTCTCGGCAGAATTATATTTTTCATTGAAAAATCCATCGGCATTCGATGCCGAAAAATTTTGTTATAAGCATAGAATATTAGATGAGCGATATGCTCCAGGTGTTGTTTTGTATAGAAACGCATTTAGTATAACATCTTATGAAGGTAAGAAAGACTGGCTGGAATTTGGAAAGCGGTCGAGGCTATCTCCTGCAGCAGCTACGCATCCTACTGGAGCTTGGCGTGTACGCGAAAATCAAATGTCAGGCAAGGTTATTATTGACAAAAAAGAAAATGATGGTTTATGTGATATAATAAATCGGCAAGGTTTGATGGAAAACGATATCTACAAATTATTTATTGCAATTATTATAGCAGGAATAAATTGTTTTGAAAGATACAGGCAAAGTATCATCCGTTGTATTGCTAAAAGTAATGAATCAAATAGGGAGAGAGATCCGAAAGTAATTGACCGTGTTATAAGAAATCCAGAAAAGTTGACGGAACTTTCATCGGAGGAGACGAAACTTTTTTTACATGAATTGGAACAGATGAAAAAAGAAAATAAGGAAAGTAAGAAACAGATAGATGAAACAGAAAGAAGATACAAATATGATATTCGTCTATTGAATATGCTTGCTACGTCTGGATTAAAAGCGACATCTATTGCACATGAAATGCGTAATGATAGAAATAGTATTGATGAAAATGTCGAGTATATTATAAAAGCACTAAAACGGTATGAAATTTGGGATGTTGTGAATGATGAGGAAAATAGGAAATATATGCATAGAGATGTTCCGGCACTTTTACAGAAAAATCGAAGAGTAAATAGAAAAATAATTACTTTTATGGATGTAATGCTATCAGAATCTGAAAGAGAACAGTTTTTGCCGGAGAATATAGATGTATATGATCTTTTGTGGAATATAAAATCTGTTTGGGAAAATGATTATTCGTGGATTAATATTCAATTGTATATAGAAGGAGGGCTGGAATATAGAAGTGCCAAAGATATTTTCAGGGTGATATTTGATAATTTGATATTGAATAGCATTCAACAAAATGATGCTGAAAATATACTGGAAATTCATATACATGCAGAAAAAAAAGAAAAAGGTATCTATATGATGTATTCAGATAAAGGAAAGGGACTTCCAGCAAAATATAAGTTTGATCCATTGCGTATTTTGGAAGTGCATGAGACGTCGAGAAAGAAAGGGCATGGAATAGGGATGTGGATTGTGAATAACACAATTGCTAACACAGGAGGAGAAATACAAAAAATTGAGGGACTCAATGGATTTAAAATGGAATTTATAATAGGAGAGAAGATATGAATATAAAAGAAAAGATAAATCTTGTTTATATTGATGATGATCGAGATGAAGCAATATCCGCTTATCTGGAAGAGGTTTATAAAAACGATAAATACGATGTGGAATATCATGAGATTGAATTTGAAGGTGATAAAGGTTATGAAAGTTTGTTGGATTCTCCTGAAGTGGCTTCAGCGAATGTTATTCTGATTGATTCCAGGCTGTTTGAAAATGATAATATAAAATGTAAAGGGAAATTTTCGGGAGAAGAGTTTAGAATGATATTGAGAAAGGTGTTCCCTTTTATAGAGGTATTAGTAATATCACAGAATGGGGAAAATAAGGATTTTGAAATTATTCCCAAATATAGAAGTGGAAGTTCAAGGACACAAAAAGAATATTATGATGGAGTGTTAAAAAATAAAATAGATGAGAGTATAAAGAGAGTAATTACATTCCGAAATATTTCTAAAAAGTTGGAAAGCAATAAAGGGATTGAAAAATTTTTGGTTGAAAAGGCGGTAGATTCTTTAAATGGAATAAATGATTATGAAGATTTGTCGAAAGAAGATATTGATAAATTGATTGTCGCTTTCCAAAGTATGGAGTAGGAGTATGTGACATGGCAAGAGATAAAGATTATAGAAATACTGAATATTGTCCTAAATTGAATAAGGTAGAGGAACAGAAGCAGATTCTGGAAAAAGAAATTAAATTAAAGTTTCCAAGGACAAAGATAGTTTACAATAAGGTAAATAATCGGGATAGTATATATCATAAAAGATTTGCCCAGATTTATAACAATAAATGTGCGTATTGCGGTGCTCTGTGGGGGCTTTTACCTGTAGAGTCTTTTGAGGTAGATCATTTTCTAAATGAAGCTTCTTTTCCTGATACAACAGAAGGAAGAGAAGAAGCCGGAAGAATGGCTAATTTATCATGGTCTTGTATATCGTGCAATCGTGGAAAACGTGGAATTACAATTAAGCCGCCATATGAAGATTTGCTTAATGTAGATAATGGTAATATAGCAGAAGTTTTTAAGAGAGATAGAGATTATTATATTCGGATTTGCGATACATATCAGGATGATAAATTTATACAACAATTTTATGAGGAACTTCATTTAGGATATGAGACAAGGCGTTTAGATTACTTGAGTTTACAACTTGAGGGCAAGTATCAAGTTGAAAAAGATGAAAAACGTAAACACAAGCTAGGTGAAAGTCTTAGTATTTTATTGAAGAAAAGAAATCGTATGGCAGTTACAGGTAGGTCGTTATAATGAAAAAGTTAGAAGACAAGTTATCAGGTTCTTATTATACACCATTTAAAACAGTTCAATTTATGAAAAAATATTTGGCAAGAGAAAATAAAACATATAGAAAAGTACTAGAACCATCAGTGGGTGATGGGAGATTTGTAGATGCATTTGAAAAAGAAGAAAATATTCAGAGTTTTGTAGCTGTAGAGTTGGTGGAAGAAAAGGTAAGGCAATTAAAAAATAAGAGATACTTGGAGCAAATAGAGATTGTTGCAGATGACTTTTTGAATTTTTCAGAGAAAACTAATGAAAAGTATCAACTGATTATCGGAAACCCGCCATATATTAATATCAAAAATATGGAAAATGATTCAAAAGAAAAGGCAAGAGAAATCTGCGAAAAATATCAATTACCTAGTTCTTTAATGCAAAATATGTGGGTTGCTTTTGTGCTGGCGGCGATATCCTGTTTAGAAAGAGATGGAACTATTTTTTTTGTACTTCCAATGGAGTTTCTTCAGGTTCAATACGCAGAAAAGATTCGATTGTTTTTAGAAGAACATTTTGATACAATTCATATTCTGTCTTTTAAAGAAAGGATGTTTCCAGAAATAGAACAAGAGTCTTGTTTGGTTTATTTGACAAATGAATTTAAGAATCAGCCATACATAAATTTTAAGATGTATGCTAAGTTAGATTCAGATATTCCGTACTATTGTTCCAAAATTGAAAGAAACAAACCATTAAAAAAATGGACAAATGCTATTTTATCAGATGCAGATATTGATTTACTGAATCTGATTGATTCAAAGTATAAAAAGATTTCCGAGGTATGTAATGCTTCTCCTGGAATTGTAACCGGAGCAAATAATGAATTTATATTAACAAAGGAACAGGTAAAGCGACTGGAGTGTCAAGAATTTATTTTACCGACAATTCCTAAAAGTAATATATTGAATGGTCAGTTTATATTAACCAGGGATGTGGTTGAAAAAATTGGAGAGAGAGGGAACCGAGTTTATTTATTAAACTTGTCACATATTGACGAAAAGCTTTTCCCCCAACCCTTAAAAGAATATTTGACAGTGATTGGAGAAAAAGAAAATGCGTCTAATATAAAATTAAAAAACAGATATAAATGCAGAAATAGAAAGCCATGGTATGGAGTACCAATTGTACGAAATGGTGATCTTTTTTTCTTTAAGAGGTATGATAGAATACCGAGGATATGTGTAAATGAAGCAGATATTTATACAACAGATATTGCTTATAATATGAGACTAAATTCAGCATATGATAAAGGAAGTATGGCATTTTGCTTTTATAATTCGCTGACATTAACTCAATGTGAATTTTATGGACGGTATTATGCTGGAGGAGTTTCAGAATTAACACCAAGTGAGTTTAAGAGATTAGCTATCCCTTATCGCAAAATTGATAGAAATGACATTGAGAGATTATCAGAAATGTTTGAGGAAAATGAAGATATAGACAAAATTATTGCATTTGTTAATTCAAAGACAATAGAGAAGGAATGGGAACATAAACAAATATTAAGACTTGATGAGATGCGAAGAAAACTGATGGAAAGAAGATTGACGTAGAAATATTTGTGGGAAAAGGGATGTGCGAGCGGTATTAGTACTACATAAATATGGCGTATATTTCCGTGGTTTTGTGGGGATATGTTTTTATTTTGTACTCATGTGGAGACTATTGTGTTGATACAAAGGAAAACCTCGTAGAAATCCTTTACTTTAGGCACTTTACGAAGCATTTCATGTTCACTTCGGAGGGTAAAAAAATTCGAAATAAGCACCTAAAAAACTACTTTGATGTTTCAGTGATAGTTGATATCGGGTGTGGGAACACAAACGGAAAATAAAGGGTTCCCGAAATCAACGTGTCTATGAAGTGTACACCCTGCTGATAAAATATAGGTAACAGGCTCTTAGAAATTGAATGGGATAGGCGTATCATTAGAGATAGTGGTACGCTTATTTGTTTCAAGCATTCGTTGTGATTAGAAAAATGTTATGCTACACTTAGGAAAGTGAGAGATGGATATGAGAATGCTCTTACATTGGATGATTGTGGACTTAAATTATTACAAGGAATAAGTGTGGTGAGAGACAAATTTGAGCATTGTAGGAGGTATATGTATGAACATTTTAATAATTGGAAATGGCTTTGATTTGGCACATGGACTGCCTACGACTTATAAAGATTTTTTGAAATTTACGGACAAGTTTGAAAAATATAGACTGAGGAATGAAGACGGAGATGAATTGTTACAGGAGGATGATGGAAGTTCTGATTATTTCTTTAATCTTTTTGGAAATAAGGCAAATAAAAATGTGAGAGATTTAATTCAGGAATTGAGTGCTCTGATCAAAAACAATGTATGGATAAAATATTTTAAGAATCTATGTGGGAGTAGAAAAGAGCAAGGGAAAGATAGCTGGATAGATTTTGAAAGCGAAATTTCCCAAATTATTCAGACTTTAGACAGTGCCGGCCATACGATTACAGAACAGGTGGCGCAGGGAAAAAAGAATGGAAAAATGACGCAATATCAGTATAGAATACTTCGACCTGTAATCGGTCAAAAATGGTCGTCAGAGAAATGTGACAGTATTTCTTTTGAAATTAAGGCAATCCGTTATAAGAAAGAACTATTACTAAAGGATTTAAATAAACTGATAAGATGTTTGGAAATTTACCTTAGTGATTATGTATCCAATTTAAAGGTTGATAAGCTGCTTCCCGATATAAAAGAATTACCTTTTATAAATAAGGTGTTGTCATTCAATTACACAAGTACATATGAAAATTACTATAGTGAATCCCCTTATGAAATAGATTATACTCACGGTAAAGCAGCAATAGAGAATACAATGGATTCCAATAACATGGTTCTTGGAATTGATGAGTATTTGAAAGAGGATGAGAAAAATGAGAACACAGAATTTATTGAGTTTAAAAAGTATTTTCAAAGAATTCATAAAGAGACAGGCAGCTTATATAAATTGTGGTTAAATAAAATGGAAGAACAGGAACAGATTAAAGAAATTACTTCAGTACGTAAGGATAATGATGGAACCGTAAGTTATGTAGAAGAATATGCCATATGCCATAAAGTATTCTTTTTCGGACATTCCTTGGATGTTACAGATCGAGATATTATTAGGGAATTTATCTTAGCGGATAGAGTTCAGACAACAATTTTTTATGTGGACAGGACGGATTATGGTAAGAAAATAACTAATTTGGTTAAGGTTATTGGTCAAGATGAATTGATCAGGCGTACAGGAGGAAAAACAAAAACAATAACATTTCAAAAAATAACTAAGGAGGCATAATACATGGGATTATATAAAGAGATTATGGAAGCCGCAGAAATAGTGCGTAAAGATGATAACCTCGACTTATATAAAAAACTGTTAGATTTAAGTTCACAAGCACTTGATATGCAGGAAGAAATTTCAAGGTTGAGAGAAGATAACAGGGAATTAAAGAAGAAAAAAGACATTTCTGAAAAAATAGTACGACATAAATTGCCATATGTGACGCTGGAAGATGATTCGGATGATTTGTATTATTGTTCTCATTGCTGGGACAGTGAGCAGATACTTATACAATTGAATTGTGCAAATAATGGATGTTTTAATTGTCCGCATTGTCATGCAAGAGGGGTATATGATGCAGAAAAATTTTATGATGCATGAATGAGTCATGAATTGGTGTGCAAACATGAGGAGATGCTCAGTTCGGTAAAAAGAAAGTTGAAAGCTCCATCCGTTCCAGCAGAGCCGTATATCTGATTTATGTTGTTTCCATCAGCGATCAACGGGAAAATATTGTGATGCGATTTGAAGAGAATATATGTTTGGATAAGCAGGATGGAAGAGAAATTCAAAGCGGATAATTGTGGAGAAATCCTTATATATCAATACGAAGACAGTTTGACAAAGACGGAGGTTAAAATACAGGACGAAACAGTGTGGTTGACACAACAGCAAATGGCAGATTTGTTTCAAATGTCGAGAACAAATATTGTAGAAAGAGGATAAAGAAGTATTTTGAAGTTTCGGCGGCAGCTGATGTGTGGTGTGGGGATACAAAAGAGTTTGTGTAAAGTTTGAATGGAGGTGATTGGGTTTGACTATTGTTGAAGCAGTAAAAAAGATATTATCAGAAAACGAAGCAATGAGTAGTAAGGAAATTTATGAGGAAATTGTAAAAAGAGGATTGTATGAATTTCCAGCAAAAAATCCCCAGGCTGTAGTCAATGGGATGATTCGCAGACATTGTCTACAACTTAATTTTCCTACCTCAAGTCCAGTAAAGTATTTTAGTATTGCTTCAAAAGAGGGGAAGAGTTTTAAGTATTCACTTTTAGATGAAGCAAAGGAAATGAAGGCTGATAATCAAATTACCAATGTTGCGTTGCAAAGTGAAAAAGAAATGTTGCCAGAGGAGAAGATGCTTAAAGCATATAGAGAGCATTTGAATGAATTGTATAATTTAGTATTGAATTCCATATTAGAAAAGCATCCCAGTTTTTTTGAGCAGTTGATTGTGGATTTATTGCTAAAGATGGGATATGGTTACGATGCTGAGTCGGGAATAACGGTAGGCGGTCCACACGATGGTGGAATTGATGGTATAATAAATGAAGACAAGTTAGGACTTGATTTGATATACTTACAGGCTAAACGATATAAAGAAAGCCAAAAAATTGGCAGAAAAGATTTACAAGCATTTGTAGGGGCTATGGAGAACGTTCAAAAGGGCGTTTTTATTACAACATCTTCATTTACCACAGAAGCGAGAAAATTTGTTGCACGACAGCAGCAAAAGAGCATAAAAATAATAGACGGAAAATTTCTTGCTGAGCTAATGGTCAAATATGAAGTGGGAATCAAAGTTAATCAGACATTTAATATATATAAAATGGATACTTCATACTTTGAGTAATATTATTTTAATGGATTGTGAGGTGTTCTATGCCGGGCTGGAATCTTAAAAACGGAGAATTGCAAAAATGTAAGATGAGTGAGGATGAGTACTGGTCTTTGTTCAATTTCGTTTTCTCGGATGCCTGCATGAAGCGGAATACATATAAATTCGGATTGATAAAGTCGATTATGGATAACTTATTTAACTGCGCACAAGATGGTTATGGTAGTTATAGACTCTCATATAATGCGATTTTTGAGAAATTTACTGTCAACTATTGGAATTTGGTTTTGAAATATCACTTGAAACAAATGCGTTCAGATGGGAGAACGGAGGTCTCAAAGATAGAATCCATATTGCTTGCTGCGTCTGAGGAAAATGATTTAATAAAAACATTGGATTTTAATTCTTTGTCAGAGACTGACAGAAGTAATGTGGTGAATCAAGTGTCTGTTGCATGCAGAAAAAATGTAGTTGGTGCATTGTATAATGATATGGAGGGAAAGCTATACGGTTTTGACCTGAAGAGAAATGGAATCATGCTTGCGGAGAGGGCATATGAATTTATGCTGAAATACAAGACAGAACTGGAAAAGCTGAATTATTACGCGTGGGCAAAATTCATGGAAAAGATTAACGAAGATGATGTGTTAGTAAAAGTTTTGGACAAGCTTGAACTATCGACTCCGAAGAGAAATGATTTGTCTGTATACAGAGAAGTATTGTATAAAAAGTTTAAAGAGTGTAACTGTTTTTATTGTGGGAAAAAGTTAAATTTTTCAAACAGAGGCGTACATGTAGATCACTTTATTCCGTGGTCATATGTAAAGGATGATAAACTTTGGAATTTTGTTCTCTCATGTCAAAAGTGTAATGAGAGGAAGAATAACAAAATCCCATCAGAGAAATATCTCGAGATTATGCTCAAAAGAAATGAGCAAATGAAAGATATTGTAGATGAATTTGTTAATGTTGAATTTAAGAATTATGATTCCTCGCAGTTTATGAGCTTATGGAAATATGCACAGTTGAGTGGGTTGAAACCATATGTTCAAGAGAACTCATAAGTTACTTGATCGGGTAAATTTGCTACAGAATATATATGTTTTTGGCAAATTGAAAATATTCAAATTAGTTTGTGTTTTGGTCAGGCATTTTTGTAACACTTATGGCTAAAAAATCAATTTCTATGTTTAAGATGCAGTCCGTACCTGATCGGGGAGTAAAGTACCTATTATAGCTGTGGGAACGGATGTGGAATACGTACAGATTGACGCATTCATTTTTCAGTGTGTTCAAATACCTTTCCATAGGGGTGTTGCTGTATTTTATATTTTTTTAAAATTCCTGTCACACAGACAAGGCAGCGGTGTCTAATTAAGTAGGAGGTAACAATTATATGAATAAAATAACAAATGAAGAATTAAAGGCTTTGGTCGATAAAGCCACCGCAGGAGATAAAAAAGCTCTGGAAACACTTGTTGCAGGTGTGCAGGATCTTGTATTTAATCTTTCCCTGCGGATGCTTGGTGTATTTGCAGACGCGGAAGATGCCGCGCAGGACATTTTATTAAAAATGATTACGCATCTGTCCTCGTTCAGAGGTGAAAGCTCATTTACAACCTGGGTATTCAGTATTGCCGTTAATCATCTGAAAAATTACAAAAAGCATATGTTCGCCCGTTTTGCCCCCAGTTTTGAATATTATGGAGATGATATAGAAAACGGAAAAATACAGGATGTGCCGGATTTAACACAGAATGTGGAAAAGGAGATCCTGGCGGAAGAACTGAAAATGTCCTGCACAAATGTGATGTTGCAGTGCCTTGATGTGGAAAGCAGATGCATATTCATATTGGGCACAATGTTTAAAGTTGACAGCCGCATTGCGGGGGATATATTGCAAATGACCCCGGAAGCATATCGTCAGCGTCTCTCCCGCATACGCAAAAAAATGGCGGACTTTCTGGGACAATATTGCGGAGAATATGGCGGCGGCAGATGTAAATGTAAAGACAGAGTGAATTATGCCATACAAAACCACAGGATCCATCCATTACAGCTAGATTATATGACAGCCACGGAAATTCCTCTTCAGACTATGATGGACGTGAAAAATGCTATGGAGGACATTGACGATTTATCACAGGATTTTTCGTTCTGTAAATCCTATCAGTCTCCGGAGCGCATAAAACATCTGATACAGGAATTTTTAGATTCCACACAGTTTTCTATTATACAGAATTCATAAAGGAGACCACAGATTATGAATACAGAGTTTATTATTGAGTATTTAACGGCGCTGAGCATGAACAATAACCGCGAATGGTATCATGCCAACAAGGAAGACTTTAAAAAAGCAAATGCCGGATTTGAACAATTACTGCAGATCCTGATGATGGAAATTGGAAAATTTGACAGCAGTATTTTGCATAATAATCCCAAAGAGCTTACGTTCAAGATTGTAAGAGATACCCGTTTCAGCCATGACAAATCGCCTTATAATCCTGCGTTCCGCGCCCATATTTCCTCTAAAGGCAAGCTGCCGGTTCCTGTTGGATATTATCTGATGATAAAACCTGGCAATCAGTCCTTTTTGGGCGGCGGTTTGTTTGCGGACATGTTTAAAGATGCAACGGCGATGGTACGGAATTATATTGCAAAGAATGGTGAAGAATGGGAAAAGATCCTGCATAATCCGGAGTTTGAAAAATATTTCACTGTACAGGGTACAGCATTAAAAAATGTTCCCGCGGGCTATGAGAAAACACATCCTCAGGCAGAATATCTCAAATTTAAAAGCTGGTATCTGGAATATCCGCTAAAGGATGAAGAATTGAAGGATGCGGAAATGTTTTCTGAAAAAGCGGCGCATATTTACCAGATCATGAAACCATTCAATGATTATCTAAATAAGGCGCTTGAGGGATTTCAGATGCCGTCAAGGTGATAACATATTCGGACATGCTCTGGCAGACTTACACAAAAAGAGCCGGAAACAAAACCATTATATTAATGAAAAGCATGATTGATTTAAAGCAGATCCCGTACGACTTCTCCTGCGATAATCAATCCTGCCGCAGACGGAACGAAGGCAGTGCTGCCCGGCAGTTGTCTGCGGCTGTTTTCATTTTGCAGAACGCCGGCGTGTTCATCGTATTCGGCACGGGGAGTCAGAGGTTTTTCCCTGGAATAAACGACCTTTAAGCTGCGAATCCCTCTTTTTTTCAGCTCCCGGCGCATGACTTTTGCCAGAGGACACACAGAAGTCTCTGAAATATCCGCCACCATAAAAGCAGCCGGATCCATCTTGTTTCCAGCTCCCATAGAGCTGATTACTGGCGTTCCCGCTTCTTTTGCCTGCTGTACCAGCATAAGCTTGCCGCTCACGGTGTCAATGGCGTCCACGACATAATCATAACTGGCAAAATCAAACTGTTCTGCCGTCTCCGGCAAATAAAAAGTATGGTAAATATTCACCTGCGCCTGTGGATTGATATCCAGTATCCGCTCCTTTGCCACATCGGTTTTATATTTTCCAATCGTACTGTGCAGGGCATAAATCTGGCGGTTAAGGTTCGTTAAGCTTACTTTATCATGATCTATCAAATCCAGGGCGCCTATGCCGCTTCTGGCCAGAGCTTCCACAGCGTAGCCGCCCACGCCGCCCACGCCAAACACCGCTACCCGCGCTTTTTGCAGCCGCTGTAAGGATTCCCGTCCGATTAGTAATTCCGTTCTTGAAAATTGGTTCTCCATATAATTTCCTTTCTATTACAATGCCTGCAGCGTTTCATTCATACTGCCCATTCGGTAGCCCGCCAAATCCATGGTTACATAGGAAAAGCCATTCTGTTTCAATTCCGCTGTAATCTGCGCAATGTTTTCCTCACAGATAAGTCTGTTAAATTCTTCCTTTGGAATTTCTATTCTTGCCAAAGTTCCATGTACTCTTACCCGTACCTGTGTAAAACCCAGTTTCCACAGAAGCAATTCAGCCTCCTCCACCATTCGCAGTTTTTCTCTGGTAATAGATTCTCCATATGCAAATCTGGAAGAAAGACAGGCAAAAGAGGGCTTGTCCCAGGTGGACAGTCCGTACTCTCTGGATAAGAAACGGATTTCTTCTTTTGTAAGACCAGCTTTTTTCAGAGGGCTTAATATTTCAAGTTCAGCGATCGCCTTCATGCCCGGACGGTAGTCCCTTTCATCATCTGCATTAGAACCCTCGGCAATCTGGAAAATGCCATGTTTCCCGGCAGTTTCCTGAATTTTTTGAAACAGCGCCTTCTTACACAGATAACAGCGGTTCGGGGGATTTTCGCAAAATCCCGGTACCGCCAGCTCGTCAAAATCGCAGACAATCTGGCGAATGCCTTCTTGTCCGCAGAATTCCCGGGCTTCCCTCAGTTCTCGTTCGGGAAAAGAATGGGAATGTACCGTAATGGCCAGCGCTTCATGTTTGAGCGCTTCGTGTGAAACTTTCAGCAAAAATGTGGAATCCACGCCGCTGGAATAGGCCACGGCGATTTTTTCCAGATTTTTCAGATCGTTTTTCAGTATTTCAAGTTTTTTATATGCGTTCTCACGTTCAAACGGACGGGGTTCCATCATATGTTTCCTCCATAAGTTCGTTACTTCTGTAAACGGTTTGGCGTGCTCGGCGAAGAGCCGTTCATGCGCTCATGTTCCGCTTTGATTTCTTCAAATAATTCCCACACATTCCAGCGTTGATTTGCTTCGGTAAGAACGGCTTTATAGGGAACTTTAATCCCGGATTTGCGTATAGCACGCAATACCTGGTCAATTCGGGTACTGCCAAGTCCTGCCATAACAAGCAGTTCTCCTGACAATTCATCCCCATTACAGAGTTCTTCATCCGCTTCCAGCTCTTTTATGCCAGCCAGGAATCCGACGGGCCTGCCGTAATCTTCCAGGGGTATTTCCTTTATTTTGATACGAAGGGGAAGCAGCGCTCTGGCGAGCCTGTTTCTTTTATCCCTGTCGGAAAAATGAAATAGTAAAATTGTTTCTCTCATATTCTGTTCCCTCTTTTTTTGTTTCAGATATAATAGATTTCCATGCCCCCAAAACTGATATCTCCGGCGATACGTAAGACAATATTTTCATTTTGCAGGCTGTGTTTGCCATGTTCCTCCACATTCCCAAAGGAAGTATTCACATTCAGAACTACTTTCCAATTTGCGGGGATATAAAGTTCAAGATTTCCCATATGGACGTCAGCATGAACGACGGCTTCCTCACCTTCGCTAATATGTGCATTGTCAAAATATACGCAGAGGTTTCCAAAGGAACTTTTTAAATATCCACGTTTAAAATTGGGGCTTTTGATGTATTTTACAGCTGAACTGAAATTAGCCGAGCATTCCACCGTATCGCCGCAGTCTTCGTCCATTACCTGTTTTTTTTCGATCCAGTGCCTGTGTACCATCTTATCATATTTAACGCCAATTTCCACATGTTTTTTTTTGAAAATCATATTCAGACCAATTGTTCCAAGAAGCGCGGCGCCCAGAATCGGCCAGGGGGTCAGGCGTTCGATTCCCAGCGGCCTGTCATACAAAATTCCCAGAAAAGCCAGGGAAAACAATATGCCCCCAAAGCTTCGCTCCATAAGATTTTCAATCAAAATCGCCGCTAATATTACAGTTACAATAGTTTTAAGCAAGCTGATATCCCAGAAAAATCCCATTTTGTCTACCATGATAAATACTGCACCAATAATCAGCAGCAAGCCTATTATAATCTCTTTCTTTCTTCTCATAGCTTCCTCCTTTTTTCTGCCAGACGTTCCGTCAGCGCCTTATAATAGTTCCTGGATACATATACCTGTTTATGGCTGCGGGTGAATTCCACAATGCTGGAGGAAGTCAGGTTTCGTGCGATAGAGTAAATCTGATTGAGATTTACAATGGCTGATTTGGAAATCCGCATAAAAAACCCTGGCAGCAGTTCTTCCAGCTCATAAAGTTTATACTCTGCCTCAAATACCTGCTCCCTGGTATGCGCGTATACCAGTTTGCGTTCCGTCTCAAAGAAGAGGATTTCTTCTACTGGCAGATAATACTCTTTTCCGCCCTCTTTGAGCGTCATATGATGGCCTTTTTCATTCTGCTCCATCACTGCAGACTGGATGCGCAGAATCGTTTCATCCATGTTCCGGCAGCGTATTACGACTTCCTCTTCTGTGACTGACTCGTCAATCTCAATTCTCACCTTCATTTGCAGCTCCTCCATGCAAGTATTATAACAATTCTTTTGCATCTGTAAACAAAAACAGACTAAGGCGTTTATTTTTCAGGCTGAAAGGTCGGATTTCCGGTATGAACATGAGGGAAATCTTGTGGAAAAAGCCATTTTTATTGACATTTGAGGTTCTTTTGTGTATAATTCCTGACATAAACACATATAAAACATATAAGATAAGTATGATATAGAAAGAGAGGATCATTTATGAGCCAAATCAAAGAAAGCGCATTGGAGTTGATCGGCAAAACTCCAATGATGAAACTGAACGGGTATACACAAAAAGCAGGTATTACAAATGCTGTGATTCTCGCAAAACTGGAATATCTGAATCCGGCAGGTTCCGTGAAAGACCGTATTGCACTGGCTATGATTGAGGAAGCGGAAGAGAAAGGCATTTTAAAAGAAGGGGCAACGATTATTGAACCTACAAGCGGCAATACCGGAATTGGTCTTGCAGCAGTTGCGGCGGCAAAAGGCTACAGGGCTGTGCTTACCTTACCAGATACTATGAGTATGGAACGAAGGAATCTTTTAAAGGCGTATGGAGCGGAACTGGTGCTGACAGAAGGCGCAAAAGGGATGAAGGGAGCCATTGAAAAAGCGGAAGAATTGAAGAATGAATGGAAAGACGCCGTAATTCTGGGTCAGTTTGTAAATCCTGCAAATCCCTCTGTACACAGGAGAACTACAGGACCGGAAATCTGGGAGCAGACAGAGGGAAAGATTGATATTTTCGTGGCAGGGGTAGGCACCGGGGGAACGATTACCGGAGTTGGAGAATATTTGAAAGAGAAAAATCCCGATATAAAAATTGTTGCAGTAGAGCCGGCAGGCAGTCCGGTTCTGTCCGGCGGCGTTTCCGGCGCGCATAAAATTCAGGGAATCGGAGCTGGTTTTGTGCCGCAAGTATTGAATACAGAGGTGTATGATGAAGTTATTGCCATCGAAAATGAGGATGCATTCGCAGAGGGAAAAGCATTTGCAGTAAGCGAAGGGATTCTGACAGGCATTTCTTCCGGCGCGGCTTTAAAAGCGGCTTCGATCCTCGCCAAAAGACCGGAACATGCAGGAAAAACAATTGTTGTAATGCTTCCGGATTCGGGAGACAGGTATTTGTCCACCCCGTTGTTCAGCAGCTGAATATGCGCAGAAAACCATCCCTGAAAACAGGCCGGCTTTTTTGCGCAATATGGCCAGATTCGTCCGAATGGCCCCGCGGCAAGGGTTGAACGCTGGCCGGCTTTGTGCTATCCTTTAACAGGACTATATGGGAAATAAAAAACTACCTGCTATGCAGGTGTTACAACAGAGGATTTAGCCATAAGTAAAAATTCCAATATTGCAAAGATGTTGGCTTGCCAACTACATTTTGAATAGAGAATTTGGCTCATGTGAGCATAAAAATTGTAACATGAAATACCTGTGAGTGAAAACAGGAAAGTAAAGATTGCTGCAAGGCAAATAGCCCGCAGGGCTGTGAAGCGAATTATACAAGCGTAGAATCACTTTTGATAAGCCTTTAGGCTTTGCCGGTAACAGCCCCTTATAGGGGGCAGAGCAAACTACTGCTTAGTCGGTGGTTCTGATTATCAGAAGTTTCGAGGCAACCCTTTGGAGGCGGCACAGGGATTGTGAATAGGAATTGATGTGGCAGGGAATGTGATCGTATTTGAGAGAAAAGGAATTTATTTTTAATCTCAAATTTCTATCACATTCTTATTTTATGCTACTTTTGGGGGATTCTTACATATAAAAGGGGAGTTTTAAATCAAAAGTGCAGAAAAAGCAGAGGAAAATTTATGGAAAAGATTACGGTTCTTGTGGTAGAAGACGAGATGAAACTTTTAAAAACTTTATCGGATTTTCTTACTATAAATAAATATACAGTGTATCAGGCTTCTGATGGATTGAATGCGATACAGGAATTTAATGCTCATCAGGAGGAAATTGACATTATACTCCTGGATGTTATGCTGCCCTTTATGGATGGTTACGAGGTGCTGAAACAAATCCGGCTGTCCTCCAATGTGCCAGTAATCATGCTTACAGCAAAGGAAGAGGTAGACGATCAGCTTAAAGGATTTTCCTGCGGGGCAGATGATTATATTATTAAACCATATACGCTGTCTGTAGTAAAAATGCATATGGAAGCCGTATTAAAACGGCTGGGATACGGACAGGATCTCTTATATGCCGGAAATATCAGAATTGAGATTAATGCCAAGAAGATATATGTAGAAAATGAGTATATAGAGACTACGCCCAAAGAATTTGAATTGTTGTATATTCTGGTAAGAAATCAGGGAAAAGTCCTCACCAGAGATTTTATTTTGGATAATATCTGGGGATATCACTATGCAGGCGATATGCGAACCATTGATACATTAGTCAAGCAGCTTCGGAAAAAGCTTGGAGAAGTTTCCTATATACGCACGGTATATGGTGTTGGATATTGTTTTGAGGTAGAAGGAAATGAAAAAACACATTAGTATCAGATTTTTTTTTCTGCAATGGATTTTTTTGATTATCATGACGGTTTGCGGCGCTCTTTGTTACGAGATCTTTTTTCCGGTTTATTATGACCGCCTGAAAAATATACAGGTTCAAAACGCTTACCTGGATATTGAAGAGCTGGATCTCGCAGCTTTAGAAGATTACGTTGTATTCACCGGATATGAGGAAAAAGGTCTTTCATTTACGATTGCGGACGAATCAATGAATCCGATATATACCAGCCGCAGTGATTCCAGGCATGTTATTTATAAAAATATTGAAATGAAGCGCTCTGAATTTTCAAAAGAAGCGCAGGTGATTGAACGCAACAGCAGTCAGAAAGAAGTTACGAAGCTTCGGGTCATTATAACGCAGAATGATATTGATTATTATGTTGTGATTAAAGATGATGCTTTTAGCGGCGCAAGAGGAAAGATGGCGGAACAATTTCTGGTGACTATTTTTATTATTGTTTTTGGAATTGGAAGTTTTTTTATGATGATTTTTTCCAAACGGCTGACAAGACCTATTGTGGAACTCACAGACGTTGCCGGAAGGATGGCTGAACGGGATTTTAGTAAGAAAGCGGAAGAAAATAATGAATACCTCGAAATAAGCCATCTGGCAAAAAATATCAACCGGATTTCTGAACAGTTTCAGCAGAGTATTGGGCAGGTGGATGAGAGCCGGGACTGCCAGTTAAGGCAGAATGTACGTCAGGAGAGGATGCAAAGACTGCAGAAGGATTTTATTGCCAATGTTTCTCATGAGCTTAAGACGCCGCTTGCCGTTATTTCCAGTCAGGCAGAAATGATTGCTTATGTGGGGGAAGAGGAACGGAAGGCATATCTGGCCTCCATTCAGGAAGAGGTTGAGAAAATGTCCGGACTTGTCAGCGGACTGCTCAATACTACTGTGATGGAACATCATATGGAAAATGTACTTTTGAAAACATTGAATATGAAAGAGATTATGGAATATATCATGTTAAGATATGATGGCTTGGCAAAAAAGAAAAGGATTCATCTCGAATCATTTCTTGGGGAAGACTGTATTGTGCATGGCGACCGCGAATATGTGGAACAGGCAGTCAATAACTATATGATGAATGCCATGGAGCATACGGAAATAGGCGGCATCATCCGGGTAACTCTGCGCAAAGAACAGGATGCTGTCCGCGTTGGAGTATATAATTCCGGGAAACAGATCCCAGAGAAGGACGTGCAGCATATTTGGAATGGATTTTATACAAAGAACCGAAAGGAAAGTACAGAATGTTCACATGCTGGTCTTGGGCTGTATATTGTGCAAAGCGTTGTCACGATGCATAATGGAAAATATGGTGTGGAGAATCTCGCAGAGGGTGTGGAATTCTGGTTTACGATTCCAGTGACAGCCAGCCCTGCTGTTCAGAAATGATGGCAAGCGTTCAGGGACAGTAATACCGCTGAATGACAATAATAATGTATAAAAATTCAATAAAATTCATGAAAATTCTATTATTTTTAATATACCACTTGATTTCCTTGCGGACAAGTGGTATATTGGTTTAAAATTAAACTATGAGGTGGCGCTGATGGACTGGATGCTGGAAGGTCTTTTACAGGGAACACAGTTTCAAAAGCTGTATAACCGCAGAATTGAGGATTTGCGCAGGAAACATAATCTCAGAAAAGTTGATATTGACATTTTATATTTTTTATTTAAGTCGGGAGAACATAATACATCGAAGGACATCAGTGATCTCAACCTGTTTAATAAGGGGCATATTTCTCAGTCCGTGGGAAGAATGGTAAAGCAGCAGCTTATTTATATTGTGCAGGATCAGGCGGACCGCCGCTGTATGCACATTCTACTGACAGATCATGCTCTAAAGATTGTAGAAGAAATCACAGAGCTTCGTAAACAGATGTATAATATTATTCTGAAAGGGGTTACGGAGGAAGAACGGAATGTTCTGTTTTCGGTGTCCCGCAAGGTAAATGCCAATGTGAAAGATGCATTGGGAAATCTGGAAACTTTGACATAGTTAAATATCCCGCAGCAGGGCTGTGCAGGAGTTGCTTTCGCGGCAGCCGCCAACGCGCGCCATACATAACCTGCTGAGCGCAGATGTCTGGATCGCTGTTTACGGGAATAGAGAGGCTAAAGAAATCGGACAGGAGGTAATATATGCGGAATGAAGACGAATTAATGAATTATGCCATACAGCAGGAAGTCGTCTGCAGAAGGAATGACAGTATATCGGATAAATTATTTGAGGAATATGGGGTAAACCGGGGACTTCGCGATATGAATGGAAAGGGTGTTCTGACAGGGTTGACCACCATTTCCAAAATCGTATCTTTTGAAGAGGTAAATGGGGTGAAAACCCCTTGTGACGGACAGTTATGGTACCGCGGTTATAATGTGCAGAATCTTGTAAAACATATTGGAGATAATGGATACGGGTTTGAGCGTATAGCATATCTCCTGCTTTTTGGTGAGATGCCTAATCAGGAGGAACTCTGTACGTTCTGTAAGATTATGGCGCAGTGCAGAACACTTCCCACAAATTTTACCAGGGATGTTATTATGAAAGCGGCAACCAAAGATATTATGAATTCAATGACCAGGAGTATTTTAACACTGGGGTCTTATGACAGCCAGCTTAATTCACCGGAGGTCATTACCAACAGTCTGCGCCAGTGTATAGAATTAATCAGCATTTTCCCAATGCTTGCAGTATATGCGTTTCATGCGTATAATCATTATGAGAATGATGACAGTATGTATATTCACAGACCGGAACCGGGACTTTCGGCAGCGGAAAATCTTTTGATGATGCTGCGACCGGATAAGCGTTACAGCAAACTTGAGGCAAAGGTTTTGGATGTGGCTCTGATTCTTCATATGGAGCATGGCGGAGGAAATAATTCTACGTTCACGACCAGGGTAGTGACGTCTTCCGGTTCTGATACGTATTCTTCGATTGCAGCAGCGATGTCTTCCCTGAAGGGACCGAAGCATGGCGGCGCTAATATTAAAGTAATGGAAATGATGGAGAATATCCGCAAAAATATTAAGGACGTTCATGATAAGGAAGAGATTGAGGCGTATCTTGCGAAAATTCTTGCCGGAGAAGCCTTTGACCATAAGGGCCTGATCTATGGCATGGGTCATGCGGTTTATTCTCTTTCTGATCCCAGAGAGCGTGTCTTTAAAAGCTATGTGGAGAAGCTTGCCGTGGCAAAGGAACGTCAGGATGATATGCTCTTATACAACAGTATTGAAGAACTGGCGCCTAAACTGATTGCGGGCAAACGCAAAATTTTTAAGGGCGTCAGTCCCAATGTAGATTTTTACAGTGGATTTGTGTATGAAATGTTGGGAATTCCTCTGGAACTGTACACGGCGATTTTTGCAATTGCCCGTATTGTGGGATGGAGTGCGCACCGCATGGAGGAATTGATTGGGATGAATAAAATCATTCGTCCGGCATATATGAGTGTGATGGATGAAAAAGAGTAGTTGACAAAGTATAAAATATATGTTATTATGCCATAGTGACATCGATGCGTGGCTCAGCTTGGTAGAGCGCTGCGTTCGGGACGCAGAGGTCGCAGGTTCAAATCCTGTCGCATCGATTCTTGGCAGGGGTGCCGGAAGCCTTTAAAATCAAGGGTTTCCGGCCTTTTTTTGCGTTTCTGGGAGTGTATGCATGGGGGTTAAAATACAGGGGCGGGCCAACAAAATTCCAACAGATTTTTTCGGGACGTATGCATGAAACAGGGGAAAGATGAAGTGTACGGGCTTGCGCTTTCTGAAACAAATGAGCTGGTGGCGGACACGGAGCATTTCTTCTGTAATAACTGGATTGTGAAGTCACACATCAATTCCTTAAAGCCTAAATTTGAAAGCGGCAGCATGGCAAATATTTTCTACATTGTCATAGGGACGCACATACAGAAAGAGGGCATGGTTTATGATGTGGTGTCATCAAGGTATGAACAGGCGGGCTTTTCGGAAGAAAAAACAAGGACGCTGCTGGAAATGGGAATCATTAGCGCAGGGGCAAAACTACAGGGTGGGAGGATAACCATGAGGAATCAGACGCAAAAGAAAAAATCAGAAAAGAAACGGTAAAAAGGGGGAAAGCGTCAGACACAATAATTTTACAGCCCCCCTTATATCTGTAGTCTAATAAATATATTCTTTTAGCATTGAAAAAACTGCTTACAGATGATATGCTGTAGAAAAAAATGGAAAATAAAGCAGCCAGACAAACACCAAATGAAAACTTTAAATAAAGAAAGGAAGGAAAAATATGGACAGAAGATTTATGAAAGCCAAAAGAATAATAGCGCCAGCATTAACCTTGATTATCATAGTATCACAGTTTATGGGCTGTGCAGCGTCCACACAGAAGGAAATAAAGAAAATATCAGAGGAGAACCAGGAGGCAGAGACAGAAACAGCGGATTCAGACAGTGGCGAATCAACATCAAAGGAGGGACAAACAGGGGATAAAAAAGAGGAGGAATTAGAGTGGATAGAGCTAGGGTGCCTGACAACAGCGCCAGAGATTAGGGAACGATGGGAACTGTCGACAGGTGTGCAGCAGACAGACTCAGGTAAAGAGGGAATATTTTACTACAAAAATAAGAATGGTGAAAGTGACAACAACAATACATTCAAGAACGCCATAGTAAATAATGAGGGATCAGTTATAAACATGTGTGCAGAATTTGACTCTACAGAAGAAGCAAATGAGATGACACAAGATAATATATATATGAAGAGCTACTTTGTAGAACCAGTATTAAATTATTATACAGACCTGGATACCGAAGACATAGATAAAGCGTTTTTAGCGGGGCTAAATGCTTACTTTAACTTGCTGCCAGACTCAGAGCAGGGCAAGGCAGACATGGAACATACATTAAGCAGGAAAGAGTTTATGACAATGGTTTGTCGTGCAGACACACCAAAGCAGGAAGTAAAAAAAGATACAGAATTTGCAGATGCAGTAGGGGAATCAGTTTATAACAAATATGCACAGAATTTAAAGAACAACAGTTACTTGACAACAGAAAATGGCGGCCTTGATGCAACAACTTATGATGGAGAAATAACCAGGGCGGAAGCGATTTACATGATTGTGAACAGGTATTACAGGGACAAACTGTTACAAACAGGTGATGATTCTAACGGTAAAGTTAATGGTTATACGACTGTAGTAGTTCAGGATGGCAATGGGACTAAATATGAGAAGACAGAAATACAGTTTACGGATGCAAAATTAAACATAGAGGCAAAAGAGAATACTTTAGATGCGTTAAACACAGCAATGAAAGACCGTGACGCAGGAATGCCAAAATATCTTTATGCGGCATTGATAGTAGCGGTAGACTACAATATCATCGATATGGAAGAAGATACGCGCTGGGACGAATTGCTTACAAAAGAAGAAGCATTACAGTTATTGGTAGATACATATGTATGTATGTCAAGAATGGATAATGTCCCAACAGCAGACACAGAGGAGTTTGTCACGAATGAGCAGCAGGAAGATGCAGATTTACAGGCGGCTTATGACGAATACAAAAAAGCAATGGCAATGACAGACGAAGAAAGAGAAAAAGCATATAAAAAAGAGATTGTACAAGATGGCAGAGTAGGTGGAACATACGATGAATTAGCTGTAATTATAAATACAATTTTGCAAAGCATGCCAGAAGAGGATTTAGGTGATTCAGACTTCTATGTAGGTTATGACTTAAAGATAGGAGAGGATGGCTTGCACTATTTAAAAAGTGT
Organism: Lachnospiraceae bacterium; assembly: GCA_910575155.1. Taxonomy (GTDB): domain Bacteria; phylum Bacillota; class Clostridia; order Lachnospirales; family Lachnospiraceae; genus Petralouisia. Next base: position 27,328 of record CAJTDX010000042.1, read on the forward strand.
CATTGATGGACATGAAGTACACATTGGCGAAAAAACAGATACAGGCATGATTTACAAAGGGGAACTTAATGATTGCAGGGAGGATGCAATCTACTGGTACAGGTCAACACATCCAACTACAGACATGACAGATGATGAAATAGCAGCTTATTTTAAGTTATAAGTACAGTGTTAAGAATGGCAACCCATCAACCATATGGGTTGCCATTTATAATAAGGAAAAAAGGCAATGACAATACAAATGAATTTGATACAATATTCCCAACATACAATATATGGGAGGAAATACCAGTGTCAACACTTAAATTCTATTCAAATACATCACAAATCTGTTATATAGCATTACCAGTACATCGTTCGACAAATAACTGGATCAATCACGCAGAATGCTTTTCTGAGTGTGCAGGTCAAAAAACGTAGGCGTAGCGGGCTACGCTGAGGATTTTTCACCTGTGCAATCGGTAAAGCAGGCAAGTGGTTGGTGTAGTTATTTGCGTAACGATGTACTAGAAGAAAAAACACAAAAAGCAGTAATAGAAAAGGCGGTACCAATAAACACAAGGGCATATGAATATATAGACGAGGTGCCAGTAAAACAAAATGAAGTAATCTTAGGGGGGATAGACACGGCTAATATGTTAGATTTAACACATAAATCCGAATAAAAGAAACAACGGTAGTGTAAATTAGTTTGTGTTTTTGGAAATAAATGGCTCCTTTTTGGTAAGAATTAGGATATGGAAATTCTTATCGAAAAGGAGTATTTTTATGCCAGTAGCAAAG
>CAJTDX010000043.1 GCA_910575155.1 Lachnospiraceae bacterium
CCATCGGCATTTATAATATTGCCAGAAAATCCCAACCTTATTCCGGAGGCCGGGTGTGGGCAGAGCCCACGGAAATGGCAATAAGATACAATGCCTGTTTGCCATACAAAAAAATGGAAAAAAATGTATAAGACGTTTTCCTTTGGTTATACTATAAATAGAAGAACTAATTCGACAGCCCCAAAAACATAAAACCGACAAAAAATTTTACATATCTATTTCTTATCAGGAAAGTCTAAATTTCATAGACACAAGATTTTTTACAGCCTCGAAATACATATCATAGACAACATATCCCTGTACATTTTTCAATGCTCCTGCATAAGTTTCCTGGCACATCATACAACGTGGCTCATTCATTGGTATTCCACTCGTTGGTTTAATATTAAACTCTGAGGACGTTTTAAAGCCAACACGATTGTAAAAATGATAGTCACCCTCAACCGTAATTCCTTGATATCCTGCATTTCTGACTTTTTCAATCCCTTGGGTAATCATTGCAGAACCAATTCCTTGATGAAAACAGTCTGCATGAACAGCCACTGGTGCAAGCATAACGATGTTGCTTTCCTGATCATCATCAATATGTGTCCCATTTGGTGTGGAAGATAACGGGAATCTTGAAAACATAAAATAACCTACTATTCTCCCATCTATTTCAGCAACAAATGATAACTCCGGAATATAATATTTTGAATCCCTTATCTCTTCCACTAAAGCAATAATATCTGTTCCATCAGAATAATCTGTCCCCTCACTAAATGAACGTAAAATTAACGAGATTATCTGTTTATAATCTTTATGTGTTTCTGGACGTATTATTATATCATTTCTCAATGTTTTGCTCTCCTTCTATATTCTTAGTAAACTCCTTCTGATATTTGAAAAATAAACAATCATGTGTATCCTCCTTCATTCAAATCTATCATACCGCTGTCTTTTTGAACTTTTGTTTAAGAAGCCTTTCTTGTTTTTAGCTCTACAATTCCGATTGTGATTTGATGATTTTTAAGGGAAATATCAGCTGTTATATTTTGTTATTAAAATCCCCGCTAACCCTTGAAAACACTAAATTTGTAGCAGGTGAGCTTTCCCTTATCGTTTCCCTTGTGTTATATCTTCCCACAAGGTATTATGAACCCTGATAAGGGAAACATAAGGGAAACAAAATCATATTAAATATTATAACATGAAATGAACAGGACCGGAAGAACTGATTGGAATGCTTTCACAAATTTCTCAACAACACAAGAAGAAAGGACGAAAAAGATATGAGGTTTATTCATACAACATACAATATGCTCTATAACAGTATTGATATAACCACTTTTGATGGATATGTTTTACGGATAGACTGCGAAAAAGCAAAAGAATAAGGAAATAATTGCCAGTAATTATACTTGTGATCTCTTTTCAAATGGTGTCTTATATCCATTGGATGAATGCGGACGTGTATGATTATAATAAACATATACATACTCCATAGTTGCTTCGTTCCTCATCCGATGAAAAACGATGTTTACGAATCAATTCTGCTTTGAATGTCCCATAAAAACTTTCCATTGGTGAATTGTCGTAAAGACACCCAGCTTTACTCATGCTCTGCAAAATCCCTGTTCAAATGATTCTCAAATTTTTTATAGCTGTCCCCCTTTTTATATACCGGCTTTTGGGGCGTCACCTTGGATCGGATGCCCAATTCCTGTATATATTTTAATATGGTTGCATGGCTCAGGCTTATTTTTGCCCGCAGCAGATAAACCCTCATCATCCGGTATCCTGAATTTCCAGAGTATTCATGGTATATTTGAGAATCTTATCTTTTAACGGTTCTTTCAGCTCCCTATATCCCGCTTTTTTGTCCTTTCTGTAATTATAACAGGTATTGGGCAGATACCCATCCGGCGCAAAAACCAACGGACACCGAATGCCATCTTATGTCTGTCAATAAACTAGTGTCTTGTCTCGTTGATATTTAGTAAAATCGCGCAGGATATTTGTTCATCTGTAAGGCGGATTTTCGACGGCGTAGCGGTGGCTACGGATAGAAAATCTAACACGGCAGATGGGCAAATAGACAAGTGAGTTTGGCTAATTATCAACGAGACAAGACACTAATGTACTGGTCTCATCGTTTTCTTTTGGGAAGAATGCGGCTGCTTTTTTTTAGAATGCAATTTATCGTGCGTCCTTATTCTAAATACAGCGATACGATTTTCTTTTTAAATTCTGGTTCACAGACCTTTGTCTTTGGCATGTGTAACACCTTCCTTTATATTTGCTGATACATATCATTTATTTCCTGTTCCGTATTACAACTTTATCATATCATCTCATAATGATTAGCTCCTTTTCATCCATGCTATTCAGCATCCGGTCAATATGTTTCCGGCGATCACTCTCGCTGCTCTGCTCATCCGGGTAGAAAAATTTATCCACGGAAATATCCAGCAAAGTGACAATTTTGAAAAAGATGTTTAGGCTGGGATGCCGGCCCTGGTTTTCTATATACATGATGGAGCGCGGGGTACGGTCTACAAACTGGGCTAAATACTCCTGCGTCCAGCCTTTTTCCTCCCGCTTTCGTTTGATTTCCCGTCTCAAGGCCTGAAAATCAAGGTTTTTTCGTACCGGTACATTCTTATATCACCACTACATCATTCTACATTTCGGGGGCGAACATGAGAACGAAACACAATTTTATTTTCGAGTAGTATTTCATTTCACCCGGGAAGATTGCGAAATATGTCGGGCAGAGACTTTTTTAACGAAAAAGGCGTGGTTGATGTTTACGCCGTCCGAGACCTCAACAGCTTTATCCGTTTGGATGACGGCTCTTTCGACCCCAGCGGAAAGCTAATCGGCGTAAAGGAGTTTTCGGAAGAAGAATTTGCCGCCCGAGACATTGAGTCAATCAAAAACCCGCCTCCCGTTGCGGCCTCATCTGGCGATCCTTTGGATGCAAAAGAACTTGAAGATATGGCAGAGGAATATGCGGCCTTTGGCGTTACCTACAATACAGAGGAAAACCAGTGGTATTTTAACAGTGAAAAGATTCGTTTCTTCCGGGATGTGCTGACCTCCAACGGGGAGAATCTGACCAGCGGAACATTTAACGGTACAATCCGAACCCTGGAAAGCATAAATGGTACAATCGACATTTATACGGTTCGCGATTTTACAAACCCGAACACTCTCAGTCTGACTTTCTGTATCCTCTACCAGCAAAACTTTCAGCAGCGCAGAGTTCCATCTATTTTCCGCTGATTGCCCCATCATTTTCAAATCCACTTCCATATGAACTGATTTCTTCCTGATAATTTTGCTTTATTTGTTCCAGCATTCTATCCCGAATATTTTTAAGGTGTTGGAGATCTGTTGTAACATACCTTCCAGTTGTTGATTGCTTTATGAGTATTTTCTCATCCTGCAGGACTTGTAAAGCCCTTTGCATTGTATTTGGGTTCACCCCAACCTGCTTTGCCAGTTCTCTTGTTGACGGAAATTTACTTCCTGGCAAATAATGCCTGTTAAGTATTTTCTTCAAAAGATCAACCGCAAGCTGGTGGTGTCTTTTTGTACTACCCTGTCTCAACATGGCGTCACCTCTTTTTTATGAACCTGTCTATAGAGGAAGCTATTACGTAAATCCCTATTCCGGCAATTATTGATAAAAGCAGATTCTGTGTGTAATGGTCTAAGCCTATGATCATCAAGATGACAGGTATAGCTGCGTTTTTGAATATTTTATGTCTATCCATTTTTCCCTTTACAATTCCTTCCCATTAAATATTTTTACAGATACCATTACAGATAAAGCCAGTGCCGCTAATACCGATATCAGCATTACGGGAAAAGTTATCTCTGATAAAATTTTTATAACCGTTGTTATATTTGTATTGGCAATCAACAACGGAAAAGCAATCAGCAGAAACATAAATATGAGTTTTGATTTATCATATCCAAACTGATACTGTACAGGCATATAAATACTATAAAGAACGGAAACGGCAAACAAAACCGGTATAATCAACTCTGAATTAAGTTTGACTAAATTTGGAACAAACAATGTATCGATCCCGTATGCTCCACAACAAAAAACAAACACAATCAAGTATATCAAATATTTACTGGCAACCTGCATATTCCGTGTGTAGGGCAGTGTACATAAAAAACTTGCAGCTTTTGGATATTGGTATTCTTTCATTGCCAAATATCGGCATATCAGAAATTCAGAATAAATGACTTCAAAAGCAAAAGCCAATGTTGACTGGACTAAATTTACTTCACTTGATTTTGCTACAAGTGCTGCAGGCAGAACAAACAAAATTACAATTATGAACAGCACATACTTTTTTAACAGCATAAAATCTTTTTTTATTAAAGTTGCCATGATGCATTCCCCCTTTCTATCTCTCCAAGCATAATATTTTCGATTGTTGGGCGTTCCATTAAAGCGTCTGGCATAATCTCTGCAATCTCTTTCGGCTTATTAGTTAATCCTTTAAAACTACCTTCCATTGAATTCAAACTTAAGAACAGCTTTTTGCTTTCTGTGTTCAGTAAGCGGTTATCACCTTTTACAATCCTGTATGTTTCAAGCAGAGTATCCTTTTTTTCCTGAAAAAGGATGCGTCCGTTATCAATGAGTATCAACCTATCTGCAATTTGTTCCAAATCGGAAGTGATATGGGTTGAAAAGAAAACAGCCCTGCCACTCTTTTTCATGTAATCTACCAGTATTTTTAACATCTGGCTGCGGATCAAGGGGTCCAACCCGCTTGTCGGTTCGTCCATGATCAAAAGCTCTGCTTCATGCGACAAAGCCAATGCTAAAGAGAATTTCAACTTCATGCCCTTTGACAATGTGGAAATTTTTTGTTTGGGGTTCAAGCCAAACTGCTCCATGTAATCATTATAAGCCCGTTCCTGCCAGTTTTTATAAGCCGGGGCTACAATCCCTTTCATTTCAGACATACTAAATTCTTCATAAAATCCGCCCTCATCTAATACAACGCCGACACGTTCTTTGAGTGCCTTTGTGTTTCTGTCCATGTCCTGTCCAAATAACTTAATAATCCCGGAATTGAATTTTACCAGCCCTAAAACAGACCTGATTGTAGTTGTTTTCCCTGAACCATTGACACCTATAAATCCAGTGATGCTGTTATCCGGCAGGGAAAATGAAACATCTGTCAATGAAAAATCTGTGTAAGACTTATTTAATTTTGATATTTCTAAAATGTTTTCCATATAAAACCTCCTCGTATATTTTTTTAAGCCTATTGGTCCGTATATTATTCCATCTCTGGATATTTTTGTGAAAGCATTTCATTTGCTACCGATAATCCTTCATGGTATTTTCGATAAGATTCACTTAGCTGGCACATTGCCGGAATAAATATGTCATTATATCCGCTCATACTGTTGAACCGGCGCAGCTCCTTTTCCAGGCGTCCGGCAGGCGTAGTTTCATATTCTTCGGAACGTTTATATGCAAGATAGCTTTCAATCTCTTCATGGTGGTCTGCAATGTATGTTTCCGTTTGACTAACAGCCCCATTTATACTGGATGATGCAGCTTCCATAAATCCACTGCCAAGATTCAGGGTTATCTCGTCAAGATCCCCTTTCAGATCATTCGGAATATCAAAATCAGCACTGTCCAAAAAAGCGATGATTACATCAAACGCCTCCTGCTGTTTGTCTGTCAAAACCGGACAATTAAGATACGGTGCAAAATGCAGGCAGAGGAATTTTCCGTAATATCCCGGAAAGGCATCTGTCAGGCGTTCCAAAACCATCTGCTTTTTTTGAAGCCGATGCAGGCTGCCCTGTATCTGTTCCCAGTCATGTTTTGACGCAAGCTCCTGAATCAGCTCCTGCTTTTCCTGTTGGAGAAACATTTGCACGTTCTTCCTGTGGTAAACTTCATTTAACGCCGCATCCTTGTTCGACAGGACATCATGGATATCTGCAACAGATAATCCCAGGGTTCTTAAAACAGAAACTTTTTTCAAAACAACAATATCCTCGTCTGAAAAATTGCGGTATCCATTCTCCTGTATGGCTGGAACAACAATCCCCTGCCCTATATAATACTCAATAGCCTTTTTTGTTAAGGAACATTCCCTACACACTTCATTGATCAGCATATTTTCACCTCCAAAAATATGATAAACTACCCCCCAAGGGAATAGTCAATACTTTTATGAAAAAATAGTCTGCATACCCACTCACAATGCTGGCTGTTCTTCGCCCGACGTCATAAAACGACTATTTTTTCGGGAATGAAAAGCAAAAAAAGAGCCCGTAAACAACCCTTTCTATTGATACTTATTCATTTACTTTTTACCATTATCTCATATACAATTACTGCCCATGCCGGGCAAACAAAATCCCTCCAAACTCAAAACAGGTTTGAAGGGAAATCTATGGTTCTGCTATTAAGGCGTGCCAAATCACACCCACCAAAATCACCGTTTTTTTATTTAACGGGCTGATAAAAGCTATTTTTCTTTTTTTGTTTCAAAATGCAACTGACCTTTCTTTAAGCGAAGTATTACATCTGCCTGCTTTGCAAGCTCATTCGAGTGCGTTACAATCACCACACACTTCTTCATTTGACAGGCACATTCTTTTAATATGGAAATAATCTCTGTCGCTGTATCCTCGTCCAGATTTCCCGTTGGTTCGTCCGCAAGAATGACTTTTGCATCAGATGCTAATGCACGGGCAATCGCCACACGCTGCTGCTGACCGCCAGAGAGTTTCAAGACGTTCCGTTTACTTTCTTCCCCGGTCAGCCCGACACGTTCTAAAATCGTCTGTGGAGAAAGCTTCGCCGTCAAAGCTACATTTTCTTTCGGCGTCAGATAATCAATCAGATTGTAGCTCTGGAAGATAAATGCCACATTCTCCTTTCTATGATTGGCAAGTCCTGTTTTTTCGATATCTTGTCCGTCATACAAAATCTGTCCGTCTATCGGACTGTCCAGACCTCCCAGAAGTGACAGGAGCGTAGTTTTGCCACACCCAGACTGTCCAAGGATCGCATACATTTTCCCCTCATCCAGTGCCGTGCTTATACCATTTAATACATTCCGCTTATTGTCGTAAGAATAGCTGACTTTCTGAATTTCCATAATGCTCATAATAGATTCCTCCTTAATCCATTTGTGAAAGTATCTTTTTTGGCTTCATCTGTATCACTGTTGTACATGCCGCTGAAACGGAAAGAACAACAAAGAAAGCTCCAAAAACATAAATATAAAGTAAATTGTTTGGATTGACATTCACCCTCACGCTTTCTGCCATTTCCATGTTTGAAGTGTCATAAGGAATATACTGCCCTGTTAGATCAAGGTACTCTGAGCCATCATCGGGCAATTCCATTTCGGGCATAGGCTGTGATTCGGCTGCTTGATTGAAAATCAAATCACTCACCCCCTGCGAAATCAAACCGCTTGTAAAATAGGACAACCCAAAAGCAACTACCGCTATCAACAATACTTCCACTATATACTGAAAAACAATCTTACCTTTTGTGATTCCGATAGAAAGAAGTATTCCTGTTTCATATCTCCGCTGCTTTATCCACATGGACAAAATCAAGATCAAAATACAGACACTCACTACGATGCAACCGACAATCAGCCAGACAATCAAGCTCTGCATGGATGTCAAGGATGCAGAAACTGCTTCATAAGCGGAGTTATCTACCGTAAGTGCAAAACAATTCCAGTCCAAATCAAGATTCTTCATTTCTTTTGCAATTCTGTCAATTTCTCTGGGGTCGTCCACATAAAAATCAACTCCATTGTCATACTGTATTTCATCCCTCTGCATGATTTCCTGCATTGCCTTATGGTCAATAATCAGACGGTTACGCTTGTCCGTTGATGTAGTCTGGAATGAATCGGTATCCCCCTTATACTCGTAAATACCAACAACTGTCAGTTTCACATCTGGATAATCACCCCTGTCAAAGCAGCACTGTACAGTAATGGTATCGCCGAGCTTTAAATTGTTTTTTTCTGCAATCGCCGAACTGATTAAAACGGCATGGTCGTCATCCTCCTTAATATGCCGCCCCTCTATCAACTGGAACGCTTTTCGGGTAAAGAAATTAAAATACTCTGAATTTGTGACAGACGGAAGCCTGCTGTAATCACTTCCCTCACCAAAGCTAAAGCCAGATATAAAATCAAAGTCTTTTGCATAGACACTTCCATCGCCTATGCCGTTATATGCTTTCACCCCGTCTATTGACATAATCTTTTGAATGTCCCTGTCAGTAATGGGAGTTCCAACATATTCGACCATCATTCCCCCTGCTGCCTGCTGATACTGCCAATTTGCCCCATTACTTTCATCTAACTCCAATCGGATGCTCCCACCTACGGACCTGCGCAGGCTCAATGCAGAATCATCCGTTGCTTTATAGACAGACAAGCCTGTCAGAATAAAAGTAGACATCGCAAGCAAAACACAAAATAAAAGAACGGTTTTTACCTTTTTCCGTATGACGTATAAAAAAGCCCTTTTCCACGTACTCATAGTTTTTTATCCTCCTGTCAGCTCATTTTTGATAAAATATCTCTCGGTTTCATTCGTGCAACTGGCAAAGATGCCGCAATCACCACAATTACAATAATGAATGCTTCTAAAAGGAACTGCACCAGTGTTACTTTAGGTGAAATTGACATACTGATTGCATTTCCCATATTTTTAAGTTCCGTTTCCACCAGTCCTACGACAAAATTTCCCAATATAGGCGAAACAATAAATACCAATAGGACAATCGTCAAGACTTCACAAATAAACTGCATGGCAATCTCGGTGGAAGATGTGCCAATGGAAAGCAATATCCCCGCTTCGTGTATCCTGTTCCTGATCCGCATCGTAAGCACAAAAGCAATTACTACCACACTCACAATCATTACTGCAAAAATCAATATTCCCGTAAGCCTTTCCAATGTCTGAAGCTGATACGAAACCGCCCGATATTCTGATTCGTTTATTTGGATAAAGTAATCGTCCCATTGGATGGAACTTATCTGCTTTACCTGCATGACAATATGGTTCAGTTCCTCTGGGTCATTCACATAAAAGGTCACATTTCCCGCATAAGCAGATGTTTCCTGTCCAGATAATTTCCAAAACACATCATGGCTTGAAAAGATGGTATCATCGTCATATTCCATTTTGCTGTCACTGGTATAGATTCCTGCAATCCGAACTTTCATCTGCTCCTGTCTGCTGTGGGAAGCTGATTTTAAGATCATCTCGCTGCCAATCCCTAAATGGTTTTCCTCCGCCAGTCTATCGCTGATAATCGCTGCTCTCTTATCCTCGGCAGTAATATGCCTGCCGTCCGACAGTTCCAAGATTCCGCTCACAAAGTCCATCTGACAGGCAGTGTCCGTATTTGCAGAAAGATTACCGTCCGTCATCCCCGAAAGATAATCTATACCCTCTGCCTGGACAAAAGAATGCTGCTGGGCATTGTACGCCTTTATGCCATCCATGCTTAAAATCTGCATGACTGTCTGAGAGGGGACAGGAATTTTTTCTGCGTTATATCCTGTTTCATCCCTATCAAATTTCAGACTGTCGATATTGCCGCTCATGGTAAAAGACGCCCCTATTGTTTCCCTCAAAGTTTGGGCGGCTTTTTCTGTCCCGTTTCGGATAGAAATGCCTGTCATGACAAACACCGTTACCAAGAGCAGTAAGAAAAAAATTGTCAGACTTTTTCCTTTTTTTCTTACTACATAAAAAAATGCCCTCTTATAGCTGTTCAAATCAGTTCCTCCTCTCCTTGTTGCCCACGCTTTTTGGGCATAATGGTATGCCCGCAGGATGTTTCGTATGCTTGTATTGACATTCTATATCTCCCATGTGAATGGAGTATCATTCTAATATGAATGGCGTGTGAAAATCTTAAAAGATTATTTGTAACTGTTCAGAGCCAAGGCAATTTACAAAAAATATAGGAAGCATGCTTGCATGATTGACTATATTTTTTGTAAATTTCTTTGGCGGATACGCCACAGCGAGGAAATCCGCAGGATTTTCGAGCTTGGCTCTGAACAGTTACGAGTATTTGAGAATCTGGAGCATAAGAAAACCGCCTGTTATCGTACAGACGGTTTTTATCAGACTTTTTTAAATTCAATCGTAAAACGCATTCCCCTATTATCCTCCATAGCAGTAAATCTATAAGGGATTTTCAAAGTTTTCAGTATCGTATCAACAATATACAAGCCCAGACCATTCCCACCCGTATTTCTGTCACGACTATCATCGGGTCGGTAAAACGGCTCAAATATGTATGTTAAATATTCCCTGGGAATTGGAACGCATTCATTTTCAAAAATAAGCTTCTGTTCTTCAAGATAAATTCTTATCGTTCCACCTTTTGATGTATAAGAAACTGCATTTGACAACAGGTTGGAAATCACTTTCCTTATCATGGATATGGGATAAGAAATAAAAAACTGCTGTGAAATGTCCATTTTTACACAAATTCCTTTTGATTTTGCAATCATCTGGTACGGCTCGGCTACCCGTTCCACCAGTTCCGACAAATCAACTTCTTTAGCATCCTCCATATCTGTTTTTTCAGCCTTTGAAGCATCTAAAATTTCTTTAATCATCATCGCCAATTGTTCCATAAGGATTTTACACTTTGGCAGATAAACGCTGTGGTCTTTATATTTCCCTACATTTAAAATCATATTTTCCAACATTGCGTTTACGGCAGTAACAGGCGTTTTCAATTCATGGGATGCACAGCGTAACAGGTTCGTTTTCTGTACCTCCATTTCCTCTGACTTATGAATTTCCAGTTCCAAGTCGTGGATTGTCTTTCGCAGGCTGTCATACATACTGTTTACATTGTCTGCCAATGTTTCAATTTCATCATGGGTATGTATTTCACAATAAGCCCCAGACGATAATTCCTGCATCTGTTTTGTAACGCTTGAAATCTGTTTGATTGGTTTTGTAATCATGTGGGAATACCATAGTGCAAACAACACTGAAACAAGCGTACAGACAAACGCTGTGACAGGCAAAATAACAATAACCGTGCTGACCGCATCTTCAATCTGTTCTCTTGATACAGTAGTTTTCACATATCCATTTTGGTCTGGAAATATCCTTTCGGCATAAAAAAAGTCTGTATTGCCTTTGGGGTTTTTGGATAGGGATATTTTTATTTTACCATCCGTCTGTTCCGCAATAATGTTTACATTTTCCATATCGCCCTGCATATCTGAGGACTCATTTTCACTTACATTCAGCAAATTCATTTCATAAGCGTACCCCTCATACTGCACCGAAATATCAGCGTTCCATTTTCCTGCAAATTCAGTTACAAAAGAAAGCCTGTCGGCATCCTCCGTATTTTCAATATCTTCACACAAACTTTCAATATCAGCTTCCAACTCATTTTTTTGACGGTAATTATAGACCGTGGGCAGCAAAATATAGATCAGCAGATGTGACACGGCAACAATCACCATCATTAGGCTAAATGTGTATAAAAAGGTCTTGGGAAATAATTTTAGTTTTTTCATGCGTCCACCTCTAATTTATATCCAATCCCCTTGACGGTAACAATACAGTCAAGCTCTAACTTTTTACGGAGATTTCTGATATAGCTGTCAACAATGCGGTCTATTACAAAAGAATCATCTCCCCATACTGCATTTAATATCTGTGACCGTGACAGCACCAGTCCTTTATGCTCAACCAACAGCTTCAGCAAATCAAGCTCTTTGGGCGTTACATCAACTTTACCATTATGATTACAAGCCGAATACCCAGAAAAATCTACGGTCAAATGGCCGTATTCCCATATGTTTGGCTCGTCCTTTACTCCTGCCCGACGCAGCAATGCCGTGATACGTTTCCCAAGCACCACCATTGAAAACGGCTTTGTCATATAATCATCTGCCAGACAATCAAAACTCGACACCTGCGTATATTCATCCTCTAACGCCGTGAGCATAATAACAGGTATCTGGCTTGTCTTTCGGACAGCATTTAATACGGCAAGCCCAGACATTGTCGGCAGCATAATATCAAGGACAATCAAATCCACTGTGTTATTTGAAAAAGCTCTAATGCTTCCGTCCCGTCATATGCAGATATAATTTCATGTCCTGCTTCCTGCAAATATTCAGAGAGTGCTTCATTTGTATCTGCATGATCTTCAACTATCAATATTTTTGCCATAAAGACCACCTCCAGGTTTATCTTAACATCTCCGTGTGTATGGAGTATGAATTTTAACATCTTTCTGTTGTACTCATTATAAAAAATCTCTTTGCTCCAATCAAATGTGCAAATACGAATTTTTATCGCCATTATACAGAAATCAAATCTCTTGTCTTGAGAGATTTCACATCGTTTAAGCAGAATAAAAAGTATGTTTTGTGAAATTTCCTGGACAATTGCTGGGAAACGGAATACCTATCTGTCTGCCTGGTATTAAAGAATTAAACAAAAGAAGGGAGCTAAAAAAGCTATTATTGCCCTTGCCAGAAAACTTCTCGTAATCATTTACACTATGCTAAAGCAAGGTACTCTTCACACCATGTCAAAGAAATGCCTGCAGCTGAAAGAGCCATCAGACTGTGGAATTATCATCGTACCTATGGTATAATCCAAATTACCACTGCGAAATCAGGAGGAAAGAATTATGGAATTTACAAATCTGCTTGACGCCAAAAACCGCCGCGAACTGCGGGAATGGCTCTTAAATAACCATGATAAGGAAAAGGAATGCTGGGTAATCGTAAAACGGGGCCGCCCGGTTGATGACGGCACTTTCTGGTATATAGATTCCGTTGAAGAGGCCATGTGCTTCGGTTGGATAGACAGCACCACAAAAAAGATGGAAAACGGCATAACTGCCCAAAGACTGGCTCCCCGGAGAAAAAGAAGTATATGGTCTGAATTAAACAAAGAACGCTGCCGGAGAATGGAGCGCCTGGGGCTGATGACGGACGCCGGGAGAGCTGTAATGCCTGATCTGTCGCCAAAAGGATTTGTTATTGATAAAGATATCGAAAAAGCCTTAAAAGCGGATGCGGAAGTCTGGAACAATTTTCAGAAATTCCCTCCCCTGTACCAGCGGGTACGGATTGATACCATACAGATCAAAAAGAAACAACCGGAACTATTTCAGAGCAGGCTGAAGAAACTGATTGAAAATACCAAAAAGGGGGTTATGTATGGGGAATGGAATGATAATGGAAGATTAACAGAATGAGCGTTTATCTTTACACATATCCATTCCCCATTTCGTTTTTAACATTTTATCATATACGATCACGAAAACTGCTTATACAATCACGCAAATAATATAAATTTGAAATCTATGCAGAGCCACAAACACCGTGTTTACAGGCTTTAACGGCTTTCCGTGTACTTTCATTTAATAGTATAGATTGTTCCACTTTTCCTGTCCGCACTTATACACTGACATCAATATAGCCGTCTTTAATCATGATAATCTCGTCTGCCTGCGCCGCAAGATACTTGCTGTGCGTTACTGCAATGACGCACTTTCCAAGTTCATGCGCCGTTCTTTTCAGCAATTCTATGATTTCCCCCGCCGTGTTTTCATCAAGGTTCCCCGTCGGCTCATCCGCAAGCAGCACTTTTGCGTTGCTTGCCAATGCCCTTGCGATGGCAACCCGCTGCTGCTGACCGCCCGACAGCTGCAGAACATTTCTCTTCCAATCCTCATAAGGGATGTTTACTTTCTCCAATAAATCCTGCGGTGTTTTTGTTCCGCCAAGCCGCACATTTTCCTCTGTCGTCAGATAATCAATCAGGTTATAATTTTGAAAAACCAACGAAACATGATGCTTTCTGTGGTAGTTAAGTCCTTTTTCCCGTATATCTTCACCGTCATATAAAATTGTTCCTTTCACAGGCAGATCCAATCCTGCAAGCAAAGACAGAAACGTTGTTTTGCCAGCCCCGCTTGCACCGACAATCGTATAAAATTTCTTTTCCTCAAACTGCATGGAAACATTTTTTAAAATTTCTTTTTCTTTCTGCGATTTATAAGCATAATTCACATTTTTGACTTCTAATACCATCTTTTTGTCCTCCTAACTGATTTCACTGAAAATATCTTTTGGATTTTTACGGGCTATCAGAATGCCGGAAGCCCCAACCGATATTACAACTAACAACGCCACGCCGAACCAATCGTACAGCATCAGTTCTGGTGTAACGATAACCGAAACGCCTGTAACTGTTTCCTCTGAATCCTCCGCTGATTTTGCAACTTTTCCCTCATCTATGACAGACTGCTCATCTGCCTGCTGTACCTGCTGCTGCACAAGATAGGAAGCTGTAATTTTAGAAGCGGCAGGCGCAGTCATAAAAGAAAGGAATATTGCGACGGTAGCTATCATGAACGCTTCCAATAATATCTGCCCAAATATTTTTACCTTCGGTGTACCAAGGGCTAATAAAATTCCAATTTCCTGCACCCTCCCTTTCATCCAAAAAACGAATATTAAAAATAGAATGATTAGGCTGGCTCCTGCAACCACAATGACTAATATTTTGCTGACACTCTCCAAATCATTGAAATTTTGGGACATCTTATCGATGTTTCCATTATTATCAATCAAATCATAGCGTTCCCATCCAATATTCACTTTCTGTATTTCTTTTTTTATTTCATCGTATTGGTTCACGTCTGCCACTTTGAAATATGCTTTTTCATACAATGCCCCCGATGTGCTTCCTTCTGCTTTTTCTGGAAACCCTAAATCTGTAAATATAATATTTTCAGAACGGAACGTATCTCCAGCCATAACAGGCGTCATGTTCTGCTGAACTGTATAAATGCCAACAATCTCCGCTGCAAAGACGGTTGAATTTTCTACATCACGGCGGTCATTGAATTGTATCCTGTTTCCAAGCGAAAGGTTGTTTTTTTCGGCAAGTTCTTCCGAAATCACGCATACGTCAACATCTTCCTCCGTTATCATCCGTCCGTCCTTAATTGTTACATTTCCTGACAGGACATTTGCATCCAATGCCATATTCTTATTGCCAATTAAACTGACGCAAAGTAAATCAGAACTCTGGTCTACATCATCATCCTCAATTCTGGAAAAATCCACGGGATTTACTGCTGTGACGGCAGTTGTCAGATTATATTCAGAAATGCCAGAAACAGCGGCAATCTTTTCCATATCGCCTATTAAAAGCGTCTGGAACGAATTGTCATAAGATACACTCCACGATGTTCCATATTCTGTCTCTATTTTTTTCACAGTCACGCCATCAAAATTTCCTTCTTCCCCATCGGTCTTTTTTACAAGAATTTCATCTGCCCTGTCCCTCTTGTTCTCTTCGTTTGCTTCCATCAGAAATCCAGCGCCTACCGCCTGCTTTGTTTGATTCTGGGTGGCGATACTTGCGTTTCGGCTGGCCATGCCCGCCAAAAAAAACAGGCTGATAATCCATACTACAAAAAACAGCAGTATGCTTTTGATTGGTTTGCGTATGACTGAACGCCACGCCATTTGAAAACTGTTCATTATCTATCCCTCCATTTTTGATAAAGTTTCTTTGGGATTTGTCTTTAATATTGGAAGCAGGGAAATTATGACTGCCGCCAATACAAGCAGGATTCCCAAACCTGCCAGAACCACGATATCCTTAAACTGCAATAAGACCTCTAAGGAAATATCTGTTGTTCCAGAATCTGTAAGGAAACCTTGTAAAATACCAGACATAAAATTTCCCAGACCACATGAACCTGAGACAGCCAGCGCCAAGACCAAAAATGATTCCAGAAATACCTGTAAAAAAATGCTGGCTTTCGATTTCCCGATACTGATAAAAATGGCAGTTTCCCTCTGCCGCGTCCGCATCCACATACAAAGCAGTAAAGATACGATCGCTGTTCCTGCCAGAAGCGTCAGAGCAAGCATAAGCTTTGCAGCTCTGGTAATTTGTTCTAATGGCAGAGCCATTTGTTGATACAAGGTTTCAGAGGTCACAGAATCTGCTTTGCCGGATAAATATTGATTCAATTCTTCCTCTAATACACTTAATTGCTCTGGATTTTTACAATAAACTGCAACTTTGGCATAACCGTCCGTTTCAAATAAATCCGAATAGGAAATGTTATCTATGAAGATCTGGTTTTCAATACGGTTTACAGAATCCATTCCTTCTGGCTGTTTGCTTTCATTTCCAGATAAAAAGATACCGACAATCTCCAGGGAAACCCGCTTTCCATTGGTATTTCCCAATTCTATTAAGTCTCCCAATTTTAATTGATTGGCGTCCGCCAGATAAGAGTTGATAACAACTCCTTTTATGTCTTCTGAAATAGATCTGCCAGAAATAAGACGGTACACTCCTTCCGAAAATGCGCTGTCATTTTCCAGATTGTCGTAAGATAAAAGAGATACTTGCTGATTGGATTCTTCTGTAGATTCACTGCCTGTAATCAATTGGAAGTTTACAGGAAATGCATCGTTTCTGGCCAGGCAATTTACGGTGGAGACTTCCGCCAGATCCTTGATCCACTCTACCTCGTCTGGCGTAATCTTGTTTTCTTCTTTTAAAATCCCCATAACAACTTTTGCTTTTGTTTTTTCCCCAATTGCCGCTTTTGAATCAGCCGTTGCACGGAGAATCATGTTAGCGCTCAATATCATGCTGTTTACAATGAGCAGCACAAAAAACAGCAGGATTGTCTTTGCTTTTTTCCGCTTCAAATATCGAAACGCAAGCTGATAAAATGTCATGTCTATTCCCCCTGCTCATATTCATATTGGACAATCATTACCTTTGTAGCTGTAAAATTTTCTGTATCATCAAAATTCCCATAAAGCAGTAAGGATGTTTTTTTCTTTATGTCCGTCTTGTCAACTTCACTGACAGTGGCTTTTCCAGTCGCTATGCTCATAACCGCTCTTTGGAAGATACAGTTCTCTCCATATTTAACAGTTACCTTCGTCCCTTCATCTTCGTACCCTTCCGCCGCTTGTTCAGCAATTTCTCCATCATTTCCATCATTACTTGATGTTGTGGGGGTGATTGTGCATCCATTGTCCGAAAATTCTGTCACGCTTCCCTGCAAATCAGATGCAGCGATTATTTCATTACCATCCATACTTCCGACAACATTTGAATCATCCCCCGCGGGAGTATGCTTTGAATCGTTCCCCACGGGAGTATCTCTTGAATTGTTTCCCTTAGAAGTATCCTTTGAATTATTTTCATCAGAAGCATCTGTTTTGTCAGGGTCTGTTCTATCATTTTCCATATAGCTATTCTTTGTTTGTTTTTCTCCGTTTGTGTCCGTGTCATTTGGCGTACCGCAGCCTGCCAAAGCAAAAATACCTGCCCCAATTATCAGCGCCCGCATTAATTTTTTGTTCTTCATCATTCTTTTCCGCCTTTCTTTTTGATATGTTTGTATTTAGCACCATGATTTTATATGCCCCGCAGGGATGCAAGGCGTTCAAATTATCAAGTTGCAACGCCATTGTATAGAAAAACCCTGCTAAAAATCCTGTAAAATCATAAAAAATAAAAATGACTTTTTAGAGGATTTTTACAGAATTTCATATTATACTGATACTAAGCGGATTATATATTTAAAGAACAAAGAATCCTGCTCTGCTGGATTCTCCGCCTGCGGCGGGTCGCTTAAGCGGCATATTTCTTTTCCGCCGCAGTGCGATCATTGTTTTTTATTTACTGCTGCAAACAGTGCAAAAATTGCAGATCTGCGAAAAAGATGTCAATATGTCTTTATGTTCTGGGAAAAACAACACGAAGGAAAGGATTTAAAAAATGAAAATACTTCTTTTAGAAGATGATTTAGAGCTTTGCGGCTCGATACAATCACAATTAACTAAAAACGGTTATATGGTTGATGCCTGTAATGACGGGGAAACTGCCATGCTGTATGCCTTACATACAGATTATTCCTATGATTTAGCTATTGTGGACAGGATGCTCCCTGTTATTGATGGGCTGACAATTATTAAGGCTATGCGGAAAAAAGGTATCCAGATTCCTGTTATCATCATTACAGGAATGACCGCCCTTAATGAAAAGATCGAAGGATTAGACGGCGGAGCCGACGATTATTTAGTCAAGCCTTTCCATATACAAGAACTGCTTGCACGCGTGAGGGCTTTAACACGGCGTCCAGGCGAACTAAAAGCAGAAAATAAGCTCCAATATGCCGACTTGTGTTTTAATAAATCAAACCGTGAACTGACCTGCAGCACAAAAACTATTTTTTTAACAGCAAAAGAGTCCGAATTGTTATATGTCTTTATGAAAAGTCCGGAAACACTTTTTTCAAGGGAACAGCTTATATTGAAAATATGGGGTACGTCATCGGAGGTTGCACAAGGGAATGTTGATAATTATATTTCTTTCCTGAGAAAACGGTTAAGGGAATTAAAAAGTACCTGTGAAATAAAAACCGTATATGGAGCCGGATATTCCCTAATTCAGATACAGAAGTCGAATACTCCCCTTAGGAGAGGTATTTAACCCTCGCCGCATTCGTCAAATATCCATGCAAGTATGGCTGTTTGACTCATTGTTCACAGGCATAAAAATTTTATGGTATATGAGCTGTAAAAAATTGGAGGTTCAAAATGCTGAAACCACTGTCAAAAAAATTGAATACCCTTTTTATCACAACAATTATGTTAATTATTACATTAATTATGATTATACTCTGCAAAAATTACATCCGCATGGAGCAATCAAATGAGCTTATTTTTTTTCAGAGAATGGCTATGCAGATGATGTATCAGCTTGAAGACAACAGCCATGCTTTTAAATCCATTGTGGATTCCTACCAGAAATACAGACGTCCGATATTTTGCTATGTACAAAATACTTCTGGAACGATGGTATACCAAACAGATTCTGACTTTCCTACTGATGCAGACACCCTTTTAGAGCGTTTACGCATACAGACCGACAAAGAGGATACTTTTATAATAGCAAATGATCATAAGCCGACGACAGACCAAAGCGGTATATTTGAGTTTAAGGGAACGAAAAATGACAACTATTTAGGGATACTTGCAACGGTTGTAACGCCAAATGACACGGCTTACCATCTGTCTCTGATTTACCGTCAGCAGTCCGTATTTGATATTTTAACAAAACAGATGTTCCTTTATATTTCCTTATGGTGTCTTTCCTTTATTGCCGTAACGATTATAAGCCATTTGTTAATAAAGAAAGCATTAAAACCAACGGAAGTAATGTTGAAAAGCCAGAAAGATTTTATAGCTTCCGCATCGCATGAATTAAAATCGCCGCTCGCCGTTATTCTGGCAAACGCAGAGAAACTGGAACAATTACAAATTGATCATACTGAATTTAGAAAATCAATTAAAGTATTAGATCAGGAATGCATGAGAATGTCAAAACTGATCCGAGATCTGCTGCTTCTGGCTTCTTCCGATGCAAAATCATGGACATTATGCAAAAGTATCGTTGACATAGACACATTATTAATCTCCTTATATGAAACTTATGAACCAATCTGCATCCGTAAAAAAATCTGTCTGCACCTGGAAATCAGTGAAACCAGTTATCCTACATTCTGTACCGATGGAGAACGGCTTTTTCAAATACTGTCAATTTATATGGAAAATGCCATTCACCATTCCATAAACAATAAACAAATCGAAATTAAAACAGCCGTGACGGCAAAACATATCACATTTTTCGTAGCAGACCACGGATCAGGCATTCACAAAGATGATAAGCCGTATATTTTTAACCGTTTCTATTGCGCCGATAAATCAAGGACAGATAAATCAAATTTTGGATTAGGACTTAGCATAGCGGACGAACTTGCAAAAATGATGAATGGTAAAGCAGGCTTTAACGATACGGATGGAGGAGGGGCTACATTCTTTGTCACACTTCCGTTCAAATAGCAGGATCGCTCTGCTGCCAGCAGGCATCGTCGGAGTTTAGCTGTCCAGCCTTGTATTCACAAAACCTGCAAACACATAAGAATGAGGACTCTCCCGCCGGAGGTTTGTTTCCACTCCGCATTCTTGCATAACAGAAAAAAACTGTTGCAAAATACGGCTTGTATATCAGATACGGATAAAAATGTTCTGGTTTCATACCATATCTTACATACAATAGATCTTGCAACAGCTTCTTTGCACTGTCAGTTTTCCTGTTTTTATTTATATGTATTTACAAAAGTTTTCAGGCGCTTATCCCTGATTTAAAAATGCTCCGAGCTTTTTATCCTCTGTGCTGATATGCGAGATCAGAACGCTGATATGCCCGTTCAGTTTTCCTAATTCCACAATCGTAGGACCAGATTTGGATATCCGGGCTGTAATTTCCTTGAGCGTCTGTTTATATTTTTCATGGAATGCCTTGTGGGGCGCGATGCCTGGATAACCGCTCTGCTTTTGAAGCTGTTCTTCGTGTGAAAAATGCTGGTTCACATAGTTATTTAAAAACTTAATTGTTTCATCCATAGAGGTACGTCCCTTTCCCTGACTGCAGGCTTCCATCAGTTTGTTTACTGCCTGAATCAGTTCCCGGTGTTCCTTATCTATAATTGCATTCCCTGTTTCCAGTTTTTTTGTAAATTCATATTTACTCATTGGCATCCGCCTCCTTTCCCTGCACATCCATGCTTATCTCTGCCGCAATGACCTCCCGCTCCATGATTCCCGTTTCCATGGTGACTGCAACGGACGTCAGCGTCAAACTTAAGGGTTCCTGCAAGCAATGCCTTCACTGCTTCGTCCGCACTGCCGGAAACTCCTCCAAAAAGACGGATTCCAGCTTCCGCCAGGGCATTCTGTGCGCCTGCCCCGATCCCTCCGCAAATCAGAGTATCCACTTTTAATGAAGAAAGCATTCCCGCTAAAGCTCCATGGCCGCTTCCTTCCGTATCTACAATTTCTTCACCTGCAACCCTGCCATCTTCAATCTCATAAATTTTAAACTGCTGCGTATGCCCAAAATGCTCAAATACGCTTCCATTTGCATAAGTAACTGCAATTTTCATACTCTTGTCTTCCTTTCACTGAAAAGTCCGGTTATAAATTCTTCCCTGTTGTATATTTTGCCACAACGCTTTTTTTCAGAACTCATTCTTCTATTTCCAGCATATGGCAAGAATATGATACACCATTAGCCAATAAATTTCAAGATATGGAAATCTTGAGTTTCCGCAGTTCTATCCACAGCCGCCAGATTTTATCGGTACTATAATAAACAACTTTCAAAAAATGCCAAAAATATAAGGAATCCTGTTCCTTTTTGATGTAAACTTATGTCACCATAACAAAACCATACTAAACAAAAAAGAAGGAGGATTCCCTGTGGTTAATTTTACATCAAATACGTATCAAATGAAACGGGAAATTTTGTCTTTTTCCAATAAAATTTCCAAAAAACTTCCCAAACCGGAAAGAAAGTTTATTGCAGACATGAATTACGGTATTCTCGCTTCCAGAAGCTGTCTTCTTACCGACATCGTTGACCAGTTACATGAACCGGCAAGAAAAATCAATATCGTTGACCGCCTTTCCAGGCATCTTGCAAAAGGCATTCCAAAAGATGCTCTCATATCTTACCTGACACAAGTAAAAAAATGGTGCCCTGATCAGCCGGTCATCCATATCGATGACAGTGACGTTGTCAAACCTGAAGGTTACAAATTTGAATCCCTTGGATGGGTACGCGATGGCTCCGAATCCACCTCCGCAAAGAATATTTACAAAAAAGGGTATCATGTAACAGAAGCTACGGTACTTACAAAAAGCAACCATCCTGTCAGTATCTTTTCAGAAATCCATTCTTCAAAAGAGAAGGATTTTACTTCCATCAACGATATAACTTTCTCTGCTATGGAACGTGCAGCCGCTTTGTTTGAAAAAGCAACCTTTGTCATGGACCGGGGGTATGATGATAACAAAATGTTCCTCAAGCTTGATTCCATGGGGCAGGATTATGTAATACGTCTGACTGCAAAACGCAAACTGCTGTACCACAATAAATGGGTATTTGCTACGCAGCTGTGTAACCGCAGGAAAGGCAAGGTAAAACTGCCCCTGTTCTACAAAGGCAAACTGCATAACGCTTATCTGTCCCATATAAAAGTACAGATCACTGCTTCCAGGAAAGATATTTATCTCGTCCTTGTTTATGGGCTTACAGAATATCCTATGATGCTTGCAACAAACAAGGAAATCAAGTCGAAAGACGATGTGATAAAAGTTGCAAAGCATTATTTTTCCAGATGGAAAATCGAAGAATATTTCCGTTGTAAAAAACAGATATTCCAGTTCGAAAACTTTCGGGTGCGGAAGCTGAAAGCAATCAACGCATTAAATTTTTATCTCACTTTGTGCATGGCATTTCTGGGACATATTTCTATGAAACCGGAAACAAACGCACTGAAAGCTGCAATCATACAGACCGCAGATCCGGTCAAAGAAAAAATAGCATTCTGCTATTACCGGCTGGCAAAAGGTATCTCCAGCATACTTTCGTATGCGAAAGAAGGAATCAGACTCTGGTTCAGGACAAAGCGTCCTGCATACCGTCAACTTTGCCTTAAGCTGGCTGTTTGAATAGATAAAAGAATATGTCTCCCAAAGTCCGGCTCCGGTGGGACTTATTAAAGTGCCTCTATTCAGAATACTGCCTCTCTTTATTCTTTCAAAAATCAGGCAGATTGGTACTTTAGAAGACTATATTCATTTTTACATTACAGTTTACGGAAACTCAAG
>CAJTDX010000044.1 GCA_910575155.1 Lachnospiraceae bacterium
GGAGTGTAAGATTTTTGGTTTTTCGCCATGTTGAACGTCTCCTTTGCTCTTTCACTTGATAGTATAGGTTGTTCAACTTTTTCTGTCCACACTTATATACTAACACCATGATTATTACACCAACTACATCAAGGACCGTGACGATTGGGAGTTTGTCGAGGTCTACACCGACGAGGGCATAACAGGCACCAGCACCAAGCACCGTGAAGGCTTTAAGCGCATGGTGGCCGACGCTCTGGACGGAAAGATTGACTTGATTGTCACCAAGTCGGTCAGCCGATTTGCCCGTAACACCGTCGACAGCCTGACCACCATTCGCCAGCTCAAGGAAAAAGGCATCGAGGTCTATTTCGAGAAAGAAAACATCTGGACCTTTGATGGCAAGGGCGAGCTGCTCTTGACCATCATGTCCTCGCTGGCACAGGAAGAAAGCCGCAGCATTTCTGAGAACTGCACTTGGGGCCAGAGAAAGCGCTTTGCAGACGGCAAGGTCACGGTTCCGTTCAACCGCTTCCTTGGTTACGACCGTGGCCCGGATGGGAATCTGGTGGTCAACCGAGAACAGGCAGTCATCGTGCAGCGCATTTACGCCATGTTCCTGCAAGGCATGAGCTACCACGGCATCGCAAAGCAGCTGACCGACGATGGTATTCCAACTCCCGGCGGCAAGGACAAATGGAGCATTTCCACCATACGCAGCATCCTCAGCAACGAGAAATACAAAGGCGATGCGCTCCTTCAGAAGTCCTACACCGTGGATTTCCTGACCAAAAAGACTAAGGTCAACGAGGGCGAAATCCCGCAATACTACGTAGAGGAAAACCACGAAGCCATTATTTCACCGGATGTTTTCGCAATGGTCCAACGTGAAATGACCAAGCGTGGTCGTGGCAAGAATTATCACAGCAGCGTACACGCATTCTCCTCGCAGATCCGTTGCGGTCAGTGCGGATGCTGGTATGGCTCAAAGGTCTGGCATTCCAACAGCAAATACCGCAAGACCGTCTGGCAGTGCAATCACAAATTCGACAACGATGAACATTGCACCACGCCGCATCTGACGGATGAGGACATCCAGAACGCTTTCCTGTCGGCGGCAAACAAGCTGCTGGCCACCAAAGACGAGGTCATCGCCAACGGTCACGAGATGGTGGAACTGCTCTTTGACACTTCCGAGCTGGAAACGGAACAGGCCACCTTGTTGGAAGAAACGCAGCTGATTTCGGATATGGTACAGCAGAGCATTTACGAGAATGCCCATGTTGCCCTCGACCAAGCGGAATACCAGAAGCGCTATGACAGCCTGACGCATCGATTCGATACCGCAAAGGAGCGCTTGGAGACGGTCATGGCCCAGCTCCAGCAGATGCAACTGCAACGAGCCGACATTGAAACCTTCCTCCAGTCCTTTAAGGAGCTGCCGGACACACTCACCGAGTTTAGCGCTGAAAACTGGCATGCGCTGGTGGATTACGCCACCGTCTACAGTGCAGACGATATTCGCATCACCTTCAAGCACGGACAGGAAATAAAGGCATAACCCCATAGACGCAGAAACGCCTCACCACTGGTTTTGATGCCAGCGGTGAGGCGTTATTCCTTTATCCATTTATAGTATTTTACTGCGTTCTTTTTCTATAGACACTATTTTTTGGCTGCTATGCGAGGATATTACCCGGTTGAACTTTTTAATCAAGTCTTTATCAGCCATGCGATAACTAACAACATTCACCGGGTCACTTCCTTTTGCTATCAGCAACATATGATTCGGACTTATCGGAAAATAGTAACCATTCATATTGTTTGCTTCAACATGAGATATATGTTGAAATGCAGGATTGTCAGATGTAATAAAACTGCCTGCATTAAGATATGTCTCAAAAAGAATAAACTGACAGTTTTCAACCGCCTTAGCCAATGCCGTGTGATAAAAGCCACCATTTTCTTTATAGAACATCCTATAAAGTTCAGTAAACCATACTGCATCCATCATCTCTTCAGTTTCTTTAACTCCGGGAAAGGTCTGCTTTAAAACATCATTCATCCATGTATATACGCCCATAGCATCAAACTGAGGACTTCGACAGAGCATCATAAAGAAAAATTCCATCATATCCTTTGCGGCCTTTTCTGAAATTTTTCTATCTAAGCCTAACCCCGGAGTTGGCGATGCGTTCTTTACTTCATCGACGAAGGTCTGAAGGATGCTTTCCCATTTGTTTTCAAAAACGCTACTAAATGAATCTTCTAACAGATAGCATCGCATATCATTAAAACGATTCAAAAGTGCTTTTTTTCTTGCAGTTGTTCCGTCGTCATAGTAAAAATCCCAGCTGTCAATATCATAGAGATGCTTGCGTACACTATGCTTTGTTTTTATTAAGCTGTATCCCAGTTTTCCATAGACAGGTTGAGGACTGTTCTCTCTCATCGAATCAAAGATTTCGTCTACAAAAAAACTGTATACCTTGGGGCACTTTTTTGCTAAGTATAGCTGTCTAAAACTAATAGTGTATAGATGCGGTTCCCAGAGAATAGTTTCGCGTGTAGCGCCTTCTCCAACAGTATCTCCTTTTTCAAAATAATAAACACCCTCAAACTGCTTCTGCGGTTCTTTTTTCGTTTCAACTTTAGTTTCCCATGCCTTCAAATACACCCTTGGAACAAAGTGCTGGTTTTTCGTTGCCAATTATAGTTCCTCCTTCTGTCGAAAACGAGCCAACGTTTCCAGCATGTGCTTTCCGATGGCTTCTGGATTATTACTGAATGATTCGCAGATGAGACGCAGCCCATCTGGTGTCATAATTCTCCCGTGGTCTCTATCATAACATAACTTTCTGTACTCTTCATATTCCTTCTTGGATATTATCGGCATTAAAATTCCTCCCATAAACAAAAAATGCGCCGGTCTGCAAAACCGACACCCCTAACGACACCGCGACACCCCTACGGTTATGCGGCAGTATTTTGTATCAAATAGCGAGTCTTAATTTCCGGAAATATCGGAGCCTGCATCCCCTATTTTAACTCAGACTTTTCAAAAATAAAAACCGCCGCTGCCAGAGCTGCCGTAAAGGTAATCGCCAGAACCACGCAAAACAGGCCCGGTGAAAAAGTATCGCCGCCAAAGGAAATCTGCCTGATCTGATAAGTATACACATACTTCATATAAGGCAGCGGATGATCGCGAAACATCGTTTCCAGATGTAAGAACGCATAGATACATCCAATCCCGACTCCAAAGGTAATCATTGCTTTTTTGAAAATGACTGTCACAAAAAGCATAACGGCTCCCATGGTAAGACATCCTGCCAGACCCAAAATGGAGAGTCTCAGCACAGTCAGTATCGTCTCCGGACACAATGCCATCCCAAAACCATTACTCACTGAAAAAAAGACCGTTTCAAGCCCCGCAGCTTCCACAAACAGCGCCGTCATTCCCAGACAGAACCCCGCGGCTTTTGCCAAAAATACCCGGGTTCTGGAAGAACCGCACAGTAAACTCATGGCAAACGTACGGTTCGAAAACTCACTGCTGCAAAATACCGCCGCAAATAAATACCCTATGTATGCATGATAAAGAACCATTGCCAGGCTGCTCTTTAGAATATGATATCCCGTAAGTTCCGAATCCAATACCGATACGTACAAAACTGCCATCAGCAAAGTTATGACAACATTGGCCAAAAGCAATAGTTTAAATCCCAATGACTTTTTCAGTTTAAACAATTCTGCTTTGATTAAGCATTTCATAAGCTTCCCCCTTTTATCACTGACATATAATACTGTTCCAGATCCGCACACTCTGTCTTTATTTCTTTCACATTGAGTTCTTGCGCAACCAGCGCCTTTATAACCTCCCCCGTATGACCGGAACATCCATAAAGATGCACGCGCTTTTTCGTAATCATTTCCGTTTCAAGCCCCGGAAACTGCTTTTGCAGTATTTCTGAAGCTTTATGCGCGTCATTTACACGAATACTTAAATATTTTCTGCATTTTCTTTTAAGCTTCTCCGCTGAAATCTGCTCCGCCATTTTTCCCTTATGGATAAAACCATAACAGGTAGCCAGTTGATGCAATTCTCCCAGCAGATGACTGGAAATTAAAATCGTAACTCCCCGCTCCTGGTTGATCTTTTTTAACAGTTCCCTAAACTCCATGATTCCCTCCGGATCCAGCGCATAACATTTTTCCAGAGTCTTTATTTTAAAATACTGTTTTCTGAGATTCTGTGCTGTAAAAATAAGTTCCGACATAAGATACCTCCTGCATCCACTGATCTTACTCCGGCAGTGAAATATCACAATTCATTCCGCGCAATCTGCTATGATATTCAACCGCCGGAGTATGCTTATATTCCCTTACGGTAATTAACCGCCGCACGCCAGAGACTGACTGATATTACCGCAGCTAAAACAACCCGGATAATCACGATCCAGTTTTGCGGAACGCCCAGAACCGCCGACCAGGAAAGATAATAAGTTGTGACAGAACAGATAATCCTCAGAAGATCCAGCGTTAGCCAGCCCCAAAAACGATGAATCAGACCTGAATCATACATCAGCTGAAACAGCAGATCGTAAAGCAGCTCATTCAGCAGCCAGGCCAGCAGATATAGCGCAGCCACCCTCAAAACCACTGCTGTAACCATATTTCTGCATTTTGATGAAAAAAACAACGTTACACTGATATTCAGGCAAACTGCCGCAAACTTTGCCCCAAACGTATGCAGCAAATGCTGTAAAACCGTCATATTTCCGTTTCCTGCAAAGAGCGCGCGATAATCGAACATTCCTGCACTGGCGTCTATGCCCGCCGTACCATACACGGAAATCATTAAAAACAGCAGCCAGACAGTAACAAGAAGGAATGCTGTAATCCCCAAAAAAAACGACAGTCCCATTTTTATCCAGATATCCCTGCATTTTCCGTGAACAGTCGTCAGCAGAAGCGGCGCGGTTTTCCTGCTGTATTCCTCAGAAAATACAGGCATCACCATCAGCGCCAGCCAGACGTTCAATAAAAGAACAGACCAGCTCCAGAGATTGTGGAAATATGACCATCCCGCCGTATAAGCAAACTGCAGATCCGCTGAGAAATACTGCTGCCCGCGTTCCTGCCATACCTTCCCTTCCTTAAGCGCGGACGGCTTTTTTTCTGTGTAGAAAAAATCAGTCATGTTATCCGTCACCCATTGATTGCAGAAATTCCCTTCCCGGGACCGCGGCGCTTTCTTTTCGTCTTCCATCCGATAACCGGAAAATCCAAAACGCTCAATAATCTGTTCCACTTTCATTAAGGTCAACCGTCCCCCATATTCCTCCGCAAGCCTTCGGTCTGCTTTGATTGCAGAAATTCCTTTGTAAACATTTCCGTCAATTTCACTTTGTTTTCCTGACACATCGCTGCAAAACGCTATCAACTGGAGCGCCAGAATCAGAAATAAACCAACGTTTAACAGTGGACGTCCCAGAATCTTTTGCAGTTCCATTTTCCAAAGCCCCATTTTATTTCTCCTCCATTTTTCAGCGCGTCATATGATAGAGAAATGCGTCTTCAAGCCTGGGTTCCGCCAGTACAGCATGTTCTGCAGGCTTCCCATCGGACAATATTCTCACACGAACGTTTCTGTCTTCCATATTTTTCATACTGCTCACAACAAATTCCTGATTCAAACGCCGGGCAGATTCCAAAGACTCCAGGCTTTCCCAGACCTTTCCCTTTATTTTATCGCAGATCTGGCCTACCGAACCGCTGTCCGCCTGTTTTCCAGCTTTCAGAATCAAAAGTTCATCTGCGAAAAATTCTATATCTGACACAATGTGGGAAGAGAGTATCACTGTCCGTTCCCTTCCCAGCCCGCTTATTAGATTCCGAAAACGGATACGTTCTCTGGGATCCAGTCCGGCAGTCGGTTCATCGAGAACCAGGATATCCGGATTATTCAGCAGGGTTTGCGCAATTCCCACGCGGCGGATCATTCCGCCCGAAAGATTCTTCATCCGCTGCTTCTTCACAGACTGCAGATTCATCTTTTCCAGCGTTTCCTCAATACGCTCCTCTGCAAGCTCCGGGGGCACCGCTTTTAATTCTGCCAGATACTTCAGATAGCGGTACACTGTAAAATTAGGATAATAACCAAATTCCTGCGGCAGATATCCTAAGATCCTCCGGTATTCCCCTCCCATCTGTGAAATCTCCTGCTGATTGTAAAGAATTCTTCCAAAATCGGGCTGCAGCACTCCCACAATCATACGCAGCAGCGTGGTTTTTCCCGCGCCGTTTGCTCCCAGCAGTCCATAAACCCCCGTATGAAATACGTATTCTATCTCTGCCGCTGCCGGCAGACCTTTATAACATTTCCTGACATGTTCTAACCTTAACTCCGGCATCTTCTCTCCCTTTCTCAAATCCATCACAGCTTTGCCGTATGCCATTCATTTTCACTGCCAAGCGTCCGGTACATCAATACAATTTCCGTCGTCAGCAGTATCGTTCCCGCAATCAGCGCCAACACCCAGACTCCCAGACAGGCAATCGTATAAAGCTTCGGCTCACTCAGTGGAAGCAGCGAGACAACGCTGATAAAAACCGCCGCGCTCATTTGCAGGTACTCCCGCCTTTCTCTGCGGAATATGGTAAATACCAGAAACTGCAGTCCGCTGGAGATCACAAAAGGCACCAGCAAATAAAGCATTACCGGAAACATCCCGCAAGAAACATTTTTAGATACGCCTGCAATTAAAGCGGTCAGAATCAACAAATCCAGACATCCGAAAATAATCATTTTCACACACCAGAGCTGTTTGACATTGAGATAACAGCTCTGCTCCAGTTCCATCATATGAAAAGAACTGCTGCGGCACAATTCCAGCATCAGAAACAGCCCCAGGCAGGCGGCAAGCACGGAACCTGTTCCCAGCCACAGCATAAGCTGCGCCTGACGCCTCTCAAGATAACTGCATAAAACAAAAATCAGGAACAGACATGTAATCTGCCCTCCCAACGCAGGCAACGACAGATATTTGATCTGCCCCAGTACCGTTTGAAGCAGCGTGGGATGATAGCGGATATTTTTCGCTTCCACAGCTTCTTTAAGCTGAGCCAGTACCTGCGCCTTTCCCTCTGTCTGAATCTCTTCCAACGTAATTCCTTTATTCTTCACACAACTCCTCCTTCTCTGCCATCCGCCTGAGTTTCTCTGTTCCCTGGCGGATTCTGGATTTTACTGTGGCGAGTCCAACGCCTGTCATATGGGCAATCTCCCGATATTTATAACCATAGCCATAATACAGAATTACTGCTTCCCGCTGCATGGCGGGAAGATGACGGCTTAGTTCCTCCACACTGACAAGGACTTCCTCCTGTCTGGTCCAAAAGCTTAAAGTTTCTGTCCCCGTTACATCCATGCCTTCAGTGAGATCGGTTTCCTGCTGGTTTTTCCGCTGGCATCTGCGAAAATAATCCACACATACATTTCTGGCAATGGTAAGAAGATACCCTTTCAGATTCTTATAATGATACTGTTCCACATATCGTATAAAATGCAGAAACGTCTCCTGGGCAAGATCCCAGGCGTCCTGTTTGTTTCCAGTCTGATAACAGCAGAAGCGATAAATATCATCATAATATTTCTCTGCAATGGTATTGAGATATTCTTTTTTCCCTCTTTGAATCTCGCGAATCATTTCTCTGTCATTCAGAGGTTCCTTCATCTGCCATGCCTCCTGATTTTCCTGCCAATGATGCGGCAAATACGTTCTTCTATTATATACAACGTTTGAATATAGAAAATGGTTTTCATAAAATACTTATTTTATGCGTTTTTTAGAAAGATCACACTCATAACATCATTGTTTTTTCTTCCATATTTATTGTCGATACTTCTTTCATGTCGTAATTATAACAATATCATCTGTTGCATAACAAGCAGTTCGACACGGAAATCTGTCAATTGACAGTTGCAATTAAATTAATGTTCCTGTGAAAAGACCCTTCCCATGTCAGCACGGGAAGGGTCTTTTCTGCTCATTTCTATTACGTAAGAGAATATTTATTTATTTTTACTGACGTACGTCCACATATCCGGTCTCAAGGGAAGAATCGTCAAACTCATAACAGCCGCCGTTAGTGTCAAGGCTGAGATACAGCTTGTCAAGCTCTTCTTCCAATACAATCCAGGCCACATGCACCGTCACTGTCTCGCCAGGCTTGATGCTTGCGATATAGTTATTTCCCCGTTCTCCTCCATGGACGTCATAGTACGTCATCTCCCAGAAGGATGACAATCCATGATTAATTACTCTCTGCCATTCGTCTCCCTCTCCTGGCTTTTCATCTTCCACAATCCGCATCTGTCCGTCAGCTTCGGCAATTCGCGGCAGATTTGCCGAAAACAGTACGTCCGTCATTTCTGCTTTTGTGGTATTGGTATACTCTATCGTGGCATATACCAGCTTCTGAGCTGCCTCCCGCGATTTTACTTCCTCGCTCAATGCATCCAGGCCGCCCTCTCTGACATACTGAAGCGTCGCCGGGCGCAATGTTCCATCCTCATCCACTTCTTTTCTGAAATCTTCATCCAGTAATGACGCGTCCAAAAGGCTGATATCGTCTGCCACCTGCACCTTCGATACTTTCGCATCAAGCCCTTCTCCCAGAGAAAAACTGTCGCCAATGGCATGTGTATGTTTCATTTCTTCTTTGGAGGCCGTAATTCTTGCCTCAAATTCCACGCCTTCCGCCTCTTCTGCATGTTCCTGGCATTCGCTCCAATTCTGGGCGACAACAAGATTCTCATCCTGCAAATCCTCTGTCGGAACAAGTTTCACACTCTCAGCAATTTTAAACGCCTCTTCCTTACTCACATCCGAGGCCACATACATTTCCATCACATAATGAACGTCTGTAAACGCCACGTAAATCCGCTGGTTAAAGGTAAGATCTTCCTCATACAGATCCGGATACTGCAGATAAACGGCATCATGCCCATTCGCTGAAAAATCCTCACTGGAAACAACGTCGCCCTGTTGTACCTGGAACTTATCATCGCCGTTGTCCATGCGGAAAAATGCCATGGAAACGCCGCCCTGATTCAATGCATTTTCAAAACTGTACTTGCCATTCTCCGTTTCCACCATTCCCTCCGGCAGATACCCCACTTCCAGCTTCACATTGGGAATCGAAAGTGTTTTCTGAGTTTCAACCACCGTATTACTGTTTCCTGCTGTGTGATCAGAAATACTCACATTCACGCCGTGCGCCCCTGCCTTTTCCTGCTGCATACGGTAGATGCCCACGCCGGCAAATACCGTGGTTCCGCAAAGCATCACTGCCGCCAGAGAGGCCGCTGCAATTCTGCCTGTCCTTCTTCTGTTTTTTCCAAATTGCGGCTGTTCCATCTTAACCTGTTTTTCTACTTCTCTTTTAATCATATCGCTCATCTCCTTTGGCATTTTGGGAAATTCATATTTCATATCTTCTAATCTCATATTCCGTCCTCCATTTCATAATAAATTAAACATTCTTACGTCATGGCGTGTTCCAGCTCCCCGCGCATCCTGGCTCTTGCCCGTGCCAGACGGTTTTTGACGGCGCTCTCGGAAATCCCTAAAATCTTTGCTGTCTCCTTCACTGTGTACCCTTCCAGATAATACAGCGTCACACAGATTCGTATTTTCTCCGGAAGCTGTCTGACCGCTTCATACAGGTCAGAATAATCGTTTTGTTCCACTGTTTCCCGGCACTGATATTCTTCCAATGATACGATACGCTTTTCCCTGCGCATAAAAGCATAACATTCATTTATGAGAATCCTTATGAGCCAGGTCTTTGCATAGGAATCCTGTCGCAAAGAATGCAGATTTGTAAATGCTTTCACAATTGCCTCCTGAATTGCGTCTGCACAATCCGCATCACTGGAAAGCAAGGTTTTCGCTACATGATACATGGTATCCTCAGATGCAATAATGAGTTCTCCTAACTGTTCCTTCTTCATAAATACTTGCATTCCTTTCTGCCGGCCAGCTTTTTTTGTCTTTACACTAATTAGATGTCCGGGATCTGAAAATGGTCTCAAAAAAATAAAAATAATCTGTATAAAACAAAAGGACTGCTGCATTAAATAATTAACGCACCGTCCCTTTTTGCAAATTCTCTGAGTCTTATTTTCACATCACAACTCAAAATCCATATCGTTTTATATCGCTTTACTCCTAAAATGGCACCACACCGCCACCAATGCGCTGACAATCAGCACCAGATAGAAATTCAAACCTCTGGTTATACACATAGAAGCCGTGAGACTGGCTCCCGGAAATATCTGGGAAAACGCCGTCTTATACATCATCTCTGTAATTCCCTGCGCTCCCGGCAGCGGAAGCATATCCACGGCAATATATATAGAAGCCTGCAGGCTCATCACTGTAAATGCCGTAATTCCTTCCATTCCCATTCCCTTATAAATCAGCCATGTCAGAAAAAACACACTACAGCGCTGCACCACAGTAAACAGAATCACTGTTACAATTTTGCCCTTATTTTTCAAAAAAAATAATACAGCCTCATGATATTGATCCGCCATATCAATAAGTTTTTCCGTACGCTTCGGAGACTTTTTTAAAATACGGCATTTTTTCAGAAGCTTTTCGCCTCCAATTACGATTCCCTTAAAACATTTGGGGCTGATCATGATAAAAAGCAAAACCACCACTAACAGGGTATTTAAAAACAAGCCCAGATAATACAGATACAAATACCCTTTCAGATAATTTACCAGGGGGTTATAACAGAAAATCAGAATGCCAGCCCCCATCACCACCAGAACCAGCTTGTAAATAACAGCAACCGTCATCAGCACCACGGTACTGTCAGAAACCTTATGCCCTTCCTTCTTCATATAGTAGAGCTGCATAGGCTGCCCGCCGGTAGCGGAAGGCGTGATCCCGGAAAAAAAGAAGCCCACAAATGAATATTTCACGCAGGCGGCTGTGCTGGTCTTGTAATTCAGGGAACGGAGCAGATAGCAGATCATAAATCCTTCTGCCGATACAAAAAAGAATGCGGTTGCCATTGCCGCCACAAAATAGACAGGATGCAGATCTGACATTGCCAGAACCACCGCTTTCATATCATTTCCCTTAAAAATTGCATTAAAAGTCAGAGCCGCCAGAAGAATAAAAATGACGGCGCTGATGATGTTCTTACGATTCATAAATAAACTCCATTCATTGCATAAGACAGCTTCCGCCACATCTGACGAAATCTGCTGGTGCGTTCCGCCGGATAACAGCCGTTCATCCGGTTAAAGCTATGTAATGTTCCTTCATAAACCACTTTGGTCTGTTCCAGTTCATAAAAATCTCTGGGCGTTACCAGCGAAAAATGTTTATCAAAAAGCTTTATTCCATTTTCCTGAAGAAGATTTGCTGTAAAAGAGGAACAGGTATAATGGTTTTTCTGATAAAACGGTATATTTAATAATATCATAGGAAGTCCCAATACACAATAATGATACTGAAATCTTTTTTCATAACATTCCTTTAACTGACGGGCAATCTGCTTTTTCTGCTCTCTGGTGCAGTCCATACTGACAATCCGGTACTGCGCCGTGGGAAATTTCCGCTCAATCTTCTCCGCGTCCTCTTTCTCGAACCCGGCCAGTATGGGGATCGCCGGATTTCTCCTGCCAACGCTGTACGCTTCCCGCAAGTTCCGGTCCATGGAAAGCACCACATGAATATAATTGATTCCTGTAACCCGCCTGATAATCGATGCAAAAAATCCTGGTGTATCTACTAATGCAAAATAAATCTGTTCCATTTCTTAACCTCTCTTTTGTCTTTTCCAGTCAATTCATTCTTACATACCCTGCTCAGTTAAACTGATACAGCTTCCTCGCCGCCCTGTAACCCGCCAGGGTAAGCGCCGCTCCTGCACGGCCCGGCAGATAGGTAAATCCGCTGACGGTTCTGTGTTTTAGTACCGCATATAATCTCCTATCATGGTTTTTTACATAATTCCAGAGCATTTCCCGCTTCTTCCAGGCCTCCGGCGTACCTATCAGCAGAAGGTGGATCGAAGAAATCGCCATCATAATAGAAATATTCCTGGTCAGATAATTTGCCAGACGCGGATTATGCTCCCGCAGCTTCTCAAGATCTGTACACACGGAGACCAGTTTTGTCACCCGAATCTGCTGGTCAATGCGCTTCATTAATACTTTCTCATTTACGGACTGATCTTCTCTTCCCAGAAAATAATGGTACAGGTCCAGATTCAGATAACAGAGCGTCTTTACATAAGGCAGCGGCTGATTCGCAAAAATATTGTCCACATAGAAAGTATGTCTGGGAAGCTTAACGCCCGATTCCCGCAGTACCTCGGTCCTGTAAAACAGGGAGTGCATAACCAGATACTGGGACGCTCTAAAATGTCTGATATTATTCCAGCCGCAGACCTTTCCCTCCCTCATTACATTTTTGTAACTCATCCGTTTACATTTGTTTTCATAAAAATGATCGTACAAATAATTACAGATAATCAAATCCACGGTGACGTCTTTTCTCTCCCACTCCTGAATCCTGCTCAGAAGCTTCTCTAATTCTTTTGGGTCCAGCCAGTCGTCCGAGTCCACAACTTTAAAATATTTTCCGGTCGCCTGGGCAAGACCTGCGTTGACTCCGGCGCCATGCCCTCCGTTTTCCTGATGAATAACTTTTACAATCTCAGGATAATTTCTCGCATAATTATCTGCAATCTCTCCTGTCCGGTCCGTAGAGCCGTCGTCAACAATAATAATTTCCGCCTGTTCCTCTGCTGTCAGCAACGTATCAATACACCGTTCCATATAATCTTCTGAATTATAACAGGGCACGGTAAAAGTAATCTGTCTCATAATTTTCTCTCCTGTTGTTCTTTCTTCTATATAGATTAAACGAAAATAATCTTGATTTTTCTTCATAAAATTTCTTAAGTTTTCCTTAATCTTGTTAAATTACATAAAAATATGTAATAGACTCATTTCTTCTGTACCAAAACAGATTAACTCATTTTTCTTAATTCTGCCCTGTTTTTACCTTACAATTATCTTACATTTGCGTAAGGTTTGAACAAGACGCCGCGCGTTCAAAGATCTTGAATCAAAATGCCCGGGCAAATGGAACAAGTTCCATAACAGGAACAAAGCCAATTGTTCTATGACAATAAATATCACAAACCATTGGCCCTGTCTGGAACTTCATATATTTACTGGTTCTATTAAGCAATCCGCTGCAATAAGATGGAAGCATGGTTAACAGCCTGATGATCCACTCCTGTTCCTGCCAGATGATCTTCATTGGAGGATTTATTCCGCAAAGTAACGACAGACCCTGCTTCAATAGATGTAATAAACATGCCTGTTACTTCCATGCGTTCCGTATTTGGAAGTTCATCCGCATAAGTTCCGAAAAATGATAAAGGATTTTCCAGCCCATTGATCGCTACTGCGTAAGCAACATTCAGCAATCCATACACCGGACGGACTAATACGGAATAGTCTATACGATAAACGCCTTCCGTATTAACTATAATTTCCGCTGTATTTGGTATAAATGAAAAATCGCCGGACTGAACGGCAAGCAAAAAATTAATATCCCCATCCGGAAAAATATTCTGAAATCCGCCCTGCATCACAGCATTGAAATACGATGGCTTCACGCCAGGTCCCATAGGTCCCGGTTCTCCCTGCGGCCCCGCTGGTCCGGCTGGTCCCGGTTCTCCCTGCGGCCCCGCCGGACCCTGACAACAGCAGTTACAACATAATCTATTATGATTACCATACATTTTATATACTCCTTTCAGCACAAAACAAGATATTAGGTATATGATTTCATCTTATGCATATAATTATTGTTTGTGCCAAAACGAAAATCCCTGATTTCCATTCAAAGGACGTAATAAAACATCGGTGGTCTCATACCTCTCACATGCGTGCGCATAATATTAAGAAATCTCCCGCACCAGGATTCCTCCCGCCATAAGCGCCAGCGCCGCCGCAAACATCACCGGCAAAAAATCATATTCCCCTTTCATCATCTGAAACAGTGCAAATTGTCCCAGATATTTGGAAGCCCCCACATTTGCCATAAAATAAAGTACAGATCCCATATAGCCCAAAATAACCTGATTGGTAGCCGCACTCATAAAAAATCCGATGCTGCCCAAAAAAAGAATTTCGCTAAAGGATCCCAGCCATAATCGCCCCATGGAGAACACGCTGCCATTCATTTGCATAAGATGCGTAAATACTGTGACAATCATGGCAAGCAACACCACCGCCAAAAACAGCCGGATCAAATAAAGCCGCCGCAAAGGCATCGCCTTAGATTTCTTCAAAAGCCAGATTTCCCGATTCTGCTCTGGCATAAACAGCGGGGTCAGCAACAATATTCCCACAAATGCCACGTACATTTCCATTACTTTTGCAGCCTGCGAATCATCCAGATTCCGGAAACTTACAAAAAAAACAGACATACCGCAGAACAACAGAACCAACAGCAAATGAGGGGCATACTGTCTGCGGACAAAACTACTTCCTGCTTTTAAATATTTTTCCATAGACGGTCTCTCCTTCTCTGCGTTTTTTCTCATAAATCAAAACAGTACATACCACAATTACCAGTGATAATACGAAATAAAAGCCCCTGTTTACAAAAAGCTCCGGCCGCTGCCGCCAAAATTCCGCGGCATCCCCCAGCGTGTTCCATCGTACAATCAGATGAAAACCAAAATTACCCTCGAGCGCCACAGCAGAAAACAGGCTTGCAATTGCCCAAAATACCTGAATAAAAATAGAAATAACATTTTCTGTCATCTCTGTGATGAAAAAAGATACTGCAAGGACGATCATAAGCTCCGGAAGCAACCAAATTCCGCTGTATGTCAAAAAAGCAAATACATCCGGCGCGATCCCAATCGTTTTTGCATGATACTGGTAAGGCATCTGCATGGCAAAAGCCGTCAAAACCACTGGCAGAAACGCCATGCACACATTGGCAAGGTATCTGCTTGCGATAATAACTAACGCGCAGGCCCTGTGAGAAAATATTACCTGGGAAACCTGGGCGCGCTTATCCCTGAGACACCTGGTAACTCCCAGAAACACAGGCAGCACCGAGAGAATAATCCCCGCATAATCACAAAACAGCCTTGCCGTCGCTCCGGTAATCCTGTCTTTGCTGCAAAGAGCCTTATATTCCTCCATCGCCTGTTCGTATGTCATAGGCACGCTCACTCCTGCTTTTAAAGCCTCTGTCTGGTAATCGCTGCCTGCACCTATAATGCCGCAGACCTGTTCCATATATTTACTAAAATCCTCATAACTTAAATCTTCCCTGACCGGGACCGAATACGAGATCTGCGCCTGCATCGCTCCCTGGAACGTGCTCTGTTCATAGCCTGCATAATGGCGTTCCATTTCCGCTGTCAACTGCTCCCAGCTCCTGCCGGAACAATTTTCTAAAATAGATTTTACCTCTGCAAGTTCTGTTTCGTTTAAGGTGACTCCTTTATAAAATCCCATGGGGTAAGTTGCATAAGAATTCCAAGACGTTTCCATAGCCAGCCCCGCCAGTGTTTTTTCCATAATATCAGATTCCCTGCGGCTGTTCACAAAACCATAGTTTTCCTGACCTGGCTGCGGCTGTTCCATCCGCTCTGTCATTTCGCCGCTTAACTGACTGGTAAGAAACATAACAAAAACCACCACATAAATGTAGTACACCATGCTTTTCAAAATCTGCCTGCACTCTTTGAAAAATAATGACCCAAACACGCTCCCACCCCCTTACACATTGCCTGCCGGGGCAGATGCATGATTCATCAGATACATATAGGCGTCTTCTACATCGGGCTGTCCTGGCTTAGCCTCTTTCACAGGCTGCTCTTCTGAAATGATCTTGATGCTTGCCGTACTGCCATTGGTGAGAATTCCAGTTACCAGAAACCGTTCCTGTATCATGGGAAGCTCCATCGCAGACACCTCCATGGTATATACTTTTCCTCTTACCCCTTCCAAAAGCCCGGAAACAGTTCCACGAAACAGGATTTCTCCATGGTTGAGCACCGCAATATTTTCGCAGGTCGCCTCAATATCCCCCACAATATGGGTAGATAAAATCACAATTCTGTCTTTGGCAATCTCACAGAGAAGATTTCGGAACCGCACCCGTTCCTCCGGGTCCAGACCTGCCGTTGGCTCATCGACTACAAGAATCCTGGGGTCATGGATGATTGCCTGGGCAATGCCAAGTCTGCGCCTCATCCCTCCGGACATCGCTTTTACTCTGGTTTTATGCTGTTCCGAAAGATTTACTTTTTCCAGCATCTTCGGCACCTTTTTTGCACGTTCTTTTTTATTCAGGCCCGACAGCACTGCCAGATAATCCAGCGCTTCGTACGCCCCCATATTTCCGTACATGGAAAAATCCTGGGGAAGATAGCCGATCATGCTGCGCACCTCCTGACACCGCTCCACCGGAATCCCGCACAGACTGACCGTTCCGCCGCTCTTTTTCACCAAAGTGGTAAGCACCTTCATCAACGTTGTTTTTCCAGCTCCATTTGGTCCCAGCAGTCCGAACATTCCCTGGCCGATTTCCAGGTTCACATGTTTTAACGCCTGCTTTTTTCCATAATTTTTAGATAAATCCTTAATCTCAATCCTGGTATCCATATCGCATATCCTTTCTTTACCAGAACGCTGCGAAACTGCAGTTGTTCCTTATTCTTTACACAGTATAAAAAGAATTTATCTATGAATTT
Source organism: Lachnospiraceae bacterium (assembly GCA_910575155.1). Taxonomy (GTDB): domain Bacteria; phylum Bacillota; class Clostridia; order Lachnospirales; family Lachnospiraceae; genus Petralouisia. The sequence goes on from CAJTDX010000044.1 coordinate 16,807, forward strand.
CCTACAAAATAAAAATCTTATATTTTAGAGTTTTCCTCCATCTCCTTCTGTTCCCACAGCCAAAGACGCCGCACAGATCGCGCCCTGCTCCACACTGTTTTGCAGAGAAAGACTCCCTCCGTGATTTTCACACAGCATTCTGCTGATGGACAGGCCGATTCCAAAATGCTCCCCGCTGTTTTCTTCTTCACTGAAATAAGTCTCCACGCCGCTGCGCAGCGCTCTGGGAGAGAATCCCGGACCATCGTCTTTGACAAATATTGTCAATTCCGTTTCCTTCAATACCACCTCCACCCAAATGCGTTTGCAGGCGTACCGCATTGCGTTGCTCAGCAGATTTTCAAATACTTCTGTGAGAAGGTGATCATCTAATAACAGCTTTTGTTCCGTTAAATCTGTATGCAGGGTTATTTCTTTGTCCGTATCCTGAGATACTCCCTCTATCACTGTTTCCATCTGTCTTAAAAGCTCTGAAATTTTATGCCACTTTCCGGAAATCTCCCACTTTTCCATTTTCTGGATGGTGGTCATGGTCGCAGAAAAACGCAGAAGGCGCTCTTCCTGCTCATGGATTGCAGCCAGCTTATCTGACAGCATTTGCCCACTTACCTTTCCCTGAGGCACATATTTTTGTAAAAACTCTGTATATCCCCGGATCACGGTCAGAGGCGTGCGGATATCATGGGCAAAGGCCGCATTGATTTTCCGCTGTTCCTCCTGCTGTTTCCACTGATCCCTTTTCCCCTTCAGCAGCATTTTCCGCATCTGTTCCATTTCTCTGCAGAGAAGACCCATTTCATCCTGGCTTCTCCAGGCAATCTCATGCCCGTAATCTCCCAGATTAATATACTTCACTCCCTGAATAACAGCATTCAGAGCCGGTTTTATTTTCTTTTCCAGAAAAATAGTTCCCACAATGCAAAAGCAGATCAGGGTATAAAAATAAAGACAGTAATAATCCAGAAAACTGGTCAGATTCAGCAGCAGCTCTTCTCTGCCGCCTCCCTGACAGACGTACCACTCTGCATTGCCTGCCCCATGGGCAATAATGCCTTCCTGATAGCGTCTTGATATCACCTCAAGCCACGCCTGGCACAGGTTTCTGGTAATCCAGCAAAGTGCTAAAACCCCCGTCATGCCAATACAAAGATAGCACACCAACGCTTTTACCAGGGATTTTTCCTGTAAATAATTTCGAAGCTGCTCTGTTTTCTCTTCTATCCAATCCATTTATAGCCCACGCCCCAGACTGTCTCAATATGCTTTGACTTTTTATCTATTTTCTGACGAATCCTCCTGATATGTTCTGCAATGATGGAAGCGTCTCCTTCTCCATCATAGCCGCGCACCCGCTCATAAATATGTTCTTTTTCAAATACCCGGCTGCTGTTTGTGATCAGCAGCTCCACAATGGAAAATTCGGTGCGGGTCAGCCCTGCGTCCTTCCCCTCGACCAATACCTGGCGGCCGGAAAAATCCACGGTCAGATCTTTCGTTAAATAAACGCTGCTGTTTGAAGTTTTGCGCTCCTCCCGGCGCAGGTGTGCCTCCACCCTTGCGAGCATCTCATCCATGCCAAAAGGCTTCACAATATAATCGTCTCCACCTGCCCTGAATCCGTTGACCCGGTCCTGCTCCTGGGTTCTGGCAGTAAGAAATAAAATCGGACAGTCTACATAAGATCTGATTTTTTCACACACAGTATAACCGTCCATATCAGGCATATTTACATCCAGAATAATCAAATCGGGCTGGTATTTTAATCCTTCCATAGCTTCCATACCGTTCTTTGCCGTATAGACCAGATACTGTTCCATCTCCAGAAATTCTTTCAGAAGACTGCGGATTGCCGCCTCATCATCTGCCACAAGTATTTTTTTCATACTCCTGTTCCTCCGCATTTATTTTATAAATATTTTTGCCTGGTAAACGCGTAATGCGCCCCCTTCTTTTACTTCCACTATTTTACGCTCCTTTGAACACTGCTCTTTATTCTATATGGAATTCGTTTTTTAGCCGAAAATAAACGGTACCGTACGCCAGATCGCAGCGGTTTAGCGGCATATTTCTTTTCCGCCGCAGTGCGATCATTGTTTTTTATTTTATAGGGAATCCGAAGGAATTTCCTATAAGATAAAAAAATTTCCCTTTATCTTTCTTAACAACTATTCTAAACGCCTAAATTATAAGGCTTTAAAAATAAGCTGTCAAGAAAATATCTTTTGCAGGCACGATCACTTTCAACCAATCTCTCTCTGAATCACTTTCATAAATATTTAAATAAATAATCTCATCTTCCTCTGAAATAATACAGATCCTATTACCATCTATGCCAGTAGGATCGTGTTCTTTTTCCTATTTTCAGAGACACGGACAGAATGCGTATAACGCTTGGAAAAGTGATTACATCAATACTGTCATGGAGCATATTATATGCTGCAGAAATAAATCTCATATCTTATCCTGCCTTCTTGTTTTTTCTCACATAAAACAAAACCCACCGCAAATTATGGATTCCCATAATTTACAGCGGGTTTGATAAGTATTCATCTTAATTTATAAAATATATGTTTTTATTTGTAATTGACAATACTGCCAAAATCAGCTTTCAGAGAAGCGCCTCCAACAAGTCCGCCGTCAATATCTGGCTTGGAGAACAGCTCAGCAGCGTTAGCTGCATTCACAGATCCGCCGTACTGGATACGGATGGCTTCCGCAGTAGCCTCGTCATACACTTCTCCAATGCAGGCGCGGATTGCAGCGCACACTTCTTCCGCCTGGTCAGAAGTAGCAGTCTCGCCCGTTCCGATTGCCCAGATTGGCTCATACGCAATGACTGCTGTTTTTGCCTGGTCTGCAGTCACATTCTGGAACGCAATCTTAATCTGCATACGAATCCAGTCAATGTAAATTCCCTGTTTTCTCTGAGTCAGAGATTCGCCGCAGCAGATAATCGGTGTGATGCCATGTTCAAATGCTTTCAATACTTTTTTATTTACCGTTTCATCTGTCTCTGCAAAATATTCTCTTCTCTCGGAATGTCCCAATACCACATATTTCACGCCCGCATCTGTGAGCATATCCGGAGCAATCTCACCTGTATATGCGCCGCTCTCCTCAAAATACATATTCTCTGCGCCAATGTTGATATTGGATCCTTTTGCAGCTTCCATTGCAGGAATAATATCAATAGCAGGAACGCAGAATACTACGTCAACTTCATCATTTGCAACCAAAGGCTTTAATTCATTCACCAAAGCAACCGCCTGGCTTGGTGTCTTGTTCATTTTCCAGTTTCCTGCAATAATTTTCTTTCTTGCCATAATTTTATCCTCTTCTTATCTGATAAATTTTTTCACTCTGATCTATTTATTTGTTGCTGCTGCAACTCCGGGAAGCTCTTTTCCTTCCAGGAACTCCAAAGAAGCTCCGCCGCCAGTAGAAATATGGCTCATCTTATCTCCAAATCCCAACTGGTTCACTGCCGCTGCGGAGTCTCCTCCTCCGATAATGGTAGTTGCGTCGGTCTCTGCCAACGCCTTTGCCACTGCAATTGTTCCCTCTGCAAGCGTAGGATTCTCAAAAACGCCCATCGGTCCGTTCCATACTACAGTCTTAGCAGACTTTACAGCTTCTGCGAACAGTTCTGCCGTCTTCGGTCCGATATCGCATCCTTCACGGTCAGCCGGCATCTTATCAGACTCATAAACTTCCACCTCTACCGGAGCGTCGATTGGATTGGGGAAATCTGTAATTGTTGCGGAATCAACCGGAAGCAGCAGCTTCTTGCCAAGCTTCTCTGCTTTTGCCAGCATCTCTTTGCAATAATCCAGCTTGCTGTCGTCTACTAGGGATTTTCCGATCTCATATCCCTGCGCCTTTAAAAAGGTGTAAGCCATGCCGCCGCCGATAATCAGAGTATCGCATTTTTCCAGCAGGTTCGAAATAACATTTAATTTATCTGCAACCTTTGCTCCGCCTAAAATGGCAACGAACGGTCTTACCGGATTTTCCACTGCATTTCCAAGAAAATCAATTTCTTTCTGCATCAGATATCCAACTGCCGCCGTCTCTACTAACTCAGAAACACCTACATTGGAGCAGTGCGCTCTGTGAGCGGTTCCGAACGCGTCATTTACAAAAACATCGCAAAGAGAAGCAAGATCCTTAGAGAAAGCTTCTCCGTTCTTCGTCTCTTCTGCTCTGTAACGGGTATTCTCAAGTAATACGATATCGCCGTCTTTCATAGCTTCCACTGCCGCTTTGGCATTGGGTCCCACTACCTCCGCATCTGCTGCAAATTTCACTTCCTGTCCCAGCAATTCTGTAAGTCTTGCTGCTACCGGAGCCAGAGATAATTCAGGCTTTGGCTCTCCCTTAGGTTTGCCGAGGTGAGAACAAAGAATCACTTTCCCTCCATCTGCCACCAATTTCTTAATGGTAGGCAGCGCTGCCACAAGGCGGTTCTCATCTGTAATCTTGCCATCTTTTAACGGTACGTTAAAATCGCAGCGGCAAAGCACACGTTTTCCATTTACATTGATATCATCCACAGAAATTTTATTTAAAGACATTTTTTTACCTCCTGAGTTTGTTTTAAGAACAAAGAATCCTGCAGAGCAGGATTCTCCGCCTGCGGCGGGTCGCTTTAGCGGTATATTTCTTTTCCGCCGCAGTGCGATCATTGTTTTTTGTTACTGTGAAACATTAACTTCTGAGTGGCCAAAAAAGCGCAGACTACCCCTATACAAACTTTAATGGTTTTTTTGAACCTAACTGGAAAACTTATACGGCAACTACAGG
>CAJTDX010000045.1 GCA_910575155.1 Lachnospiraceae bacterium
TTTTGACGAGGCTTGCAGGGAGGGAACGGCTTTTGGAAAAAGCAGATAAGACTGCATTTATAGTATCTGATAAAACTGGAATCATATCAATTGTTTTCTTTCGCATAATAAGACCCCCTTGTTCATTCGTAATAAGATCATTATGCACCAAAACCGTCAAATAGAAAACAAAAATTTATTCACTATTATTTCAGCAATGCTGTACTAGCCCCTTTTTTATAAACCGTGCTTTTGAAATGTTTCAGCACAATGTGTATGGAAAAATTCAGGTTACTGTTTCATAGAATCAGGGTTGAAATTTAACTGTTCAGATTTTGGCTTATCGTTTCCTTTGGCACATTCCATAAATAAAGACCATGCATATTTGAATCCCAAGGTGAAAAGCAGTTCGTTATTCTTCGCGCTGTATCGAAAAATAATATTTTTAGCTTTCAGTAATCCTCAAAGTCCAGTACGTTCAAGAATAAATTTATGATAGTAGATTTAGAATAGAAAAAAGGATAATCCAATGCACTTCTTTTGGATTATCCCTTGGCTAATTATTTTTCATTTTTTTATTTTCCCTTAAATACTCTCTCAGAACAAGATTAACATATTGTGAAAATGACCTATCGTCCTGTTCCGCCAATGTTTTGATTTCATCTATGATTTCCGCATCAAGTGTGATACTCACTTTTGTTTTGAGTGGTTTCATAATGCTGCTCCTTTTTAGTATAATATAGCATCATGTAGCTTTTTGTGTTAAATTATCGCTTAAAATCGCATAAAGTAGGAGTTCTTATATAATTTAGTAGTTTGCTATATGTAAGTCTGCTTTGAAGGGAAAGTCCGATTTAAAGATTATTGCAAAAAGGATAAAACAAAAATTCCCTTGATTAATTATTTTTTAGTCTCTCCTTATTTTCTTTTAAATACTCTTTCAGAACAAGATTGATGTATTGTGAAAATGACCTATCATCCTGCTCTGCCAATGCTTTAATTTCGTCTATAATTTCCGCATCAAGAGTGATACTCACCTTTGCTTTGAGTGGTTTCATAATGCTACTCCTTTTTTATACAATATACCACCGTAGAGCTTTTAGTATTCACTTATAGCATAAAGTAGTATAAAGTAGTATCATATAAAAAATAGTAAAATGAGGTGGATATTGATGGAAAAAAGCAAAAGAGGGGGGTTGTCATATGAGGAACTGAAAAGCGATGAAAAAATATTGATACAATGGTATAGGGAAAATCCTATTTCTGTATATATTGAAATTGCTTTGATAAAATTGGTGGACTGGAAGATTATTACAGAAAATGAGCATAAGAAGTATCAATCAGAAGTTGTTAAAAAAGCATCTTTATTGAAAAGGATTGCGAGAAATGAGGTGAGAAATATTATGGACAAAGACAAATTAAAGGATTTTCTGTTTGAAATACTAAATGAAAATGATGAGCTGTTTTCCAACGTGTCACTGGATGATGAAACAGATACACTCTTTCTTACAGGTGTTGGTGGGAAAAGGTTTATTGTTACTGTTAGTGCTGTGGCAGCGGACAAAGCAATCATAGAACTGTGGGCAAAGAAAAATCCAGAATTAATGTCTATTGCCCTCGGTGTAGTATATATGAGGGATTTAGGAGTTTTCACGGAAGAAGAAACAAGCAAATATCTATCAGAAATTGTTAAAAGGGCAAAATAATGTTTTTGGTAAAGGTTTTTCATTAAGAAATAATTTAGGATGATGAAAAGAGTTATCTGATATAATTTTTGATATATCGGTTGGCTCTTTTTTGATGGAATAGATAGTTTGTAATAACTATTTATAGTGTCCTTGGGTTGCATTTTGAAATGAAACAAAAGATGAGAGAGATGTTTTGTACCAAGTGTAAATTAAAACTATTAAGGAATTTCACGGTCATCTGGGAATCCGGCTGTCAGGGTTTTTAGAGTAAAAGATTGAACTGTTAAAATTTGTCGCTGAAAGTGGTAATGAATTAGAAATAAGTGGACAGGTATTGTGCCACCGATATTACCTGGTTGGACATATTTGTGTTGTGCAAATTGTGTACCACCTTGAACCGTGAAATAAGGGATTTAATTGTTTTCCTTTCGGTAGGTAAAAAAGAAAGAATATCATTGTATTTTTGCGTATATTGTATTAAAATGGCAAGAAAGGAACAAAAGTTTGTACTTGTAATGTTCCAGTAATTATTTAAAGTTAGCGAGTTTCATAGGTATGGAATGAAACTGTGGGAAAGAAATATATGCGTTGCAGAGGTGGAAACGTGGAGGATGATTACGGATATTTGGAAATTCGGCTGGACGGACTGCTAAAGGAAAAAGGACTAAGCAAGAACAAACTATCGCACAAAGCAGAAATGAACTGGAAACAGATAGATAATTACTGCACGAACAGCATTACTAGTACAGCATTGCCGAAATAATAGTGAATAAATTTTTGTTTTCTATTTGACGGTTTTGGTGCATAATGATCTTATTACGAATGAACAAGGTGGTCTTATTATGCGAAAGAAAACAATTGATATGATTCCAGTTTTATCAGATACTATAAATGCAGTCTTATCTGCTTTTTCCAAAAGCCGTTCCCTCCCTGCAAGCCTTGTCAAAAGATCCAGGATCATCCTTCTGGCATCACAGGGTATTTCCAACCAGTCCATTGCATCACAGGTCGGCCTGCATTATAATCATGTTGCAACCTGGCGGAACCGTTTTCTTGCAGCCCTTCCTTCTTTGCGGGAGATTGAGGCCGGTTCACCAGAAAAACTGGAAGAAGAAATACGCCTGCTGCTTTCCGACAGGAAACGTCCTGGCGCCCCTCCAACATTTACACCGGAACAGGTCCTTGCAATCATTGACCTTGCCTGCAAAGATCCCTGTGATCTGGGTTATGAAGCAAGCCAGTGGAGCCTGCCTCTTTTAACTGCGGAAATTAAAAAGCAGGGGATTGCTGACCGGATTTCAGAGAAATCTGTCAGCCGTTTTTTAAAAATGAGGTAAACTTACAACCACATAAGATCCGTTACTGGCTCCATTCCACGGAAAAAGAGGAGGATCCCGAATCTTTTATACAAAAAGTGAATGAGATATGTGGGATATACCAGAAGGCACAGGAATCCAGCCGGAATGGGGAACATATTATCTCAACCGACGAAATGACAGGCATACAGGCACTGGAGCATAAATATCCAGATAAGCTGCCCCAGCCGGGGCAGTGTGCAAAAATGGAATTTGAATATATACGTCATGGAACGACAAGCCTGATAGGTTTTTTTGACATTGCATCAGGACGAATGGAAGCTCCATACCTGAATTCCACACGGACAGAAGAAGATTTCATAAAAGCCGTGGAAGGACTGGTAAACACGGATCCGAAAGCATCCTGGACATTTGTCTGTGATGGCCTTAATATCCATAAATCCGAATCACTTGTGCGGTTCGTGGCAGAAACCTGTGGTATAGATACGGAACTGGGGAAGAAGGGGAAGGCAGGCATCCTTAAAAACATGGAAAGCCGTGGTGGTTTTCTGCATGATCCTTCCCACCGGATACGATTTGTATATACTCCGAAACATAGTTCATGGATGAACCAGATAGAAATCTGGTTCGGCATTATTAACCGCAGGCTGCTCAAGAGGAAAAGCTACGTATCAATAGAAGAACTTGAAAAAAGTATCCTTCGTTTTATAGAACAGTATAATCTTACAGCGCATCCATTCAAATGGACATATGCAGGGATACCTTTAACAATTTAATTCACTGTTATTTATGCGACGATGTACTAGCACCATGTAGATAATAAATTATTAAGGAAATATATTTGAATCTATGTCTAAAAATAAGTGTGTAAAAATATTTTAGGGACATGTTTGCACCTTACAATCAGAACGTATATTCTAAAAACTTTGACTTTTCGTGAGATTATCTTGATATATAATTTGTTATGTGCTATACTTATTTAAATTGAGTGAAAGTGTAGAATTATTGGGAGAAGTGATATGCCAGTAAGCTATGATAAATTGTGGAAGATTTTGATTGATAAAAAAATGAATCGAACAGACTTAAAGGATGTGGCGGGAATAAGTTTTAATGTTTTAGCAAAATTGGGAAGAAATGAATTTGTGTCAATGGAAAGCCTGTATAAAATATGTATGGCATTAAAATGTGACATAGGAGATGTAGTTGAATTTAAAAAGGAGATGAAATATAAATGAATGGGAAAGTTCCCCACATTGTTCAATATCAGGGGTCTAAACGTATTTTGGCACCCCAAATACTTCAATATATGCCACAAAAGTTTAATAGATTAATTGAGCCATTTTCAGGAATGGCTGCAATTAGTATTGCAACAGCTTATGAAAAAAGGACTGATAGTTTTCTGATTAATGATATAAATAAACCATTGGTAAATTTGTTAGAAGAAGCAATTGAAAATCCGAAACGGTTAGTAGAAGATTATGCTACTGTGTGGAATGAACAGTTTTCTTATGGGGAAAATCATGTACAACATTTTTACGATGTCAGAGAGCGATTTAATGATGGTGATGAAAGACCTGCAAATATGTTATATCTCTTGGCAAGATGTGTAAAAGGTGCAGTTAGATACGGAAAAACAGGAAACTTTAATCAATCGCCTGATAAGCGCAGACATGGGACCAATCCAAAAACATTGGAGCAAAATGTTCATGCGATAGCATACTTACTGAAAGGAAAAACTAGATTTTCTGCACTGGATTATCATGAAGTTTTAGATATGGCAAGTCCGGGGGATTTAGTTTACATGGATCCACCATATCAGGGAGTTACAAATGTGAGAGATAACCGTTATTTTGCAGGAGTGCCATTTGAAGAATTTTCACAAGCAATAGAGACGCTTAACCGTAAAGGTGTTGATTATCTTATTAGTTATGATGGCACTTGTGGAGGAAAAGAATATGGTGAAGAACTTCCTGAAAGTTTACATTGCAAAAAAGTAATGTTGAATGCAGGTGTTTCAAGCCAATCATTATTGTTGGGGAAAAAGTCAATAACATTTGAAGCACTTTATGTCAGTGAGGCATTGATACCTGTATATAACATGTTGCCTCAACAATTATCATTTTTGGAGGCAATGGCATGATGGAGTATCCCAAAGAGTTTCTTGATTTATTGGAGTCGGTAACTGCAAAAAGACCACGTACAGTAATACAACATATTTTAAAGAATGGCTTTATTACATCTCAGGAATTAAAAGATATTTATGGATATAACCATCCTCCTAGAGCTGTAAGAGATGTCAGAGAGTATGGAATTCCATTGATTACATATCGTATTTCAGGTGCTGATGGAAGGAGTATAGCGGCATATAAATTTGGGGATCCGAAAGATGTTAAGAATGTTCTTTCAAAAGTAGCAGGAAGGACGATGCTTTCAAAAGTGTTGAAACAGGCATTAATTGAAAAGTATGGTTCAAAATGTTTTATCTATTTGGAAGAAATGGATGAGGCAATATTGCAAGTAGACCATCGTATTCCTTATGAGATTGGCGGTGAGCATGATGAAAAGGATATAGAATATTTTATGTTGCTTAGTCCTTCTGCTAATAGGGCAAAATCTTGGACATGTGAGCATTGTGAGAATTGGGAGAAAAAAGATGAAAGTTTTTGCCTGAAATGTTTTTGGGCACATCCAGAGGATTATGAACATGTTGTGGGGAGGATAGAAAAAGTGATTTCTATAGTTTTTACTGGGGATGAAATTGAGGATTTTAATAAGTTAATTGAGTTGTCAGGTGAAAAAACAGCACAAGAAACGATTAAGAAAATATTACACGAATATTTATAATTGGATAAAGAGAATTAAAATTAAATCTAGGAAAGTGAAGTTATATGCAAGAGAAATACTGGAGATATATGGTTCAAATAAAAGCATGGATTTTTTATTTGGATTTATATGGAGAAAATTCTTACAAATGGGAAAAAAGAATTAATGTTTTTAGTGCTATTGTTTCGTCTACGAGTATTGCTGCATGGGCGATATGGCAACAATTATCTTTTGCTTGGTCATTTATAATTGCAATTTCACAAGTATTAAGTGCCATAAAGGGATTCTTGCCATATAGCAGGAGATTAAAATCAATAGTACCATTCATGGAGGATTTGAAATTTTTATATAATAAGATGGAGTATATTTGGTTTAAAGTTGCTTCAGGAGAAATGACGGAAGAAGAAATAAATGAAATTTTGTACGAATTTAAAAATGAATACACAAATATAGAAAATAAGCATTTAAAAGATGAAACACTCTTAGAAAATGAAAAATTTAAGAAAAAGTCAGACATGAAGACAGATGCTTATTTTGAAAATAATTTTTAGGAGGATTTTATGGGAGAAAGAAAAGGTAATACTAACACTAATGGAAATAATCAGGGTAGTAGACGTGATTCTAATAATGGGGAAAAGAGAGGATATAGTTTGCCGCCTACATCTTCTAAACCACCAATGCCGCCAGTAAAACCGCCTAAAAAGAATTAGATGGAATATAGGAGATGATGTTTATATGAGAAAGGCTTTGTGCGTAGGAATAGATGCATACGAACATATTAAAGACTTGCATGGTTGCGTCAATGATGCAAATGATGTTAAAGCGGCTTTGGAGAGAAATGGAGATGGGACGCTAAATTTTGAAGTAAAGCTCATGTGTTCCACTAGCGAGGCGTCATATATAAAACGGAGCGAATTGAAAGATGCTGTTGAGAACTTGTTTAAAAGTGAATCGGAGATAGCAGTATTTTATTTTTCAGGACATGGTTCTTTTGATGAATTGGGTGGATATTTGTGTACCAGTGAAATAGAACGTCCTGATGAGGGAGTGGCGCTTAATGACATAATGGGTTTTATTTCACAATCAAAGGCGCAAAATAAAATAATTATTTTAGATAGTTGTTTCTGTGGAGCAATTGCAAATCCTCATGTAATGGAAAATTATTCAATATTGCATAAAGGAACAACAATTCTTGCTGCCTGTGGGGAATCAGAATATGCTACAGAAGAAAATGGACGAGGTATTTTTACATCGTTGTTAGTTGAGGCTTTGTATGGTGGAGCAATGAACTTGGTTGGTGAAGTATCGCCAGGGAGTATATACTCTTACATTGACCGTTCTTTGGGGGCATGGGATGAACAAAGACCTTTATTTAAAGCAAATATTAATAGCTTTGTATCTTTGAGAAAGAATGCACCGCCCATTCCGATAGCAGAACTTCGCAGAATAACAGAGTTTTTTCCAACACAGTATGATGAGTATCCGCTTGATCCGACATATGAACCGGATAAACATGAGGCAGATATTAAGGAAGTAAACAAAGAGCATGAGGATATATTTGCAATTTTACAGAAATTTGTAAAACTGAATTTAGTAATACCAGTAGATGCGGAGCACATGTATTATGCAGCAATTTATCATAAGTCATGTAAGCTAACTGCGCAAGGACAGCATTATTGGAAATTGGTAAATAAAAATACAATATAAATCATAATAAGAGAAATGGAGAAAAAGAAATGATTAATGTTTTTATTCCACATCGTTGGAACAACGATGATTATGCAGAGTTAAGTGCTTTATTGGATCGGACAAAATTTAAGGTGCGAGATTATTCAGTCCCGAGCAGTGATCCATTTGATAGCGTTGATAGGCGATATAAAGTCGACCCGCAAATTCAACGTCAAATCAAATATGCTAATGTGGTGGTATGTTCTAACCGTCCAGCAAATAATAATGGAATGTCAATAGAAGAAATACGTTTTGCTGTTGATATTAATAAGCCTGTCGTGGCGGTAAGGATAACAGAAAGTACAAGTAGTGAAATCACAAAATTAGATATTCCCGTGGTGGCTAAACGGAAAGATTCTTTGGAGACATGGATTGATGCGAATGTGTGATTTTGAGAGAAATGTTGTGTGGTTCTATTTTGGTTCTAAAAAAATTGAAAACCTCAAATAGCGTGGCTGAAATAGGAGAATACGAACACAAAATCCAATAAAATTCATGAGAAAAGATTATAAGTATGTTCCCTACGAACCGTGAGGGTGGTAGAACAGTAGGTTCAGGCCGTGTTGCGACAATCATCGAGTAATCTTTAGATTAGAGCCAAATAATAAAAATAATAGCGAACAAAAGGAAAAGCCACATGCCGGAATTTCAATGAAAATGGCTTCTGTCGGTAGTGTAAATTAGTTTGTGTTTTTGGAAATAAATGGCTCCTTTTTGGTAAGAATTAGGATATGGAAATTCTTATCGAAAAGGAGTATTTTTATGCCAGTAGCAAAGGAACAAATTCGACAGATTATCTCAGAAAACAACTTAAACAGCGTCACTGATGTCTATGCCCTGCTCCGGGACAGTTTCAAGGATATCCTGCAGGAACTCATGGAGGCTGAGCTGGATGCAGTCCTCGGCTATGAGAAAAACCACAAAGGGGATTCACACACGGATAACAAACGCAATGGACATTCTCCCAAAAACCTCAAGAGCCAGTATGGGGAATTCCAGATTGACGTGCCCAGGGACCGGAAGGGGGAGTTCGAGCCAAAGCTGATACCAAAATACCAGCGTGACATCTCCGGAATTGAAGAAAAGGTAATCTCCCTGTATGCAAGGGGGATGAGCACACGGGACATTCACGACCAGCTGGGCGACCTGTATGGGATTGAACTGTCAGCGGAGATGGTCAGCAAGATCACAGACAAAATCCTTCCACAGGTCAGGGAATGGCAGTCCCGCCCGCTGAACCCGGTATACCCGTTCGTATTCATGGACTGCATCCATTACAAAGTCCGGGAGGATGGGCGGATCCTAAGCCGTACAGCCTATGTGGTGCTGGGCGTGATGGCAGAGGGTTACAAAGAAATCCTGAGCATTACCGTCGGGGCAAACGAAACCAGCAAGTTCTGGCTGGGAATGCTCAACGACCTGCATAACCGTGGAGTGAAAGATGTACTGTTCTTCTGCGTAGATGGGCTGCCCGGGTTTAAAGAGGCCATACAGGCGGTATTCCCCAAAGCAGAGATACAAAGGTGCGTCATCCACATGCTGCGCAATTCCTTCAAATATGTCAGTTACAAAGACCTGAAGAAATTTGCCTCCGACTTCAAGGCGGTCTATAATGCCCCGAACGAGGCGGCAGCGCTTTCAGAACTGGAAACCGTAAAGGAAACATGGGGAAAGAAATACCCATTTGCCATCAGCAACTGGGAAAACAACTGGGAGGACGTCAGTCCTTTCCTCCAGTTCCCGGATGATATCCGCCGGATCATGTACACCACGAACATCATAGAAGGGCTGAACCGCCAGTACCGGAAAGTGACCAGGACAAAAAGCGTGTTCCCAAGCGACATGTCCCTGGAAAAGATGCTGTACCTGGCAAGCCAGAATGTAACAAAGAAATGGACGCAGAGATACCGGAACTGGGACCAGGTACTGAACCAGCTGACCGTCCTGTATGGGGAACGGCTTACGGGATACCTGTAAAAAGACGGGGATGGCAGCATATGAAAACGCCCGCCATCCCAGCCTTATTCCATCGGCATTTATAATATTGCCAGAAAATCCCAACCTTATTCCGGAGGCCGGGTGTGGGCAGAGCCCACGGAAATGGCAATAAGATACAATGCCTGTTTGCCATACAAAAAAATAGAAAAAAATGTATAAGACGTTTTCCTTTGGTTATACTATAAATAGAAGAACTAATTCGACAGCCCCAAAAACATAAAACCGACAAAAAATTTTACATATCTATTTCTTATCAGGAAAGTCTAAATTTCATAGACACAAGATTTTTTACAGCCTCAGCAGGGGAATCAGTTTTATACAAAGTATTTCTTGGAAAAGGTGGATACATTCACAAATTATCTGGTATATGCGCCATTTCCGAAACCTCCGGTATCTGAAAATCATCTGGAGGATACCATGCTCTATTCTAAAAGATTTTATGCTGACCAGGCATCCCTTTTATCAGTTGATTTGGGAATTGAGGAAACATATAAGCCGATTATAGAAAAGCATATCAAGTTCTTTGCCAATAAAGAGAGAACGCAGCGTTTTTATGACTTGGAGATAGAAACTTTCAATGAGGAAAATATCCTGATTGGGCTTATGAGTGCTGTTTGTAAGACACGTACCTGCTCATTTGATGAAGTGATCCGGGTACTGCTTACCGATGACACTTTAGAAGACAATAAGTTTATTGCAGATTTTGGTAAATTTGATTTGCTGGAATCATTCTGGAAATATGTAGAGCAGCAGTTTGGTTATTCGTTCCCGGCGCCGACATTGGAAAAGCTTGTGATTTCCATGTTTGTGACTTATGCAGACCGATATATCAGTACAGATCTTCCGAAAGGATGGAAAGAATTTGTTTCCTATAAATCTGGTAATATCATCGCATTCATGGATAACCTGATGAATAATGTGTTATATCGGGATAATTATGATGAACTTTCAGCTTATGCAGCCGGGGTACTGGATGCAGAAAAGATATTTTCAGCGTATGATCCGGAAACTTTGGTTGAATGTGATTCCTTTGCAGACATTGACATTATCTTGATACGCTGGATAAAGGAGAGATTGCTCGCAGAAGATCTGATTGCCAGACTGGAAAATAAAAATCTGTGTGAAATCTGTGACATGCGCTCTAAAATGCACTTTGCAGGAAAGTACGCAAAGATCTACCAGATGCTTCGCAATGCATATTTTATAATCAGTCAGGCAAGCTATGAACCCCAGGATGGATTTAAGAAGATTATTGATAGTTATGTAGCAAATGACTGTGCAATAGATCGCAGTTACAGAGAGTTCTATACGGACTTTGATGAATTAGAGGATACGTCTGGTTTTGAGGAACTTCGTGAACTTGTGGAAAATATTTATACAAATGAATATCTTGGTAAACTCTTGCCTAAGTGGAATAATGGTTTGCAGGAACAGGATGCGCTTACCGTAATACCATTACAGAGAGATTTCTTTAATAAATATGTGCGCTCTAATAAAGAGCGTACAGTTGTAATTATTTCTGACGGTATGCGTTTTGAAGTTGGATATGAATTATACAGGCAGATGCAGGACAACCCTAAATGCAAGAATTCCTTGTCTGTTAAGCCAATGCTTAGTGTACTTCCCTCCTATACAAGAATCGGCATGGAGGCGCTTCTGCCTCATAAGAAACTAGAGCTGACGGACGATTTTAAGGAACTTGTGGATGGAACGTATGCAGTTGATATGCAGACAAGACAGGCAGTTTTACGGTCCTATGTACCTGAAAGCCGTTGTGTAAAGTACAGTGATATTAAGAATCTGAGAGGTATGAAGCTAAGGGAAATCTTTACCTCACAACAGGTAGTCTATATTTATCATGATCAGATTGATAATGCGGGGGAAAATACGGAGAATGAGGTATTCCGGGCTTGTACAAGAGCAGTAAATGAGATCGCGGAACTTATACAGAGAATTTCAAATAGTGCAAACACCTATCGCTTTATTGTGACGTCGGATCACGGGTTTATTTATAAGAGAAATCCGGTGCAGCAGAGCGATAAGATAAGTACAGCAGAAGAGCCGGGAAAATTGAAAAAGCGCAGATACATTGTTGCGAAGGAGCCGGTAATAGATGACGGCGTATTACATATTGGATTGGGATATATGCTCGGAAATGAAGACGATAAGATGATATCCTATTCTTGCAGCACAAGTGTATTTTCTGCCAGGGGCAATGCCGGACTGAACTATGTACATGGAGGTTCCTCCCCACAGGAAATGTTAATCCCGGTAATTGATATAAAAATGGATAAGGGAGCAGTGGAAACACGTACTGTTCAAATTATGCTTGTGAGCCTGGTACAGAAAATAACCAACCTGATTACGACACTTGATTTTATCCAGTCGGAGCCAGTCGGTGATGTGATAAAGAGTACAACCTATAAATTGTATTTTTTGTCGGAGGATAACGAAAAGATTTCCAATGAAAATATTTATGTTGCAGACAAGAGAGATGAGGATGTACAAAAAAGATTGTTTCGTATGCGCTTCACATTCAAGAATAAAAGGTATGATAAGAACAAAAAGTATTATCTGGCAGCTTATGATGAAAGCAATGATGTAGAAGTATTCCGGCACGAAGTTATCATGGATGTGATTTTTACAGATGATTTTTAGCAAAGTCAGTGTGTTTTGTATTTACAGGAAAAAAGTGGTTTATATGTGAAAAGTAAACTGGTCGGCTAAAGAGAAACACGTTCTGGTGCAAAAATCATGGAATCATCTTCATATTAGAGTCAAATAGTAAAATAAGCGCCGCAATCCTTTCAGTAATCAAGGGATTGCGGTTTTTTAATACCTGAAAATAGACACAAAATCGGCTTCTTTTTTCCGCCTCACAGGCTGATAAAATATTCATCACTGACAGTCTGATTACTGGCCGGACGGAGCAATAGCGCGTTTGAAAAAATCTGCTGAATTTTAATATCTGGATAGTGGAGATTACAGTAATTTCCATATTGACGACATAGATTATAAGTCATATAATATACTTAGTGATACAAAGTAACAGGGGGAAATCATGAATGAAAAATATGAAAGACAAATGAAGAAAGGCGTCTTAGATATGCTTGTCCTGAGACTGCTGCAATCAGAAGCAAAATATGGATATCAGATTATTCAGGAACTGAGAGAAAAGAGTGAAGAAACATTTTTGCTTAAGGATGGCACATTATATCCGATACTTTACCGACTGGAGGATGATAAGCTGGTTGTAAGCAAATGGAGCGAAGCGAACGGCAGGCAGGCGCCAAGAAAGTATTACGAAATTACCGAAGCGGGACGAAAAGCGCTGGATGAGATCGAGGATGTCTGGAAACGGATTTCTCATGGTATTTCAAAGATCATGGAGGAATAGAAATGGATGAAAAAAAGTATGTAAACGCTATTGCCAGAAGAATTAAGTGCGATGGGAAAAAGAAAAAAGAGATTAAAAAACAATTGATGATGGATATCCATATACGGATGAAAGAGGGAGAACAACTGGAAGAAATCATTTCGCAGATGGGAACGGTAAAAGAATTTGCAGACAGCTTTAATGAAACTCTTTCACCGAAGGAGCAAAAGAGATCTGTAAGAAACAAAGTATTGAAAATAGTAATTCCGCTCATGGCCGTATTCGCTGCTCTGGTCTTGTTTGTATATTGGAGGTTTCCCAGGACTTTTGATATTGATCAGAGCAAATATTTCAATAAGGAACAGGTAGAAACCGCCATGAAAGAAACCATAGAGCTCTTAGACGCAGGAGACTATGCCGCTTTACAAGAAAGCGCCATTCCTCAGATGAAACACGTGTTAAGTGCAGAAACGATGGATGATGCAAAAAGGATATTGTCCGACGATTGGGGAGAACGAAAAACGTTTGGCGCAGTATATGTGGCAGAACTGGTACAGGGAAACAAACATTTTGCGGTGGGAGAGATTACAGTGGCCTATGAAAATGTAAGCGCTGTGTATCGGCTGACATACGATAAGGATATGCGTCTTTCCGGGATCTATGTGAGATAAGGAGCGTCTTGCCCTATAAGAAGAAAGGTGGTCATAATGGGATTTTGGCTGTTTTTGACGATATGTAATCTGCTTTTGCCAGCGCTGATGATTGTATTCGGCAAAGTGTTCCTGAAAAAGCCGCCGGATACAATCAATGAAATTTATGGATATAGAACTTCCCGTTCAAAGCAAAATCAGGAAACATGGAAGTTTGCCCATTTATACTGTGGAAAATTATGGTGGAAGAGCGGATGGATTATGCTGCCGTCCGCGGTAATTGGTATGCTTCCGGCAATCGGGAACAATGATAATGTGATGGGCGCGCTGAGCGCGGTGATTGTCATAATAGAATTATTGGTAATGTTTATGACAATCTTTTGTGTAGAAAAAGCTTTATCAGAGAAATTTGATATATGATGCTGTAATTTAGGATGATTTTTAGAATCTTTTGTGTAGAAAAAGCTTTATCAGAGAGATTTTATATATGATGTTGTAATTTAGGATGATTTTTAGAATATTGATAGAATCTGATAATACAGAAAGGAAAAACAATATGATTGATTTACAGGATAAAAGTACATGTCCGGCGCTTGAGGAGCTGGGAGACTATATCAAAAATCCGGTTTTTGCGGAGTTTTGCGCAGAAATCAGGAACACATACAAATGTAATGAAAAGATAGAATTCAGTTCATGCAGCTGGGAAAGGGGCTGGAATGTTAAATTTAAAAAAGCAGGCAAAACATTGTGTACGATTTATCCCAGAGAATTTTATTTTACGGTTATGGTAGTAGTGGGAAGAAAAGAAAAAGAATATGTGGAAGCAATATTGCCGGAATGCAGCCTGGAATTACAGGAAATCTATCATCGCACCAAAGAAGGAAACGGACAGAAGTGGCTTATGATTGATATAGAAGATCAAGGCAGTCTTTATTCTGACCTTTTGCGTTTCATTCAAATTCGCAGGAATTGCTGATTTAATTTTACGGCGGTTAAATATCACAGTTTTTACTTGCCTAAATTTCCGCGATATTTAACCGCCGGAGTAATACAAAAGGCTGCTGCAAAAACAGACTGTGAAAGATCTGTTTTGCAGCAGTCTTTTGCCGGTTCGTTATGGAAAATAGCCGCTTATTTCACGGTAATATATTGGGAAATATCCGCATGTTCCACATAATCTTTTTTCACATAATCTTTGATATCATATTCTTTATCCAGATTTCCAATCTTTACAAGGAATGAAATGGTGTCCTGCAGATTTTCCACATCTGCGTCAGAGATTTTTACAGTATATTCATATTTTGCAGCGACATCATCCAGTAATTCCGGGTCAAGGGAGAGCGCGTCCGCTACTTTTTTCTGAACCTCTTCATCCAGATTGTCCAAAGCCGCAACGCCTCGTGCATATTGCTCAATGATTACACGGATGACTTCCTGATTGTTCTGGGCATATTCTGCCCGCGCAATAATAGGATTTACACCCAGCAGGCCGCAGTCAGGGCCTTCGCCAATGATTTTGGCAGTGCCGTCCGCAACGAGTCTTGTCACATTTGGCTCCCAGATTGCCACGGCGTCTACCGCGCCGGTGGAAAGAACGGTTGCGGCGTCTCCGGTTGCAATATTTACCAGTTCTACATCGGAGTTGATATCAAGATTGTTTTTGGTAAACAGCTTGTCAATCAGGTTATGTGCCGTAGAACCAACGGTTGTGCCGATTTTTTTACCTTTTAAATCAGTGACGGAGGCAATTTCTGAATCGGCGCTGACAAGCATGGCGTAAGATTTTGCCCCGTCTGCCGCCATTGCGATAATTTCATTCTCCTGACCTGCGGCAATGGAAGAGACAGTGGGAACGTCTCCCATAACTCCAATGTCAGAACTGCCGGAAGCAAGAGATTCATTCATGGGAGGACCGGACTCGAAATCATTCCAGTTAACCTCAACATTCTGATCTTTGAGAGCTTCCTCAATCCAGCCGTTTTCGCGGGCAATGTAAAGCGGAATAAATGCGGCGGAAGGCTGGATTGCGATATTAACTACAGAGGAACCGTCCTTGGCGTCCGGGCTGGAGGACTCTTCGGTTTTGGAGGAAGAACCGCAGCCGCACAATACAGTAACACTGAGCGCCAGTGCAGTTATACAGGATAAAATACGTGTTTTTTTCATATTAGTTTCTCCTTTCAAAATGCTTAGATCTCGCTTTATAAGCAGGAATTAATTAAAGAATTCATTGTAAATGATTTTTCTGATTTCTACAAATTCATAGCTGTTGCGGTCCCGCGGTTCCGCAAGCTTTACGGGAACGATATTCTGAATGCGGCCGGGCCGTTCGGACATGACGATAATCTGATCTGCCAGATATACGGCCTCGTCGATGTCATGAGTGACAAGCAGCATAGTGGTATGAGAGCGCTTCTGAATCCGCTTCAATTCCTTTTGCATGGATATCTTTGTAAAAGCGTCCAGAGCGCCGAAAGGTTCGTCCAGAAACAATACGGAAGGATTGTTGACCAATGCCCGCGCAATCCCGGCGCGCTGGGCCATACCGCCGGAAAGCTCCCGCGGATAGGAGCGCTCGAATCCGTTTAAACCCACAAGCTCTATATACTGTTTTACTTTTTCCTGTTTTTCTTCCTTTGAAATGCCGTTTAAGGCATATCCTACATTTTGCGATACGGTCAGCCAGGGGAAGAGCCTGTGTTCCTGAAATACCATGCCTCTGTGCTTGTCAGGGCCTGTGATTTCGGTACCGTCAATCCGTACGGTTCCCTCGTGGTCAGGGTCAAGGCCGCATATGGCGCGGAGCAAAGTGCTTTTGCCGCAGCCGCTGGAACCTACGATGCAGATGACCTCGCCTTTTTTTACAGTGAAATTGATATCGTCGAGGATGTGCATATCCGCACTGCCTCTCTGGCTGAAATATTTATGCAGCCTTTCTACGACAATGTAATTTTTTTCGTTTTCGCCTGTCATTTTATTCACCTCAATTCCAACGGATCACAAGCTTTTCAGCAAGTTTCAAAAGCGAGTCCATAATTTTTCCGGTGATGCCGATGGTGAGCATACCTACGATTACGACGTCTGTTTTTCCGAACTGCCGGGCATTCATGATCAGATATCCCAGACCAGTGGTGGAAGACACAAGCTCTGCAGCAACCACGCACATCCAGCAGGAGCTTAAACCCGTGCGCAGTCCGGTGAAAATATTGGGAGCCGCGCTGGGAATTACCATCATAAATATATGTTTGAAAAACGGCGTTTCCATAGATGTGGATACTTCAATCAGCTTTGTATCAGCCTGACGGATTCCATCAATTACATTAATCAGGATCGTAAAAAAACCGCCCAGGAAAATCAAAAAGATTTTGCCGCCTTCTCCGATTCCAAACCACAGTATGACAAGAGGGATCCATGCAATGGGAGGAATGGGTTTTATTAACTGGATCAGCAGTCCGGTCAGTCTCTCAAGATGATTTGAGAGTCCGATTAAAATACCCAGAATAATTCCCAGTACGGAAGCAAGCAGATAACCCTGCAGCACCCTTGCCACGCTTATCCCAAGACTCTCCCATAGCTCGCCGCTTTGTATCAGAGAAAGAATCGTGTTACCCACTTTAGATGGAGCCGGCATGATGACAGGATTTAAATTCCCGGTACTGCCCATCACAATCCAGACACCTATTATTGCAGCTACAAGAATGATGTATTCAGCAGCATATCCTGCGTTTTTTGCCGTAGCCTTGTTCATGTATCTTTACCGCCTTTCGTATTTATAATTTTTTAGACGCAATTGGAATTCCGTCTGCTAAATTACCATAAGTTTTTCGACAAATAATTCTAAATTCGAATTAAAAAAGAAAAAAGATAAAAAAGTGAAGTAATAATGCTGAATTGGAATTAAAAAAAAGAAAATTGATATTAGAATACAGTTGCGTTATGAGAGAAACAGAATGAGGTGGTAAGGAATACGATGTCAGAATCTGCGATCATTTTTAATATACAGCGTTATACGATACACGACGGGCCGGGGATTCGGACAGAGCTATTTTTGAAAGGCTGCCCCTTACAGTGCAGATGGTGCTCAAATCCTGAGAGTCACAAGTTAATTCAGCAGCCAGGCATTTACCATACGAAATGTATCGGCAAAGACAAATGCGGATGCTGTCTGGATGTATGTGAACATAAAAAGAGCCTTATATTTGAGAACCAGAAGCTGTCAGCCATAGACAGAACGCAATGTACAAATTGTATGGCGTGCGCCGCAGTCTGTCCGTCGGACGCCCTGAAACTCTGGGGAAAACGGATTTCTGTCGAAGAGGCGGTGGAAATAGTAAAAAAAGATCTTTCCTATTATCAGAGTTCAAACGGGGGCGTCACCTTGTCAGGAGGAGAACCGCTGATGCAGGTTCCGTTTGTTTCAGAATTTCTGAAACGATGCAGGCAGGAACAGATCCATACCTGTGTGGAAACGACTTTGTATGCAGACTGGGATGCAATCGAACAGATTCTTCCCGATACAGACTTGTTTATTACAGATATCAAGCATATGGATTCTGCCGTTCACAGGCAGTATACCAGGGTTGCAAATGAAAAAATTCTGGAAAACATGGAGCGTCTGGCAATGCTTTTAAAACCAATGATTGTGAGGATTCCGGTGATTCCGGGCGTAAACGATACCTGGGAGAATATGGAAGATACGGCTGATTTTATTTCAGAAAAGCTTCATAATCAGGTGGAAGAGCTGCAGCTGCTGGAATTTATGCGCCTCGGAGAAGAAAAATATAAATCTCTGGATCTTGCCTACCCTATGGAGAGGCTGGAGTTTGACAGAGATGCGTTTACAATAAAAATCAGAGAATTTGCCGACTATTTTCAAAACAGAGGCATCAATTGTAAAATTGGCACGACAACGAAGGAGGGAGAACAACAATGACAATAAAGAAGCCTGCGGGAACAGAGGCGTTTGATCAGCATTATGGAATTGGATATCAGGTGGGGCACGACGGTTTTTCACCGTACAGCCGTGTAAATAAACTGAGAAAGGTTTTTCTGGAACGTAAATTTAATATTGATATTCAAAGGGCAAGACTGATTACAGAGACTTATAAAGAGAATCCCGGTCTCTCTGCGAAGATGAAAACAGCGTATTCGCTGAAAAATATTCTGGAACATGTGGAAATTGATTTGTATGAGGATGAACTTCTGGCTGGCGAGCTGGCGGCTCCGGCAAAAGCGGCTCCGATTTATCCGGAATTTTCCGCGGAATGGATTCGTGATGAGCTGAAAAACCATCCCTTTGACCAGAGAGCGCATGATAAATTTTATATTACAGAAGCGGACAAAGAGGAATTGTTGGAGCTTTTGGAATTTTGGCGCGGCAGGACAATTGCCGACGCAGTGGAGGCAGCTCTCACAGAAGACCAGAAAAAAGGATGTGAGATGGGCAAAAAGGTGTATATGACGAATCTGTACCATTTTGGCGGCGTGGGTCATTTCGTGATGGACTATGAAAAGCTGCTGAAAACGGGATATCAGGGGCTGATCGCAGAAGCGCAGGCTTCTTTGGCAGCTTTAGATCCCGCAGACAGCGAATATACGGAACGGAAAGAATTTTATGAAGCCATGCTGATCGAGCTGCAGGCGGCCTGCGCGTATATTAATCGTTATGCGGCGTTGGCAAAAGAACGCAGCGTCCGGGAAGCGGACCCTGTAAGAAAAGCGGAACTGGAACAGATTGCGGCCAACTGCAGGCAGATTGCCGGGGGTCCGGCAAAAACCATGTGGCAGGCGCTGCAGTTGTGGCATTTTGCAACCACTATTACACTGATTGAATCCAATGGACATTCTGTCTCCTATGGAAGAATGGACCAGTGGCTCTATCCTTACTATAAAAGCGATATGGAACATCAGGTAATTACAAAAGACTTTGCGCAGGAATTACTGGAATGCGCCTATGTAAAGATGGGAAATCCCTCTAAATTAAAAGACAGAATGACTGTGGAGGTGCGCAACGGCAGAGGATGGGGCGGAGAGAGCCTGACCATCGGCGGTGTGGATGAAAATGGCGAAGATGTGACCAACGATCTGACTTTTATGCTGCTGGAGGCTTCCGTACATACCAGAATGATGAATCCCTGGGTTTGCGTAAGGATGCATCAGAATACGCCTTACGAGCTGCGGGTGAAAACGGTGGAGTGCATCCGCGCAGGTTACGGGCATCCCAAGATTTTTAATGACGAGGTGGCTGTTAAGGCGATGCTCAGAAAGGGGATGAACCTTTCACAGGCGAGAAATTATGCGGTGGTGGGCTGCGTGGAGCCGGATCTTCCGGGACAGGAATATGGTTATCATGACGCGGCTTATATCAATATTGTCAAGGTGATGGAGCTGGCGTTGAACGGCGGACAGTGTATTGACTGCAGCCGGAATTGCCCCAGATATCAGGAGTGCGCGGGGGCAGGCAGTAAATTAGGTCCTGATACTGGCTCTTTGCAGAGTTTTCAGAGCATCGGGGAAGTACTTGAGAGCTTTGAAAAACAGATGCAGTTCTGGACCGACCAGATGTGCGGCGGTCTGAATGTGATAGACAGAATACAGCGAGAGAAAAAGCCGCTTCCCTACGCCTCGGCATTTTTTGGCGGTTGTATGGAAAAAGGCAGAGATCTGGGCGAAGGGGGCGCAAATTATAATTTTACCGGCCCTCAGGCGAGCGGCATCGGAACCTGCGCAGATATTCTCTCCACGATCAAACAGCTTGTATTTGATGAGAAACGCTACAGCGGCGAGGAGTTACTGCAGGCAGTAAGGGATAACTGGGAAGGACATGATGTGCTGTATGCCCTGGTAAACAGCAGTAAGGTGCATCACTATGGAAATGACGACGATTATGCCGACGATCTCTTTAAAGAGGTGTTTGAGTGCTACTGCCGGAACATTACAGGCAGACAGAATCCCAGAGGCGGGTATTTCTGTCCGGGCGTTTATACCGTAAACGCAAACGTAGGTCTGGGACGTGGTCTGGGAGCTTCTCTGGACGGCAGAAAGAGCGGGGAACCAATCTCAGATAATATGGGGCCGGTGCATACCCATGCCGCGTCTCATGATATCAGCGGGCCCACGGCGATTGCAAATTCCGTGACCAAGGCAGATCACAGCCTGGCGACCAACGGCACGCTTTTGAACTGGAAGTTCCCGCCGGAATGTGTTGCAGGGCTGGAAGGAAGAGAAAACCTGGTTGGTTTTATCGGCGCATATTTGGAGAAGGGCGGTATGCACTGCCAGTTTAATATTATGAGCAATGAAATGATGAAGGCGGCCATGAAAACGCCGGAGAATTACAAAGATATGCTGGTGAGAGTCGCGGGCTACAGCGCCTACTTTGTAGAGCTGGGCAAGCCGCTGCAGATGGATCTGATCCGCCGCACGGAGCTGGCATTTTCCTGATAAAAATACAGACAGATACGGAAATATTTATGAGCCGGGAATCTCAAAAACAGATTCCCGGCTCAATATGTTCTTTTATAGGAAATTCCTTCGGATTCCCTATAAACTTCCATGCTTCGGCTCTTAGCACCACCATAAATGAAACAGGTTCATGTATACATTTATTTTTCTGTCATTTTCATGTATATTAAT
>CAJTDX010000046.1 GCA_910575155.1 Lachnospiraceae bacterium
CCCGTTTACGGGTGAGCCAGCAAAAAAGAACAAATAGAAAAAGTCCTTTAGGACTTAGTACAAAATGATGTTGCGGCTGGCAAACCTTTCGATGAGTCTTTAGACTCCAGAGCCGGTAATGAGCCCTTATAGGGCGTGAGCAAACCACCGGCTAAGCCGGTGGTTCTGATTCATATATCGAATTTATAGCCTACACCGTACATGCTTTTTACATAGTCCGGCAGATCCGGGGCAATCCTGATTTTCTTTCGCAGGTTGCTTACATGGTTGTTGATTGCCTTTCGGGAATAGTAGGTGTAGTTCTCATGCCATACCAGATCCAGCAGCATTTCATAGGTGAACACCCGTTTTGGATTCTGTATAAGCAAAGCAAGAATGTCAAATTCCTTAACAGTTAGCGAAATCATCTGGCCTCGAACAGTAACAAGGCGCTGTTCCAAGCAGAAGTAAAAATCGCCCTCCTGGATCTCTGTTAATGGCTGATCTGATTGCCTTGGAATGGAATACTGACCATAAAAGGCAGGATAGCATGGAGAAAGGACACTATCAGATTCAGAATTTTTACTTTCTGAAATAAAACGCTCCAATTCTTTTTGCTGTGTCTTTGTGAGAAGCGCAAAAAGTTTCCTGCCTATTTTTTCACCGGATTCTGTTAAATCAAATACTGCGAAATGCCCCATACTATCACCCCCTGTTCCTCAGTGTCAATCAAAAAGAATCTGAGCTATCCTTCTTTACAGTCGATTTTTATTCTTCCTTTTCCCGGAATCCCCAAGCCTCAAAATCCGTATCTTCATCCTCCGGCTTAACTTCCTCGGCATAATCGGGACCGATGGCCTCTGCCGAGGCGTTGAGCATATAGGGCGTGACCTGTACCGGCGCTTCGCTCTGGATTGCCAGCCCCCTGCGGGCAGCCTTGCCGCAAAACACCATGGCGGCGGCAAAGGCAAAATACTGCACACAGCTTGTTAAGTAGAGATTCACAATGGCCAGTTCATTTCCCTGCACAGGGACGCCCTGCTCAAGCTGCCGGGAAATGTTTTGATGACAAGCCGCCAAGGAAATAAAGGCCGTAATCAACAGCACCACAGCAAAAACGTAGCAGGCCACAGCGAGGATGCTGCCCTTTTTGGAGGGCTTAGAAAACTCGTCCATCATCTTGCCCTCCTCTCGTTGCGGGGAGCATTGTTTCTGCGGCATTGGGGTTGGGCGTTTCCATCCTGAGTACGCTCCAGCACCTGCAGCTCACCTTTTTTCAGCCGGAACACCACATCGGCCTGCTTCGCCAGCTCATTGGAGTGGGTAACGACCACCACACACTTGTTCATCTTGTGGGCGCTCTCTTTGAGAATTTCCGTGATGTCCTGGGCAGTGTCCTCGTCCAGATTGCCGGTAGGCTCATCGGCCAGGATCACCGGGGCCTCGCTTGCCAAGGCACGGGCGATGGCTACACGCTGCTGCTGGCCGCCGGAGAGTTTCAGCACATTTCGCTTGGCTTCTTCTTTCGTCAGGCCCAGGCGCTCCAGAATGGGCAACGGCGGCAGCTTGGAGGTCAGCGATACATTCTCTGCGGGGGTCAGATAGTCGATCAGGTTATACGCCTGAAAGATAAATGCCACATGGTTTTTCCGATGATTAGACAAACCGGTTTTGGCAATATCTTGTCCTTCAAAACAAATTTGGCCGTTGCTGGGGCTATCCAGACCACCGATCAGGGAGAGCAGGGTGGTCTTACCGCAGCCGGAAGGACCCAGGATTGCGTAGAGTTTGCCCTGTTCCAGTTGTCCGCTCACGCCCCGAAGGACAGGCTGCTTGCCGTCATAACTATATTTCAAATTGGAAAATTCTAAAATGCTCATATCAACATACATCTCCTTACATCCAGTCATCAAAAAAATCGTTCATCCATTCTTCGGAATCTAAGCCCCCAGAAGGAGAATCCACGCTTACATTGTTTATATCGCTTAAAGTGATTTCACACGATCCGCTTGTGCCATCCCCAACAAGTATGATTCTTGCTGTACCCTTTTTCAAATCGACGGAAGTGCTTTGCGTATCATCACCTTCTAAAAGGGTGGTAATTTTATTGTCCTCGGAAACAAGCAGGACTTTGAATTTTCCGCTGGACAAATCTGCCGAAAGGTCAATAGAAATAGATGTATCTTCTGCTGCATTGAGCATCCAAATGGTGTCTTTTCCGTTGAACCCTTGAAATTCTCTTTTCAGAGAAGTGTCCGTACTTCTGGTGTCTACACATTTTTGGTAGGTATAACTATCCTCATTAGAAAGGATCAAGTTGCGATCATTATATGAGGAATTTCCACAGGCAGATAAGATCAATGTGAAAATCAGAGCCGAACAAAGCAGCATAACTATTCTTCTTGTGCGCTTCATAGTAGTCTTTCCACATCCAGAAAGGCCGGAAACGGCATACCTTTTTCCCGCTCCGATTTGGGAGCTGCTTTTTTATCAAATGAATTTGACAATTCTGGTAATTCCGAAATGCTCATAATCTTAAATCCTCCATTTAGCTCATTTTGCTTAATATCTCTTTGGGCTGTAAGCGAAACACTGGGATGTTAGACATTCCCACAGAGAAGGCTACAACTAAGGTTCCAATTCCACAAACAGCCGCAAAGTTACGAACAGTTATTTCCACTTCCAGAGAAGAGGCGGTATCGCTGGCGATTGTTTCGGTTTGCGCGGAGACATTTTGCAGGAGAAGATCACCCGTTACATCCGCAACGACTTGGCCAGCAAAGAAAGAAATGCCAAATGCCAGCACAGCGATCATCATGACCTCTGCAAAATGTTGCAGAAATATCTGCGTCTTTCGGTATCCCATAGCCAGCAATATACCTGTTTCATGAATACGGCCCTTAATCCAAAGACTTAGAATTAAAGACAACACCAGGGCACTGCCAATAATTAAGCAGGTCAACAAGGACGATACCAGGGCAGACATATTTTCCAAAGGTGCCGCTGTTCGCTGATATTCTTCATCGGCAGTTTCTACCGCAAAATCATCCCATGCAATATTGGCGTTTTCTTTTGCAGATTCAATGGTATTACTAAGCTGAGCCGGATCTTTCACATAAAATTCCAGTCGTTGATATTCTCCTGATTCCCCATTGGAATCGTCAATGAAAATTCGGTTCTGATAAAGAGAGGGTGGCGGTACAAGCCCCGCATTAAGTTGTGGTTCCTTGATTTCGTAGATACCTACAATAGAGAAGGGGCTGGATGTTTTTTCTTGCGAAGATTGAAGCCAGATTTGATCTCCAACTTCTAAATTGTTAAGTCCTGCAAGTTCTTTACTTATGAGAACAACATTTTCATCTGTCGGCAGAATGTGACGCCCTTCGGTGATCTGAAAGGTTCCTTTTGAAAAAAAGATGCTTTTTTCAGAGTCCGTATTCATTTCACTGGTAACAGTATGAAGTAATGTTTCATCATCATCGTATTGATTATTGGTCTCTACCAGTTCCAGATATTCTCCATTGGCATTGGTCAGTATTGCCTCTCCAATTTGAGAAGCATTGTAGCTTTCAATATTAGGAGTTTTTAAGACTTCTTCAATCACAGAATCATCTAACGGCGCACCGACATATTGAACACCACTGCTTTGATTTTCACTGGCTATAAAGTTTTCAGATTTAGATTTGTCCACCACTAACCCAAAACTACCACCAAGAGAGTGCCTTAGTTCTTGTGCTGCTGTATCGGCAGAATATTTAATCGAAAGCCCTACCAAAACAAAGGTTGAAACGACAAGCAGCACCATGAACAACACAATGCTTTTTCCCTTTTTACGGTGTACTGATAAAAAGGCTCTGCTTAAAGTGTTCATTATGTGACCTCCTAATCCATCTTTCCAAGCAGCTCTTTGGGCTTCAAACGGAAAATCGGAATAGAAGCTACCGTTACGGAGGCTATAATCAGCACCCCACCAATACCAAACACCCAAAACAGTGTTTGTGGCACAACTGTGACTGTCAATTCAGTGACAGATGTTGTGTTTGTAGGGATTTCAGGCAACGTATAACCAAAGGAACCATCCTCACCAATCTCCGGTTCTTGTGTAACAGAATTAGTGGTATCGGTGTCCAAGAGAGCATTTCCCATTCCTTGTGCAACTGCTGTACTGGCAAAAAAAGAAAGGCTGAACGCTAATACGGCAACAATAAGAACCTCGGCCAGATGTTGCATTAAAATCTTTGCCTTACTAATACCAATAGAAAGTAAGATTCCGGTTTCATGAGTACGGCTCTTTGTCCACATGGTCAGAAGCAAAACTAATATGGCAACGCTTATGACTGTAGTAATCACAATAAGCGTCGTAATCAAACCTCCCAGACTGTCCAGCGGCAAAGCTGCAGATTCATAGGATTTATTTTCTTCGGCCAACGTAAAACAATCCCAATCTATGGAATCCAGATTTCTTACATCTTCCATAATACTGTCCAACTTAGCCGGATCATCTACCTGATAATGAACTTTGTAATAGCCCTCAGATGACCAGGATAACAGTTCTACGCTTGTTTCCACATCCATCAAAACTGTATTTTCCAGCAAATCTCCCGGTGTTGAAAACATGGAAACTTGTTGTGTTATCTTAGAATCAAAGATACCGACAATGGTAACTGTTTCTTGCAATTTTCCAGCTTCTTCATCTCCGCCTGTAATTTGTGGATTCATAGCGATTACAAATTGGTCGCCTAATTTCAGATTGTTTGATTCCGCCAACTCTTTATGGATCAGCACAGCGTTGTGATCCTCGCTGGTAATCTGGCGTCCTTCAATCAACTCAAGGCTGCCACCAGTAAACATATCAGCTTCCGCTGTATTGGTGTAGCCATAAATATTTGCCTGTTTACTCAGTACCGGCTCATTGGCAAACATACTTCCTTCAATACTCTTTAACTTCAAATACTCGCCATCCATCGTTTTCAGATTTGCGGGGCCAATATTCTCTGCATTATATCCGCTTACGCCGGGAACCTCTGCCACTTTATCCGCAATTTCTTTTGTCAGGGATTCTCCCACATACGCCATCGCATAGGAACCGTTCCCAAGATCACGGCGTTCATATTTGCTCTGGTCGCTGTGATCTTCTTTCATGACAAATCCACCGCCTAAAGACTGACGCACATTTGCAGCCGCCTGGTCAGCGGCCTTGCGAATAGATACCCCGGAAATTACAAGTGTACCTACGACTAAGAAAATCATAAACAGCAAGAGCGTCTTGCTCCATTTTCGGACAAGATACAAAATTGTCCTTTTTCCCACATTCATAGAAGTGCCTCCTTTGCTTTGTTCTTCAGTATTTTAGCAGGCATATTTCTCATGGGTATGGAACATAGTTGTCATGGAGTTGTCAAAACACTGTCTGTATATTGATAAACAGATTTTTCGTTTTCTTGGTCTTTCGGCAAAAAAAAGGCGGCGGCTCTAAAAAGCCACCGCCAGATCAAATAAGCGTGTCAGTATAGCTGCTGTACGACAGCTTTTTTGCCATCGTGCGGTAGCTAATCACTTATAGCCTGATTGTCTCATGAATATTCAAATCAGGAAGTCAAAACACTCCATGGGTCGTTCTATTTTACGTCCAATCATTATAAAAATCATCCATCCATTCTTCGGAATCTAAGCCATCAGAGGGTGAATCCACACTTACATTGCTTATATCGCTTAAAGTGATTTCACACGATCCGCTTGTGCCATCCCCAACAAGTATGATTCTTGCCGTACCTTTCTCCAAATCAATGGATGTATTCTGTGTACCATCACCTTCTAAAAGAGTGGTAATTTCGTTCTCCTCGGAGACAAGCAGCACTTTGAATTTTCCGCTGGACAGATTTGTCGAAAGGTCAAGGGAAATAGAAGTATCTTCTTGGACATCGAGCATCCAGATGGTATCTTTTCCATTGAACCCTTGAAATTCTCTTTTCAGAGAAGCGTCCGTACTTCCGGTGTCCACACATTTTTGATAGGTATAGCTGTCCTCGTTAGAAAGGATGGAATTGCAGTCATTATATGAGGAATTTCCACAGGCAGATAATACCAATGTAAAAACCAAAGTCAAACAGAATAGTTTAATGATGTTTTTTGTGTATCTCAATGTAATCTCTCCTTATTTTATATTAGAACTTCTGTATAGCGGATAAATACACCATACACCTCCATTTTATCAATGGGTCAACCCTATCTTGTTTAATGAAGTCCTCTTTGTATTGGTACGTTGAGATAACTTCATTTTACGAAGCGGTTATTTGTGGGGCAGTTTATTGTAAATCTCATTCCATGCTCATACGGCATAAAGGAGTAAGGGATTTTGTAAGTATCCAAAAGTTTATGGGTGATATATAATCCAAGGCCATTTCCACCAGTTTCCCTGCTGCGAGAATAATCAGGCCGGTAAAACGCTTCAAACAAATGATTTAGGTCTTTCTCTGAAATCGGGACGCATTCATTTTCTACTATGATCGTGCCTTCTGAACAGATAACAGAGACTTTTCCACCACTGTTTGTATAATTTACAGCATTAGAGATAACATTGGAGATTGCCCGCTTTACAGCTTTGACCGGAATATGAACCACCCCGGCTTTTTCTGTTTCAATATAAAATACAATTCCCTTTGAATCTGCAATCAAGCGGTAGGAATTACAGACCTCATGGAGCAACTCAGAAAGCTGGACTTTCTTGATAGGTTCTTCTGGCTGTCCAGTCAATTTAGAGGCGTCAAGCACCTCTTGGATCATAGAAGAAAGCTGCAGCATTTTTTCTTTGCATACAGGGAGATAAGTATCTGTATCTTCAAATTTCCCCACGCCTAAGATCATGCTGTCCAGCATAGTGCAAACTGCCGATACAGGCGTTTTCAACTCATGCGAAGCAGCTCGCATGAAGTCTATTTTTGATTGCTCCACTTCGCTAACATGGGCGATTTCTGCGTGCAGATGATCTATTGATGTCAAAAGTTCCTTATAAAGTGCGTTGATATTTTGAGATAACTGTCCGATCTCATCCTTTGTGCGAATTTCACAGACAGCATTTCTCTTTAATAACCTCATTTGCTCTGTAGTTTCTGATATTTTCTTGATTGGTGTAGAAAGCCGTCTGGAATACAAAAACGCCACAATAGCAGAAATAATAAAGCAAATCAACAAGTTAATAGGAAGGATCTCAAGAACAATGCCTTTTGTTTCATTTACCGGCTGCAATGTAACAAGAATAAGCAACGTACAATCTTCGTTATCTGCATTTTGAAACGAAAATTCCCGCTTTACAAATTGTGCTGTTAAGTAGGGAGCCAGGCCATCAATCCCTTGTTCAGCGCCCGTAACATTAGACTGAGCATCATTCGCTTGATCTCCGGGAGAGGCTTGAAAAGAATAATCTTTCCCGTTTCCATTCAGGGCATCTTCAATATAAAAAGAACCATAGACATACTGTTTATCTCCGCAGGTCAAGTTCACAAATGCCTTATTCTTAGCATACCGCTCCAAAACCTTATCTTCCGATAATTCTGAGGGTTGTTGAAGCTGCTGTATTATTTCCTCCCCTATGCTTTCCGCAAGACTTTCTTTTTGGTTTGTATAAAAAGCAGGTATCAGAAAATACATCAACCCATGCCCAATTAACGTAATGATAATCATTAACATAAGGGTATAACAAAAAGTTTTTGGAAATAGTTTCATCGCACAGCCTCAAATTTATAGCCGATTCCCTTTACTGTTACAATACAGTCCAATCCTAACTTTTTACGAAGTCTGCCGATATATGTGTCAATCGTCCTATCATTCAATGGAACATCTGTCCCCCAAATAGAATCGAGAATTTGATCTCTGGTCAACACAACTCCTGTATGATCCACCAGAATTTTCAGCAACTGCACTTCTTTGGGTGAAATATCAATCAGCTTTCCTGCCTTTTCTGCTGAAAAGCCGGAGAAGTCCACTATAATATCTTTATAACTCCAAATATTTGCTGGTTCCGTTTTTCCAATACGCCGAAGAAGCGCCGTAATCCTTTTTCCCAGTAAAACGATGGAAAACGGTTTCGTTACATAATCATCTGCCAGATTGTCAAAACTCATAATCTGTGTATCCATGTCGTCCATCGCTGTGAGCATAAGAATTGGTATGCTGCTTGCCTGACGAATCTTTTTCAAAACATTCAGACCGTTTATTTGGGGAAGCATGATGTCCAAAACAACCAGGTCTATCTTTTTGCTATTGAACAACTCTAAAGCCTGTTCTCCATCGTATGCTGAAAACACGATGTGGCCCATATCCTGCAAATACTCACAAACAGATTCGTTTGTCAGGACATCATCTTCTACTATCAATAAGTTTGCCATTTCATCACCCTTTTTTATTTAGATATTAGCATTCCAATGTGTCATGTATATGAATTTTCCATGGATAACGAGAAACTTTGTCAAGTAAGGCAGTAGACTCCACACAGACACGCCAATAAGTATATCAAATTTTCTGAATAATTTCCATATATGCTTATGAATGTTCTTTTTCCTGTGTCCTTTCCGCAGACGGTCCCAGCAGATAGTCAATATTGGCCTTCACATTCTGCAGCTCCCGCATTTCTTCCCGTACCTGCTTATATTCCGCATAGGCTTTTCTCTTGGCCTCCAGCACTTCGGCATATTCTTCCCGCAGAGTCTTTACGGTAGGCAGCTTCTCCACTCCCAGGCTGTCAAAATATTTCTTCGCTGCCTGGTGGATCAGGATGTCAGCCTCATGCTCGGCCCGGAATTTTTTGCTGTAACCGGCTTTTCGATACGCAATGTAGACAGATCTCGTCTTAGAGTAATTGACGATCTGTTTCTGCAATTCTCCATTTTGAGATAAACGGCTTTCCATATCCTTGATCTGCGTGGAAAGCTCATTAAACCGGGAAGTCGTAGCCTGGGCCTTTGCTTGAAGGTCCTCATAGCTCATATCCCCATGCTCTTTCAGGTAAGCCACAGCTTTCGCAAGCTGCTTCACATTGAACACTTTGGCCCAACGCTCATAACCGGCACCTTTACCGGCCCGCATTGCGGCGTCAATATCAATCAGCATCCTCACCGAAGAATTGGACCGTTTGGGCTGAACAGAGGGAATATAGGTTCCGGCGATCCTTTCCCGTATTGCCTGTTCAGTATAATCTCCTTTTAGCGTATTGCAGCGGGTTCGGCTCTTTTGCCCTGGAACACGGAAATTGATAGATTTCCCGCGCCGGGTGACTTCCACACCGGACGCTTCCAGAATTTTCAGGAAATCCTCAAAGGTGGAGGGGTGCTGCTCCAGGGCGGCGTCAATGGCCTGACGGATCTGATTCTGAAAGGAAAGCGGTTTGTTTCCATCACCCAGCCATTTTCCATAGTGGCCGCGGCTGGGCTTGGGATCTTCGACAATAGAAAGGCCATGCTCCAGACACAGCTTATCGCTGATCCGGCGCAAAGCCCAGGAGGAACCCCAAAAGTTGCGGAATTTCCTGGTACACTCCAGATTTACCGCACTCACGATGATGTGATTATGGACATGGTGCTTGTCTATGTGCGTGCAGACAATACCTAAATAAAGGTTCTCAAAACTACTGGCAAGCAATGCAATCTTCCGTAAGATTGCGTATTTAGCAGAAATCCCGTACCCGGAATTTCTGCTAAATGCTTGTTGGTGACATGTCCCCAAACCCCTGAGATCATCACCTGCGGTGATGGCTGCGCGTTCCGTTGGAACGCTGAAAAACAAAAGCGGAGAGAAACCTATTGCCGCGACTTCTGCGTTTCCCGCCCGGTGGGAATGTCCAGCAAATGCTCCACATTCGCCCGGACATTATGGAGCTCCTTCATATCAGCCCTGGCCTGCTTGTAAGAAGAATAGGCTTTCCGTTTCTGCTCCAGGAGCCCGTCGTATTCCTCCCGCAGAGATTTGACAGAGGGCAGCTTTGTGATCCCCAGCCCGTCAAAATGTTTCTTCGCCGCCTGGTGCAGCAGGATTTCCGTCTCATGCGCCGCCCGGAATTTTTTGCTGTACCCGGCTTTCCGGTACTCCACATAGACCGCCCGCGTCTTGGCATAATTTACGATCTGTTTCTGCAGCTCCCCGTTGGCGGTCATCTGCGATTCCAGCTCCTTGATCTGTACCGACAGCGCATTAAAATTAGCAGTAGCCAGACATCCCTCCTGTGAATGTAAGGAAGTGTGTAATCATGTTCCACATAAAAAATCCTCCAAAAATTGGTAAAGAAAAACGCCCACTGGAAAGCAGGCGTATCATCAAGTATCAGTTATCTATTCTTTTATTTTTTCCTGCTGCGGACTGTCCCGGCAGAACAATCTCCCCGACCGGGATTTCCCGCAGCTCCTTTTTCATCTGGTGCGCAAACCGGATCGTCCTGACCGTGCCCCCTTTTTCCCTCCCGTCATATACGGCGATCACCCGGTCCGAGTGCTCGGCCATGTAGCGGTTCCGGTGGGAATAGACGCTGGGGTGGTATTTCTCCTGCATGACGACAACATCCGCACATGCCTCCAGCATTTCATAGGTCCGTCCCTTTTCCATCAGGTTATCCAGCCGCTTTTGATAAGGGATAACCGCAATCAGCTCCAGTGCCGGATTCGTCTTTTTCTTTTCCAGTACGAGCTCTGCAAAATACTGATCCACGCCGTCCGCAAAGCCGCTCATAAAGCGGGTAAACCCGTCCGCAACAGCGCAGTCAATCTCACGCCGCAGCGCCGCCTTTACATGGTTGATTTCTTTCTGCGGTAAATCCCTGTGCCCGGTGACACAGCATGTCTTTCCTTTCATCTGTCTTTTCCTCCATCCGATAGTTAGTATTCTTCACTTCCAAAATTATAATAGATTTATTTTAGCGCTTCAATGTAAACACCCTTTTTTATTTTGCGAATAAGGGAAGGGCGTAAGGTACAATCTATTACAGAATAGGAGGCAGAGGCGATGTATGAAGATTTCGTCCCGGAACGGCTGGCAAAGCTGCGGACACAGAAAGGCGTGTCTGCGCGCGATATGTCCTTGTCATTGGGACAGGCAAATAACTACATTAACAACATTGAAAATAAAAAGTCCCTTCCCTCCATGCAGTCCTTCCTTTACATCTGTGAATATCTGGGAGTGACGCCCCAGGAATTTTTTGACGAAGGGAACCCGGCCCCGCAAGCCTTAAAGGAATTTATCGCAGAGGCAAAAAAACTGGATTCCCGGTCAATGGGTTATATCCTCGGCATTATGAAAGAACTGAACAGCAAGCGCTAAGGCGGCCAGGGTGTTGGCCGCTTTTACTATTCTGTAAATTTTTTTCGTGCCCTCTTGCATAAATCCCCCAAAGTGGATATACTATAAGTAAGAAAGTAAGAACTTCTAACTTTCAAACTTAAAAAGGAGATGATTCTATGCTGGCAGAATTACGCCAAAAAGCCCAGGTCACGATACCAAGAGAAATCATTGTCAAGCTCGGCCTGTCAGAAGGCGACAAACTGGACATTTTCGAGAAAGACGGTTCCATCTGCATCATGCCGGTGGTGGTCTATCCAAAGAACACCCTGAATGAGCTCCGGGAAGAAATTGACGGGGTAAAAGCAAAAATCGCATCCGGGGAACAGCCGGTCTTTGACAGCGTGGACGCCCTGTTTGACAGACTGGAGGCAGAATAATGGCGTATGAGTTTACCTTTACGCCCCGTTTCCAAAAGCATTTCAAGGGTCTGGCCGCCCAGGAGAAGAAGCAGCTTAAAAACAAGCTGGAACTTCTGGCTGAAAATCCTTCCCATCCGTCGCTGCGGACCAAACGCATCCAGGGCACCACGGACCTTTTCGAGTGCAGCGTCAACATGGACATCCGCATTATCTGGTATTATGAAGGCGATAAAATGATTATCCTGGTAGACGTAGGGCATCACGACATATTAAGGCAATTTTAAGCAGCGGGGCGGTACGCTATGACGGCGTACTGCTTTTTGCTGCCTTTCTTTTATTGTACCCTGCAATCCTCCTGATATGCCCAATCCCACTACCGGCGATAAACCAGGAATCACTCCCGGAATGTCACTTTTTTATTTTCCTGTACTTCCAAATCCGCCTGCGCCGCGCTGCTTACCCAGCTCCGAAACAAAGTCCGCAATGACGACGGGGGTGATCACAAGCTGCCCCACGCGGGAGCCTTTGGAAAGCTCCTGGGTCTGGCTGCTTACATTGCTGATGATCGCGTGAATCTCCCCGCGGTAGCCGGAATCCACTGGCGGCAGCTCACAGACCAGCCCTTTTACCGCCATACTGGTGCGTGGGAATACATAGCCCGCATATCCGTCCGGCACTTCAATCCCGAACCCAAGAGGGACCTTTGTAATCTCGCCCGGCTGTAACGTGCAGTCATAGGGCATGTAAACATCCGCGCCGGCATCGTTCCCATGCGGACGGAAAGGGCGGCGGTCCTCCGGTACGCCAAAGTCGATCAGTTTAATCTTCATGCGCCGCCTCCTTCCGAAAGCGCCGGATAGTCCGTTTTCAGGATGTCTCCGGGCGTCATATCCGCTTTCAGCATGTTCCCGCAGGTCATTTTCCCCTCCAGGCATTTGTCCTTTTGGCAGAAGGGACCTGTAAGGCCGGGGGCAAACAGCGCCGGGCTTAATGTATGAAGCTCCTGCCAGATTTTTAAGAGCACGATCTGGGTCTCGTCCGTATTGCGCCGGCATACCCGCTGGCCGATGATGTGTTTCCACTGGTAGGGCGTGGCGCTGATAACCAGCACATTCCGAAGCCCCTGGGGTGTGGCATATCCCGCCGCGTCATGGCCGATTCCCTCGGCGCACAGCTTTTCGTAACAGTCCATGCCTTCGTGGCAGCTTTTTAAGTACAGTTCCCGGACCGCAGCCGGGGCGGTGATAATCTCATAGGGTATGGCAAAATCCGCCTGCCCCGCATAATTGCTGTACTGTAAAGACGCGCTCATAAACTTCACTTCGTTCTGGTGCCGGGTGATCTGTGAAAGGAACCTCCGGCTTGCCCCTACAACGGCGACAGTGATCACCGCAAATTTCTGGACCGTCGGGTGGGGAAGGGCGCTGATGGCCGCCACAGAATCGTCACTGAACGATTTTTCATAAAGGGCCGTCAGTTCGTCCATTGTGGCGATCTTGTGGCCCCTCTGGGTGAGCCGGGCGGCAAAGACCATGTTTTTCTCGGCCTCCGAAACCGCTTGGCAGTTCAATATTTTTACTTCAATCCGTCTGATTGGTATGTCCCTCCTTTACAATGGCTTTCAGCAAGAACAGATAGTTGAGGCTGTCTGTGATCTTTTCCTCCCATGTGCTTATCCCGTAATCCGTATCATTGTCAAAGCACATGTCATACAGGGAGACGATATGCTTCGCCAGCATCCCGGCAAGGGCGCGCTCCGGCGTGGTATGCTGCAAGACTGCCGCCGCCTTAAAAGCCCCCAGCCGGTCCGTATCGTCCCCGGTGTATTCCTTCGTTTTCTTCTGCAGTGTGTCGGCACAGAGCCGGCAATCTTTTCCCCAATCGTCCGGGGCGGGTAGGGCAGACGGTAATTCTTCTGAATATCCCGCACAATGTCCATGCACTCGGCATCCGTCAGGATGCGCAGCTTTGCCATCAGATTTTCCGCGGCCTTCCGTTGTTCGGGATTCTTTGTGTACCGGGTGGTCATGTAAAGCTCGTTCAGGACTTTGGATTGATAGTCACCCTCAACCTGAAAAAGCAGCCGTTTTTCCATTTCATTTAATTCCATGTGAATCTCCTTTCTCCTGAAAATGGGTATGAAAAAAGGGCGTCCACCTGTAAAAGTGAAACACCCACGGCAATCAGCGGCCAGGCAATACACCGGACCGCTGGCGCTATTAAATTTTGTCGTTAATGAAACAGCCTCCTTTTTTCGATATTTTTCTCGTCAGATTTCAACTTGGAAAAGGAATTGAATAAATGACGGCAAACGCTCAAACCCCTTGAAAATAAAGGCTTTTTCCGTTTGTCGTTATTATACCGTAACGGCATAGCCATATCAGTCTGTTGATTGACATGGGGTTCTCGGCGGTGGCGATTGCTGACCGAGTAGGGCATGAGAGTATTGAAATCACTTACCGCTATGCACATCTGTTTCCGTCAAAGCAGGCAGAAATGGCAGACAGGCTTGACGATTTGGGAAAGGGGGATTTTTGATATGTCGGCAAAGAATTTAGACAACTGCAACCGTTGGAGGAACAAGACAGTCGCCTTTCGGGTATCTCCCGAAGAAAGTGAGAGGATTGACAAAGCGGTGCGGCTTTCGGGGCTTACTAAGCAGGACTATATCACAAGGTGGCTCTTATGCCAAGACGTGGTAGTGCAGGGCAATCCGAGGGTGTATAAGGCTCTCCGCAACGAGCTTGTCGCTGTCCTTGCAGAATTACAGAGAATTGAAGCAGGCGGTAGCGTTGACAACGAATTATTAGATATTATCGAATTGATTGTTATTATCCTCGGCGGTCTGAAAGGAGAGTGTGAAGATGGCGAATAAAAAAGAAACGGCTGCCCCGAATGTATCTGTTGGCGCAGATACGGAGCAGCCAATTCAAAAATGTAGTAGTAATAGTATAACCCTAAAAACCGAAAAATTCAATATTTTCGTAGAAAAAGGCGGTGGCTGCAATGGCTGAGCTTAAAATTTTGAACATGGACGAGATACCTGCAACCGAGGTCGGGTGGCTTTGGTATCCGTATATTCCTTATGGAAAGATAACCATTGTCCACGGAGACCCCGGCGATGGAAAAACAATGATGATTTTACAGTTAGCTGCTATCTTATCAAGGGGAGATAAACTGCCTTGTGATGATACGGAGCGTGAGCCGATAAGAATTATTTACCAAACCGCAGAGGATGGACTTGGCGATACAATTAAGCCCCGTCTGCTTGCAGCCAATGCAGACTGTACGCAAATCAAGGTGATTGACGAGTCGGAAGCCGCACTCTCAATGCTTGATGAAAGAATTGAACAGGCAATTATTGAAACGGGCGCAAAGGTAATTATTTTAGACCCCGTACAAGCGTATATCGGCTCCCAAATTGATATGAACAGGGCAAACGAAGTCCGCAATGTTCTTTCACAGTTAGGACGGGTAGCAGAAAAATATAGGTGCGCCGTTATCCTTGTCGGACACTTGAATAAAGTACAGGGCGGCAAAGCAAATTACAGAGGGCTTGGCTCAATCGACTTCCAAGCAACGGCACGAAGCGTACTCATTGTCGGCAGGCTCAAGGAAAACAAAGAAGTACGGGTAGTTGCGCATGAAAAATCTTCCCTTGCGCCTGAAGGCGAGCCTATTGCTTTTGAACTGAATAAAGAAACTGGATTTGTGTGGAAAGGTCATTACGACATTTCCATTGATGATTTATTGAACGGCATCAGCCGTGAAAAGAAATCCGAACAAGCAGAGAAATTAATTATGGATTGCCTGTCTGATGGGAAATACCAACAGCAGCTTATATTAAAGAAAGCACAGAATACCGGCATCTCAAAAAGAGTGCTTGACGAAGCAAAAAAATCTCTCGGCGTTAAGTCAATAAAGGAAGGCAATGGG
Source organism: Lachnospiraceae bacterium (assembly GCA_910575155.1). GTDB lineage: Bacteria > Bacillota > Clostridia > Lachnospirales > Lachnospiraceae > Petralouisia. The sequence goes on from CAJTDX010000046.1 coordinate 15,597, forward strand.
TGGTATTGGGAACTTCCCGAAGAAAAAGGAGTGAGTAACTGTTAAGGTTGCAACATTGCATATGTTTAGGACAAGTGCAATCTTGCAATGTTCTTTTTCGGTTGGGAGTGGACCATATTAAAGTTTGGGGGAGAGTGCAGAGAGTGCCTTTTCAAAGGCGGCTCTGTCTCGTCTGCCGACTCGGTCGGTTCGCAGCTTGTGTGCCACTGGCACACGCTCACCCCTCGGAGAGCGCAAAACCTGCCTGCAGGTTGCATTTTTGTTGGCACAGCCGACAAAAGTGCTTTTGCGTTACTTTCGGGAAAGTAACAAAGCCTACCAGCCGAAAAGAAAGGGCGTGATTTTATAAGACGGACGATTAGCGCAATGGTGGGGAAAGGCTCGGTCAACCATAACAGCCGAAAATTTAAAGCTGAAAATGTGGATGGGGAGCGTTCACACTTTAATGTAGACTATTGCAATGAGAATATCAAAAAGGTATATCATAAACTCTTTGATGAAGCGTTGCAACGGTATAATGATAAACAGACAAGGGCAGACCGCCGCGTTGCTGACTATTACGAGAAGATACGGAACTCAAAGCAGGAAAAGCCATTCCATGAGTTGATTTTGCAGATTGGGGATAAGGAGAATATGGGGGCAGGAAGTGAAAACGGACAGCTTGCAAGGAAGATTTTAGATGAATATTATCATGGTTTCCAAGAACGAAACCCTAATCTTTATGTATTTTCTGCTCATATCCATATGGACGAAGCAACGCCGCATCTGCATATTGATTTTATTCCGTTCACGACTGGCAGCAAGCGTGGGCTTGATACAAGGGTATCTCTAAAACAGGCGTTAGCGGCGCAGGGATTCAAAGGCGGTTCCCGTGGAGATACGGAGTGGAGCCAGTGGGTACAGTCCGAAAAAGAGAACCTTGCCGCTGTGATGGGGCGGCATGGCATTGAATGGGAGCATAAAGGCACGCATGAGAAACATTTATCTGTCCTTGATTATAAAAAGCAGGAACGGGAAAAAGAGGTTGTTCAGCTTGAGGGGCAGATTTTGGAGAAAAAAGAAGAATTTCAAGTATTGTCGGACAGGGTGGAGAATTACGACAAAGGCATGGAAAATCTAAAAACTCTGGAACAGGCGCTTGACACTTCTCCAGAGTACCAGTTGCCAGAGCCGCAGGGGTTCATGTCTGCAAAGTCCTATAAGAATAAAGTGGCAGAGCCTTTGGTGCAAAAGCTGAAATCGCTTGTTAAAACAGCCCTTATACGGTGCTTTGAAGCGTGGGACAGCTACTATCGGCTGAATGTTACAAACAGCAATCTCCACCGTGAGAATGAGGGATTAAGGAAAATTAATGAGAAACTGGCGGGGGAAAATGAAAACCTCCGTGCGGAAAACAAAGATTATAAGCTGCTCCGTAAGGCATTTGGAAGTAAGCAGATAGACAATCTTTTAGGGCAGGCAAAAGCGATACAGCAGTCTAAGCAGCGTGGGAAACGCTTTAGAAATAATCAAGAGGAAAGGTAGGAAAAACACTATGGAAAACAGGATTTATGACGAAAAAAACGGTCTTTGGTATGCAAAGCAAGGCGAGTATTACCTCCCAGAGCTTGCATTACCTTCCGAAGAAGAAAAAACGATTGGAATTTGGGGGCAACGTCATTTGCAGTATCTAAAAGAGCATAAACAGTTCGTTTATCTCAATCTGCTGACAAGCGGCAGATTGAATGAATACCTTGTAAGCATAGATGAACAGGCAGAGGATATGTTTTTTCGGCTGGTAAGGGAATATGCCGACAGGCAAGGTGTGACGGAACAGTTAAAGGCAGAAAATCAGCTTTTATGGGTTCAAAAAATGAATAATATTCGGGTTTGTGTGAGGGAGATTGTAAATAGTGAGATGATTTATATCTAATGCGGAGAATGCTATACAATTATTTATTCAGAAGAAGTGAAATAAAGTTGTTGCGGGTGGAGCGGGGACTGCTCCACCTTTTAAGAACAAAGAAAAATCAGTCAAAAGTTATTTTGCCATTCTCTTTTTCAAATTCTGCAATATGCTTTTTCATTAAGACTTCCAGTTCACGGTTAGCGGAACGGGCGTTATAATCTGCAACAAAACGGAATTTTTTTAATAATTCAGCGTCTATCCTTAAAGTGAATTTAGCTATATCAGTCGCCATGCCAACACCTCCATACAGACATTATCATAGTGTCAATCTGACGGCTAAAAGACAGTTTGACGGCTGTATGACGGCATAAAAATCAGTGTTTTATATTTCCGTGCTTTTTTTCAAATTCTGCAATATGCTTTCTGATTAGTATTGTTAATTCGCTGTTGGCAGAACGTGCATTGTATTCAGAAATATAATGAAATTTCTTTAGTAATTCGTCATTTATCCGTAGCGTAAATTTTGATTGCTTTACTTTCAACGCTTATCACTTCCTTAACGGCTTGATAATGTTATTATACCGCCATAATGACGGCTAAATACTTATTGACGGCACAATGACGGCATATTATAATAAGAGTAATAAAATTACGGAGGTGTAAAGTGTGGAAAAGGATTATGACGGGTATGACTGTCTGCGTTATGAACTTTTTGAAACGCTGATTCCTGCAATGTTATATAAGGAAACGAAAAAAGAGAGAGATGAATTTTTCGGGTTTCTAAAGCAGGACGGTAAAACTTTTATCCATGATATGTACCAAACATTATGTGAAGATGACGGCTGGCCATACCCGTATGAAAATTCTGATTTTAAAGTGAGGATTTTTGAAAGAGGGGGAGTCAATATCTTGCAGATTTTACTTCCGTCTTACAATCCAAATATTAGCAACATATTGAGGGCATATTTCATTTTTACAAAAAGGGATAACAGCAGAGATACAAGGCGGTATTTTTTGATTAAGCGATTTAAAAGCGGAAAAATCTTTATTCTGTATGCAAATCCTGAATGTGAAATGATGTTGGGGGAAGAGTTGACAGAACATATTGAGGATATGGAATATGAATATTGGAGATTGGTGCGTAGTTATGCAAAAACAATACTCTGGGAAATGCGTGAAAATAAAGGGAATAGCGCAAATGAAATAATGTTATAAAGCATGGTAGGAAGTTTTGTAAAAAATAGGGAAAGGGCGAATTATGAATATTGAAAAATTTACAGATATGCTTTTAAAAAGTCTTGAAAAAATGGAAGTGCCTGCCGCTACGGTAGAACAAATAACAGAAGATGGCGGTTTGCTTGGGATAGCGACCTCTGATGATAGTCAATTTTTAATTAAAATAGGAAAATGTGACACGGAACAGGAAGCATTCTTTAGAGAGATGGACGAAACAAACAGTAAGATTCATGGGATACTTGAGAGATTTACAAATACTTGGGAATATAATACACCAGTTTACAACTTTTTAATTTTTTGAAAAATAAAATACAAACTCAGTCTCTTTGCGGTATAATTTAAGCGTCTAATCAAAAATCCACACGAAAAGAGATGAGTTTGTATCTACCGCTTATTATACCTTAAAGATTCCGTTTTTAACAGACTGTTTTTATATTTTCAGGATTATTTTGACTCTGCCTCCAAACCAACTGCCAGGAACCTGTTTCTGTTAGTCATCTCCATTTTGACTCTGGACATGTTCCGCTCGATCCGCTTTGCCCACAAACATGTGATTTCCAGATTGTCTGATACTTCGCTTAATGCATTTTACTATACACTGAAAACAGAGGCTTATGACCACTCTGCCTGGAATGATGTCACTGTTTCCAAAGCAGTCCGGGCTGTTCCTGCCCCTTTGGAAGAACAACCCCTCTTTCTTTCTATTGATGATACCATGATCGAAAAATCCGGTAAGCATTTTGAACTTTGTTCCAAATTGTACGATCATGCCGCCCATAATGGCTCCAATTACCTCAATGGACACTGCATGGTCAGTCTTCTGCTCTCTTTTCCGGTATACCAGAATGGAAAAATTCTTTATCTTTCTGTTCCGGTGGGATACCGTCTCTGGGATAAGGAAAAAAGCAAGCTTGCTTTGGCTGCCGAACTGACGGCACAGGCCATGAAAGCCATCGGCCCGAAGCGTCAGGTAATCCTGTTATGTGACAGCTGGTATCCAAAAGCGGAAGTGGCCGCTCTTGTGGAACAGTTTGAGAATCTGGAAATGGTCTGTAATGCCAGGGTCGATACGGCTCTTTACGGTCTCCCTCCCGCTAAGACCGGGAAAAAGGGCCGTCCCAGAAAGCGTGGGAACCGGATTTCGTTGGATGAGATCCTTCTGAACGAACCGGAAACCGGTGACTGGCTGATTGGCATGGTGCCGGTCATCACGAACCTCTGGAAGGACAAAGTGGTATATGCCTTGGTTACCGCGCCCAAAAACGGGAAAGGGAGCCGCCGTCTGTTCTTATGCACGGCTGATCCAAGAAGCATTTCCTTTGACTGGGAGAACAGCGCTGACAAAACAACTTGTTCTTATGGGGCAGAAGATGTCTTTTATCTGCCGCTGGCCTGGTATGGCCTGAGGTGGAACATCGAGGTTTCTTATTATGAAGGGAAGACCTTCTGGTCCATGGAGGGATACCGCATCCGCAGCAAAGAAGGGATCGAACGGCTGATCAACCTGATCAGTCTGTCCTACAGCGCGATGACTTTGCTTCCTTATAGTGATGAAACCTTTTCCGGGTGTCAGTCTGCCAGTGCCCAGGAAACCCGTTACGAAATCGGGCAGCAAATTCAGTCGGAAATAATTTTATGCAGTTTCGGGAAATTTCTCGAAACCATTAAAAATTGTTCTGTCCTGATAAATGTTGTAGAAAGCTATATTTTATCAGGATTTAAAAAATTTCAAAAGTTGTAAACTGGTG
>CAJTDX010000047.1 GCA_910575155.1 Lachnospiraceae bacterium
CATTTTTTGACTGGTTTGTCAGGTGTTTTTGAGAAAAAAGTGGGTGATTTTTTGAGACAGAGGTCTGAAAGCCCCATGAAATAAGGGCTGAAGATTCCGAGAAGTTATCATTTTAAAAGGGAGGGATGGATATGAAGCGGGGTGCAGTGTGCGTGTAGAGTGTTTCTCCAATAAGCTGGTTATTTTGAAAGAATAAAACCACAAAAGCAAAGTGTGGAATGATTGTAATTTAGCGGGGGACTGTGTATAATAGAACTATAAAAGAAAGCAGCTTTATGAAAGATACAGTTTCCCAGTGCAGGCAGTGACAGAAAGCAGGTAAAACAAAATGAAAGGCAATGAAGCAGAGCAGATGAATATAGAAACCAGACAAACAAGCTGGGAAGAATTAAGCATATCCAATGATTTCCTGTTTGGGAAAGTCATGCAGAACCCGGAACTATGTAAAGAATTACTGCAGAGGATTCTGCCAGATTTGGATATTGACCATGTGGAATATCCTGAACTGCAAAAGACAATAAAAGAGGATTTTGATGCAAAGGGTGTCCGTTTGGATGCATATGTAAATGATGGGAAAGGCACTGTATATGACATAGAAATGCAGGCTGTTACTTCGAAATATTTACCAAAGAGAACCAGATACTACCAAAGTATGATAGATTTACAGCTGGTTGATAAAGGGCAGGATTACGATACCTTAAATAATAGCTATATTATTTTTATCTGCCTGTCAGACTTATTTGGGAAGAACCGTTATATGTATACCTTTGAGAATGTCTGTGAAGAAGATTCAGAGGTTATACTGAATGACGGGGCAAAGAAAGTTTTCCTGAATGCGGATGGAAAGAACGGGGCTGTGAGTGAGGAATTAAAAGCGTTTTTAGATTATGTGGCAGGCAGACCATCAGAAGATATATTTGTGAAGAAACTGAAACGTGCAGTAGAAAAGGCGAAGAAAAATCGGGAATGGAGGCATGAGTATATGACATTATTAATGCGTGACAGGGAGAATCGGAAAATCGGAATGGAGGTTGGAATTTTAGGTACAGTATCTTCACTAAGGGATTTTAATATACCAGATGACGAAATTTTTCAGAAGATACAAGAAAAATACAATCTTTCTCCCGAAGAAGCAGAACACTACATGAAAATAAAAGCAGAGGCATGAATATATGACGTTGTTAATGCGTGACCAGGAGAATCAAAAAATTGGAGAAAAACATGGAGAAAAACGTGGAGAAGATAAATTAGCAAAACTGATAATATTATTAAATGAAGATGGGCGGTTATCTGATATTCTCAGAGTATCGCAAGATGAAGTATACCATCGGGAACTTTATGAGGAATATCATATTATTTAAGTGAGAAAGTAACAGGCAGAACATACCAAAATGTTCTGCCTTATTGCATTTCACATTTATGCGAGATGATAATATTTCAAAAAGATTTATTTTTAAGCAATTTACGCACTTAGGCATGTTATGGACAGCAGCACCATAAGTAAGAGTGAACTTAATAATGGCAAAATAAGAATGTCGATTTATGGATATATATGTTGAAAACAGGTGAGAGATAGTATAATTTATATAAAGCTTTACAAAAGCATCATACATATTTAAATATTGTGGAATGAATTACCGCATATATCATGAAGGAGGAATATACAAATGGCTCTCATTAATTGTCCGGAATGTAACAAAGAAATTTCAGACCAGGTGTCAAATTGTCCAAATTGTGGCTGTCCATTATTTTCAGGAAGGTAAAAGAAGAATTCCAATCCATTAAACTTAAGATGAAAAGTGAAGAAGAGTTTGCAAAGCAGGATAACTATACAAAAGCACTTAAAGACATACATAATAGAGGTTGAATTTATGCTTGATGGAGTTAAACAATTATTGGAATATAGATAGAAAATAGATAAAAGAAAACAGCTTTTATAAAGTATACAGCTTTCTGACACAGGAAGCGACGACAGCAGGCGGGACATTTTCATGTTCTGCCTGTAATAGCATGCTCAGATTTTATACACTTGAAAACGTTATGTATAATCTGCAGCACAAATAAAAAAGTTATTTGCTAATCTTAAGATTTACGTTGCTAGACAGAGAATTTTCCAGTATAATAATTAATCAGCATAAAGAAAATATTAATTGTAACTAACAGGAGGAACGAAAATGTCTCAGCGAAAAGATATCCATAAAGTGTTGATTATTGGTTCTGGCCCCATTATCATTGGACAGGCATGCGAATTTGATTATTCCGGAACTCAGGCATGTAAAGCGCTTAAAAGTCTGGGCTATGAGATTGTACTGGTCAACTCTAACCCTGCCACGATTATGACAGACCCTGAAACTGCCGATGTGACCTATATTGAACCGTTAAATGCAGAACGGATTGAACAGATTATTGCCAAAGAACGGCCGGATGCGCTTTTACCCAATCTTGGCGGTCAGTCCGGTCTTAACTTATGTTCAGAACTTGCCAAATCAGGAGTTTTGGAAAAATATCACGTACAGGTAATTGGCGTACAGGTAGACGCCATTGAACGCGGGGAAGACCGTATTGAATTTAAAAAAACCATGGACAGCTTAGGGATAGAAATGGCGCGCAGTCAGGTTGCTTACTCTGTAGAGGAAGCCTTAGAAATTGCAGATGAGCTGGGATATCCTGTAGTCCTTCGCCCGGCATACACCATGGGCGGAGCCGGAGGCGGTCTTGTTTACAATGTAGAAGAACTGAAAACGGTATGTGCCAGAGGACTTCAGGCAAGCCTTGTAGGCCAGGTTCTGGTGGAAGAATCTATTCTGGGCTGGGAAGAACTTGAACTTGAAGTTGTAAGAGACTCCGACAACAACATGATTACCGTATGCTTTATTGAAAATATCGACCCTTTGGGCGTACATACCGGTGATTCCTTCTGTTCCGCTCCCATGCTTACCATCTCAGAAGAAGTCCAAAAACGTTTACAGGAAAAGTCTTACAAAATTGTCGAATCTATTCAGGTAATTGGCGGGACTAACGTACAATGGGCGCACGACCCCAAAACAGACCGGGATATTGTGATTGAAATTAATCCTAGAACTTCCCGTTCCTCAGCCCTGGCATCCAAAGCAACCGGATTTCCAATCGCCCTGGTATCAGCAATGCTTGCCACCGGACTGACACTTTCTGATATTCCCTGCGGAAAATATGGCACATTGGATAAATACATACCAGACGGAGATTATGTCGTAATTAAATTTGCCCGCTGGGCATTTGAAAAGTTTAAAGGAGTGGAAGATAAGCTGGGCACCCAGATGCGCGCAGTGGGTGAAGTTATGAGTATTGGAAAAACATTCAAAGAAGCATTTCAAAAAGCCATCCGAAGTCTGGAAACAGGACGGTACGGACTGGGACATGCCTCAGACTTTGACCGTTTATCCAAAGAAAAACTCCTGAAATTGCTGATTACCCCTTCCAGCGAGCGCTACTTCATCATCTATGAAGCTTTAAGAAAAGGGGCAGCCATAGAAGAGCTTCATGAGATTACCAAAATAAAACATTATTTTCTTAAACAGATGCAGGAATTGGTGGAAGAAGAAGAACGTCTCGCAGTTGTGAGCGGACAGCTTCCTTCCGATGACGCGCTGATTACAGCAAAAAAGCACGGCTTTTCCGATAAATATTTAAGCCAGATTCTTAATGTTGCTGAAGAAGAAGTACGGAACCGCAGAATTTCTCTGGGCTTAGAAGAAGCATGGGAGGGCGTGCATGTCAGCGGAACCCCGGACAGCGCATATTACTATTCCACCTATAATGCTGAAGATAAAAATCCCGTATCAGAAGAAAAACCAAAAATTATGATTCTGGGCGGCGGACCTAACAGAATCGGACAGGGTATTGAGTTTGATTATTGCTGTGTACACGCTTCCCTGGCATTGAAAAAACTTGGTTTTCAAACCATCATTGTCAACTGCAATCCGGAAACTGTTTCCACCGATTACGACACTTCCGATAAATTATATTTTGAACCTCTGACATTGGAAGACGTCTTAAGCATCTATAAAAAAGAACAGCCAGTGGGCGTGATTGCTCAGTTCGGCGGTCAGACCCCGCTGAATCTGGCGGCGGACCTGGAAAAAAATGGCGTAAAAATATTAGGCACATCGCCGTCTGTGATTGATCTGGCTGAAGACCGGGATCTGTTCCGCGCCATGATGGAAAAGCTGGAAATTCCAATGCCGGAGTCCGGAATGGCAGTAAATGTAGAAGAAGCGCTGAAAATAGCAGAAGAAATCGGTTATCCTGTTATGGTACGTCCATCCTATGTACTGGGCGGAAGAGGAATGGAAGTCGTGTATGACGCTGACAGTATGGCCGGATACATGAATGCAGCCGTCGGCGTTACACCGGACAGGCCAATTCTGATCGACCGTTTCCTGGGTCACGCGACAGAATGCGAGGCAGACGCGATCAGCGATGGAACCCATGCGTTTGTTCCGGCCGTTATGGAACATATTGAACTGGCGGGCGTCCATTCCGGCGACTCTGCGTGTATCATTCCCTCGAAGCATATTTCAGCAGAAAATGTGGCAGTTATCAAAGAATATACCAGGAAAATCGCAGAGGAAATGCATGTCAAAGGTCTGATGAATATGCAGTATGCCATTGAAAATGACAAAGTCTTTGTTCTGGAAGCAAATCCGAGAGCTTCCCGCACAGTACCTTTGGTATCTAAAGTATGCAATATCCGCATGGTGCCGCTGGCTATTGACATTGTAACGGCAGAACTGACAGGGCTGCCTTCTCCCGTTCCGGAATTAGAAGAACAGAGCATACCTTATTACGGCGTAAAAGAAGCCGTATTCCCCTTTAATATGTTCCAGGAAGTTGATCCTGTACTGGGACCGGAAATGCGTTCTACTGGGGAAGTCCTTGGACTTTCCGCCTCTTACGGAGAAGCCTTCTATAAAGCGCAGGAGGCGGCGCAGCTAAAGCTTCCTTTAGAAGGCACAGTACTGATTTCTGTAAGCGACCGGGATAAACCGGAAGTGACAGAAGTAGCGCAGGAATTTGTAAATGCAGGATTTAAGATTATTGCCTCGAAAAATACGTGCAGACTCCTTCAGGAAGCGGGAATTTCTGCTGATATGGTCTATAAACTCCAGGAAGGAAGACCCAATATGCTGGATTTGATCACAAATGGAAAAATTGATTTGATCATCAACACGCCTGTGGGACAGGAGGGTCATGCTGACGACAGTTATCTGAGAAAAGCGGCAATTAAGAAAAAAGTTCCTTACATGACGACTATGGCGGCGGCAAAAGCAACCGTCAGCGGTATCCGTTCCATGAAAAAAAATGGAAGCAGCGAGGTGCAGTCCTTACAAAAATTGCATAACTCTGTGAAATCATTAAAAACTGTACAAAAATCATTGACGAATTAGTAAAAAAGTTGTAAAATTTAATGTAGGATGTGAGAGAAAAGCACATACATAAGAGAAGCACGTACATACATATAACATTTATACAGTAAACTTGTTTGCATTTTTGTTAATCAATCCAGGCAAGCGTCTATTTAAATATAGAAGTTACATGTGTCATACTTCATTTACGCCGGATGAATACATTGCTTTCTTGATACTGCATCCTTGAAAAATATTATGTATTCCAAAAAATTAAAGGATAAGGAAGAGGGACGGTATGTTAAAGAGATTGAACAACATGCAAATTAAGGAACGTTTAACAAAAGCTTTTATCATGGTTGCTGCAATACTTGCAGCCGTATCGGTTGTAGGACTTGTAATTACAATCATCCTCAGTAACTCTTACGCAGATGCTCTGACTAATTATGGTTTTTCTCAGGGAGATACCGGAAGGGCTATGGTAACTCTGGCAGATACAAGGTCTGCATTAAGGGGCGCCATCGGATACGAAGAGCAATCTGCTATTGATGCTATGGTTCAGCAGCATGACGAGACCAAGGCTGAATTTGAACAGGAATTTGCAAATCTGGAACGGACTATGGTCACAGAAGCAAACAAGAAAATTTATGCGGAGCTGCAGCAGGAACTCAAAGATTACTGGGTACTGGAACAGAAGATTCTTGAGATGGGATCTACGGAAGATCAGGAAAAGTGTATTGAGGCTCAGGAAATTGCCATGGGTGAGCTTGCTCCCATGTATGAAAGCGTTTACAGCAAACTATCTGAAATTATGGATATTAAAGTAAGTAAAGGAAATCAGCTTTCAACGCAGCTTTCGGTTGTCTGCATTATACTTTCCGTTGTTATTGGTATTGTCATAGTATTAACCCTGTTTTTGTCTTTCCGTATCGGCGTTGGGATTGCAGACGGCATTGCTGTTCCGCTGAATCAGATGAAAGACCGTTTTGAAACGTTTGCCAAAGGTGATCTTTCTTCCCCCTTCCCGGAAGTTGAAACCCGGGATGAAGTTGCCGATATGATTGCCGTGGCGAAAGAAATGGCAGAGACGTTGAATTTCATTATCGCTGACGAAGAACATATCCTGGCAGAGATGGCAAATGCCAATTATGCTATTATATCTAAAGACGGAAGCAGATATACCGGAGATTTTGAAAATTTACTGCTTTCCCTGAAAGAATTAAAGAAACAGATGGTTTCTACTATTCAGTCTATTGAAGAAGCTTCTTCACAGGTATCGGCAGGTTCCACAAATCTTGCCGAGGCTTCCCAGAGTCTTGCTGAAGGAGCCACAGAGCAGGCCGGCGCAGTTGAACAGATGCAGGCCACCATTATGTCAATTACTGAAAATATTGAAACAGCGGCGGAACATGCTGAAGAATCTTATCAGCAGGCGCAGAAATACTCAGATGAGGCAGACCGCAGCCGTGCTGAAATGGATACTATGGTTGCTGCAATGGAGCGAATCAGCGAAGCATCACAGAAGATTGAGAATATCATTTCTGAGATTGAAGACATTGCCTCCCAGACCAATTTATTGTCCCTGAATGCTTCGATTGAGGCTGCAAGAGCAGGCGAGGCGGGACGCGGCTTTGCCGTTGTTGCAGATCAGATTCGCCAGCTTGCAGAACAGAGTTCTAAGGCAGCCGTAGAGACCAGGGAACTGATAGAAGGCACTATTCAGGAAATTTCTGAAGGAAATAAAGCAGCAGAACGGGCAGCTTCTGTTATTGAGACTGTGGTAGAAGGAATTGAAAAGATCGCAGCTTCTTCCAAGACAGTCAGCAGTACAGCGGCAGACCAGGCTGTGGCAATGAGACAGGCAGAAGAAGGCGTAAACCAGATATCAGAAGTGGTACAGTCCAATTCTGCAACGGCAGAAGAATCTTCTGCAACCAGCCAGGAGTTATCGGCACAGGCAATTTGTCTGGATGAATTAATCGGAAAATTTATTTTACCTACAGAATAAAAATCTGCACAAACAATTGGACTCCTATGAAAGTGATGGAACAGTGCTTTCATAGGAGTTTTTCATTCTACAGGAAAGACCCTGCCACGCTAAGGCATGAAAGTGTCTTCCTATAGTATAAAAAATAAAATGCACGTGCGTGCGAATGGAACATGCCGCTGCGTGACCGCACGCGGCGCAGCAAACCAATTATGTGGACTCGCACAATAGAAACAGGAGAGAACAATTATGAGAATGTATGATATAATTACAAAAAAGAAACGCGGGGAACATTTGAACGAAGAGGAAATCCGGTTCTGGATAGACGGCTGCACCAATGGAACAATCCCGGATTATCAAATTTCAGCGCTGATGATGGCCATTTGTTTTCAGGGTATGGATCGGGGAGAAACCCTGAATCTGACGTTAGCCATGCGAGACAGCGGAAAGGTGCTGGATTTATCCCGGATTCAGGGAGTTAAAGTAGATAAGCACAGCACCGGAGGCGTAGGTGATAAGACTTCTCTGGTTTTGGCGCCAATGGTGGCGGCGCTTGGCATTCCAGTTGCAAAAATGTCCGGCAGAGGTCTGGGATACACCGGAGGGACTATTGATAAACTGGAATGTTTTCCGGGATTTTCCACCGCATTGCCTGTAGAAAAATTTTACCAGAATGTAAACCGTATTAAAATGGCTATTATGGGACAAAGTGAAAACCTTGCTCCGGCAGATAAGAAGCTTTATGCATTGCGGGACGTAACCGCAACGGTAGACCAGCTCTCCCTTATTGCCTCCAGCATTATGAGCAAAAAGCTGGCTGCAAATGCGGACGCAATTGTATTGGATGTAAAAACGGGAAACGGAGCTTTTATGAAAACAGAGGAAGATGCGATTGCTCTCGCAGAGGAAATGGTTTGGATTGGAAACAGCGCAGGAAAACAGACTTCAGCGGTAATTACAGATATGGATCAGCCTCTGGGATATGCAGTAGGTAATTCCCTGGAAGTAAAAGAAGCTATTCTTGCACTGAATGGATTTGGTCCAGACGATTTGATGGAAGTAGTATATGCTTTGGGTATTGAAATGGTTTTGTCTGCCGACATGGCAAAAACCGATGATGATGCAAAAGCGCTGCTGGTACAGACAATCCAAACCAAAACGGCGCTTGATAAATTCGCAGAATTTGCAGAAGCCCAGGGCGGAGATCAGCGTATGGTATACCAGCCAGAACGCCTTCCTGTAGGAAAAATCCAACTGCAGGTGCAAAATACACAAGAAGGCTATGTTTCCCGGATTATGGCAGAAGAAATTGGGCTGGCCAGTCTGATTTTAGGCGGCGGGCGCATTACAAAGGAAAGTGAAATAGATTTGTCGGTCGGGATTTTACTGCATAAAAAACGAGGCGACCAGGTGCATCCAGGCGACGTACTCGCCACTGTTTATGCCAATGATATGGAGAAAGCAAAGGAAGCTTACGGCAAAGTCGTATGCGCTTACCAGATACAAAATCAGCCAGTACAACATATTCCAGTGATTAAAAGGGTGATACGGTAAGGGACGCATAAGTTGGTATGCTCAGGCATATAGTGCAATATGGATAAAAAGAAAAAACCAAGACTAAAACAGGTAAAATCAAATATTGTAGAATCTCTTGAGCTGCCGCGGGACATTATGTATGGAGCCGTGATTATAACAGCCATGGGGCGTAATCAGGTACTGATAGAAAATTATAAGGGTATTATTGAATATACTCAGGAGAAAATCCGTCTGCAGACCAGGCATTGCCAGGTTACTGTGCAGGGAAAACAGCTTGTGATTGAATATTACACCAATGAAGAAATGAAAATCACCGGATTTATACAGGGAATATTATATGATTCATAAGGGGTAAGCCAATTGTTAATTGATAAATTAAAATATCTTCAGGGATATGTGAGAGTGCGGCTCTTTGGCTACGCACCAGAGCGTTTTCTTAATCTGTGCAGCAATCATAACATTTTAATCTGGAATCTGGAATACCGGGAGGAGCAGTATGAGTTCTGCCTCAGTGTCCGCGGCTTAAGACAATTAAAGCCCATTCTGAAAAAAACCCGGACAAAGCTGGTAATCCTGGAACGGACAGGACTTCCTTTTGTGATGAACCGTTACCGGAAACGCAAACTTTTCTTCGCAGGGATCATTCTTTGCTGCGGTCTGCTGTATACCATGTCGCTCTTCGTCTGGAAAATTGAAGTTAATGGAAACCTTCATGAAACAGACAGCAATATAATTAAATTTCTGGAGGAAAATCAGGTATATCATGGGCTTTTAAAAAGCAAAATAAATTGTGAAAAGATTGAAGAAGAACTGCGGGCCGGATATGGAGACATTATCTGGGCGTCTGCAAAACTTCAGGGCACAATGCTTATTATTGACGTTCAGGAAAATCTTGCCACCAATCAGCAGGCACAGGATTCACAGAACACAGATGATACGCCCAGCGACCTGGTATCTGATAAAGAAGCTGAAATTTACAGTATTCTCACCAGACAGGGGACCCCGCTGGTAGAAAAGGGAGCCAGGGTAAAACCAGGAGATCTTCTGGTAGAGGGTAAAAATCCCGTCCTGAACGACGCCGGGGAAGTGGCAAATTATCAGTATTGCGTATCAGACGCGGATATTCTCGGTATCACCCAGTATTCTTATACAGACAGCTTTTCTCTCCAATATGAGTATAAGAATTTCAGCGGAAGAGAAAGCAAAGCTTTTGGAATCCGCCTGTTTCAGGGACAGCTCAGACTTCCTCATATTTCACACAAGTTTACAGAGTATGATACCATTACTGATGAATATAACCTCAAACTGGGGGAAACATTCTATTTGCCTCTGCAGCTCTTAAGGGAAACCCGCCGCGAATATAAGACGGAAAAAAGAATGTACACCAAAGAAGAGGCAAAACGGCTTGCAAAAGAGAAATTAGATGATTTTTGTAAAGAATTAACAGAAAAAGGTGTTCAAATTATAGAGAATAGTGTTATGATAGTAACAGATGAAAAAAACTGTACTGCTTCCGGCAGCCTGAAAGTGATTGAACCCATAGGTTCCCGGAAAGCAACCAATATTATAAATATACCACAGGAAGGGCAGATGGAAGATGAGTCTGATGGAAACAGTGATTGATTTACCTGCAGAACACATCGCAAATGTATTCGGGCAGTTTGATACGTACATGAAGAAAATAGAGCGTGCATTTGGAGTGACCGTCGTACTTCGGGAGAATCAGCTAAAGCTGCTGGGTAAAGACGCCGACGTAAAAAAAGCCTCCAGAGTATTCACACAGCTCTTCGAATTGTCTAAAAGAGGCAATCAGATTACGGAACAAAATGTAGACTACGCCATTTCTCTGACCTTTGAGGAGAATGAATCGGCAATTGTCGAGATTGATAAGGAACTGGTCTGTCACACGATCAATGGAAAGCCAGTAAAGCCAAAAACACTTGGACAGAAGCAGTATGTAGATGAAATCCGCCGTAAAATGATCGTATTCGGCATTGGGCCTGCCGGTACAGGCAAAACGTATCTTGCCATGGCAATGGCAATTACAGCCTTTAAAAACGAAGAAATTAACCGCATCATTCTGACAAGGCCAGCCATCGAGGCCGGCGAGAAGCTGGGATTTCTGCCGGGAGATCTGCAGAGCAAAATTGATCCGTATCTAAGACCTCTGTATGATGCATTATATCAGATTATGGGAGCAGAGAGTTTTCAGAAAAACATGGAAAAAGGGCTGATTGAAGTGGCTCCTCTTGCCTACATGAGAGGCAGAACCCTGGACAATGCTTTTATCATCCTGGATGAAGCGCAGAATACCACGCCCGCACAAATGAAAATGTTTCTCACCCGTATAGGATTCGGTTCAAAAGTAGTAATAACCGGAGACGCCACACAAAAAGATCTGGCTCCGGGAAATATTTCCGGTCTTGACGTAGCGTTGCGCGTTTTAAGAAATGTAGAAGATATCGGCATCTGCAGGCTGACAAGCAGTGATGTGGTCAGACATCCTCTTGTACAAAAAATAGTAAAGGCTTATGAAGATTATGAAAAACATGAAAAAAAGGGAAACACAGAGAAACAGCGGCAGCGCAGCCGAAGCCGAAGGCAGTAAGATCGAAAAAGAATATGAACTTCGGCACCGAAAGTTTCTGATTTTTTTTCTGGCAGCATGTACGATCCTGGAGAGCACAATTGCGGGAATACTCAGCAGACAGGCTGCCGACCGCTGTATTGCGCTTTTCTTTCTGGGAATTTTCTATGCCATATTGTTTCTTACGGGGATGGAGCTTTACCGAAGCCAGCAGGATTGGTTTTACAAAAAAACCGAAAATTATCTGCACCTTGCTCTTTGTTATTTTTTTTCCTGTACAGCGGCGGTCTTATTTATATTTCTGCCGGAATTTGCAAGGCCAGTTTTGCTCTTACCGGTAGGTATGAGTATGGAAACAAGCCCTTTTTTTGGAATGGCGGCGGGAATCTTTCATACATTTGTATATGCACTGTGCGGTCAGGAACATATTTTTGTAATGATGTGCGACCTGCTCCTTTTGCTTTGCGGCTGTTTCACCCTGACATTTTTTTATAAAAAAGAATATTTCCGCTGGGAACTGTTATTTCTTTTCCAGTTTACCTTTGCAGGGATTATGATATTTTCTTATCTTCAGACTGGTCAATTAGAGCAGAATATGTTAATCTATGGGTTGTTTAATGGATTAATCTCTTCTTTTGGGTCGGCTATGATTAATCAGATCTACACCAAACCTGAAAAGAAAGCGGAACCTGCAGAGCACAACCTTGATATACTGGATCTTAAAATACTGCAGAAAAAAGAACGGATTCTGTCTGAGGATTTCGAGCTGATTTGCGCAATGAAAGAGTTTTCCGATGCTGATTACCATCACGCCCGGAAAGTATCTGAAATTTCAGAACAATGCGCCCGGCTTATTGGAGCCGATCCCTTTATTGCCGCCGCCGGAGGATTATATTACCGCATTGGCCGGATGGAAGGCGAGCCATATGTGGAAAATGGCGTCGCTCTTGCTCAAAGCAATTCTCTGCCGGATGAAGTCGTATCTATTTTAGAAGAATATAATGGGGAGCAGAAACTTCCCTCCACCATAGAATCTTCTATCGTTCATATTGTAGACAGCGTTGTCGGCAAGTTTGATGTTTTGGACAAGGAAATGCTGTCCAGCTCCTGGAATCAGGATATTCTTGTATATCAGACAATGAATGAAGGCTCTGCCGCCGGTCTGTATGACAAATCGGGATTCAGCATGAATATGTTTTTGAAAATCAGAGATTATCTTATAAAGGAGGCGAAAATGTTTTGACCCTGATCTTAGAAGAAGAAGCAGAGTTCTCCGTTGTCTTTGACTATAAAATACTTGCCAGGGAAGTGGCAGAAGCTGCCATAGAAGCTGAAAAATTTCCTTTTGAGGCAGAAATAAGCCTGCTGTTAGTCTCACAGGAAACGATTCAGGAAATCAATCGGGAACATCGCCAGATTAATGCCCCCACGGATGTCCTGTCGTTCCCTTTGATCAATTATGAGTCGCCGGGAGATTTTTCACATCTTGAGGAAAACGGAGATAATTTCAACCCCGATACAGGAGAGGCGCTGCTGGGCGATATTGTTTTATGTACAGATAAAGTGAAAGAACAGGCAGAACGCTTTGGACACAGCGAAAAACGGGAATATGCATTTCTGATTCTTCACAGTATGCTGCATTTATTTGGTTATGACCATATGACACCGGAGGAAGCTGCGGTAATGGAAGAAAAGCAGAACAGCATCCTGGTTCAGATGGGAATTTTAAGATAACATTATAGAATTTGGAGGAATTATCATGAAAAAACGAATGATCTGTCTGCTTTTGGCGGCTTGTATGCTTACTACAGCCGGCTGCGGCAAAAAGAAAGAAGAACCTGTGAAAGAGCCGGAAGTAGAAGTGAAGGAAGAGACGGAAACGCCAAAAGAGGAGCCGAAGGAAGAGGAACCGAAAGACACGCATGAAGGAATGGCGAAAAGTTACCTCAGCGGAGAATGGATTGATGAAGAACTTGCCGGTAAAAGGCCCCTTGCTGTTATGATTGGAAACACTTCCGACGCGCTGCCTCAATATGGAATTTCTGCCGCTGACGTGATTTATGAAGTACCCGTGGAAGGATCTTACACACGCCTGATGGCAATTTTTCAGGATTACAGCGGTCTGGAAAAAATTGGCTCTGTCCGAAGCTGCCGCCATTATTTTATCTATTTTGCCAGAGAATTTGACGCTCTTTATACACATTATGGACAGGCAGTCTATGCAGAGCCTGTACTGGCGCGGGAGGATGTGCATAACCTCAGCGGCATGGATTCTACTCTGGAATCTATCATGTTTTATCGTGACGCCAACCGCAAAGCGCCCCATAATGCATTTATCAGCGAAGAGGGAATCAAGGCCGGTATTGAAAAGAAACAGTACCGCACAGACCTTGCCGATACTTACAGCGGACATTACCAGTTTGCCGATGACGATACACAGGTACAGCTTTCCGGAGAGGATGCCTTAGTGGTAAGTCCGGGATATTTTGTAAACAAACCCTGGTTCGTTTATAATAATGAGGATGGACTGTATTATCGCTATGAATTTAAAGATAAGCAAATAGACGGCGCCAACGAGAAGCAGCTTGCAGTAAAAAATATTCTGGTACAATACTGCGAGTGGTCTAAGAAGGATGAAAACGGTTATCTGGACATCAATACAACTTCCGGCGGCGACGGCTGGTATATCACAAACGGAAAAATGGAAAAGGTTACCTGGACAAAGGCAAACGAAGATTCCCCGGCGCGTTATTTTGATGAAAGCGGAAACGAGATTACCATAAATCAGGGGAAAACCTGGGTATGTATTGTGCGCAATAATTATCAGGACCGATTCGGCGTCTATGCAACAGAAGAAGAATTATCTGAAGCAAGGGCCACAGAACAATAAAAGCTTGACTGGGGAATTTCTATGAGTAAAACGAGAAAAAGTGAGTCCAATTTTTTGGTACAGGGTTCTATTCTGGCGGTTGCTTCCATTATAAGCCGCATTATAGGATTGTTGTACCGGATTCCTTTAAAATCGATTATCGGTGATATTGGAAATGATTATTATGGAACTGCGATGGAGATTTACAGCATATTGCTGTTAATTTCCTCTTACAGTCTGCCTGTGGCTGTTTCCAAGCTGGTATCAGCAAGAGTGGCAAGAGGACAGCATAAGAATGCATATCGAATTTTCAAAGGTGCTCTGCTATTTGCCCTGGTTTCGGGAATTACTGCGGGATTGATTGTATTTTTTGGCGCAGACTTTATAACCACCTATATTGTAAATACACCATTGAGTATTTTTGCATTGCAGGTGTTGTCGCCTACGCTTCTTATTGTAGCTTTACTGGGGGTTGTACGGGGATTTTTCCAGGGAATGGGAACAATGATGCCCAGCGCAATCTCACAGCTTTTGGAACAGATTATCAATGCTGTCTTCAGTGTATGGACAGCATATATGCTGTATCAGTATGGGAAAAAAATCGGAGCTGTGTTAGGCAATCCTGCCACTTATGCGGAAGCTTACGGAGCCGCCGGGGGTACTTTTGGCACTGGAGCAGGCGCTTTCGTTGCCCTGTTATTTACTTTAGTGGTATTTTTTATTTACCGTCCAGTGTACACAAATAAAATCTCCAAAGACAAAGAACAGAAGCCTGAGAGTTATGGTAAAATTTTCCGTGTCCTGCTGCTTACTATTTTGCCGGTACTGTTAAGCACAACGATCTATAACATCACTTCCTTTTTGGATACCAGTGTATTTAAGCAGATTGCAGATATGCAGGGATATAAGGTCAAAGAATACAGCACCATGTGGGGAATTTATGTGGGAGAGTATAAGGTTTTAACCAATGTGCCTATTGCCATAGCTTCCTCTGTGGCAGCTTCCAGTGTCCCCAGCCTTTCTACGGCATTTGCTTCAAGACACATTTCGGACGTAAAGCGGAAGGTAGCATATTCCATACGTTTTATTATGATCATTGCGATCCCCTGTGCCGTAGGCATGGGCGTTCTTGCTTCACCCATCCTGCAGCTCCTCTTTCAGGACAGCCGGGAAATGCCAGAACATATGATGCAGATTGGCGCTGTTTCCATTATTTTTTATTCCCTGTCCACACTGAGCAACGGGATTTTACAGGGCATTAATCGCATGAATGTCCCAGTGAAAAATGCCGCCATTACACTGGTATTACATATGGGCGTTCTTGCGGCATTGATGTACAGTCTGGATTTGAATATTTACGCAGTAGTCTGGGCAAATACCTTTTTTTCCTTTATGATGTGCATCTTAAATGGGCTTGCCATTCGCAAATATCTTTGCTACCGTCAGGAAATGAAACGTACCTTTGTGGTGCCGACTATTTGCGCTGCTATTATGGGCGGCGTGGTTTATGGCGTGTATTTGCTTTTTATGAAAATAATCAATATCAATGCAATTGCAACAACCATATCCATTGTTGTCGGCGCCAGCGTTTATTTCTTTTTATTATTGCTGCTGCGGGGACTGCGTGAGAAAGAACTTCAGAGCTTCCCTATGGGAAATCTGCTTATTAAGATCGGAAAGAAATTGCATTTGATGTAATACATGCGATGGATTTAAGAAAGGGCGCTGATTTCCGCCAATAAAATATGATTGTAACAAGAAGGGAACGCCGTATTCAGGCAAAGGCTCATAAATTAAGTAAATAAAATTTTCAGAAAAACCGGCATGGTGAGAGTTACGCCGGTTTTTCTGCGTCAACAATTACTTTTATCAGATAGAATGGCATAAGAAAACTGCTATGCGAGCAGATGAATCTAATTTAGCGAATCATACCTTTTACCGTCAAGAACAGCAGCAGTACAGGCAGAATATACTTTACATAAATCTGAATCCAGGAAGGCAGTTTTATGCCTGTTCCGGTGTTTACTTCCTTTTGGTAATTTTCAAATCCCCACCCCCATCTGCTTACACAGAACAGAAGATAGCAAAGAGATCCAAATGGCAGAATCACGTTGCTGACCAGAAAATCTTCCAGATCTAATACCGTACTGCCTTCCCCCAAGGGCTGGAACGCAGACCATAAATTATAGCCAAATACACAGGGCAGGGACAAAAACAAAATAGCCGCCAGATTAATCAAACAGGATTTTTTCCGGCTCCAATGAAATAAATCCATCCCGCAGGAAATAATATTTTCGAACACAGCTAAAATGGTGGAAAATGCTGCAAAGCTCATAAATATAAAAAACAGCGTGCCCCAAATCCGCCCTCCCGTCATTCCGTTAAAAATGTTGGGCAGCGTGACAAAGATCAGACCCGGCCCCTGGTCCGGGCTGATACCAAAAGCAAAACAGGTGGGGAAGATAATCAATCCGGAAACTAACGCTACAAACGTATCCAGTACGGCAATATTTACAGATTCTCCGAGAAGTCCGTGCTTTTTATCAATATAACTACCGAAAATTCCCATAGATCCAATACCAAGGCTCAAAGTAAAAAATGCCTGATTCATGGCGGCCGTGATTGTTTCGAGGATTCCAACTTCCCTGGCTCTCTCAAAATCAGGTAGCAGGTAGAATTTCAAACCTTCTATACCGCCTTTTAACGTCAGGCTGTGTACGGCAAGGATTACAATAATCACGAGCAGCAGTGTCATCATAATTTTCGTAATTCTTTCCACACCCTTTTGCAGACCGACCGAGCATATAAAAATTCCCGCTGCTACAATAATTATCATTGATGTTAACAGTATTTGGGGGCTGGCAAGCATATCCTGAAACATTCCGCCCACCTGCTGAGAGTCTTTTCCCTGAAAATTTCCCCGGAGCATCTGGTAAAAATAGTACAGCATCCAGCCTGCCACTGTGGTATAAAACATCATTAGAATATAATTTCCTGCCATTCCCAGATAACCGTGCAAATGCCATTTCTGTCCTGGCTTTTCCAGTTTCTGAAAACTTTTGATGATACTTTTTTTGCTGGCGCGCCCTACTGCAAATTCCATGGTCATGACAGGTATTCCCATAATAATCAGAAAAAACAGATAGAACAGTACAAATACCCCGCCCCCATACAAGCCGGCGACATACGGAAAACGCCACACATTTCCAATTCCTATGGCACAGCCTGCCGACAGTAAAATAAATCCCATTCGTGAACTTAGTTTTTCTCGTTCCATTTTACTTCCTCTTTCTCCTTCCATAGTTTCTTCAAAACAGGTAATTGCGTTTCTTAAAAAATTAGTATACCATAAAAAAGTAAAAGTGGGAAATGCTTTACCGATTTTTTTATATTCAAATAACTTTTATGCGAATGATAATCAACAATTAACTCTGTCAGATCGTATTCTCAATCTCACACAAAGAAAAAATATAGCTGTTGGATAAAGTAAGAATACAGGAAGGATTTTTATAATAATTAATAAAAAACTTTTGTCCATTAAAAAAATGATAAAATTATCACAGGAGAAATCAGGAATGGAACTTCAAGTTTCAAGTCAAACAACAAAGCCAATGCTTACAGGCACAAATCTCAGGAACGCTTTGATTGGTTCATAGAGGGCATAACAACATGCGCAGGACTTTACAACAGCTAAAAGCAGAAAACACATTAGAATGGACAGGACGAATGAATAACATAAGGGCGTGTGCGAGGGAGATTGTGAATAAGCAAGATTGATTGATAAAATTATAGATAAGCGTTAATTTTAAATAATTCAGGCAATCTGGATTAAAAATCAATATCATTACACAGGCGAACATGTAAAGTCGATAAACATGTGAAATATAAAATCAAGGTTTGTCGACTCTATTTTATAAGGCTATAAGGCAAACACCTTTACCGATGGACGAGCGACTTCGGGGAATACCTTAAGAGAAGGTGGACACCGTACAGCAGCAAAACTAAAAACCGTTGCGGATTTGTTTACTGGACGGGATTGAAAACGAAACACAGTATCAGACGTTGCTTACTTATTTGAAGTACGCTAAACAGTACATAGGATGGTGTGGCAGGAAGCAAATAAAATGATAATCTGCTTCCTGCATATTATTGTTGAAGTAATCCGATGAAGGAGAATCTTATTAAAAAAATCTGAACACACCAAAAACCTTACCCAGAACGGTACATTCATCAACAATAATAGGTTCCATAGTATCGTTTTCTGGCTGCAGACGATAATGATCTTTTTCTTTATAAAAAGTTTTAACGGTAGCAGAATCCTCTACTAAGGCAACCACCATATCTCCGTCAGACGCAGTAGACTGACGTTTTACAAGAACGTTATCGCCGTCAAAAATGCCGGCATTAATCATACTTTCTCCCTTAACCTTTAACATGAATGTTTCTTCGTTGGGCATATATTCCGCCGGAATAGGGAAGTAGCTCTCAACATTTTCCACAGCAAGTAACGGTTCTCCTGCCGCAACACGTCCTAAAAGCGGAACATTAACAACTTCCCTTCGGCTTAAGTTAAAGGTATCGTCGATAATTTCAATCGCTCTCGGTTTCGTGGGATCCCGGCGTATGTAACCATTTTTTTCCAGTGTTTCCAAATGAGAATGGACAGAAGAGGTTGACTTTAAATGAACTGCTTCACAAATATCCCTCACGGCGGGGGGGTATCCCCGGTTTAAAATTTCACTTTTAATATATTCTAAAATTTCTTTCTGTTTATCACTGATTTTTCCATATGCCATAATATCATCCTCCTGAACTTTATTTTTATGAATTCCATGGACTTATCAATAAAAATCGTGAATGAACTTTATTGTTGTATCTATCATAACACATATTGCAAAAAAATGCAAACACATATTCCGAAAATTTGTTCGCGAATTATATTGACAAATATGTGTTCTTGTCTTATAATACAAGTAAACATGTGTTTGGAAAATGTGTTCTGGGACTATGATTTTATATTTGAAGGAGGCGTTCATTATGAAAAACAGAAATATTATTTTGTTTTTACAAAAATTGCGATATAATTTGTTTTTAAATATTTGTGTGTTTGTTATTCTCAGTATTATGATGATCGGTTCTATATTTTTTTCAGGCAAAAATATAGATACGGATCATACAGATATCAATAAATATTATACCAGTCTTGAAATCAAAAAAGGAGATACCTTATGGAGTATTGCCTCAGAATATGGAATAGATGCATATTCTGACTTGCAGACTTATGCGAGCTGTTGACAAACCTCCTAATTCGTAAATGTCACAAGATATCATGATAAAAATCTAGCAAAAATAACAGAAATATTCCAAAGAAAAAAGTCATGGTTCTCTATGCCATGGCCTTTATCATCCTTTTAAGATTTAATGCCGTTGACGATAAGAGGCACTG
>CAJTDX010000048.1 GCA_910575155.1 Lachnospiraceae bacterium
GGTTGAAATCTTTGTAAGGGTTTACTCCTGATTATGCAAAGTTCAAAAGAGCCTATACCCTATAAAATCAGCAAAAGTGTAGGCTCAACTTTGCATAATAACTTACTTTTCATAACCGACATTATGTGAAGCTTCACATAACGTTGGAAAGACTACAACCACGGTCAACCTGGGCATTGGTTTAGCGAATGAGGGAAAGAAGGTACTGCTCGTGGATGCAGACCCGCAAGGGGATTTGACAACC
Organism: Lachnospiraceae bacterium; assembly: GCA_910575155.1. Lineage (GTDB taxonomy): Bacteria > Bacillota > Clostridia > Lachnospirales > Lachnospiraceae > Petralouisia. Next base: position 245 of record CAJTDX010000048.1, read on the forward strand.
TCTTTAGGATGGACAGACCAGGATAGTTTGCCTGTCACACTGTCAACGCAGATGGAGCGGGCAATCCGTGACGAGCCAATCAATTTGCAGGAAGGGATTTTACACCATGAAGAGGGGGTAGACTTAATCCCAGCGAATATTGAGCTGTCCGGCATGGAAATGACGCTGGTAAATGCCATGAGCAGGGAGTTTACCATGAAATCTTATCTCGGCGGGCTAAAAAAAGAGTATGAGTATATCTTGATTGACTGTATGCCAAGCCTGGGAATGCTGACGATCAATGCGCTTGCGGCAGCCGACAGCGTAATTATCCCCGTACAAGCCCATTACCTGCCTTTAAAGGGAATGACGCAGCTTATAAAGACCATTGGCAAGGTACAGCGGCAGATTAACCCTGGCTTAAAGGTAGATGGGGTATTGCTGACACTGGCGGATATGAGGACAAACCTCGCCCGTGCCACAGCCGACAGCCTGAAACAGAATTATGGGAGGGTAATCAAAGTCTACCAGACCATCATCCCAGTGGCAGTGAAGGCAGCGGAAACCAGCGCAGCAGGGCAGAGTATTTATAGTTATGACAAACACAGTGCAGCGGCAAAGGCATATGAAGCATTTACGAGGGAGGTGATGCGGGATGGCGAAAAGCAGCGGCATAAAACTGAATCTTCCCTCAGTCGATGACCTGTTCAGCACACAGGAGGAACGGGACGGGGAAAGCAGGGAATCCATTCAGGATATTCCTATTGGGGAAATCACTGACTTTCCCAACCATCCATTTAAGGTGAAGATGGATGAAAGCATGATGGATATGGCAGAGAGCGTAAAACAGTATGGTGTGTTAGTGCCAGCGCTGGTTAGGGAAAAAGTAGAGGGCGGCTATGAAATGATAGCTGGACACAGGCGGAAAATGGCAAGTGAGCTGGCAGGGAAAAAAGAAATGCCTTGTATCATCCGAAATGTGACAGAGGATGAAGCAGTGTTGATTATGGTCGACTCAAACCTGCAAAGAGAGGAAATCTTGCCATCAGAAAAAGCCTTTGCCTATAAGATGAAACTGGAAGCAATGAAAAGGCAGGCGGGTAGACCGAGTAAAAATTCTGCAACACTGTTGCAGAATTATGAAGGTAAAACATCAAGGCAAATTTTAGCAGAAGAATCTGGAGAAAGCCATGAGCAGATTAGAAAATATATCCGCCTAACAGAACTCATTCCCCCTATCTTGGATATGGTGGATAACGGCAAAGTTGCCATGCGTCCGGCAGTGGAATTATCCTACCTGCCCAAAGACCAGCAGGAAACATTGTATGACCTCATGCAGTCGGAGGACTGCACGCCAAGCCATGCGCAGGCAATTAAATTAAGGAAGTTTTCAGAAAGCGGGAAGCTGGGGGAGGATGTGATATTGTCCATCTTGTCAGAAGAAAAACCGAACCAAGTCGAGCAGTTTAAAATCCCAAAGAAACGCATTGATAAGTATTTTTCGCCAGGGACGTCCATGAAACAGATGGAAGATACGATTGTCAAGGCATTGGAACTGTACCGGAAAAGGGAACGGGAGAAAGGCAGGGAACGGTAGGCAGCCACGCCAGGGGGACAGTATGCCCAAATACAGGTATTTTATGCCGTGCTTCCCCCTCCCCACACCCTACCCCTTCCAGTTACCAGCCGATTACCAGCCGAAAAAACAATATTAAGCCAGTGGCTCTTATGGCTATCCATCTCCTGAATGGTATTGTGAGAAGGACAGCCCCAACACCCTGCAAAGTGCAGGGATTTTTTATTTGTAAATTTATGTTTAGAAATGGAGGATATGAAAGTGAAGAAGAAAGTCAAAGAGAGATTGAAGAGAGGGTTTGCCCTGTTGATGGCAGCGGCAGCAGTTGTTTCCATGCGCCCATCTCTGCCCATGAAAGCGGCATCGGAACAGGCAACCATAACCTTTGAGAACTGCCTGGACGGGGCGGGCAATGCCATCCGCTACCAGCAGTCTGTGAGCCATAACGGGCATAATTGCGGGGACGCAGGGGAAGTGAGGACAAGGATCTATGCAGACGGTGAGCCAGCCTTCTGCATCCAACCTGGAGTTTCCTTGCATTCTGGGAACACCTTGCAGGCCAACGCATCGGACACATGGAACGCTTTAAGCGGGAGCCAGAAAAACGCAGTGAACCTTGTATTGCTCTATGGTTCCCAGGGGAGCATGGCGACGCTTCCAGGCTCGGAGGATGAAAAGGTGGTTGCCACACAGATCCTTATCTGGGAGGTTGTGACTGGGTGTAGGGGTGCGGACGCCCCCTATGCACTTGTGGATGGAAAATTCTATGAGGCGTTCTGTGCAGGCGGGGCAAATGCAGGCGTGTCCGCCGCTTACCAGCAGATTGCAGCAAACATGGCAGGGCATGAGACAATCCCAAGCTTTGCATCTGCCAGGAAGGACGCAGAAGCGAAACAGATGGAATGGGACGGTTCCCAGTATGTACTGAAGCTGACCGACAGCAATGGGGTATTGTCCCAGTTTGCCTTCACATCCCCAGACAGTAATGTAAAAGTAAGCGTTTCTGGGAATACGTTGACCCTGACATCAAAAGACGCCATCAAAGACAGCGTATTACTGTCAGCAGTAAAGACAAGCCCTGCCGTAAGCAGTGAGGCAAGGCTGGTGGCATACGGCGACCCTTCCTTGCAGGACATTGTAATTGGTGTGGAGAATGCCTCTGACGTGGTTGCTTACCTGAAGGTGGAAGCCGCTTATGGTGAATTGAAACTCATTAAGACTTCCGAGGATGGGATTGTGGAGGGATTAAAATTCCAGATTACAGGCAAAGGGATAGATAAGACCGTAAAGACAGACAAAGGCGGGGTCATCAAGGTAGAGAACTTAAGTCCTGGCACTTACACGGTGACAGAGCTGACCGAAGGGCGCTATGAAACCCAGAAGGCAAAGAAAGTCACCGTCAAAGGCGGAGAAACCGCTAAGGTGGAGTTTGCAAACACTTTAAAGCGCGGCAGTTTGAAAGTCATCAAGAGTTCTGAGGATCACTTTGTGGAAGGGATGAAATTCCATCTGTATGGGAAGTCCCTTTCCGGCGCTGACGTGGATGAATATGCGGTGACAAACAAGAATGGAACTGCCATATTTAAAGATATTTTAATTTCTGGCAACAAGCCATACACCCTTGAAGAAGTGGACGCCGCAGCCCGCTATGTAGTGCCAGAGAAGCAGCAAACCGCAATCCAATGGAAGGAAGTCACAAATGCCACTGTGACCAATGTTTTGAAGAAATTCCGCGTTAAAGTGACAAAGGTAGACAAAGAAACCGGAAAGCCCCAAGGGGATGCAACGCTGGCAGGAGCCGTTTACGGCATCTATGACGGGGACACGCTGGTGGACACCTATACCACAGACGGCCAGGGGCAGTTTACCACAAATTATTATCCCTGCGGGGAGCATTGGAGCATCCGTGAGATTTCGCCATCGGAAGGCTATCTGCTGGATGAAACCATATACCCAGTAGGCGCAGCGCCAGGGGAATTTACTGTTGAGCGGAACTCTTTGCAGACCGAGGTAAAGGAACAATCCATCAAAGGAAAGATTTCCATTCTCAAACATACGGACGATGGCAGCACACAGGTGGAAACACCGGAAGAAGGCGCCCAGTTCCAAGTATATTTAAAGAGTTCTGGCAGCTTTGAAGCGGCAGGGGAAAGCGAGCGGGACACCCTTGTATGCGATGCAAACGGTTATGCAAAGACCAAAGACCTGCCCTATGGGACTTACACTATACACCAGACCAAGGGGTGGGAGGGCAGCGAAAAGATTGCAGATTTTGACGTGTATGTAAACAGTGACGGGAAAGTGTACCACTATCTGATGAACAATGCGCCCTTCCAGTCATATATCAAAGTGGTAAAAAAGGATGCGGAAACAGGCAAGACGATCCCCTTGTCAGGTGCAGGCTACCAGATTTATGACAGGGAAGGGGAACTTGTGACAATGAAATGCACTTATCCAGAGCTGGCCGACATGGACACGTTTTATACAGCGTCCAATGGCTCCCTGGTTACGCCCCAATCCCTCCCTTGTGGAGAATATACCCTGATAGAAGTGCAGGCGCCTTATGGCTATGTGCTGGACAGCACGCCAATTCCATTTACCATATCCGAGGATAACGCCACAGAGGAAAGCGGCGTCACAGTGGTTGGCTTGCAACAGCAGAACATGCCGCAAAAAGGGAAGCTATTGGTGGCAAAGGATGCGGAAGGTTTTGAAAGCGTGCAGGTATCTAAGGATGGCGTGCCGGACAAAGACGGGAACCTGGCAGAAGGGGAGGCAATTTATACTCCGGTGTATGGCACGGCGGCTAAAGAAGGGGCAGTCTATGAGATTATTGCAGCAGAGGACATTACAACGCCAGACGGGACGGTAAGGGCAGCGTCAGGCGAGGTTGTGGACACAATCACTACGGACGGGGAAGGGAATGCAGAAACAAAGGAACTATATTTAGGAAAATACCAGGTAGTGGAAAAAACAGCGCCCTATGGCTGTGTGTTGGACACAGAGGCAAAGGAAGTGGAGCTTACCTATGCGGGGCAGGAACTTTCTGTAACAGAAATGGAAACCGCTTTTTACAACGAACGCCAGAAAGCAATGGTTGACCTGGAAAAAGTATTGGAACAGGATGGCATATTTGAAGTTGGCAGCAAGGGGGAAATCCAGAATATCGCCTTTGGCCTGTATGCAGCGGAAGAACTGACGGCAGCAGACGGCACTTGTATCCCTGTGGACGGGCTGCTTGAGATTGTATTCTGCAACACAGACGGACTTGCAGCATTCCAGAGCGACCTTCCGTTTGGGAAATATTATGTGAAAGAGGTATGCACAGACGGGCATTATCTGTTGTCCGATGAAAAATACCCTTTGGAGTTTGCTTACCAGGGGCAAGAACTGGCTGTGGTAAACATCACCGCAAATGAAGGCGGTGCAATTGAAAATGAACTGTTCCGCGGACGAATTGAGGGCGTGAAGGTTGATACTGAAGATGCAGGGCTGGAAGGGGCAAAAATTGGCCTGTTCCCAGCAGACGCACAGGAATTTACAGAAGGAAACGCCGTGCTGGTAACAATGTCAGATAAAAAAGGCGCTTTCTTCTTTGAAAATGTAGTCTGTGGGAATTATATCGTACACGAGCTGGAAGCGCCCGAAGGGTATCTGTTAGATGGGCAGACCCACCACGTCTGTGTGACAAAACAGGGGGCAATGGTGAAAATTAAAATCACAGACAAACAGGTAACAGGCAGTGTGCGCCTGAAAAAAGTGGATGAGGAATACCCGAAGAACAAACTGAGCGGGGCTGTGTTTGAGCTGTACCAGGACACCGATGGAAACGGGAAGTTTAACCCCAAAAAAGATAAGCGGATTGGCAAACTGAAAGAAACTGACAAAGGCATTTACCAGAAGGACGGGCTTGTGTACGGCGGCTATTTTGTAAAAGAGAAAACAGCGCCAAAAGGCTTCAGGCTGGATCAAAAGGCATACTATTTTGAAATCAGGGAGGATGGAAAAACCGTGGAAGTGGAGAACAAGGCTGGCGTGGGCTTTGTGAACAAGCCAAACACTTCAAAGCTGGAACTGACCAAGAAAGACATTTCGGACGGGAAGATTCTGCCAGATGCAAAATTCCGCATCAAAGACCAGGATGGGAATGTGGTGGCGACAGGCGTGACCGATGAAAAAGGGATTGCCGTATTCACCCTGCGTTATGGCAAATACACTTACCAGGAATATGAAGCCCCCAAGGGCTACCGGATTGACACCAGGGAATTTCCATTTGAGATAAAAGAGGACGGTAAAATTATCAAAGCCACAATGACAAATGAAAAGGAGCCAGAGAAAAAAATCACCACGCCAAAGACAGGCGACGACAGCAAGACAGGGCTGTGGATGGTGTTGTCTATATTGGCGGGCGCGGGCATGGCAGGCTTTGGCGTTTTAGCAGTCAGAAAAATAAGGAAGAAGAAAGAAGGGAGATGAAACGATATGGACGGAAAGAAATGGATATGGATTGCGCTGATTGCATTCGTGACAGGCGCGGCGGCATGGCTGAGGAACCATAAAAGAGAGAGATAGGCTATCCACAAGGCAGCCATGTGCTGGGGGGCGGCAACTGCCGCCCTTGTTACATAGCGAGAGGAGGTGAAAAAGCGGGAGACTACAAACGCTGTGCTTGAATAGATGGCAGGCCTGAAATAACAGGAAAGGAAAAAGACTATGAGCGATAAAACAGAAAAGCGGATGGCGGGACATTATGAAGTGGTGCAGGGCATCCGCATCGGTAACAGGGAAGTGGTATTGGGCGTGGATGAAAAGGCAGAACTGCCTTATTTCTGTGCTTTTTGTGAAGTGAACGGTATTTTTGAATCTTACCAGGAAGGCGTAGCAGGCGATGACTATGTGGAGATGGCAGAACTTTTTGCAGACAGGGTGAAAGGGCAGTGTGGGAAGGCGCGCGAGGAACAGGAGGCTGTGACTGTGCCAAGGGTTAAAATTACAACAGATATGTGTAAGCCTATGTCCCAATGCGGGGACATTGCAGGAAAAGTGATGGCAGTCAAGCTAGAAGTGTTAAGGCCAGAATACCGTTCTGCGGAAAACCAGTTAATCTATGTCAGGAGAGGGAATGGCACCAGGGAACATGGGACAGGAAGCGCCTGCTACTGCACCGCCCTTTATTCTGGGGAGAACCAGCGGTGGGAACGGTATGATTTTGCAGGCGAGGTCAAAAGGGAATGCCTGCCCCAATGGGCAAAAGAACGGGCGGCAGAGATTGCCAAGGAGCAGAAAGGGGAAAACAATAAGGATAAGGAAAAAAGATGGGAGGCACGGTAAATGGATGGAAACAGAAGCAATGCAGGGTATCTCATTACAGCTTCCATCCCCGTTGGGAATGTGGAGTTTGTGCTGGGTGTGGACAAGAAAGAAGAGCAATATGTCACCTGGGAGTGCAGGGACAAAACGGAGTATTCCTTTGGGCATTATACAGACAGCCTTTTCAAAGCTACAAAAGATTTATGCCAGCGGGCAATGGCAGAAGTACAATACCTGGAACAGAATGAGCCGTGGAAGATCCGGCAGGATGTGGATTTCTTTCTGGTTACGATAGAGTACCAGGGGAACCATGCAGCCATCCAGTTCCCAACGAGGGAACTTCCCGACCTATTGGGGAGCATTGGCATTACACTTCCGCCAGAGCGTGTCTATCTGGGCAGCAGGGAGATGAAAGTACAGCTTAAGCCAGGAGGGGATAAGTTTGCCGATGCGTTGGTGGGCTTGTTTAAAGAGGATAATTCGCTGCGCATGGTCAATGAAGTGGCGAAAGAAGTATTATGTTCTGACTGGCAGGTGAAAGGCTGGCTGGAAGAAAGGGTGGGCAAGGACACTTACCACGACATTGAGGCTGTGCTGCGCGATGCGGTTATGTATAAAAAATATATAAAAGATGTGGAAGAAAGGGAGAAAAAAAGAGGACGGGAAAGATAAAAGACAGGAGGGCTTATTATGGCAGTCAACCAGAAAACAGTCCGGCTCTTGAACAAGGTGTTTGAGGCAGGATTTTTCACGGAAAAAGGGATTGCGGCAATGACGATGGATGATATTTTAACCATGCAGGGCATTACGGTGGGAGAAATCAGCATGATTAACGAGCTGCAAAAAGCAGTACGGGCAAACAAGGTCATCACATTTCTTAGCGGAGGGGAGGCTTAGACCCAAAACCGCCATATGTTACAGAAAGGCAGGGGAAACGATGGCAAACGGTAACAGAAAGAAAAAAGGAGAAAGGCAGGGCAGTGTATTGGCGAAGAAAAAATATGACATGATTACAGGGCTTTATATGGAAGCAGCCAAGGAAGTGTCTGCTAAATCAGAAAACTGGATGGCATTTTTAAACTCCGCCTGCCGCAATTACCGCCTTCCTTTTGATGAACAGCTCTTAATCCATGTGCAGCGGCCAAACGCAGCCGCAGTATTGCAGATGGAGGACTGGAACAAGAAATTTGGGCGTTGGGTAAAACGGGATGCAAAAGGGATTGCAGTTATCGACCAAAAACCAAATGCCATGCGGTTGAAATATTATTTTGATATTTCCGATACCCAGGAAGGGAAACATAAGCGGCTGGTGCGCCCAGTGCCTTTGTGGGAGGTAAACGCCGGCCAGAGGGAGGCAGTGCGTGAAACCCTAGCGGATGCCTTTGGGGTGAAAACAAAGGGTGCGAAGTTTGCAGAAACAATCCTGGAAGCAGCGGGGAATGCTGCGGAAGATAACTTTCCTGATTATCTGGATGACATCCTCACAAGCAGGGAAGGCAGCTTCCTGGAAGGGCTGGATGCAGACAGAATAGAGGCGGAAACGAAAGAACTGATGAAAAACAGCATTGCTTATATGCTCCTGGTGCGCTGCGGCGTTGACCCAGACGCGTATCTAAGCGCAGATGATTTTAGGAATATCGGAAATTTCAATACCCTAGCGTTGGTAAATCTGTTTGGGGCAGCAACAAGCGGCGTGTCAGAAATTGCGCTTAGGGAGGTTGCGGACACGGTGGGAAGGCTTTCCCAGGAAGAAAAAAAGAAGAAGCGCACCTTTGCTGGAATGGAATCAGACGGATATAATAAAAGGGAACAGACAGAAAACAATGCAGAAGGGAGTCTTGAATATGAGAGAGATAGCATACAGCAGGCAAGGAGAATATCTCCTGCCCGACATCACCGTGCCAGCAGAAGCGGAACCACACCTTGGGAAGTACGCATCCCTGCGCCGGAATTACCTGAAGGAGCAGCATTACGGGATATTCATCACCCTGTTGACCCAGGGAAAATTGAACCAGCACCTGAAGGAGACACAGGAAGAAGCACAGAATCGGATGGGGCAGCTCATCGCACAGATGGCACAAGCGCAGGGCGTGACGGAGGAACTGAAAGCAAAAGACCAGATGGCATGGGCAGGCAGGATGGGGAACATCCATCAGGCGGCAGAAGAACTGATTATGGCGGAACTGATTTACAACTGACGTCCCAGGAACTGGAGCCGGAGGCGGACAATGATTGGCAGCCGGAAGGGGTGCCAATGGTGCAACTGACATCCCAGGAATTGGAGCCAGATAATGTTGGAAAGGCGGAACCAGAGCCACAATTGAAGTGGCATGACAGGGGCAGCGAGGACAGGAGTCTTCCTTTTTTCGGGGAGGATAAGGACATCAAATCGCTGCTCTTATCCACGCCCCATTTAAAAGCAGAGAAAAAAGAGATACGGGCATTCCTGGAATCCCATGAGGATAAGGAAGAGCGCACAGCGTATATCAAAAGCATTTTCAACCATGAATATACGGAGCTTACCTTAGAAGATGGCAGGCGCGTAGGCTATAAAGCTTACCAGAATGTACTCCATATGTGGGAAGGCAGTTATTTGTCCCGCACGTCGCAGGCTTATTATGACTGGGGCATTCTGGCAGGCTATTTTGACGGGATGCGCCTGCTGGGGGAATTGAAAGACAAATGCACCCCCCTCCCAACCGTGGAGGGGCAGTTATCACTCTTGAAAGAGATGGCAGAGGAAAAATCTTCTGCCTTTTCTTTTTCCCAGGAAATTATAGACACAGTGCTCCAGTCTGGGAGCAATATACAGTATGGAAAATACAGTGTCTATTTTTATTTTACCAAAAACCATACCAGGAGGCAAAAAGCAGAGTTCCTCAAAAAAAGCTATGGTTTTTCTGGCAAGTTTCCAGTTATCCTTGGCACAAATATTAACATGATGGCCAGTGGGAAAGGGCTGGAGCTTAAAGATGGGGAAACAGAACTCACCTTAAGCTGGGAGAAGGTGGCAAAGCGCATAGAGGAGCTGATTGCAGCAGGACGGTATCTGACAAAACGGGAAATGGAGTATTTTCCAGAATATGAAAAAAATCATCTTGCGGCTGAGATTTTTTATTTTTATGAAAAGCAGCCGGAAGAAATCATGCGCCCATATCCCTACGGGGCAGATTATCAAACGGCAGTTGCGGCAATCCGCCCACAGCTTGAAGAGGCAGGGCGGGTAAAAGAAATGTTAGTGGGCATGGAGGAAGTGATTGGGGATACTGCAAAGCCAGACCCAAGTTTTAACTATATGCGGTATATTTACCAAGACTTTTCCAATTACCAGAATGATACGTTTCCCATGCTTACGTCTGAAAGCAATGAAATAAAGGAGGGGCAAGAAGCAGCGGGGGACGGTCAGCAAGACAGGGATGCCCTGACCTTGCCTGGGAAGTCTGCATCTCTGGGAAGAGAAGGAACCCTTGCGGAAAAGCTCAATGAATTTTATCAGGCTTATGCCCCTTATGAATACCATATCAATGTAGAAGAGGGACAGACGCAGGAAGAAGTATTGGCAGAGTTGGAAGGGCAGCTTTCCCATCCCCAGTCGGTAAGGGAAATTTATGGATATTTATCTGATATTGTTGGGGAGATGGAAACAGGGGATGAACTATATCCAGGACTGAAAGAACTGCTTGCAGACCTCGAAAAACTCCCATCCATGCATCCCCCTTATAACCTTCAAGTGGACACGTCTGTTTTTATTGGCGCCAAAGAATATAGGATTGAGTTTTTGTCCGATGAAATGGCAGTATTGCGGGATATGGAGTACCCTTTGTTCACAGAACAAATACCCCGTGGGGAGCTTGAGGAAAAAATCAGGGAAAACCCTGCCAATGACCACCTGCAAGGGAACCAGTCTTTACAGGAGAAAACGGTCGGAGATATAATTCAAAATTCCCAGGCATTTCCAGAACTGCAAGAAAAAAAGAAACCCCGTAAAGGGAGACTTGCCATCGCAGAAAGGAATTATTGGTCAGTGATGGAACTTGCCCCAGAGGTTTTGTCGGGGGAGCAGGAGTCAAAAAGATTTATGGCAGGGAAATCCTTTATGCCGCTCACTATTGAACGCATTGGGGAAAGACGTATTGCTGTTTCCCACTATTATAGCCATAATGGGGATGCCATTGCAGACCCAGACATGGAGTTTGAATATGACCATGAAACCAAGACGCTGAATGCCAGGACGTATCAACAGGATAATTTAAATATTTTTCAAAGCGTAATATCAAATGGCGTCCACGATAAAAGGCTTGAGAAAGAATTAAACCAGTTTGCAGGGCAGTGGTTTAAAAATATTCGGCAGCAGGGGTATGAGCCAGTCCGAGAGGCTGAGGCCAAAGAAGAGACTTTGGTGAAAGATAGCATACTTAACCAGAGAGAAAAGGGGGCAGAGCAAGAAACAGAGGAACAACCAGAAAACAAAACACAGGGAGGGGAACTAGGAAGGGAGGGAGAAACAGAAGAACAACAGAAAAAAGAAATAGGGCAAGAATCAGAGAATGTCAAGCAACAGCAGGATAATTTTGAGGAAAACCGCCCTGATGGAAATAGCATTGTCCCAGCTTGGGAGAAAAAAAGGGCTGCGGGCAAGCCAAAAAGCTTTGACCTGCACCCTGAAATCCCCAAAGAACAGCGCAGCCAGTATCGCATTATGGATGATGCATTAGGACACGGCACGCAAAAAGAGAAGTTCTACAGCAACCTTGCAGCCATACAGCTCTTAAAAAAATGTGAGGAAGAGGGCAGGTATGCAACGCCTGACGAGCAGGAAACCCTTGTAAAGTATGTAGGCTGGGGCGGACTTTCGGACGCCTTTGACGAAACTAAATCCGCATGGGGCAATGAATACCTGCAATTAAAAGCTGTGCTGACAGAGGTGGAATATGTCGCTGCAAGGGAATCCACACTAACCGCATTCTATACACCGCCTGTGGTCATACAAGCCATTTACCAGGCATTGGAAAACATGGGCTTAAAAACAGGGAATATCTTAGAGCCGAGCTGCGGGGTGGGGAATTTCATCGGCATGAAGCCAGAGAGCCTTTCAGGATGCAGCGTGTACGGCGTGGAGCTTGATCCCATATCAGGGCGCATTGCAAAACAGCTCTACCAGAAGTCTGCCATTGCAGTGCAGGGGTATGAAGAGGCCAAACTGCCAGATAACTTTTTTGACGTGGCAGTAGGGAATGTCCCGTTCGGGCAGTTCAAAATTTCCGATAAACGGTATGACAAACATCATTTCCTAGTGCATGATTTCTTCTTTGCCAAAACACTGGATAAAGTCAGGCCAGGAGGCGTGATTGCCTTCATTACCTCATCGGGGACAATGGATAAGAAAAACCCAGCCGTGCGTAGATATATCGCACAGCGGGCAGAGCTTTTAGGTGCAATACGACTTCCAAATAATACGTTCCTTAAGAATGCAGGGACACAGACAACGGCTGATATTTTGTTTTTACAGAAGCGTGACCGCATGGTGGAAGCGGAACCGGATTGGCTGTACTTGGACACGGATGAAAACGGAATCACCCAGAACCGCTATTTTATTGAACACCCAGAAATGGCGCTTGGGGAGATGGCAATGGAACACACCCAGTATGGCATGGACAGCGCCTGCCGCCCATACCCAGGGAAGGCGCTGGCGGATTTATTGGAGAAGGCTATTGTTAATATCCATGCTGAAATTTCGGAATATGAAACAGACAGGCTGGAGGAAAGAACGGCCGATGCCATCCCAGCAGACCCAAATGTGGCAAATTACTCTTTTACTGTCTCGGACGGGAATATTTATTATAGGGAAAACAGCCGCATGAAGCCTGTGGAGCTGTCCAAAACAGGGGCAAACCGTGTCAAGGGCATGGTGGAAATCCGTGATTGTGTGCGGGAATTGATTGCATTCCAGAGGGATGGCTATCCTGATGCAGACATTCAAAAGGGGCAGAGGGAATTAAACTGCCTGTATGATGTGTTCCGCAGCAAATACGGGCTTTTGAATGCAAGGGCAAATCATTTAGTGTTTGCAGATGACAGCAGCTACCCCCTTCTATGTTCCCTTGAGGTGCTTGCTGAGGGAGGGACACTGGAGCGGAAAGCCGACATGTTTATTAAACGAACGATAAAACCCCATAAAGCGGTCACAAAAGTGGACACGGCCAGCGAAGCCTTGTCCTTGTCGTTATCGGAGAAAGCCTATGTGGATATGGAGTATATGTGCCAACTCACAGGAAAAGGAGCCGAGGAAGTGGAACAGGAACTAAAAGGGGTAATCTTCCGTCTGCCGGATATCAAAGGCGCCGCGCCGCATTTTGTCTCGGAAGATGAATACCTGTCTGGCAATGTAAGAAAGAAACTAAAGGAGGCGAAACTTGCAGCGCAGTCAGACAAAGTATATGAAACCAATGTGCAGGCATTAGAGCGGGTGCAGCCCAAAGACCTTTCTGCGGCACAAATCAGCGTCAGGATGGGGGCGACCTGGATACCCACGGAGGATGTTGCAGATTTTATGTTTCAATTGCTGGAAACCCCAGAGCATTTAAGGGCTGATTTCAAAATCCATTTTTTTAAATACACTGGGGAATGGCGGGTGGAAGGAAAGAGCAGCGACAAGGGGAATGTCAAGGCGAATAACACCTACGGGACACACTGTGCCAATGCTTACCGAATTATTGAGGACACATTAAATTTGAGGGACACCCGCATTTATGATTATGACGTGGATGATGCGGGCAGGAGAAAAGCTGTCCTTAATAAAAAAGAAACCGCCATTGCGCAGGGGAAACAGGATTTAATCAAACAGGCATTCCAGGACTGGATCTGGCAGGAGCCGGAACGCAGGCAGCGCCTGACTTCCTATTATAATGAACATTTTAATGCGATTAGGCCGAGGGAATATGACGGGAGCCACCTGCATTTTTATGGCATGAACCCTGAAATCCAGTTGAGGCAGCACCAGAAGAACGGCATTGCCCGCATTCTTTATGGCGGGAACACGCTGCTTGCCCATGTGATGGGGGCTGGGAAAACCTACACGATGGTGGCGGCGGCGATGGAAAGCAGGCGGCTGGGGCTTAGCAGCAAGTCAATGGTCGTGGTGCCAAACCACATCATTGAGCAGTTTGCGGCAGAATGGTTACAGCTATATCCGGCTGCGAATATCCTTGTGGCGACGAAAAGGGACTTTGAAACCAGAAACCGCAAGAAATTCTGCGCGAGGATAGCCACCAGCGATATTGATGCAGTTATCATTGGACATTCCCAGTTTGAACGTATCCCACTGAGCGTGGAACGCCAGCAACGGATGCTCCAAAAACAGCTTGAGGAAGTGATGGACGGCATCCTGGAAGCAAAGCGCCATGAGGAAAACCATTTTACGGTAAAGCAGCTTGAGAAAAGCAGGAAGTCACTGGAGGGCAGGCTGAAAAAATTAAATGACCAGAGCCACAAGGATGACGTGGTGAGCTTTGAGGAACTGGGCATTGACCGCCTGTTTGTGGACGAGGCGGACAGTTACAAAAATCTTTTTTTATACACGAAAATGAGGAATGTGGCAGGGATTGCGCAGACAGAGGCGCAGAAATCATCAGACATGTTCTTGAAATGCAGATACCTGGATGAACTGACCGGAGGCAAAGGCGTCATATTTGCCACCGGAACCCCCATCAGCAATTCCATGACAGAGCTTTACACCATGCAGCGTTATTTACAATATGGAGCCTTGGAAAAAAGCAATTTACAGCATTTTGATGCATGGGCGTCCACGTTTGGGGAAACGGTTTCTGCGATAGAGCTTGCGCCGGAGGGCAATGGCTACCGGATGAAAACGAGGTTTGCAAAGTTTTATAACCTGCCAGAGCTTATGATGCTGTTCCGGGAAGTGGCGGACATACAGACCGCGGATATGTTAAACCTGCCTGTGCCGGAAGCGGAATACCGTGTCATCCATGTAAAACCCAGCCAAATGCAAAAAGAAATGGTGGAGGAATTGGGGAACCGTGCAGAACGTGTCAGAAACGGCATGGTAGATCCATCATCGGATAACATGCTGCTTATTACCAATGACGGGCGTAAGCTGGCTTTAGACCAAAGGCTTGCCAATGAGATGCTGCCAGACGAGCCAGGGAGCAAAATAAATGTCTGTGTAGAGGAAGTTTATAAGTTTTGGACAGAGGGCAGGGAGAAAAAGTTGACACAACTATTGTTCTGTGATTTGTCGACGCCCAAAAACGACGGCACATTCAGTGTTTATAATGATATTAGGGATAAGTTGATTGCAAAAGGAATCCCCCCGGAGGAGATTGCATTTATCCATCATGCAGATACAGATGCAAAGAAAAAAGAATTGTTTTCTAAAGTAAGGAGGGGCGCTGTCCGTGTCCTAATGGGCAGCACATTTAAAATGGGTGCTGGGATGAATGTGCAGGATTTGATTGTTGCATCCCATGATTTGGACGTGCCTTGGCGCCCACGAGATTTACAGCAGAGGCTTGGCCGGACGGTTCGTCAAGGCAATACAAATAAGAAGGTTGCTATTATCCGGTATGTCACAGAAGGGACATTTGATGCATTTTTGTACGTGCGACACGAAGTCGCTTAATTTAACTGTTTGGATGTAATATTACAGACCAAACCATCCATTCCGTTGGATGAAGCCGTTGTCCCCGGCTCTGCCAGCAATGGCACTGTTCGGAAGCGGGCATAAAAGTAACCCTACTTGGAATCAAAACCGTGAGGTGGAGATGAAACTGCTAGCTACAAGGCGGTTAGGGTGCAGGCTTACTGATAGCATGGTTAATTAACTGAACCACTGATAAACTTCGTTAAGGCGAACAAGCCAAAGTAGCTGACAGGCTTGAACCAAAAGGTGTGCAGTCGGTTATCCTTTTGTATAGTGGGGATACACGGACGTAATGGCTGCCGGAGGAGAGGTGGGACCTAAACTATCAATCAATTGTTGGTTAAGCGGAACGTGTCAACTCCGTATTTTCGCCCAGACGGGCAAGCCGACCGTAAGGAAAGCCGATGGGAATGCGGAAAAAGGATTGCGGAAGAAGCGAATGCCGACCCTGTAATGGGGACGGACAGGGGTTCAAGATTTGCCCCACCCGAAAGGGGGCAGAATTCCGCAGGGTGCTTAATTACGAGAGAGTTTATAGGATTTTTGAAAGGAGTAAGGCAAATGAACGGTAAAACGTGTGCGACTTCTGACGCAGCCAAAGCATGGGACAGCATAGACTGGAACAAGGCAGAGGCATACGTTAAAAAACTGCAAATGCGTATCGTAAAGGCTCATCAACAGGGCAGGACAGGCAAGGTAAAATCTTTGCAATGGCTGCTCACACACTCTTTTTACGGGCGTGCATTAGCTGTAAGGAGGGTGACGGGTAATAAAGGCAAAAAGACGGCAGGCGTAGACAAAGTATTATGGTCTACCCCAAAATTGAAATATGAAGCGATTCTCGGACTGAAACGCAGGGGCTACAAACCATTGCCATTAAAAAGGGTGTATATCCCGAAAAAGAATGGAAAGACACGCCCCCTAAGCATACCATGCATGAAGGACAGGGCAATGCAGACGTTATATAAATTTGCGATGGAGCCGATTGCAGAAACCACCGCTGACCCAAATTCCTATGGGTTCAGGGCAAAAAGGTGTGTGCAGGACGCTATTGAGCAATGCTTCACCTGTCTGAACAAGGGGAAATCCCCGAAGTGGGTTCTGGAAGGAGATATAAAAGGCTGTTTTGACAACATCAGCCATGGGTGGATTTTAAGCAACATCCCAATGGATAAGGATATCCTGCGGAAATGGTTAAAAAGCGGCTATATCGAAACAGGGAAGCTATTCCCGACAGATTTGGGAAGCCCGCAGGGTTCAGCGATTTCACCGACTATCTGTAACATGGTATTGGATGGACTGGAAGCCAAGATAAAAGAGAAATACCACAAAACGAAAAGCAATGGAAAATCATATTTCCCGAAAGTCAATTTTATCCGTTATGCGGATGACTTCATTGTCACTGGCGAGAGCAGGGAACTTCTGGAAAACGGAGTGCTTCCAATCATACGGGATTTCCTGTCAGAAAGAGGGCTGGAACTGTCAGAGGAAAAGACAGTCATAACCCATATCGAAGACGGGTTTGATTTTCTTGGCACAAATATACGGTGGTACAAAGACAAGCTTCTGACCAAACCATCCAAAAAGAACTATAAAGCCATAATCAGTAAAGTAAGGGGAATCATAAAGCAGAACCCATCCATGAAGCAGGAGGATTTAATCCGAAAACTGAACCCAGTTATCCGAGGGTGGGTAAATTTCCACAAATACAATGTATCCACGGATGCGTTTGAGAGATTCGATTTTGACGTATGGAGATGCTTATGGCGGTGGTGTAAACGAAGACACCCACAAAAGAGCCACAAATGGATAGCGAAAAGATATTTCAGACAGGTCGGGACAAGAATCTGGACATTCAGCATGAAAACGAGCGATTCATTTGAACTCAACCTGATTTATGCCACTGACACAAAAATCGTAAGGTGGCTGAAAACAAAATCAGAAGCGACGCCATTTGACGCCAGATACGCAGAATATTTTGAGGACAGGGATACCGAAAGAATGTTCCGTGAGATAGGCGGCAGGAAGAAACTGAACGCTTTGTACAAAACGCAGGGCGGAATCTGCCCATACTGCAAGGAAGCGATAACGGTAGAAAACGGTTTCAGAATCCATACAGTCATAGGGGGAGATTTCAAAGAGAGAAAGTTTTTATTACACGCAGCCTGCCATAGATTTATCCATTACTCGAAAAATATTGATGAACCGGCTCTGGTAATGCAGGGCTTATAAGTGCTTGAGCCGTGTGAGGGGAAACTTTCATGCACGGTTCTTAGGGGGGAAGGCGGTAGTAATACCGCTGACCTACCCGACCAGGTGATTGAAAACAAGCAGAAGTTTATCAGCCAGATTATGACAAGCAAAAGCCCTGCCCGCAGTATGGAAGATGTAGATGAAGCTGCCCTTTCCTATGCGGAAATCAAAGCCCTGGCGACTGGAAATGTGCATATAAAAGAGAAGATGGAGCTGGACATCCAGGTGTCAAAACTGCAATTATTAAAACAAAGCTTCCTAAGCCAGAAGTATGAAATGGAAAATAATATAGCCAAAGATTTTCCAAAGGATATAAAAGAACAGGAACAGCATATTACAGCATATGAGTTGGACATGGCACAGATAGAAGGCCATACGCCATCCGAACGCAGTGTATTTCCAACTATGCAGATAAATGGCAGGACATACCAGGAGAAAAAGGAGGCGGGACAGGCGCTCTTAGATGCCTGCAAAGCGATGAAATCACCAGAGGGCGTGCCGCTTGGGGCATACAGGGGACTTCAAATGGAGCTTTCCTATGACAGTTTTATGATGGGATTTATTGTTGCCTTGAAGGGAAAACAAACTTATCATGTCACCCTTGGCGAAGATCTTTATGGAAACATTACAAGGATAGGCCATGAGATAGATAAAATTCCAGACAGGCTGGAACAGTGCAGGGAATATTTAAAGACGTTGCAAATCCAACTTGAGACAGCAAAAAAGGAAGTAAAGAAAGAGTTCCCAAAAGAGCAGGAACTGTCTGAAAAAGTGGCAAGGCTTGGGGAACTGAATGCACTCCTGGATATGGATAAAAAGGATAAGGTATTATTAGATGAAACAGCAGAGATAAAGGAGGCTGAGCCAAAACGGAAAAAGGCAGAACGTGAGAGGTAATTTATGCGGCGTCAGGGAACTGATGCCGTCTTACATAACAGGCAGGAAGCGTGTAAAATATCAAATCGCACGCTGGATGGCCTGTATTCTTTCTGGTATGCTCCTGATATATTGAATGCAGAAAGGGGGAATGTTCCATTCATTAAAAAACAAGGGTTGTAAAGGGAAAGTTTCATATGAGTAATATACTATATCTATGCAATAAGAAATGCGAGGATAAAAAAGCATGTGACAGAAATCAATCTGTTTTATAACAAAATAGTTTTACGAAAGGATGGAGATTTTTTGGATAACCGGAGAGCAGATAGAGGCATGGACATAAAAAATATCGACATATACAACTTGCCAAAATGGTTTAGTGATTTGCTGGAAGAAGTGGATTTATTATGCGAGGAAGCATTGGCAGACTCCGTTTCTTATCAGAAGTTAAAGGAAGAACGTTGTTGTTTATTGAATCAATATGATTTCTTATTGAAGCTGGCAGACAAGGATAAGATAGCAGAGCACGACAAACGCATGAATGAATAAATTATGAACATTTCATCCATTTTTTGGTATAATCAAAGAAAAAAGGATGGATTTGTTCATGAAAGCACTTTTAGACTATGTAAGTACAGTTACAGATATAAGGCAGGAAAAAAGGTTTTGCATAAGATGATGGATATTATTATGCTTGTCTTTTTTGCAATGCTTGCAAATGCAGACGGCTGGGTGGAAATGGAAGTGTTCGGAAAAGAACACGAAAAGTTCCTGCGGAATTATCTGGAACTCCCAAACGGGATACCTTCT
>CAJTDX010000049.1 GCA_910575155.1 Lachnospiraceae bacterium
CCTTATCTGCTTTGTTTTCATGTCTTAAAATTCTTGTTATCCACATCCACCTCCTGTAAGTCCGGCTCAACCGGGCCTTGGCCCTATTGGAATCAATTTTGCAAACTTGTTTCGCAATTTCCTATTGGAAAGGTGGATTTTACTGAGAAAGTTACCCTTCGAGTAAATAAGGAGGCCACAAGACGAGCTTGTCTGATGCAGCTGATTGCACTTGTTGGTGGTGAGATAGAATACTACGGTTACACTATTGGTATCAGAAAACACGTAGGTGAAAGCATTCCAATTGATATCGTAAAAAGGGCTTCTGTTCAGGATATCAACTGCACCTATAACGTTTCTGATAATACAACAAACTATAATATCTCACTTTACCAAAAGGGCGGTCTTGAGATGGGTGATGAACTGCTCATTAAGTTTAAGCAGCTTGGCCTTGATACAAAAAGCAGAATTGTAGGAATGGACTGGAATCCATTTAACTATAAGGAGGTTTCTATCACAGTAGGCCAGTATATTCCAACACTTAACGATTCCCTTTATCAGCTTGAAAATGTTGTCGCGGATATCAGAGAGTCCACTGCAAAATATACTGTGGAGTTTGGCGAGATGGTTGGAAACGGAAGCTTTTATTTTACAAGAGCGTATCAGGACAGGCCTTATTTCCAGGTAGATACCGATGATGGAAGTAAGGCTACGGTTACCTTAAATAGAAAAAGCGGTAGTGCTTTTGGTGCATATGTAGGTGCAACACTTACTGGAGTTTCATCAACGACAGTATCCTTACTGGTATTTTACTGTACTGTGCCAAATGTATCTGAGGAGGAAAGTTCATGACAAATATATTTGATGGAAGCAAATACCAGGAGGCTGCTGCAAAATGTGTTGCATTTATAAAGCGGCAGATGAATGTAAATAACTTCACCCATAAAATCACATTTGGCCAGGAGTATTCAGATTATTATTCGGGCGATGTTTTATGGGGCAAGGTCGAAGGCTTTACTGGCGAAGAGGACCAGGTTGGAAACTGCAATATTTCGGTACCGCAGTATTATGACTATGACTACAAGGGAAAGGTTAATGGCGGCGCATCTGTTTCAGGAGATTATGCAGTCAATGTATATGTCATTAGGGATAACGAATACAAGGTTATTACCTGCCCAATAAACGGTGGCTCTTGGCAGTCGATGATGACTTATAAAGAAACATATGTTGTTCCTGACTACGATGAAGAAGGAAAGCAAATCGGTGAGCATATCGAGGAGGTTACTTACGACCTTGACGTAGAGGTTGGTGAAGGCATCAAGGAGTTTCGTCTTGCCACAGGTGTATCTTCACACTGGGAGGATATATCCGTTCCTGGTGCTCAATATGAAAAAGCAGAGCGCCTTGTCTATGAGGCGACTAATGAAATCTCACCAGAAAATGGAGGTACACCTTATCGCTATCTTTCGTATTATACGGTAAGGCTTTATTCCTATTCGGATACCGAGTACCTAAACGATACCTGTAAGATCTGGAACGTTGGTGGTGGCAATTTTGTCTGGTATACAAACAAAGTCGCTGAGGGACATAAGATTGGAAAGGTCATGCAGCAGATATGGCGTGAAGGAAAGACACAATACGATACGATTGGTATTGCAGGCGCTATCTCCAATATCGAAAATGGGAGACTTCCGGCTTCATTTCTAATCCCAAAAGATGATCCCCAATATGACAAGGATGGATCAACTGCTCAGTGGGTTTATGGTTATTGCTTAAATGCAAGGACCTGGGCTTATGATGTAGGTCTTGCACTTTTAGTATTTACCGAGCTGTTGACAAACCTCTTGCCAAAAAGATTTGCATATAAGAAAATATATGTGTAGATTAATCCTTGAGGTGATACATTATGATGACGAAAAGAGAAAACCAACAGATAGAAATGCATTTGATAACAATTGAAGATTTAGTCCCTATGGATCATTTGCTTCGGAAAGTTAATGATATCATTGATTTTTCATTCATGGGTTAAACCAGATAGGGATAAAAATAGATATGTATCGGCAGGAGCATAGATTTTCTCCTGCCACGCCTATATTTAGGCGGTTTGACGTTTGGTACGCTGCATATATTCCCGTTCCATTTCCCGCATTTCCTCGTCCGTGGGGATGTCCACAATCCCGACATAGGAATAGTAGATGTCGATTTGCTGTGTCCGTTTCCCGTCTTTTTTCTCACGCTCATGGACTACGATTTTATCCACAAATGCGTTTAGAATTTCGGGCATTATTTCGTCGATGCGGGTGTATTTCTTGGTGACTGCTATCAGCTTGGCGACATTGGTCGCTTCCGTGTCGGCTTCGCTGACCTCGGCTGTCAAGGTTTCGATTTCCTGCTTTAGCTGTTCCTGCTCGGCTTCATATCCGTCTGATAGCTTGTAAAAGCGTTCGTCATTCAGCTTTCCGTTGACATTATCCTCATAGATTTTACGGAACAGGCGGTCAAGCTCCTTTATCCGCTTTTCGTCCTTTTCTATCTGTTTCTGCTTTGCGGATAACTCGTATCGGCGTTCTGCAAGGGTGGCGTCAATCTGCTGTCGGATAAACACACGCTCAAACTGCTGTAAATAGGACAGGAACTGCTGAAGCTGTTTCAGCACTAACTGTTTTAATGCGTCCTCTCGGATATAGTGCTGCGTACATTCCTTTGCCCTGCTTGTCCGTTTATACATGGAACAGCGGAAATGCGTATTCCCGTTGGCTGTGGCTAAACTTAATTTCGCCCCGCAGTCGGCACAATAGAGCAGCCCCGAGAAGATACTTGTCGTTCCGTTTTTGGTCGGTCTGCGTTTGTTTGCCCGTATCATCTGAACTTTTTCCCACATATCCCTGTCAATGATGGGGGTATGGGCGTCCTCGATATACGTCCGCCTGTCCTTTGCGGTTGGGATGCGTTTCCTGCTCTTAAAGCCTAAACGGGTGGATTTAAAGCTTTCCGTTATGCCGATATATGCCACATTTTCCAGAATGGATGCAATCACGGACGTTTCCCAGTTATAGGGATGTTCCGATTTTTTTGCAACGCCGATTCCCTTTGACACCTTATAGGCTGACGGGGTAAGCACCTTGTCCTCCCAGAGGGCTGTGGCAATGGCTGACACGCCTTTCCCCTGCAAACAGAGTGAGAATATCCTGCGGACGACTGCCGCCGCTTCCTCGTCTACGAGCCAACGGGTCTTGTCATCTGGATTACGCAAATACCCGTAGGGTGGTGCACCCAAATGCTCGCCTGCAAGCCCTTTCGCTTTCTTGACTTCCTTTACCTTTTTGCTCGTGCTTTTGGGATACCATTCGTTGAAAAGGTTGGTAAAGGCGGCAAATTCGTTGCTCTCAAGGCTGCCCGTGTCCACGTTGTCCATGATGGCGATGAACCTCACGCCCGCTTCGGGGTAGATGATTTCGGAGTAAGAGCCGACCTCGATATAGTTCCTGCCGAAGCGTGATAAGTCTTTGACAATGACAGTCTTTACAAGCCCTTTTTTAATGTCCGCCGACATTTCCTTAAAGCTTGGGCGGTCAAAATTCGTACCCGTATAGCCGTCGTCCACATAGAATTTCGGGTTAGGGAAACCGTGTTCTTTCGCATATTTCATCAGATATTCTTTCTGGTTTACAATGCTGTTGCTTTCGCCTTCCCGCCCATCGTCTTGGCTTAACCTACAATATAATGCCGTAAAATCTTCCTGCTGTCTTTTCATAAAGCTCTCCTTTCTGACAGCAGACACGGTATTGTGAAGTGTAGGTACAGTGTACCACATCTGTCCTCAAACTTCAACGCTTTAAAGCGATAATTTTTCCGCTGCCTGTTATTCCCCGTCGTTATCACCCCAATTCTCATTATCATAAAATCCATATCCCTGTGCGCCACGCCGAAAAATATCCGTAAGCATTACAAGCAAATCCCGCCCGTCTTTTCGGAAATGGGCGTTGACGGTGTATTCCGTACCGCCGATTTTCTCGGTGAAGCTCATCGGCTCTGGGATGCGGACAAGGGGCGTGACGTTCTGGACAGGCGGCAGAGGGGGATATATTTTGTCGGGATTTACCATAGGGACATCTTTGTATTCCTCCATAATCGCCTGTATTTCTTCCTCGGACAGTCTGCTCATCGCAATGATTCCTCCCTCCTGCGGTCTGTTTTAACTGGCTGTTTCTGTCGGTTTGACCGTTGGTTTTCTATCGTGTCGTGGATTTGGTCTAAGCATTCGTCAATGTGTGCGGAGCGTTTCTCAATCCCGTCTGCATATTTCAGCCGCTTTCTAAGTTCCGTTATCTGCCATGTCACGCCCTGCTTTTCTTCCCGAAGTTTTTCTTTTTCGGCTGGTGTGGCACGGCGTACCTTATTCCGCAAGTGCTGGCGGTAGTCAATCAGTTTATTCATTTCACTCTGGTTTTGCTCCCTGTCGGCGTGTAAATCGGAGAGGGTAGAGATGCCCTGCTTTGACATATACCTTACCTGTGCGGTAATCTCGTCCAGTTTCCGAAGCTCCTCTTTCATCAGCGGGCTTGTCGGCTTGTAGTTTGTGCCTTTGGGGAATATCCCTAACTGATAGCACCAGTAGTAATATAACGCTAAGATTCCTGTGGTTTTTTGATGCGGTTTCCATGCGTTTTTATACTGCTCTGGCATATGCGGGGAATAGGAAATCCTTGCTTTGTAGTTTCCATATTGGGAAGCCCCGCCTAAACATGACCGTATGAAATCGGGAGTCAACCGCTCGTCAAGCGTGTCTAACCTTGTGAAATGCTTATACTGTGGCAGCTTCATTTTCCAATGGCTGCCAGAAAAATCAACCTCATATCCCTTGTCGGTGAGGTATTTCATCATGTGCTGTAAATCCCTGCTCCCGTTGATTGCCTCCTTTAAATCCTCCCGATAGACGTTGTACCGTGTCGGCTTTCCGCTTTTTTCGTCCAGATACAGCGGTCTTGACGGGGCTTTCTTCGGATGCTCTATGACTGACAATCCGTACTCAAAACACAATCGGTCGGACACTTCCCTTAACCGTTTCTGCTCCGATTTTGAGTAATTGTATTTGCTCCCATCCAGATAAGAAACGGAGTTGAAGCAGAAATGGTTGTGCAGATGCCCTTTGTCAAGGTGGGTGGCAACGATTATCTGGTACTTGCTGCCCCACATTTCCCTTGCTAATTTCAATCCGATTTCATGGCATTGTTCGGGCGTTACCTCGTCTGGCTTGAAGCTCTGATAGCCATGCCAAGCGATATATCCGCCTGTCTTTTGGTACTGTTTCTTCGTCAAAATCATCTGCTGTAAGGCGGTTTCTTTCAGACAGTTGACTGCGGAAACATACTCGCCCTCATTCGTTTTTGACGGATTCTTTACATAGGAAAACACGTCAAAGAAGTCCTGCATTTCTTCACTCGGCACAGTCTTTTCTGGATTTTCTATATAGTCAATCACGTCTTTTATGCTCCCTTTGACATGCCATAGGCTTGTTACCGCCATATCAGACCGCCCCCTGTTCCATCAATTCTTCTACGTTAAATCGTTGTGGGAGAGTTGTTTTCTGCTGCAATTCTAAGATAAAATCCTCAATCTCTTTACAGATTTCGGCAGCGATTGGATAGTATGGAACACACTTTTTGAAACCGTCATGCACTTCATAGAGCTTGTTTAACAGTTCCCAAAACTCGGTTTTGGGCTGTGGCTGCGGGGCGTTTCCCTTGCATAACTGGCGCATAAATTCGGCGGCGGACAGACTGCAAGCGGCGGCACACTGCTTTAATTTTTCATGTTCTTCTTCGTTCAATCGGACGGTAATCGGGACATTCCGCATATCCTTTTCTGATTTTTTTCTGCTCATTTTCCTCAATCCTCCAGTCTTATTTTTCTTTCTTCGGGGTAAACAGGGGCTGTCCCCTGAGTGAACTCCACACGCCTTTAGGCTGTGGATTGGATTGTGGCTGACACAATCCGATGCTCGCTATCTCTGTGGACAACGCCACAGAGCATTTTTCCTGTGCAGCGGCATTCTTCCATACCTGTCTTACCCTCCGAAAAGAAAATCCTATGTCCCTGCACCTCCGTTCTGGATTCGTTTTTTCTTGACTTTTGGATAAATGAAAAAGCCGCTACACCGCACCGCGAATGACAGGAGTGTTTTCTCCTGCTCGGATTCGCAATGCTATGTAACGGCTTTGGGATTCAAAACTATGCTGCCATACACCAGCCGAAAAGGACGACTTACGTTCGGCGGCAGTCAGCCTTATCCATTGGCTGACATTTCATTCTTCCATCTATGTGCTATTTAATTTTCAATCTTCCAATTCCCTCACGGGTATTTTAGAATATCATAGCGGCTGCATCCATGTCAAGATTTTAGGCAAACTTTTTAGTATTCCCTGTGGACGGGAATTTTATTCACCTATTTTGAAAATTGGGCAAGGGAAATTTATCCCTCACCCAATAGTCCATAAGAAAACAGAAAATATTAGATGATTATAAAATCTTACGCAGCTTTTTCCGCAAGTGGTCTAATCTTGCATAGATAGCACCCGTTGTCAATCCAACAAGCGGGGCAATTTCCTTTGTGGAATAGCCCTGCATTTTCAACAGGATAATTTGCAGGGTACGCCTGTCCACCGTAAGCAATGCCCGATACAGAGTTTCGTCCTCAATCTCGTTCAGTAAATCAGCGACAGTCTTTAGCTCGGTATTCTGTTCCCTGTCTGCCATCCCCTCAAGGTGAGATGGTCAAGCTTTTTTGTAACACATACAAGGAAAAGTTTTGACATAACTCATACCTGCATTCTCTTTTCAAATGGTGTCATATATCCATTTGATGAATGTGGACGGATATGATTGTAGTAGACATATACATAATCCATAGTTGCATTATTTAGTTCCTCGTCTGATGAAAAACGGTGTTTGCTTATGAATTCTGCTTTGAATGTTCCATAAAAGCTTTCCATTGGGGAATTGTCATAGGGACACCCTGCTTTACTCATGCTCTGCCTAACCCCTTCTTCTCTACAGTAATCTGTAAATGCCCGTGAGGTATATTGTGAACCCTGATCACTGTGTAACATTAGGTTTTTTGGATGATGATTTCTTTCCAGGGCTGTTTTTAGTGTCTGCACAGCCAGTTCTGCATCGATATGCCTGCTGTTTAGGGTTGCCACCACAGATCTGTCAAACAGATCAATAATGCTGCAGTTATATCGCTTCCTTCCATCTTCCATAAAAATATAGGTGAAATCTGTACACCATTTCTCATTTGGCTTTTCCGCATAGAATTCCCTGTTTAGATGATTTTCAAACTTTTTATAGCAGTCTCCCTTTTTGTATTCTGGTTTTTTGGGTGTCACTGTGGACTTGATCCCCAGTTCCTGCATGTATTTTAATACAGTTGTATTGCTCAAACTGATTTTTGCCCGCAGCAAATAAACCCTCATCATCCGATATCCTGGATTTCCAGAGTATTCATGGTATATTTGGAGCATTTTATTTTTAAGCTGCTCTTTTTGTTGTCTGTATCCTGCTTTTTTATCTTTTCTGTAATTATAATAGGCATTTGGAAATATGCCCATCCGATGCAGAAGCCAGCGGACTCCGAACTCCTGCTTATGCTTGTCAATAAACAGGTACTGTTCTAATCGATTTCCTTTGCGAAGAATGCGGCTGCTTTTTTTAAGAATGCAATTTCCTTTTTCTTTTCCTCCAGCTCTCTGCGTAATTTGCGGTTTTCCTCATAAAGATTCTTTGTGTCATTTAAATCTGGGCATGTTTCGCATTCTTCACGGAATGCCCGCACCCATTTACGGACAGTTCCATCTCCTAACTGGTATTCTTCATTTAGGCTTTTTATCGTACGTCCTTCTTCTAAATACAGCCGTACGATTTTCTTTTTGAATTCTGGCTCATAAACCTTCGTCTTTGGCATGTATAACTCCTTCCTTTTCACTTATTGAATATAACACTTATTTCCTGTTTGGTGTTACAACTTTATTATATCATCTCAAGGTATTCTCCAAAGTTGCTTGTCCAATGATAAAACCGTCTGTTAGAATTGAAGTCTGCCCTGTCGTCTATGCGGATTTGTTCGATGATGGTTTCATCGACTCCGTGTTCTCTCAATATTTTTTCCTCGGCTTCTTTCCAGATAAGCCATTTCCTGTTCTCCCGTCCGTTGTTGTATGCCATTCTTTTTTCCTCCAATCTGAAATTTTTAAAAATGTTAAAATTCAGATTGGAAAGGCGGCGAACGGCATCCAATAGCAGAAACAGCCCTGTGGCATAATCTGATAAAAAACGACAAAAGAAAAACCGCAAAGGCACGGTGACCTCTACGGTTATAGGGGATATATATTCTGTTAAGTGGAGATTCTACTTCTAGTTTCATGGTGAGAAGTAGCGTTACATGGGCAGGGATTTTTTTAACTGGCTTCCTGCCATTTCCCGATATGCTATGTATAAACCAACTCTGCGTTGCATGAGCAGATAAATAACTACCCGAAAAAAGAACATAAAAAAATCCCTCCAAACTTTAAAACAGGTCTGGAGAGTGTCTGTTAGGTCTTTTGGGTATAGCAAAATCGCCCACCATACACCGTTTTTTTATATGGTGGACGTTCGCCTTAAAACCTTATGAAATGAAACAGAGCCAACAAACTGTGATTTTATTTCACAAGTTCATCGGCTCTGCGTCTGTGCGTCTGGCTCTGTGATGACTGAAACATTTTGTTTTTCTACATTGATTAGCGTTTCCCGTCTGCATTTTGGGCAAAATAATGGAAACATCTTAAACTCTGTGTCTGGTCGTATTTTTATCCGTGTCTTGCTATTGCAGACAGGGCATAACAACCATTCCATCCTTTTGCGCTCGCTATTATTTGTCATTTGGTTTATGGCTGCCTTCCTTTCGCAGTATAATACTGCTGACAATTCCCAAGCCACCCAATGCTGTGCACCATTTTGAAGAAAAAACCGCCCCTGCCGCAATTAAGCCAGCCCCTGCAATTAAGTTGCATACTGCAGCAAATTTTACCGCTTTTTTGCCAGGGTTTGGGAGCCTAACCGAAATGCCCAACACTTCATTTAATTTCCCACAAACTTGATTTACTTCTTTAATCATTCTCTGTCCTCCTAAAATATCAGCTGTATGCCATGATTTACAATGAGCAATGCCCCTACGCATATCACAATCCATGCGAGTGTGGATTTTTTTCCTTTCCTTTTGCTCAGTAACAAAAATACTGCTCCTGCCACAACCAGACAGATACCAACAATCAATGATACGATTGATATCATCTGCATGGCTTCTGCGTTAGGAACAGGTATAAAATTCGGAATTGGAAAATCCATACTTTCGCCCCCTTTCTTTTAATTGTTCAAATCAGATGCAACCATCCTGTGAAGTGCCATTGCTGAAAAAGCAATCCCAATAATGCCCAAAATTGTTGCGGCAACAGGCATTGACAGCAGCCCTGCATGGCAGCCCTGTGAATTGGATGCAATGACAACAATGACTATGGATGAAACAACCGTTGCAATCGTTGATTTCTTTATCATCCCAACATATAATGGGAAAAGCCCTAACATAATAGCTGAAATGGCTGTGACAGCCTGCACCCATATATCCCCCAAGCTGAATGTGACAAACACAAAATATTTGCTTGCAAGAAGAATACAGGCATATTGGAAGATATATGACACCGTGTGGAACAGGAGCATAATGCCGCAGACCAATAGGAGCTTTGCCAACATCAGCTTTGTTCGGTTTACTGGATAAGTATAAAGCAGGCTTATAGTCCTGTTCCTATATTCCTCAATTATAAATACGCAAAGAAAAACCGCTTCCCATACAATCAATGTTGCCCTTACAAGCATCAGTGCCAATGAAACAGTATCTAACTGGGCTGGGGGCAAGCCATTGAATGCAGGCATATTTCCGTTTTGGGTTAAAAGGCTGGACGTGAATGCACTCAGTAAAAAAATGATAATGTTAGCCGCAGCCAGCCCAAACATATGCGGCTTTAAAAGCACTTTCCTAATTTCCAGAGAAATAAGGTTCTTCACCTTTTCCACCTCCTCCCAGCAAATCCAGATAATAATCTTCAAGCCCTATCCCCTTTTTGCATATTTCATCCATAGAAATTTCCCCAAGCATAGCACCGTGGTCAATCATGCCAATGGTATCTGCGATTTTAGATAGTTCGTCAAGGATATGGCTTGATATCAAAATGCTTGTGCCATGCTCTTTATTGATTCGCAATAACAGTTCCCGAATATGTATGATTCCCTGCGGGTCTAAACCATTGATAGGCTCGTCAAGTATAAGCAGTTCTGGTCTTGTGAGGAAAGCCCTTGCAAGGGCAAGCCGCTGTTTCATCCCTAAAGAAAATTTTCCTACGGCTTTATTGCCTGTTTCTGAAATCCCCAGCAATGACAGGGTTTCCCCGATATTTTCATATCCTGCGCCCATATATCTGCAATGCAGTTCCAAGTTGTCATAAGCCGACAAATGGTTATAAAAAACAGGGCTTTCGATAATGCTTCCAATATGGGAAAAAACAGGGCTGTTTCCGCCTGCAACACGCTCGCCTAGCAAACATACCGTTCCACAGTCGGGGCGTATGATATGGTACAGCGTCTTCATCAGTGACGTTTTCCCCGCCCCGTTTGCCCCTAAAAATCCATAAATCTCACCCTGTTTTACCCTCATGCAGATATTTTTCAGTATGGGGCAGCCATCTATGGATTTTGATAAATTCTGAACTTCAACCGCATATGTCATTCGTGCGCCCCCTTTTCAGAAAGCAGCCGCCTTTTAAAGATAAAAGTTGTTTTCTGCGCAAGCCCGATAAGGGAATATTGCGAACTGCCTATGTATGGGCAGGCAAAAGACGTTGTCAGTTCCCATCCGTCTTTGCCATACTGGTTTAACTTGTCTGCCAGCAGGCTGTCTGGTTTATCAGTTTCCTTGCTGTCAACAAACATTATTTTGTACTCAAATTTCTCCATAAAGACCTCCTTCATTTAAAAATATCAGCCACAAGGCTGTCCACCATGAACTCAAAAACAGCAAAATAGTCACAGGTGACAGAAAGTGTCTCTTTTGCATTGATAGTAGATAGCAATGCACTCAATATCCCATACGCCTTAGATTCTTCCATTTTCAGTTCAAGGCTGGCGGCGCGGACCGCCTGCCTGAAAAAATCGAAGCTGTCAAATTTAACTTTTTTTATTGTTTCTTCTGGCAGTTTTGTGATAAAGGATTGGAAATCTGGCGTATTGACGTTATACAGGAAAGGCTTGCTGTCATATTCCTTAAAAAGCTCTTTCATTGATTCGGCAAATCCGTCCTTTGTCCGTCTGTCCCTGTTAATCGCAAAAATCTTTTCTTCCAACCTCCTTTGTATGGTTTCGATTGTTTCAAAAAACAAATCTTCTTTGGTTGGGTACAGCGTATAAAATGTTCCGACTGATATCCCCGCTTTCTCACACAGGCTTTTAATGCTTGTCTTTTTATACCCCTGTGTTATCCAGCATTCTTCGCATAATTCTTTCAGCCTTTTGCGAATATTCTCTTTGTCAGTATCTGAAAGCACTGGCTTTGATGGCATGTCTGTTTCTCTCCTTCCTGAATTATATTTACGAATATTCTTATATAATGTTCGTAAATATAATAACATTCTCTAGGGATATTGTCAAGAAAAAGACTTATTAAAAAAATGACAGTAAAAATATGACGGGCATTTGCCTTATAACCTTATGAAATATAATTGAGCCAATGAACTGTGACGATAGGGCAGCATGTCCATTCTTTTTTAGACATAAAAGCACCCCAACGATTCACTTTATATTTTGGCAGTTTAAACAAGAGTATGGTTACACCTATGAAAAGCATACTCATGCCAATAATTCCTGTTGACATTGGGTTAAGTAAAGTGCTTTGTATAAAAGTTTACATCCAAAAAAAATATGCATCACCTTTTTCTGCGGTATAACCTATATTCATTTCGGTCTTACAGATAAAAAGGCGATAGAGCTTCTTTTACTCCATCGCCTTTTTATTATGCGTAGATAATTTCTTCGTTCACAATCTCCATCGCACATGCCCTTATGTTATTTAAGCGTTGTACCCATTCTAAGGCGTTTTCTGCCTTTAGTTGTTCTGTTATACCCTGTGCCTGCTTCATATCCTCTATGAGCCTTTTAAATCGTTCCTGTGCCTGCCTGTCAATGTTGGCAAGTAAGCACGTCACGTTTGATACAAAAATAATAAGGCGTTTGCCCCGATTTATAGGGGTGAACGCCTTATTCTATGATTGGAAGCGGTAAATGAATGGGGAGTTGAGGAGGGAATTATACCGTAGAGACAGCGGAGTTTTGAGAGTGATTTTACACGATGCACCATTTTGCACCAAAAGCATTAACTGATTTTTATATGAGTTTACACGTTCTCACCCCTCCCGTACCACACAGCGAACGGCAAAACCGTCTCCTCGGTAGTAGCTGTATTGAGGGTTGACGACTGCTGGACTCGTGTCTAGACCGCGCCCGTCGCTATCGGAACCAACCTCGGATGACCACCAAAGGGCACCTGCAATACGCCCGCCAATAAGACCGCCTGAACGACCATAGCGGCCCGTACGGAGAAAGCTGAGTCATTCTCATAAACCCGGTGTGTGCGGCAACGGTGATAATACGCATTTTGCGTATAATATTGCTTTCCAGTAACACTCATTAGGAAATACTCACTTTTATCCATCACAAGACAGAGCGTAGAGATCAATTTTCTGCGCTCTGTCAACTCAAGAAGGTTTAATCACATAAAATCACGTCTGTTGCCAGCTAAAACAATGTCATCTTAAGTATCGCCTCGTCTCGCTCATCCTGTCTAATGCCAAGATAAAGCTTGGTAGTCTCGTAACTGCTGTGGTTATAGATATCTACAACTACTGCCAGTGATACATCCCCGTTTGTGATTGCATGATATCCCCAAGTCTTCCGCAAAGAATGACAGGCGATCTTACCCATAATCCCCAGTTCCACTACTGCGGCATGGATAATCCGCCACGCCTGCACCCGGCTGATTGCCTTTGGCTCTTTACGGTTATTGGCAAAAATATAATCGCCCCGGCGGTGGAGGTAACACTGCTTGAGTGCGCCCAGCAGCTGTGGGTTTAAAGCAATGGTGCGCTTTTTCTTGGTCTTCTTCTCTGTCACGGTAATATGGGTACGGAATGCCTGTCTTTCTTCGTCATACACATCCGACCATTTAATCCGCAGCAGGTCGCTAATCCGAAGAACGGTATATGTCCCCATCAACACAAGCGTATAATTACGCAGCCGTCCTTTCTTCAAAAAATAATTTGCAAGTTCCTTTAACTGTTTCTTGTCCCTGATTGGTTCTGTTGCTGCCATAATAAATAAAGCCCCCTTTGTCGTAAGATACGGCTGATGATAGCGTATCGCCACAAAAGGGGCAGATGTAACACTTTATTGATATTGATACAATTTTAACATCAAAACCATTTATATTCAAGGGTCAGTTATACTAAAATGTAGAAAATCTGTACACAATATCATAATAAACGGCGTTTTTATAGCATATCGGCGGCTTGTGGGACGTAAAAGATGTAACACTCTCAATAAAGTGTTACATCTTGTATTTTAGCGGTTCATGAGCCGCTTTTTTGAGAGAATTAGGCAGTCGGTTTTAGGTTGGCTTGGCTTGCGGGAAGGAGAGAAAATCTTGAAGAAAAAATTTGGATTATGGAAATGGTGCATGGTGGCGTGTGCAGTAATTTTTTGCCTTGGAATTGCAGTTAGCGGTGAAGGTGCATATGCGGCAGAGTATGAGTATGGGAATACAGATAAAGATGGGTTTTTAATACAGGATGGGATTCTTGAGAAATATCTGGGGACGGATACAGAAATTGTAGTCCCAAACGGAGTCACTGCGATTGGGGCACACGCATTCGATGAATGCCAAAGCCATGTTGCCGTGAGAATTTCGGCAAACGTAACGGATATTGATGAAAATGCATTTTCAGATTGGACTGTTTGGTTAATTACAGTGGACGACGATAATACGAATTTTTCTTCATACGATGGCATCCTGTATAACAGGGACAGGTCAAAATTGCTGCGCTGCCCCGAGGGAAAACCGGGGACTGTTATAATCCCGAATGGAGTGGGCACGATTGGAGACTATGCATTTTCGCACTGTAAAGATCTGCTTGATATTTATATTCCGGAGAGCGTGGCGAACATCGGGGACAATGCGTTTATAAATTGCAGCATGCTGAACGTAACAATCTCAAAAGGCGTGGAAAGTATTGGGAGATGTGCGTTTATGAGCTGTGGTAACCTGGCGAATATAGCAATCCCGAACAGCGTCATACATATCGGAGAGTCTGCGTTCAGCATGTGCAGCAGCCTGAGCGAAGTTTATATTCCAGGGAACTTGACAGGTATTGAGGATCGTATGTTTCAGGATTGCAACAGCCTAACCAGTATAATAATCCCGGAGGGCATAACAACAATTGGTGACTTCGCGTTTGGCGGATGTAGCCGCCTGGAGACTATAACGCTCCCGGAGAGCGTGCTGGGCATTGGAACCAGCGCATTTCAAGACTGCGGTAGCTTGGTGAACATCACGATTCCCGGCAGTGTGGCAGAGATTGGATTTGGCGCGTTTCAAGATTGCAGCAGCCTGACCGGTATAGAAATCCCGGCAGGTGTGACGCGCATAGGCGCACGTGTGTTTTCCGGCTGCAGCAGGCTGGCTGACGTATCTCTCCCGGAAAGCGTGGAAAGCATCTGTGACTTTGCGTTTTACAAATGCGGCAGTTTAAAAAGCATAACGCTGCCGAATAAGTTGAAGGATATCGCAAGATCTGCTTTTAGCGATTGTGCCAGTTTAACGAACGTATCAATTCCGGATGGCGTGACAAAAATTGGTGACTCTGCATTTGAGAATTGCAATTTGACAGATGTGACTGTTCCGGGCAGCGTAACGGAGATTGGGCGTCTTGCGTTGGGGTATAAATCCGGCAAAGATGAAAAGGGCGAAAGGTGGGAAAAGAAAATCCCCGGCTTTGCCATCTATGGGGAAAGTGGGTCGGCGGCAGAAACATATGCAAAAGAGAATGGCTTCGCCTTTAACTTAGATGATGATAACAATCCCGGAGATACGACAAACAATAACCCTAACCCGGGCGATAACAATCCTGGAAACACAACGATCAATAAACCGAACCCTGGCGATACCGAGCCGAAAAATCCAGAATCTCAAAATCCGGAACCCCAAAATCCGTCTACCGTCAAGGTGAAAGAGATTAAACTCTCCGGGCTTTCGCACAAAATAGCTGTCGGAAAGAAAATTACACTTCAGGCTACGGTGACACCGTCCAATGCTGCAAATAAATCTGTCATTTGGAAATCCAGCAATACAAGGTATGCAGCAGTCAACAGTAAAGGTGTTGTTACAATAAAAAAGGCTGGGGCAGGTAAAACCGTTACAATTACTGCGATTGCAATAGATGGGAGCGGGGAAAAGGCTTCCTATAAAATCAAGTGCATGAAAGGCGTCGTAAAGAAGGTGGCTATCTCCGGGCAAAAAAGACGTTCCATGAAACCCGGAAAATCCACAAAGCTTAAAGCAAAAGTTACGGCTTCTAGTGGGGCAAACAAAACGCTGCGGTGGACGAGCAGCAATTCCAAATATGCATCCGTAACCAGTAAGGGCAAAGTTACGGCCAAGAAAGCCGGGAAAGGCAGAACCGTCAGAATCACCGCCATAGCCACGGATGGGAGCGGCAAGAAAGCAAGCGTAAAAATCAAAATTAAATGATCTAGCATGAGTCAGTAAAAGCCATAAGTGATGGCAAAGCAGGGCTAAAAACCTGCTGATCCGTCTTATGCGGGCGGCTTTTGAAACGGAAACTATATTATCTTGGGGAGAGTCCCCTTTATATTACGGAGGTGAACAAATATGTATTGGATATTTCTTATCGGGCTTACGGCCGCAGCCCTTTACATTATGTATGCGAGAAGGAAGAAACTGTATGACAGCGGCCAAATTATAAAGAGAAACCTTGATTATCTGAAGCAGGTACATTATTTTACGTTGGAGAATGTCGGTTGGGAGCGGGTATGGAATGCGCTGAAAGATACGGATTACCATAAGGCAGCCAGCATGGCCGGAGATCCCCAAAAGCCACTAATCCGCTACAATGGGGTAAATTGGTCTGCGCAATTATACAAATGCAAGCGGGATGACGGAAAAGACTGCTATGGCTTCCAATTCCTCGAATGGACTGAACGTCAGGGTATGATTCAGTATGAAGCACACATGAACACAGTGCTGACGGCAATCGAAAGGGCTTTTCTGCAGCTTGACCCACAGACAGAGGTATCCACGGAATATGTGAACACAAAAACCAAACCAAAATTTTTCTAGGAGGTACAGATTATGGACATGGATTTTCAACTGCTTCTTATAGGCATAGGAATTGCGGTTTTACTTTTAGTTATTCGTTATATCATCCATTATGTTTTTGGCAAAGCCGAAGATGCCGTCAATAACAAGATGAATGAGCACAAATCAAAAAAGCAGCCTTCCGGCACGGAAAAACTATCAGACAGATACAAATGAAGGAGACGGCGTATGAAAAAGAAACTTTTAGTAGCAGTTTTATTGCTGAGTGTTTTACTCGGTGGATGTGGCGGTTCTAGAGACGTTGAATTTATCGCAGAAGAAAATACAGACACTTGGGAAGATGACGCGGAGTATGAGGAAACAGAGCATGAGAATACAGATACGGATTACGATGAAGAAGCCGAAGAGACAGTTGTGGAAACATACCAATTTATAAAGCTGCGTCCATTTTCCGAAAAGCGGGCATGGATAGACTTTGCTTTAGTTGCTAATCAAAGCTATTGCACGGGCGTGATAGATACAGATGGGAAACTAATGTATCAGGCGGACGATCAATTGTTTTACGTTTCCCAATTTCAGGATGGATTTGCATTTTATAGGGAAGACGATACCGTGGAATCCTCATGCGGGATTATTGATGCGGAGGGGAATGTGCTTTTTGAAAGCAAAATAAGCCCTAATGGTGGTTACTTAATCCTTGCTTATGGAAACGGGCATTTCTTTGCGGCCCAGCATATCCAAAGTTTTGATACGGATGAATGGCGTTATGGAACCATTGATGAAAATGGGAATATCCTGAACGAAATGCAGGCAAGTGATAAAAACTTTGATTTGGAGGATTGGGTAGGGGATGTCAATACATGGCCTGCCATTCGTTATATTGGAGAGAATTTTATCGTTTTACCATCTGGGTTATACAATATTTCGACAGCACATTTTTCTCCATTTCCAGGATGGAATATGGAGAAAACAGTTGGAGATTTTTATGAGGGATATGCCGCAATTGTCCTTGATGGGGTCGACTTCGCATATATCATTGATACCGATTATGAAGAACAACCATGCGAGTCTTATGATGAGCTGCAAAATGTTGTTTCTAAAAAGGGGGAATTCCATTCTGATTCCAGCTATGGCGAAGGGCTGATATTTGGAAATGAAGTATATAGCGATGGAATCGGCTATTATGATAAAGATTGGAACCTTGCGATATCATTGGAACAATATAAGGAAAATAGAATCAAAGGCGGAGCCTTTAGTGGTGGATTTGCCCCGATAACCATGCAAGGCGCAGATGGGGACTGGTATGCAGCGGTAATAGATAGGCAGGGGAATCTGGCATATTCGCCGGTCAGGATAGACCAGGTCGACCTGAATAATTCCCAAAACGGATATTTTCAAGTGACAATAGATGGCGAAACGAAAATTATAGAGCCGGACGGCAAAGTATCTACTCCCGGAGTAGATGATTTATCTATGCTAAATGGCCTTTCTTTTGGCAGTATTGACGGTAACAGTTCTCTAGCTTTGGGCGGTGTTGGTGATGGGCTGATTTCCTGCTTGGACGTTGAAAATAATATCATATCCTATAGCTATGCTAGAGCAGACGGAAGCGGAATAATTGATTGCGTCAAACTAATGTCCGGCAGCACAGGATCAAACGCGGAATCCCAAACTGATTCATATATTATTCCTGATTCTTATGACATCACCGGCAAGTGGGAAAGCGTAGGTGAAAGCGGATTTGGACAGGCACAGCCAGGAGCAATTATTATATTTGACGGAAACCGCTGTAATTTTTATAGCCCCAACGATACATATGCCTTTAGCTTTGACGGCGAAAAGTACGTCCTGGCTCTTACTACTCCGCTTGGGGAGAGCCTGGAGAAAACCGTCCACATCATAGATGATGACAACATTGAAATAGCCGGAGCGAGTTTAAAGCGGATTGAGTAGAGAGAAAATGAATCGGTATCAAAAGGTGGCTTGGACCACAATAAAAAATGGAGGTATCCTATTATGAAAGCAAAAAACCGAATTAGAAAAAGATTAGTTTCCACTGTATTAACATTGGCGCTTTTGGTGTCAGGCATTACGTTCTTCCCGAGCGAAGCGTATGCCGCGGGGTGGCTGGAATATGCACAGGAAACAATTACTTTAGGTACGGCGGTAAGTAATTCCATAAAAGATGGAGATTATTACGGGCTAACGGATAAAAGTTTGAATGCATACTGGAATATCTATAAATTTACTATGCCAAAAAGGGGGCTGCTCAATATTTATATTGAGTCGCTCTCAAAAGAATACTTGACATATACTAATTGGGCGGCATTTCAAGATGGATTTACTATTTATTCTGCTTCTAATCCAGATAATGCCGCATGGTGCTCCAAATACGGTCAAAATGTAATCCAAAGAAACTACAGCGCATCTCGAGATATGTATTATGGTTCTACGGAAATATCCCTAGAGGGAGGAGAGTACTATTTTGCAGTGATGCAACATCGTACTAATGATACTCCCTACTACCTCACCCTCAGCTACAAAGAACCACTTATAAACGTGAGTTCGATCTCACTCAACCCAACCAGCCTGTCTATGGAGCCCGGCAGCCAAAAGACAATCGTTCCGACAGTCCTGCCTAACAACGCTACAGATAAAACTGTCATATGGCAGTCAAACAACCCATCTGTAGCAACGGTGGAAAATGGCGTAGTGACGGCAGTAACTGTTGGATCAGCTACTATTACGGCCTCCTCAGTCGACGGGGAAATCACGGCATCCTGCTCAGTTTCCGTAAAATGTGAGCATAATTATAAGACTAGCCTGACCCCGGCCAGCACAAAAACAGACGGAGTTATCACCGAGCTGTGCGGCAAATGTGGATCGGAAACAGAAACCCCCATTCCCCGGATAGAAAATATCAAGCCTTCACAGACGTCTTATACTTATAATGGTAAAGTCCGAAGCCCTGCTGTTGTTATCCAAGATCGCTCCGGCAGGATGCTGAAAAGAAACAAAGATTACGTAGTGACATATAGTGGAAATCGTAAAGATGTGGGGATACATAGAACTATAGTCACATTTATAGGCAATTATAAAGGAACGGTAACAAAACGATTTACCATATATCCAAAATCCACCAAAATCACTAAGATAAAGCCGAAAAGAAAAGGTTTTACAGCAAACTGGAAGAGACAGTCTGCGCAGATCTCCGGGTGTGAGCTTGCATA
>CAJTDX010000050.1 GCA_910575155.1 Lachnospiraceae bacterium
CCTTGAAGAGTACAAGGTAGATAGGGCAGAGGTGGAAGTGCAGTAATGTATGGAGCTGACTGTTACTAATCGGCCGAGGGCTTGACCAGAACAGAGAAGGATTGTCTGTGTGAATTTTTGAAGGTATAGAAGAAAAAAGAGAATATTCCTCGATAGCTCAATGGTAGAGCACTCGGCTGTTAACCGAGTTGTTGTAGGTTCGAGCCCTACTCGGGGAGTTTGAAGAGTCCTGTAAACATCGGCGTTTGCAGGGTTTTTTGTTATCAAACATTTCATTAAAAAATAAAAAAAGCAAGGTTCCATGCGCAATGCGATTGTGAACCGAAAACAAATACTTATCAATATATATCTACGGGATGCACAGAAATTGTTCGTGCTATCCGTCAAGACCTCATACATATCTGTATGGGGTTTTTGTTTTCCCCACATAACATATTATAAGACTGATAAAGGAGCTGTCAAAGGCACAGGAAAATCCATCAAGACAGCTGAACAGACGGCGAAAACCACTGTTAAGACGAGCCAGAAAGCGGCAAAGACGGCACAAAAGACCGCAAGGGCTTCTGCAAAGATGGCAGAAAAAGCAGCGAGGGCAGCAAAGCAGGTAGCGAGGGCAGCAGGGGAAACAGTAAAAGCCGCAGCAAAAGCGGCGTCTGCTTCAGCAAAGCAGAAATTGTGCAGGTGGCGCTTACCCAGGAAGGGAACAGCGGAGACACCCTATATATGCTAATGTATGGATGCCCTTATTACCAATGCACTGTTAGTCAATCCTTATCAACCCACCACTAATAATGATTATTTTAGAGGCTGTAAAAAATCTTGTGTCTATGGATTTTAGACTTTCCTGATAAGAATTAGATATGTAAGAGGTTTTTGTCGGTTTTATGTTTTTGGGACTGTCGAATTATTTCTTCTATTTATAGTATAACCATTCAGACGAAACCTATACATTTTTTTCGTTTTTTTATATGGCAAACAGGCATTTTATTATTGCCCTTTCCGTGGGCTCTGCCCACACCCGGCCTCCGGAATAAGGTTGGGATTTTCTGGCAATAATATAAATGCCGATGGAATAAGGCTGGGATGGCAGGGTTTTCAAATGTTGCCATCCCGGTCTTTTTTACAGATATTCCGTGAGACGTTCCCCATATAGGACAATCAGCTGGTTCAAGACCTGATCCCAGTTCCGGTATCTCTGGGTCCATTTCTTTGTTACATTCTGGCTCGCCAGGTACAGCATTTTCTCCAAGGACGTGTCACTGGGAAATACGCTTTTTGTCTTGGTCACTTTACGGTACTGGCGGTTCAGCCCTTCTATGATGTTCGTGGTGTACATGATCCGGCGGATGTCATCCGGGAACTGGAAGAAAGAGCTGACATCTTCCCAATTGTTTTCCCAGTTGCTGATGGCGTAAGGGTATTTCTTTCCCCACATCTCTTTTATGTTTTCCAGCTCTGAAAGGGCGGCCGACTCGTTCGGGGCATTGTAGACCGCCTTGAAGTCAGAGGCAAACTTTTTCAGGTCTTTGTAACTGATATATTTGAAAGAATTTCGCAGCATGTGGATGACGCACCTTTGTATCTCCGCTTTGGGGAATACCGCCTGTATTGCCTCTTTAAACCCTGGCAGCCCGTCCACGCAGAAAAACAGCACATCTTTCACTCCGCGGTTATACAGGTCGTTCAGCATTCCCAGCCAGAACTTGCTCGTTTCGTTTGCCCCGACAGTAATGCTCAGTATCTCCTTATAACCCTCTGCCGTCACACCCAGCACAACATAGGCTGCACGGCTTACTAT
Organism: Lachnospiraceae bacterium; assembly: GCA_910575155.1. Lineage (GTDB taxonomy): Bacteria > Bacillota > Clostridia > Lachnospirales > Lachnospiraceae > Petralouisia. Next base: position 1,799 of record CAJTDX010000050.1, read on the forward strand.
CCTCCCATCCTCCCGGACTTTGTAATGGATGCAGTCCATGAATACAAACGGGTATACCGGGTTCAGGGGGCGTGACTGCCATTCTTTGACCTGCGGGAGGATTTTGTCTGTGATCTTGCTGACCATTTCTGCAGACAGTTCGATTCCATACAGGTCATTCAGCTGGTCGTGGATGTCCCTGGTGCTCATCCCCCGCGCATACAGGGAGATCACCTTTTCTTCAATCCCGGATATGTCGCGCTGGTATTTTGGTATCAGCTTTGGCTCAAACTCCCCATTCCGGTCCCTAGGCACGTCAATCTGGAACTCCCCATACTGGCTCTTGAGGTTCTTTGGGGAATGCCCATTGCGTTTGTTGTCTGTCTGTAAATCCCCCTTACGGTTTTTCTCATAACCGAGGGTGGCGTCCAGCTCTGCCTCCATGAGTTCCTGCAAGATGTCTTTGAAACTGTCCCGAAGGAGGGCATAGACATCGGTGACGCTGCTTAAGTTGTTTTCTGAGATAATCTGTCGAATTTGTTCCTTTGCTACTGGCATAAAAACACTCCTTTTCGATAAGAATTTCCATATCCTAATTCTTACCAAAAAGGAGCCATTTATTTCCAAAAACACAAACTTATTTACACTACCTTATTTTATATTTATGTGGCTGAATTGCAGCCATCTTTCGCTTATATCTGCAAATCAAGATTTGCTCCAACCGGATTTGCATGATTGCCCTGCTTTTTGACAGCCTCTTTTTCTTCCTGTTCCCTTGCTGCTTCAATCACTTTCTGCATATCGTCATCATCAAGGTAAATTTCTCCGTTTTCGGAATTTTCCAATTTCTCTAAAAGCATCTGTTCCACCTTTTCCATCGACGTATTTTCCTTAACAACAATAATGCCTGATTTTTCTTGCTCTCCGTCCGCCTTCTTCTCCTCTGTTTCGGTTTTATTTCCCTCTAACGCTTCCTCTAATTCTTTTTCCTTTTCTGCCGCCTTTTCTTTTGACTTTTCAAGCAGTTTTTCAGAATTTTTCTTCCTTTCTTCCCGAAGCTTATCACTCAGCTTTAACATACCATCATTTCTGGTTTGCATTCTGCAATGATATTTTCCGTTCTCATCAATATAACTGTGCTGGTACACTATAGTCCAGCCACTGGCTTTCGTTAAGCTTTCTGCCAATTTAGACATAGACTCAACGCCTTTTATCATGTCTTCCATATCCTTTTTTGTTTTAGGATCATTCTGCATTTTTTCCAAAAGTTTGGGATTAACGGTCAATGACTTGTCTCTTTGGGCAGATACACAGGCATTCCCTACACGGAACTCCACACTTGGCACAAGCTTTTCCAATTCCTTCGCATAGCCTGCCACACTTTTCGCCTTGTCATTTCCTGCTTCAGAATTTTTCTGTACAGCCGCCGTTTCTGATGTTTCCCTTTCTGATGCAGCCTGTTTCTTTTCTGTCTGCTGTTTCTGTGTTGCATAAACATTCTCATAAGCGTTATAGTTGTTTGTAATTTCCATTGCCATAACTTAAACCTCCTGATTTCATTTTTCTTCCGGCATATTAATCTGCCCTATTAAAACATTTTTCCTTTTATACTTTACCGCCCGAACTAATAAATGCTTTGCACCGCTGAGATTTTCAATGCACTCTGGTACGCCTCCGTTTTTTATCATATACTCTCGAAAATTTATCCGGCGCAATATAAGCAGTTATTTATTACATGGTGTACTAATAAACATCGGGGAACTGAAAAATATATTTTTTCAGTTCCCATCTCACACTGCGGGAGTCAATCAGCCTTGTCTTTGTTCCCGGTTTTATCCTTTGCTTTTTCTTCTTTCAATTTCTGTTCCCAATAAGATTTATCCGTTACCTTATCCTTGTCCTTGTCTTTACTGCCCACTCTTTCATCAATCGTACTTTGGAACAGCTTCGAGATTGTGTCAGAATAAGCGCCGTTCTTGTTATAGGTCTTATCAACGCCTTTTGTCCTCGCCGCCGCATCGGAAATAGCGGATGCCTTCTGCGAAATCTGGTTGCCAAAGGAACCATATCCGGTAAACAGGGATTTTAAAGTAGAGATGTTGTCAAGCTCAATACCGCTTTTCCCTAAAGCTGTCTTTTCCTTCAGGGCATCCTCGTCAAACTCCAGCTTATTGCCTTTGCCGACGGTAATTCCCACTTTTGAGAGCAGGTTGCCTGCCTTCTCCGTTATGCTGGTCATCCACGCCGCATTGCGTAGCACATTCTTCGTTTCTGAATTTCCCGCCTGCTCCACCACAGAATTATAATCGTCAACAAATGATTTGACCGCTTTTGTAATGGCATCCCAGTCATAATCCTCTACCTCGGTTTTTTCCCCAGTTTCCTCATCTTTTTTCTTGAATTTCTTTTTTTCATAAAGTGAAGCATTGCCTAACGCCTCTGCGGACTTTTTCAGAGAATCCGCGCTGGAACGCATTAACGTCAGCGTCTTGGATGAATCCCCTGTCTGCGACAGCTTATCCGCATCCTGCTTCGCATAATACGCTTTTATCAGCTTTCCATAACTGCCATTTTTAATCATTGTATAATCAGATACGTTAATCCCGCCCATGGCGCTGTCTATATAGGGAGCGCCGCCGCCAAACAATGTGGAATAATCCATATTGGTGTTGTATCTGCTTGTGTAGTCGCTGAAACTGTTAATTTCTGACATATAGAACCACCTCCTACAAGCGCACATCCACATGGACATAAACTGCTGCCTGTGCTGTTGTAACTTCTGGAACGGCTGTTTCAACAGGCTGTACATTTCCCGTCTGTGTACTGTCATCCCGCTGTACATTCTCTGCATTTCCTGTCTGTGACCCGATGCCAGATACACCGTCCTGTGCTTTTTCTCCGTTTGTACTGCTTTCCACTGCCTTTTCAGCTGTGTTTTCTGCCTGACCTGTTCTTTCTTCTTTCGCCCCGGAAGCCTTATTGTCATTGCGCTCTGCCACAGCAGCTTCTTCCATAGCTTTATTTGCCTCTGCGAGTGTATTCATCTGCGATGCAGTAGCCGCCTGTGCTTTCTGTGTCACATCCGCAAGCTCCTCTTTCTTCTTTGTTACATCAGCGCCATGATTATTTTTGATTTCAGATTCCAATACGCCTGCTCTGCCCTCCATGCTGGTTGCCACGCTGCCCGGCACCTTTGCCTGCTTGATGGATGTGTCCGCAGAAATCATCGCCGTCATGCTTGCTTGGGAAAGTCCGGTGCTTTTACTGCCTGACTTGCCTCCCTTTGTTCCGCCCAGCATATCATCCATAGATGTTCCCTTTTCCTGTTGTTTCTCTTTGCGCTGCTCCATCTGATGCTGCCTTAACTGCATATTCAGGTCACTAATCTGCTGCTGTATCTCCTGCCGCTTTTTCATCTTTTCCTCTAATGTCATTTCCTCATTAGAAGAAAGCTCCTGCAACTGCTTCTGTGCGTTGGCAATCTGGTTTTGGATGTTCCGGCTGTAAGAATCCGTTGCCTGATTCATCCCCATCTGTCCCATTTGTGTGTTTGCTTCATTGATACCATTAATTTTCATAGTAGTGTCCTCCTTGAAAAAATTTTGAAATCCGTTTCACATATGAGAAAATCCTAATCTCTATCAATTTTATCGAATTATCATTTGTACCAATAAAGTGCCATGTCGTGAACCGCCCCCATTCTGTTGTGAACCCCTTACGCAACTTGAAGCATAATCCCTACTATAACCTCATTCCCATTTTGTTCAAATGACAGATCCCCCATATACTTCTTAGCCACCCTAAGCATATTCTTTAAACCGATTCCATGCCCGCCGCTTTTTTTTGTCGTATATGGAAGTCCGTCTGCCGGGCTGATGGGAAGTTTCCCTTCAAAGCTGTTGCTGATAATCAGCATAAAAATACTGTCCTTGCGGAATGCCTGAATCCTGATATACGGATTTTCCCCATTTACCGACTCCATGCAGTTATTCAGCGCATTATACAAAATCACGCTGACATCAAAGGCGTCCAGTTTTGTATTTTCAGGATAACGGAAGTCGCACTCGAACCGAATTCCATGCATCCCGGCCTCTTTTTTCTTTTCTAAAAGAATCATATCCGTAACCGGATTTCCTGTCCTAATCTCAGGTGTAAGTTCCTGCCATTCTATTTTCAGCCTCTCAAGATATGCCGAAGCCTCGGCGGTGTTTTCCGTCCCCATCAAACGCTCTATTATCTGGATATGGTTTCCCATGTCATGGCGCAGGGAACGGATATCCCCATACAGCTTTTCAACCCCCTCGATATGCGTTTTTATATTATTTATCTGGCTTTCCAAAAGTTCATGCCCGGACTGTTCTTCCTGTGAAGTTTTCCAATGCTGGAAGATAATAACTGTCACAAGGATTGCCATTACGGATATCAGATAGTATAAAAAACAAAGTACATCATAAAATCCCGTCATTTCAGATTTAATCTGGTAAAAATGGAATATTGCATAACCGGCTATCCCTGACAGGGACGGCACAGTCAGCATCACAAGTTCCCTTCGTTCCATATATCTGTCCTTGCTTTCATACGCCCTGTTGACTGCCTTGACAGATAATAGCAGGAGCAGAAAACTAAACAGTATGCCCAAAATTCTTACTGTCACATACAATCCGTACTGTAGCCAACCCAAAGCTGCTATCTCCGGGTTTAAAAGAACACTATCAAAAAAATAGTCTATGATTCCTGCCATAGAAGCGGACAGCCAACGCAGTGAAAAAAAATTAACAGACAAGAATATCTTTTGGTTGATATTGCGCCCGTCCTCTGCGCACATTACGGCGAATGCCGCTAATGTACCAATGAAATATGCAAGGATATTGTCTATCCGGGGCGGCATGATGTATAAAACCGTCATTACCACACCATACACTGCACCCGCCTTAACCGCTTTGCTTCTGCCCAGCATATAAGGCGATACAAATATTCCAAGACATATGCCCGCAGCAACAAGCTGCACAATAATTGATACGTAAGACGTAATATTCCAACATAATTCTACCGGACTCACCGAATCTCCCTTCCTTTCCTCTGGTTATATTTCAGATACTGTTTCACAAATTTCGGATAATTCTGCTTTGCAATCAACGCTGTCCCGTTTTCCATAACAGCAGACACAGCATCATACCTCAGCACATACTTAAAATGAATCAGATACGACCTGTGCGGTCTGAAAAAATCCTCCCCAACTTTTTTCTCCAAATCGGACAGTTTCCCATAATATTCTGTATCGCCGTTGATAGTATGAATGATAACCTTACGGTTGAACACTTCCGCATAAATAATATCTTTCAGCAGTATTTTAGTATGGACTCCCCCTGCCTGTATCATCATGTATTCTCCATCAGATTCCCCGCTTCCCGTCTTTCTGCGCTTAATCTCCTGTACTGCGTTTCCAAAAACCTCAGAGAATTTATGCTCTTCCAAAGGCTTGACTAAATAATGGAACGCGCCTACATCAAACGCTTGAAAAACATACTCCGGCGCTGCCGTAACAAATATGATGAGCGTGTCCCTATGCTGCCTGCGTAAAAGCCTTGCCGTTTCCATGCCATCCACCTCCGACATCTGTATGTCCAGAAATAAAATGTCCGCTTTCGTATTGCCTTCCAACAGCTCCCTGCCGGAAGAAAACCGTTCCACTGCCGTAGAAGGGAGCATTTTCTTTACTTTTTCTTCCAGCAGGTCAAGCATAAATGCCTCGTCATCACAGATTGCCACACAGACGGTATCTTTTGCGGTTCGTGTGCCGGCATCTGTCCTGCCAATAAAGTCCTCCATAGCTACAATCTCCTTTATGTAGATTTTTTGTAATCCATGCCATATGACAAAAAACAACACTTCTTAAAAGTATATCGTGAAAATTGTTTTGTCCTGATACGGCAAGTTGTAAACAGACCTTGTTTTGTTGTGAAAAATATTTTCAGATGGATATAACCCCCCCCCCGCAAAGGTACACATAGCTGGTGCAGGAAATGGAAATCAGCAAGTTAAGTATAGCTGCTTCTGCATCATGGAAATGTGCATAACTGGCTATTGCGTCATGGATAACTCTGTTCACAGCACATGGAAAATCAAAGTACAGCTTTCCCACGTCCTGCAAACAGAGTTACCCACAACTCCATGAAACAGCCAGTTATACGACATTTCCACAATGCCTGCGCCTGCGGAATCCACCCATTTCATTCTGTCTTTCTTCAAAAACAAATATTTTGTCGATTAAAAAAACTACATATTTAAAGAAATATAAAAGACATGATTAGCTGAATTGCCGGCTGATCGTGTCCCTGTTCCGTTTATTTTTGTATTGGGCAGCCAACTCTTCACAAATAAGTATGGCATATCTTTCCCGGTTTTCTGGTAATTAAATCCATAAGATTGACTTGTACCCTTTGTATCAGAAGTGTTGCAGAGGTCTATGCTTTCCCTGCCCAATACTTCTGCCAGCTCCTTTAAAGTTGTCTGCTCCTGCCCGCCAAGGAAAAGCAATGTATCACAATTCCCCTGTATCGTGTCCGCACTTTCTTTGTAAATTGCTTTAAGCTGCGACTTTGACTGGAGAATAATAGACGCCGAGATTTCCCGGCTCCTGATGGTAGCAATCAGCTTTTCAAACTTTGGTATTTGCCCGATATTGCTGAACTCATCCAACAGGCAACGCACATGAACTGGAAGCCTCCCATGATATACGTCATCTGCCTTGTCGCAAAGAAGGTTGAAAAGCTGTGAATACATAATGGACACCACAAAATTGAATGTGGCATCCGTATCGGAAATAATGACAAACAATGCTGTTTTTTCTCTCCCATCGTATCAAGTTCCAGCTCGTCATACTCCATCAAACTGCGCAGTTCCTCAATATCAAATGGAGCCAACCTTGCACCGCAGCTAATTAAAATTGATTTCGCCGTCTTACCCGCTGCAAGTTTGTACTTTTTGTACTGGCGTACTGCAAAGTGATTGGGATTTTCTTTTTCTAGTACAGCATTGCATAAATAACAGTGAATAAATTTTTGTTTTCTATTTGACGGTTTTGGTGCATAATGATCTTATTACGAATGAACAAGGGGGTCTCATTATGCGAAAGAAAACAATTGATATGATTCCAGTTTTATCAGATACTATAAATGCAGTCTTATCTGCTTTTTCCAAAAGCCGTTCCCTCCCTGCAAGCCTCGTCAAAAGATCCAGGATCATCCTTCTGGCATCACAGGGTATTTCCAACCAGTCCATTGCATCACAGGTCGGCCTGCATTATAATCATGTTGCAACCTGGCGGAACCGTTTTCTTGCAGCCCTTCCTTCTTTGCGGGAGATTGAGGCCGGCGCACCAGAAAAACTGGAAGAAGAAATCCGCCTGCTGCTTTCCGGCAGGAAACGTCCTGGCGCCCCGCCAATATTTACACCGGAACAGGTCCTTGCAATCATTGACCTTGCCTGCAAAGATCCCTGTGATCTGGGTTATGAAGCAAGCCAGTGGAGCCTGCCTCTTTTAACTGCGGAAATTAAAAAGCAGGGGATTGCTGACCGGATTTCAGAGAAATCTGTCAGCCGTTTTTTAAAAATGAGGTAAACTTACAACCACATAAGATCCGTTACTGGCTCCATTCCACGGAAAAAGAGGAGGATCCCGAATCTTTTATACAAAAAGTGAATGAGATATGCGGGATATACCAGAAGGCACAGGAATCCGGCCGGGATGGGGAACATATTATCTCAACCGACGAAATGACAGGCATACAGGCATTGGAGCATAAATATCCGGATAAGCTGCCCCAGCCGGGGCAGTGTGCAAAAAAGGAATTTGAATATATACGTCATGGAACGACAAGCCTGACAGGTTTCTTTGACATTGCATCAGGACGAATGGAAGCTCCATACCTGAATTCCACACGGACGGAAGAAGATTTCGTAAAAGCCGTGGAAGGACTGGTAAACACGGATCCGAAAGCATCCTGGACATTTGTCTGTGATGGCCTTAATACCCATAAATCCGAATCACTTGTGCGGTTCGTGGCAGAAACCTGTGGTATAGATACGGAACTGGGGAAGAAGGGGAAGGCAGGCATCCTTAAAAGCATGGAAAGCCGGGGAGGTTTTCTGCATGATCCTTCCCACCGGATACGATTTGTATATACTCCGAAGCACAGTTTATGGATGAACCAGATAGAAATCTGGTTCGGCATTATTAACCGCAGGCTGCTCAAGAGGAAAAGCTACGTATCAATAGAAGAACTTGAAAAAAGTATCCTTCGTTTTATAGAACAGTATAATCTTACAGCGCATCCATTCAAATGGACATATGCAGGGATACCTTTAACAATTTAATTCACTGTTATTTATGCAACGCTGTACTAGCCATATACACCAACCCAAAAGGCCAAGGTGGAGCGTTGGTTTCGTACCATGAAAGATCAGTGGATGGCAGGCCTTGACATGCGGGATTTCCATACCCTTGAGGAGCTTCGAGGAATCCTGTACACGTATGTCAATCAGTATAACCAGAAGATCCACTCTTCCCTGAATGGAAAGAGTCCGCAGGAACGCTACTTTAGCGAGCCGGACTGCTTCCACCGCTTACCCGAAGATAAGATCGATCAGTTATTCTTACTGGAGTTAGAGCGTCGTGTTTCCATTGACTGTGTGGTTACGATTGATCACATCGAGTATGAAGTCGATTACCGTTTTGCAAAACAAAGGATCAAACTCCGTTATTCTCCTAATATGGAGTTCATCTACGTTGTAGAAGCAGATGGTACGCTTACCCCCATCCGTCTTCTTAATAAGATCGAAAATGCAGATATCAAGCGTGAAAAGCCACGTCTTTATGGAGGTGATGACTAATGGATTATACGGTCCGCTATGGTTTGGAATTCAACCCATTTTTAAAGAACTCCAAGGAAATCTTTGTATCAACGGATGAATCAAAAGAAGTTTTGTTCTGCCTGAACTATCTTGCAAAAACAAAAGGCTTCGGCCTGCTCACTGGCAGTCCCGGCCGTGGAAAAACAACTGCCATCAGAGCCTGGAGACAGGGATTAAACAACTCGCAATACAAAGTGGTCTATACCTGTTTTTCCACCTTTAGTCCCAATGATTTCTATCGGGATCTTGCTGCCGAATTGGGGGCACAGGCCCACTATCGGAAACCGGACAACTTCCGTGCAATCCAGGAAGAACTTACCAGACTTTCTGTTGAAAAAAGGAAAACGCCTGTTATCATCATTGATGAGGCGAACTACATCAGTTCCGCTATCCTGAATGACTTCAAGCTTTTATTTAATTTTGAGATGGATTCCAGGGATCGTGCTGTAGTTCTGCTGTCTGGGCTTGCATCTTTAAATGCAACACTTCGTCTTAGTGTCCATGAACCATTCCGTCAAAGGATCATCATGAACTATGAGATCCCTGCATTTACCAAGGAAGAAGGACGATCCTATATCCTGGAAAAGCTTCAGGGCGCTGGCGCTGCCAGAGCAATTTTTGAAGATGCTGCACTGGAAGCCATCCTAAATGCATCCGATGGAACCCCGCGTGTCATCAACAATCTATGCAACAGTTGTCTTCTGATCGGAGACTCCAGGAAGAGTAACATGATCACAGCAGAAATCGTCATGCAGGCAATCAACAATAATGGGATTTAGCAGAAAAAGCAGGGCAACCTGCTTTTTCTGCTTTTCTCTGATCTCTTAATTTGGCTCAATCTTTATGACGATCAAATAGCTTGCCAATGTTGGTGCAGGCAATCTGCTAATACGTGGCACACAAAGCTAAAATCAGGCGCATCTAATCTGCATGGAGCTGGTGCATCTAATTTGCAGGACAACACTATTGGAGCTGGTACGGATTTGGAAGCCGTGTGGAGTGGTGCGCCTGTTTCGTGTCGTGGTGTGGGGAACAATGCGGCTATTTAGAGAGCGGTGCAATTCCAAAATTCTCCCTTTGTTCCGATGGTGCGGGATGGTTCCAAACGAAAGGTCAGTTTCAAGATGGCAGTTTTGTCCCAGCGGCAGGTGACATCATCTTTTTTGACTGGAAAAACGATGGAACAATCGACCATGTGGGGATTGTGGAGAACGTGGCAGATGGCGTGGTGCATACCGTGGAAGGGAACAGTAAGGATAAAGTGGCAAAGCGCAGTTATCCTTTGGGAGATAGTAGAATCTATGGATATGATATAACGAAATTTGAAAATAAGTAGCATGGAATGAGATGAATAGTCAATACAAAGGTATTCATTGAGACGCAAATTTAGCAAAGGAATGTTAAATCAATGGATACCTGAGGATTGATATAAAAATATGTATTTATTATTGTATATAGGTACTATTCTATATTGAATTGCTGGACATAGAGTGATAAAATTTTTTGAAAACGGTATGTACCAGACCATATATTGGGAAATGTTTTCAGGGAAATAATATTGTTATATGAAGTCATTTTTTGATGCATAAAGACAATAAAATATATTTCTCATATTTTTAGATTGGAGGGGATTTATGATGCAATATGATGAGCAATTTTTCAATAAGCTTTATACAGATTCCTATGTTCTCCTTAAAAAATATGTTTTCAGTAAAATTGACAACAATGAAGCAGAAGATATTTTGCAGGAAACATATTACCAGGCATATAGGAATGTAAATATTTTAAAAGAGCATCCGAATCCTACGGGATGGCTTATGCTTACATGTAAAAATATATTGAATAAACATATTGCAAAAAATAAGAAAGAGTTGGATAAAACATATATTGGGTTTACAGAGGATTTGATAAATAATATTCCAGCAGTGGATGATTATGATTGGGTATATATGGAAGAGTTGAAAAAAATCCTAACAGATGATACATATTACCTTCTTGTAAAAAAATATGTGGAAGGATATTCCGTGGAAGAACTGGCAAAGCAGCTTAATATTACAGACGGAGCCTGCAAAATGAGATTGAAGCGGGCAAAAAAGGAAGCTAGAAAAAAATAAAAATTTTAATTTTGGCGTTACTTTTTTCCGTTTTTCAGGATTATATATAATAGGAGGCTCCCAAAATGGAAGAAAAAAATAGAAATGATGTGGAAAAATTAAAATACCACCTTAGTATATTACTTGATGCTGAGGTCAGCCGCACAGCAGAAGAAATAGATATCCGCAAAATAGAAAGAATCCTGCAAATGATAGAAATGTGTGGGAATCATGCGAAAGAAAATGATATTGATAAATTTACAGAAAATTTTAATTGTAAATATCATACATCAATAAAGGCAGTGAAAAAGTCCCCTAAAAATAGAATTATGTCACGATTCTTAAGGATAGCGTCATGTTTTATATTATTTGTATTCCTTTTTTGTGGGATGGAATTGGTAGCTGTAAAAGCATTTGATTTTTCAATCATACAATTCATTAGGTTATCTGCCAACCGATTGGTATTTCAGGTAGATGACCATAAAACCTCTGAAAAAACAGATGCAGTATCTTTTGAGGGTAATCTGGATTATGAAAGCTTGTCAGAGATGCTTAACATTAGTTTTCTCGTGCCTGAACAGGGTATTTCTGAAACCTTGGAATTGGAAGACGTGGAATATAGTGAATTTTCAGATAGTATTTCTGCTACCTATCAGGATAGTGAATCATATGTTGTATGGGAAATTATCCTGCCGTCTGGTCAGGGTACCATAGACCTTAACACACAGGATCTTCAGACAGTAGATACAGATCTGACTGTAGGGGATAAGAGAGTTTCTGTTTACAATGTAAAGGCAGATGACAAGGAAATATATATGATAACATTTGTATATAAAGACATACTTTATGTATTAGAGTCTGATCTTTCATTGGAAAAAATTGTAACAATCATAAAGGAGGCAAAGGAAGTAAATGAAAATTAAAAAAATAATTGCTATGTTTGCAACAGTAGCAATAATTTCTGGAATTGGCGGCAGTGTTGTGATGGCAGCGCCTAAAACAGAGGCCAATCTGGAAACGGTTGCAAGATCACAAGATGAGGCAATTCAAATATTGGAGGATGTATCACCTTCGGATGAAATAATACCATTTTCTTTATCTACAACTACTATGAGATTAACAAAGAAAAATAACAAACTTTATGTTGCATGGACAGTGAAATCCACTTGTGTGGCAACTGAAATAGGCATAAGTTCTTTAAAGCTGCAAATGTATTCTAACGGAACTTGGAAGAATATAAAAAAAGGTTCCTATTCAGCAAAGAATAAGATGGTATATACATCTGGTTATTCTTATGCGAGTGCAAAGTCTGGTGTGAAATATCGTGCAGTAGGGACAGCATATACTATCGTCAATGGAATAAAAAAGACAAGTAAGGTTAAGACGAGCGAGTTTACATATTAAAATGTAAAGAGAGAGAAGAAAACCGTATCCTAAAATAAATTCAATAATATTAGGATATGGTTAAAAATACCTTGTTAAGCACTGGAATAGATTTTTACCAAAATGCTTTAAAAGGGATAAATATCAAATAAAGCGGTGATGCCTATGAATCAATAAAGAATCCATATAAATCAAAGGCTGGCAACCTGTCTACAAATGACGTTAGATTCATATGGATATATGAAATTATAAACTTTTTTTCAGGGAAAAGCAATAAGAATTTATTGTATAATGAAAAAAGCAATAAAGTAATCGGACAATTAGATAAAAACGATGGAGTACAGAAACAAGATATTTTAGAGCAACTGAGAGAAAAGTAATTGCCCTGCAATTGAAAGCAGTTGACAAGAAAAGGAGATTAAGATGAAAAATAGTAAAAGATTATTGATTACATTAATGGCAGTATTGATTTTAGTATCTGTACCAACAGAGGCGAAAGCTTCTGAAGCAAAGGAACAGGCTATTTTGGAAGAAAACTCAGAAATTGGAAATGCTGGTCAGTTAATTTCAGAGAAATCATATAAAGATGAAGAGGGGAATTAAATTACAGAAAAGATTTATGTAAATATTGAAAAATCTGCAGTATCAGGGAAAAAAAGCAACAGTGCAATCAGCGGTAAGGCCACATATAGAAAAGAACAGGAATTTTTTATCTATACCGGAAAAACAAGAAGAGAAAAAATAAAGTGTTTTGTTGAAGGAACTTTCATGTTTAAAAACCGCAGGGCAACTTTGATAAGAGCTTATGGAGCTGTTACACGGCGTCCGAATGGGGTAATGGTTACTGGATCAAAAACATTTACAGGGACTAATAATGCAAAGTTTAGATTTTATGCAAAATCTAATTTTTCAAAGAAAAAAGAGTATTCTGTGAGGATTACTGCCGCAGGGGATGGAAGGGTATATTAAACGGTAAAGACCTTGTTTTATTGTCATATATATTTGTTTAGATAGTTGTGACAGCAAAATTTGAGTGTAAATCTTTCATTGAAAAATTGGAGGTTAATATGAAAAAAATCAGACAATATTTAGCGGTATTCATTTTGGCTGTTGTTTTCATCCAAACGGCAGTATATTCAAAGGATGTGTACGCCAGATGGGAAACACCTGAAGGGGCAGCGCTTGAACCCACTGTTTTTGGTAAGGTTACTACCCAGACAGATAAGGTGCGGGTATATGTCTATGACAATACCACATTGAAGATTACGAGCGGTACAGAGACTATATTTCAGAAAACATATAAACGCGAAGGGAAGAAGACGGTTAAGCTGCCGTTGCAAAAAGCGCATATCAAGTTAAATTTTACTCTGACTACAAAAAATGGAATTGTTGGGCCTGCCGTTGTAAAAACAGTGAAGGATGATGGCGTGATATCCAAAAAGAAAGTAAGCTCTTCCATGAAAGAGCCGATTGTTACTGGAAAAATTACGGATAAATCTACCTCAGTAAAAGTGTATGCGAAAAAAGGAGACACGCTCTATATTCAGAACGGTGCAAAAGTATTAAAGAAGGTCAAGTATCGAAAAAGCGGATATCAGAAATTTTCCATCAAAAAGCAGAAAGCAGAAACGAAACTTACGTTTTATACTGCAAATAAAAGAGAAAGAAGCCCCTATGTGACAAAAGAGGTAAAAGATGTCACGCCTCCCAAGAAACCAAAGGTATCTTTTCCTTTTGATGGTAATTACAGTTGGATTGATGTGGAAGGAGAAATAGGCTGTGATGTCTATGTGAGACAAAACGGCAAGAAGATAGGAAAATGGAAGTATATGGGTACATTGGATGGAATGAATCTTGGATTCCATGTAGATGATTTGCCGAATATCACATCAATTGATGTGGGAGATACGTTTTCCATCCGTCTTGTGGATGATGCGGGGAATAAAAGTGAAATAGCAACTACAGAAGCAGCAAAAGAAAATTGGCATCCTGTTTTTGCAGAATAATATCACTACGGTATTATGTCAATCAACTGACATAATTTGAAAATAACTAAATTCATATGCAGTTGTTGATATTTTTTGGAGGCTGTGGCGGTGTGAAATTTACATAAAAATGCCGTCCAGTTACCGCACCATATAAATATCTGATTGTGTGTTTAAAGCATTTTTGGGGGGGGAAAAGAAAGTATTTGTTAAATTGCCTCTAAAAGAGTAGAATTTTCTGATAAGATTGATGAAAGGTTATAGTTGTTAAAAATCCCAATACTATTTAGGTTTATATCATAGTATAGAAGAGGTGATTTCGTTTCATTAAAAATGGAGGGAGATCAAAGATTATAATTATGGAAAAAACAAAAAAGAAATATTTTTTGGCTTTTTGCTACTTAATGTCCTTATTGCCAATTTTTTTGCCGTGGTGCTATTTTGATGAAGAAATTGATGGAATAAAATATGGGATAGATCTTGTCAATCATGTGGTAATGATTGTTCTGGCAGCAGTTACATTTTTTTGTATTATATTTTATACAAATCAAAAAGGTAAAATGATAACAAGCGTACTTTTGGTCATACATCCTGTTATGTATCTTGTGTTTGGTCTGTTTTGGTATGTTCCGTTACTGACAGATTTCAATTTATTTTTGTCATTAGAAGTGGTACATTATGGATTTTATTTATCATTGTTATGTAGCAGTTTGATGTGTTGGCTTTTTGTGCAAAAGGGAAGAAAGGACGATAATGATGAAAAAAATAAGTAAATTATTAGGAATATTTGGAATAATGCTGGTTTTAGGCATAGTACTTGTCAATAATACAGCATATGCACATTCAAATAAGGATTACACAATGGATGAAATAAAACATATGTTAGACGACTATCTTCAGCAATATCACCCAGAAATTAAATTTGGAACTGAAAAATATAATGAATATTTATTATAACAATTAGCGGAAGGAACAGATAGTAATTTAAAAACAGATCCTAATGCTGAACTGATGTTAGACTATGCAAGTATTTATCTATATGAAATAGAAGAGGAACAGTCAGTAGGATACAGGATGTTTAATGGCGATAATTATGAAACATTAGGAAATAGAACAATAGGGGAGCTTGTTGAAGAAATTGCGGAAGATGAAAAAAATATGGAATTGATTCCAATGCCATTTACTTCTAGTAGTCCAATAAAAACATATAATATTTCTAATGCAACAGCGTATGCAAGAAAATGGGCGAAAGGGTTTAACCCGAAATATAAGAAACAAAAAAGACAAAATATGGATATGGTCTTGTGAGCCGTTAAAACTTTTACAAGTGGCAAAGGGTAGTGTAAATTAGTTTGTGTTTTTGGAAATAAATGGCTCCTTTTTGGTAAGAATTAGGATATGGAAATTCTTATCGAAAAGGAGTATTTTTATGCCAGTAGCAAAGGAACAAAT
>CAJTDX010000051.1 GCA_910575155.1 Lachnospiraceae bacterium
AGACGGGGAACCGAAGCCGGAAGGGGCTGACATGGTGGCGAACAGCACCATCCTCTCCATGCTTGGTCTGAAGGCGGATGCCAAGACCGAGGATGTGGCGGCTTCCATCATGGCACTCCGGGCAGGAACGCCGGACACGCAGGCGGAGCTCCTTGCACTCAAGCAGAGGATGCAGGAAAGGGATGCAGATGAGGCGGTAGGGATGGCACTGAAGGCAGGGAAAATCACAGCGGCACAGTCCGAGTGGGCAAAGTCCTATGCACTGAAGGACATGGAGGGCTTCAAGGGCTTTGTGGACAAGGCTCCGGTGGTGGTTCCGCAGGGCAGGCTTGACCTGAAGGATGCCCCGGCAGCACCCGGCTCTGATGAGGTGGATGTAGCCATCCTGAAGAACATGGGAGTATCCATGGAAGATGTAAAGAAATACAGCAAAAAGGAGGACTAAGAGATGGACAGGACAGGAAACGAGAGAACCGGGAACCGGATGCTCAACCTCCCGGTGAAGGGCGGAGCAGAGCTGACAGAGGCAACCATGGCAGCCATCAATGGGGATGGGTATGCAGCCCCGGCATCCGCTTCCGCCGGGCTCCGGGTCGCAGGATGCGTACAGCGGTATTGCGACAACCGCAACGGGGCAGACGGGGAGCAGGCGGTCAGCGTGAAGCGTGGGACATTCGTGTGGGGCAATGACGGAACCATCAAGGAAACCGACATCCTGAAGCCCTGCTATGTCAAGGATGAGCGGACAGTGACCATCACAGCGGAAGGCTCAAGCATGGCAGGCATCATCTTGGAGGTGGCGGATGACGGAGTGACCGTGGACATGACACAGCAGATTATCACGGAAGAGACGGGGAAGCCGGGAACCGTGACACAGGAAGGAGAGTAATCAGACATGATTGTTAATCAGGCGAATTTACACGGGCTGTCCGTGGGGTATTCCACAGCTTTCAACAAGAGCTTTGACACCACGCAGTCCAATTATCAGAAGGTTGCAACCGTGGTACCGAGCACCACGGGGGAGCAGGACTACAAGTGGCTTGGGCAGATGCCCGGCATGAGGGAGTGGATTGGCGAAAGGGAGATACAGGCTCTTGCCGCTTATGACTACCTCATCAAGAACAAAAAGTTTGAGATGACCATAGGCGTTCCGAGGGATGACATTGAGGATGACAAGTACGGGGTATACACTCCGCTCTTCTCCAACATGGGGGAAGCGGCTGCCCTGCATCCGGATGAGCTTGTCTTTGGTGCCATGATGAGCGGCTTCACGGAGAAATGCTATGACGGGCTCTCTTTCTTCAACACAGCCCACAAGGTAGGCGAGAAGACCTACAGCAACCGCAGCAACAAGAAGCTGTCAAGGGAGTCCTACATGGAGGCAAGGAGCTCCATTATGAGCATCAAGGGGGACAAGGGCAAGAGCCTGAAGCTTGTGCCTGACCTCTTGGTGGTGTCTCCGGCATTGGAAGAGGAAGCCCGGCTCATCTTGGAGGCTGACCAGATTGAAGGCACCACAAACGTGCTGAAGGGGACAGCGAAGCTCCATGTGGAGCCTGCCCTTGCAGAGCACCCGGAGTATTGGTTCCTTCTGTGTACCAACCGCTTCCTGAAGCCATTCATCTATCAGCTCCGGAAGAAAATCAAGTTTGTGTCCCTGACGAAGGACACGGATGAGAACGTCTTCCTGTTGGATGAGTTCCTGTACGGGGCGGACGGGCGGAGCAATGCCGGATACGGTTTTTGGCAGATGGCGTATGGCTCCACCGGGGAAGCAGAACAGCAGGCACAGGGATAGGAGGCAGGTGATTGGAATGTACTGTACCGTGGAAGAGGTTCTTGGGATGATAAAGGATGACATGAGGAATGTCATCATAGGGGATGAGTACATAGAGGATGAGCAGGAACGGGAGGCGAAGATTGCAACGCTCTGTGAGGCTGCCATATCTGATGCTTGTGCCGAGATTGACGGGTACCTTGCCAAGCGGTACAGCGTTCCCTTCAGAAGGACACCACAGGTCATCAGCAAGTTTGCAAAGGACATATCCGTATATAACCTTGTGTCAAGGACGGGCATAGACGAGAGTGACCGGGAGAAGACCTTCCTGAACCGATACAACGCAGCCATCAAGTTCCTTCTTGATGTTGCGAAAGGCATCATAGACATAGGCATTGATGAGAAATCAGGCAGCAGCGAAGCAGCCAATGGCTTCAAGATGAAGTCTTCAGGTCGGGTGTTCTCAAGGGACAGCATGAGAGGATGGTGATGGGATGTCATCAGTCAGGGCAGAGCTGTCCGGTGACACTGATGCCCTGCTCCAACGCCTGAACCGATTGGGAAACCTTGAGACCCGTGGGGTTCTGAACTCCATAGCGGAAGGGCTTAGGACTTCCACGGTGGAACGCTTCACGGAGGAGAAGTCCCCGGAAGGGAAGCCATGGAAGACCTCCATCCGGGCAAGGGAGGAAGGCGGCAAGACGCTCACCAAGACCGCACAGCTCAAGAACAGCATCCGGTCAGAAGTGGGTGAGAGTGGGCTTGCAGTAGGCACCAATGACATCAGGGCAGCCACACACCAATTTGGTGATGAGCGGACAATAAGAGCAAAGAACAAGAAATACCTCACATTCAAGATTGGCGGACAGTGGAAAAAGGCAGCCTCTGTCAAAGTAAGCATACCACCGAGACCGTTCTTGGGTGTCAGCGAGCAGGACGAGCAGGACATCAAGGATGCCTTGGAGGAGATTTTTGAGGAGTAGGACATGGTAAAGGAGAGGAACTACATAGTAGAAACGCTGAAGAGCTCCGGCATCAAGAGTCAGGTCTACACCAATATGAAAAAGCTGAAGCAGGGGAACGAAGTCCACGTTGGTGCAGTATTGCGAAACGGTGAGACATTCACACGCTCCGGCTCAAAAAGACAATTCGTAGACCAAGAGGGGCGGCGGAAGCGTAGGGTCAAGCTGTGGGACAGGAACACATCACTCCATGTAGTGATAGCTGACACATCCGAGGAGAAAGTGGAGGAAATCCTTGAAGCGTTTCTCCGGAACCTGAAGAAGGGGATGGATGTGGATGGGAACTGGGTCAATATCGTGGTTGGTGAGGCGGACTGGGTAGAAGAGGGTGACAGCATCCTGAAGGCTAAAGTGGCGGTACAGTTCGACATCACTTTTGAAGGCGGTATTTATGAGGATAGAGACATCAAGCCAATGGACATTGGCTCTGTCGGATAAGGAGGAATAATCATGGCAGGAAAAGGACAGGCTGCATCCCTGAAAAGCATTGAGCAGCTCAAGCAGGAGCTTGGGGTATCGGATGCGGTGTTTGAGGGAACGAAGGCAGCAAACGGATGGAAGAGCGGAAGACAGGTGGAGGAGCAGGAGTTCAAGGAAGCCTGTGAAGCCTTCCGGAAAGCCCCGGTCAACGGGAGCATGGAAGACAAGGAGGCGAAGGGATAATGTACGGAGATGTAAATGTAAAGGTCGAAGATGGCAACCTTGGGCGTAGCAGCAGGGCAGGAACCGGGACTCACATCAAGATTGGAATATCCAACGTGGAAAGCAAGTCCCCCATCCTGATAAGCGGCACAATGAACGCCAAGAAAATCAGGGAGAAGGTGGGGAACACGCCGCTTGCGGATGCCTGCATTGATGCGGTGGAGTGGGGTGCATCCTCCATCTACTGCATCCCGGTGAAGGCAGGGACAGCCGGGACGGTGGGAGAAATCAAGGAGGAGAAGAAAGGGTACGGGAGCTTTGCGGTCAAGGGAGCCCCGAACAATGCCTATGACATTGTGGTGGAGGTCATGGATGCCGGGGAGTGCAATGAGGGAAGCTTCCGGTATTCACTGGACGGTGGCAACACCTTCACGGAAGAGATGACCATACCCGTCACCGGGGAGGCGGAACTGGAAGCCACAGGGCTTAGTGCGAAGTTCACGGATGCGGAAGGCGGTGACAGCTTCAAGGAGGGAGACCGCTTTACGTTCTCCACAACCTCCCCGGCTATGAGCAATGAGGCGGTCATCAGTGCGGTGGAGAGCCTCATCAACAGCCCCATTGTCTTTGAGTTTGCCCATATCGTGGGGGTATCCGCCAAGGCTCTGTGGGCTTCCCTGTGTACGCTTGCCAATGACTTCCTGACCAAGTACAAGAGACCCCTGTATTTTGTCTGTGAGGCAAGGGGGAAGAGGGCGGATGAGAGCCTTGAGGAGTATGTGAACGCCATGCTTGAGGAGAGGAAGGGCATCAACAACATGTACATTCAGGTGGTATGCAGCCACTCCCGGTATCAGCGGATGGATGGAAGGGTGCAGGACATCAACAATGCAGGCATTGTGACGGGGCTCTATGGAAGAGCCAAGGAGTCACAGAGCATTGGGGAGGTGAAGAGCTTCCCTATCTCTGAAGCAAAGATGCAGAAGCTCCTCCCGGAAGGGATTGAGGACTATATTGAGGTACTGGATGCGGCAAAGTTCGTGACCATCCGGCAGTACATTGGCAAGGAGGACTTCTATGTGACCTCTGCAAACATGATGTCACCGGAGGGAAGCGACTATGCCTATGCTGAAGATGTCCGGGTATCCAACAGGCTTGTGAGGGCAGTCAGGGCGGAGGCTCTCAATGAGCTTCAGGTGGAGATTGACCCCGGAGACATTGAGACGAGCATCACCAACATTCAGGAGCAGCTCAACACCCCTGTGGAGGATGCCATCCGGGACAAGATTATCAGCTCCGGCTCCGTGGCAATCGACACGGAGAACCTCAACATCCTTGTGGATGAGAGCCTTGACATCCGGATAACTTATGTACCTATGGGGCATGTGAGGGAGATGAACCTGACCTTTGCAGTGGAGAACCCATACACAGCATCTTAGGAAGGAGGTAGAGAGACATGGCGAACAAGCAGCTAATCAATGGAAAAGTGTATGACTGGTCAAGCGTGACAATCACAGCTTCCGGCATGGAGAACATGGAGCCCACGGAAATCTCCTATGATGACGAGCAGGAGAGCGAGCCTATCTATGGCAAGGGCGGAAAAATCAGGGGATACGGAACCGGGAACCAGAAGAACTCCGTCAAGCTGTCCCTGCTCCGTGAGGACTTCAACGAGATGTGCAGGGTCATCCAGTCCAAAGGCATCAAGAACTTTTACAGGTATGTCATCCCGAAGATTGTCGTGAACTATGCGGACGAAGGGGCGGCAACCTGTACGGATGTCCTGACCAACATTGTGCTGTCCAAGCGTAGCTTCAAGGCGGCACAGGGGGACAAGTCCATGAAGGTAGACCTTGACGGTATCGCAATGGGCGGCATCAAAATCAACGGTCTTGATGCGTAACTGATAACAGAATAAATGACAAAAATGGAGGTATTACCATGAACGAAGCAAGAGAACAGGAGCTCATCAGAGCAGGAAAAGAGAGCGAAGCGGCAAAGAAGGCGGATGTGGAGAGCCTGAAGACAAAGTATTCCGGGACGGATGAGAAAATCTACACGGTAACGACAACGGTACAGGTGGATGATGACACGGAGGAGGAGTTCTCCTACCTGTTCAGGAAGCCGAAGCCTGCATCCTATGACCGCTATGTGAAGACCATCTCCAACTCTGTGACGAAGGCATCCAAGAGCTTTGTCTTTGACAACATCATTGAGGAGCAGAGGGACGAGCTCAAGAAGACCGTGGAGGAGTACCCGGCAATCACTATCAGCCTTGCGGACAAGCTGCTCCGTATGCTTGGGCTTGCGGACACTACATCAGTAAAAAAGCTGTAGAGGATGCCAAGGAGCAGTTCAAGAGCAGCTTTGTGAGCTATGGGAAGATGGTCATATACACCTACCTTCCCAAGGAACTGCTTCCGGAAAGCTTTGAAGACCTGACCTTTGATGAGTTCTTTTCCCTGTACGGTCAAGCGGACTGTGCAAGGGAGATGAGGATTGAGGACATTGAGGCAGGGGTAGCAAAAGGGATAGCGGACAATTTTGGAGACGAATAAAACAAGCCCCACAGCCGGAAACTGTGGGACTTGAGCACACCTCTATGAACCTCTGAAGATAAGTATACCACAAATCAGGAAAAAAGCAACAGGGAGGTGGCTGCATGGGCATGGAGTCTGTATACAAATTGTCTGTCATCCTGAACTTGGTAGATAACCTGTCCGGTCAGATGGGAGGAGTCGGGGATAGCGTGTCAGGCGTTGTCAACAGGCTCAATTCTGCTTTTGGAACCATGCAGAAGGCAGGGGCGGCAATGGCAGGAATGGGGGCAGGCATCACCGGGCTCTGCATGAAGACCGTCACATCCACCTTTGACACGCAGAACGCACTAGGGGAGCTGTCCTCCCTTGGGGTGAAAGACCTGAAGGCGGTGGAGGATGCGGCAAAGAGCTTCTCTGACACATGGGCAGGCACAAGCAAGTCCGACTTCATAACGGCATCCTATGACATAAAATCAGGAATAGCATCCCTGACGGATGAAGGCGTGGCACAGTTCACGCAACTGGCAGCCCTTACGGGAAAAGCCACAAAATCAACAACGGAAGAGATGGGCTCACTGTTCGCTACAGGGTACGGTATCTATAAAGGCTTTTATGATGATATGTCAGACCTTGAGTTCGGGGAGATGTTCTCTGCCGGGATAGCGACAGCGGTTAAGAACTATAAGACATCCGGCTCCGAGATGGCGAGTGCCATATCAGCACTTGGAGCCACAGCGACAAACGCCAATGTCCCACTTGAGGAGCAGCTTGCCATCATGGGACAGCTTCAGACCACAATGTCCGGCTCTGAAGCGGCAACGAAGTACAAGTCATTCCTCAATCAGGCATCCAGTGCCGGGGAGAAGCTTGGGCTGACCTTCCTTGACACCAACAACCAGCTCCTATCCATGCCGGAGATACTGACGGAGCTGAAGAGCAAATACGGGGACACTATAGATGCGGTAGAGAAGAGGGAGCTGAAGGAAGCCTTTGGGACGGATGAGGCGGTAGCCCTCATTGACCTGCTATACAACAACGTGGAGACACTGGACTCCGGGATACAGGACTTGCAGGGAAGCATGAAGAGCGGCATCTCCGTGACGGAGGAGATGGCGGAAGCCATCAACAACACGCCGGAGCAGAAGTTCCAAGTGCTGAAGCAGCAGATACACAACAATGTGGAGGAGCTTGGCAACGGTCTCCTCCCGGCAGTCAACAACACCATGGACAAGGTGAGCGGACTGATAAGGAAGGGCTCCGAGTGGATAAGCAACAATCAGGAGACGGTGCAGAGCATAATGAACATAGCCCTGAAGCTTGGCGTGTTCCTTGCGATTGCAGGGAGCGTGATGGGCGTGGTGGGCAGCCTTGGGAAGCTCTTCCTGTCAGCAAAGAACGCCATAGGTCTTGTGAAGACCGCTGTATTGGGGATGAACACAGCTTTTCTTGCATCCCCCATCACATGGGTGATAGCCGGCATAGTGGCACTTGTAGCCGCCTTTGTTGTCCTATGGAACAAGTCAGAAGCCTTCCGTAATTTTTGGAAGGGACTGTTTGAACAGGTAAAGTCCTCCTTCATGCAGGCATGGCAGACTTTACAGCCTGCCCTACAAAATCTAGGTCAGAAGTTCAAGGAGCTGTATCAGGCAGTGCAGCCGATACTAGAGGTGCTAGGCGTTGTCTTGGGTGCAGTCCTGACCTCCGTGATAGGGCAGTTCATTGGAACCATTCAGGGAATTATAGCAGCCCTGACACCGCTGACAAATGCCCTGTCCAGTTTGGTCAGCTTTGTCACCAACGTGGTGAACATGGTTGTTGCCCTGTTCAAGGGCGATTTTTCCGGGGCACTTGACTTTGCCTCCGCAGCAGTCGGGAACCTGAAGGACTTCTTTTTCAACTGCTTTGATGCAATCCTGTCCTTCCTTGGCGGCTTTGCCTCCGGATTTTTGGACGTGGTGGGCGGTGCCCTGTCCGCAATAGGGATAGATGCAACCGAGACCATAACCAAGATGAAGGACACCATCAAAAACGGGCTTGAGGCAGTGAAGGGCTTCTTTGGGAACATCTTGGGAGCAGCCTCCGACACCGTGAAGGAAAAGCTTGGGAACATGAAGGCAGCCTATGAGGAGCATGGCGGAGGCATCAAGGGCGTGGCGGCTGCTGCAATAGAAGGGGTCAAGGGATATTATACAGCAGGCTTCACATTCATTGACAACCTGACCGGGGGCAAGCTCACGGACATCAAGAACAAATTCAGTGAGAAGATGTCCGGGGTGGCAAACGCAGTATCAAGCGGAATGTCAGCAGCGAAGAACTTTGCAAGCACACAGCTCTCCAACATGCAGGCAGCATATCAGGCGAGCGGCGGAGGCATCAAGGGCATTGTGTCCGCTACCATGACGGGGGTACAGGGTACCTTCAGTGCGGCATATTCCGCCATCAACGCATTAACAGGCGGAAGGCTTGAGAGCATCCGCTCCACCATTGCATCCAAGATACAGGCGGCGAAGGACACGGTATCAAACGTATTGGAAGGCATCAAGTCAGCCTTCACCTCCAAGCTTGAGGCGGCAAGGTCGGTAGTATCCGGTGCGATTGAACGGATAAAGGGAGTCTTCAACTTCTCATGGAAGCTCCCGGAATTGAAGCTGCCACATATCAGCGTGAGCGGCGGCGAGGCACCCTTTGGCATTGCAGGGAAGGGTTCACTGCCTAAGTTCTCCATCCAGTGGTACAGGGACGGTGGCATCCTGAACGGGGCAACTATCTTTGGAGCCTTGGGTGGGAACCTTTTAGGAGGCGGAGAAGCCGGGGCTGAAGCGGTTCTGCCATTGTCGGAACTGTGGAAGCAGATGACCGAGATTGTCAGGGGCGTGGTCAAAGGAGAGAATGAGGAAAGCGGTGACAGCGTACAGCAGACCGGGGCGAACATCACAAGTGCCCTGACATCAAAGGCTGCATCAGTACGCAAGGAAAAGGAAAGCAGCAAGATAACCAAGGAAACACACACAACCGAGAGATGGGGCAGGGAAGGCGGCACAACCATCCATCAGATAAGCTTCACAGTGGACATCAGCAAGATTAAGGACTTGCCGCTGCTGTACAAGCTGATAGACGAGCTGAAGGATGCACAGAACCGGACGGACAGCCCCTCTCCGGCAGCAACATAGGAGGTGAGGCGGTATGCTGTATGTACAGGACAAGGTGGTGAAGCTTGGCGGCGTATACCTGAAAGGTCAGGTCACAAGCGTGGAAGTGCAGGAGGCAGGAAGCGTGTATGTGGCACAGGACGAGAAGGGAAGGTTTAAGAAGTCACAGCCTGTAGGCTATGAAAATGCCAAGGTGATGATAGACATACTGCTTGAGGACAGCAAAAAGGCTACAACACTGGAACAGCTCACGGAGATGCAGAGGCTCTTCAAGGCGTATGGTCAGGACAAGCCCAAGCTGCTCCCTATCGTCAATGAGGACTGTGCAGCCCGTGGCATATCGAGCGTTTATTTCAAGAACCTCACCTCCAAGAAGGTCATATCAGAGAGCAAACGGATAGCCTCCTTGGAGCTGTGGGCTCCTGACATAGCCGGGATAAAGGTCAAGAAGAAAAAGAGCAGGAAGAAGACCAAGAAAAAGAGCACCAAGAAGACAAAGAGCAAGAAAATGAAGAGCAAGAGCCCGGCAAAGGACAGCCGGAGCACGCAGAAGGCTAAGAAGACAGCAAAGAGGATTGTGAAGTAGGGAGGTGACGGGCTTGGGAGTCAAGAAGCTAATATCCCCGGAGTTCAAGGTGACGGTAGGGGACTATGAGGTGACGGATGGGATAGAGGTGGAGTGCTTTTCAAGCAAGGAGTCACACATGGACTGGTGCCGGGTGGAGCTGTCCCCACAGCTTCAGGGAGCCCTGAAGTTCAAGGACATGGATGAGGCAAGCGTGGAGCTTGGGTATGAGGATGACTTTGACAGCCTGATTGAGGGATATGTCAGATGCGGTGACACGGACTACTGGAAGGAGATAATGATAAAAGATGACATGATGAAGCTTGACAGAGTGACCATCAAGGCATCCTTTGTAGACTGTGAGCCGCAGGATGTCATCCGGTATGTGCTGACCTGTGCAGGGATTGAGGACTATGTGCTGTCTGATGAGCATTATGGGAAGAAAGCCCTGTTTGTCATTGACAGGAAGAGCGGCATCAACACCATAGCAGAGGTCAACAGCTCATGGGGCATCAAAAACCCGTTCTTCTTCCAAAGGAAGGTGTTCTATTGGGGAACCAAGGAGGAGCAGGAGGAGATATATGTCCTTGAGGAGGGGGAGACCATCCTGTCCCTGAACAAATACGGAGACCTGTGGGAGGCGGAGACCATAGCCATCCCTTGGATACACCACAGCCAAGAGGTTGAGGTGCAGCACAGCAAGTACAGCGGCATTGTGACAGTGGAGAAGACCATAGTGAGGAGTGACGATACCGGGGCGGTACACATGTACATTTATTTTGCAGGAGGTGGGAAGGATGTCTGACATGATGAAAATGTTTGTGGGGCAGGAGCTTGGCAATCAGATAAAAGAGAATTATCCGCACATGCAGTACCCTCCCTGCCTGTATGCAAAGGTTGTAGCGGTGAAAAAGAAAGGGGAGGAGCTGTATGAGGCAACGCTCAAAATACTTGACAAAAACAGGCAGCCGGACAGCCGCTTCCCGGAGGTGCCGAAGGTGGCAACGGACATACCCGTCCTGAAGGATGAGACCGTGGCGGTAGTCCTCCTGTACGGGGAGTGCAAGCCCTACATCATAGGGAGGTGCTTCTGATGCAGATAACAGGTGCAAATGACATTGACATCATGCTTGATGAGGATGGTCAGCCCGTGTCAGACGGGAACGGGGACACATCCCTTGTATCGGATGATGAGTGTTGGCTACAGGACATCAGGAATGAGGCGGTGACGGAAGAGGGCGAGCTCTTCTATGAGGACGAGGAGGGTGACGGAAGCTATGGGTGGAGCCTGCTTGACTTCATGCAGGGGGAATATGATGACTTCACCCGGATGGAAATACAGCAGCGTATCCGTTCCAAACTGTCCAAGAGGGACTATATTGATGCCGGGAGTATACAGACAGAGGTGGACTTTGACGGTCATTTATACCATGTCAGGGTAGCCTTCCGGAAGACTGGCAGCGGCAGAGAATACAGCATTGACATTGAGAGCAATGGCGTGGAGGTGATTGTGGAATGATAGATGAAAACATCATGGAGAAGATTATCCCCATCCCGGATGAAGATGAGGAGATGGAGAAGGTGCAGGGAGAGCTTGAGGACGAAGGCTTCCCCATAACGAACTTCAAAAAGGGCGGCATCTTCTACCACCTTTGCCGCATGTTAGTGACCATTTACATAGAGCTGAAGGAGCTTGCCCGTGTCATAGTCAATAGCTGCTTCATCAGACATGCGGAAGGGGACTGGCTCAAGATTAAGGCAGCGGACTATTCCAAGCAGCAGAAGGAGGCAAAGGCGGCAAAGGGCTATGTGACCATATACCGGAACGAGTACAACAATGCCCTTCAGGTGACGAAGGGGCACTGTTTCAAGACGGAGCCGGATGCCGGGGGAAAGGAGCTGAAGTTCTACTGCTGTGAGAACACGGTCATTGATGCCGGGGAGCCTGTAGGCAGGGTGCTTGTGGAGGCAGAGGCACCCGGAACCTTTTACAACATAGCACCGGGAAGGATAAGCATATCCATGATACACCTTGACGGTATGGACTATGTGACGAATGAGGAGGACTGGCTCTTTGAAGAGGGAGCCGAGGAGGAAGACCTTGAAGACCTCCGGGACAGGTGCATGAGCTCATGGGCGGAACTGGCAACAAGAACCATAGAGGAGAAGCTCCGGAACGCTGCAAAGTCTGTCCCCGGCGTACTGGATGCCCGGATAGATGCACAGCACCCAAGGGGGCAGGGCACCGTGGACGTGATTGTCACGGGGGCAGCCGGGGAAGCATCCCCGGAGCTCATCCGGAAGGTCGGGGATGCCATTGAGCCGCTCAAGGGAAACTATGAGGACTACCTTGTGAAGTCCAGTGAGGTAGTGCGGCAGGCGTTTGAGCTTGTTGTGTACCTTGCGGAGGATGCGGCAACGGAGGGAGTGGATGCACAGGCAGAGAAGCTCATTGAGGAGATGATGGCACTGACACGGGGGGAGATGAATACCCTGTACAGGGACAGCATCATCCAAGCACTTAGCACCAAGATTGACAACTACAGGAAGACGGACATCTTGCAGCCATCAGAGGACATGGTGCTTGAACAGGATAAGGTCATCATGGCAGGGGACATCACGGTGGCTGTCCGGAACGTGGCACAGAGCCCAAGGGGGAAGGAGTGATGCCGCCATGATAGAGAATTTCATTGAATACATGTGGTATCTGCTCACCACTCCCCTGAAGAAGCTGAAGAAAGCCCTGAATAAATGGTACACCCTATGCCGGGTGTTCGGCAGGAGGTTTGACGAAGCGAAGGAGGACATCCTCCGGGCAAGGGATGAGGGAATGGTTGCCACATGCAGCCATGAGATGCTCCCGGTGCATGGGGCGGACAGGAGGCTGACCCGGTATGAGGGAGAACACCCGGAGAACTACCGCTCAAGGATAGCCATGTATGATGAGCTGTGCAAGCTTGGGGGCACCAATGAAGGGGTTCTGCTTGCAGTGAAGACCCTTGGCTATGCCTCCCCGGTTCTTGTGAGGGCAAACGAGCTGACAGGCTTTGTCCACTTCACGCTTGACGGAAGCTGGCTCCTTGACGGGAGCCGGATATTGGAGTCAGACACCCTTGAGAACAGGTGGGCGGAGTTCTACATAGTCATTGTGATGGATGCGGATGAGGAGCATCCCATCAGCTTTGACATCATGCGGAAGACCGTCAGGAAGTGGAAAGAGGTGGGGGCAAAGGACAACTACTTCTTCCGGTACAATTTGAGCATCCGGGAGATATACAGCTCTAGCTTCCTTGCTGTGCTGTATAAGAAATACCTCTATTACTTTGACTACCTGAAGACGGATGGCATGTGGACACTGGACGGGAGCCATGTACTGGATGCACAGAGGTCTCCCATAAGCACCCGGATAGGATACCGGTATGAGAGCCTCTATGGGCTCCATGAAGCCGGGCTTGCAGCCATGGCGTACAATTACGCCTGCCTTATGGCGGAGGATGCCATCCTGAAGGCGGCATACAGCTTCAGGATGCACTATTTTGATTATCTGAAGACGGATGGCTCATGGGTGACGGACGGAAGCCATACAGTGGATGCAGAGCTGTCCCCAAGGGGAATGAGGTGGGGCACAGCCTTCCACCATCAGCATGAGGAGGAGCTGCTCCTGAAGCAGCAGAGGTACCGGATGCAGCCCTGCAATGGGGCATACAGCATCAGGAACGCATTGGAGCGGTACCGGATGGTCATACATTACTTTGACTATCTGAAGCTCAACGGGCTTTGGAAGCTGAATGGCTCCCGGCTCATGGATGCGGAAAGGAATGAATACACCACCAAGCAGGAATACCGCTTTGGTGTAGGATATACAAGGGAGTACAGGGTTATATGGCATGGAGAGCATAACCTCATCTTCCTTGACGGGACATGGAGCCTTGACGGTTCCAAGACAATAGATGCTTGGCAGAAAACGGAGGTGTTGTAGAATGGCAACAAAAAGCGTAATAACGAAAATCAGAAGGAAGAAGATGGCTGAAGCGAGCCACACAACCGGGAGCATTGCAAAGATAACGCACATTGCACTTGGTTCCGGGGGAGTCAATGCGGATGGCACTGTGATTGTGCCGCTTGCGGAGAACGTGGAGCTGAAGAGCGAGGTGGTGAGGAAACCCTACACCTCATCAGCCAAGACTTCCGACACATCCTATGAGTACACCATCAAGCTTGAGGAGAATGAGCTTGTGGGCACGTTCATCAGCGAGATGGCACTCATTGACGAGGACGGGGATGTGGTGGCGTTCTCAAATTTCCTTGCAAAGGGCAAGGATGAGACAGAGGTGACATTCACCATTGAAGACAACTATTAAGGAGGCAGAGGAAAATGGCAAATTTAACAGCAGCAGCGAACCCGGAGCTTGTCCTTGAGATGCAGGCAATGGAGCGGACAACCCCGGCACACTGTGACGAGTGGAACCGGAGGCATCAGCAGTTCCTTGACAATGACAAGTTCCTGCATGAACAGATGAAAAATGTCTTTGTAGACAATGCAGGCTTCCACAATTCCATCTACCGGGGGAAAGACCTGACCAACGTGTACACAATAGATGAAATATGTGACCGCATTGAGCCCGGCACCTTTGAAGACCTATATGTTGGCGATTATTTTGACGTGAGCATAACAACGGAGTTTGGAGGGACGGAGACGGTCAGGCTGATACTGGCAGGCTTTGATATTTTTTGGAATAATGGGGACACAGCCTTTACAAAGCACCATGCTGTGATTATCCCCAAGGACTGCTTCAAGACCCCTGCCAAGATGAATGACACAAGTGTGACCACAGGGGGATATGCAGGCTCCAAGATGCACACAACGGTACTCCCGGTTTATGCGGCAGCCTTGCAAATTGCCCTGAATAATCATATAATTAGTCATAGAGAGCTGCTCACAACAGCAGTATCTACAACGGGCAATTCTAATGCAGGAGCAGGGCAGATAGGCTATGCAAGTGCTTGGGAGTGGAGGGATTGCCTTCTTAGGCTGATGAATGAGATACAGTTATGCGGTTCCACAGTGCTTAGTTCTTCATTTTATGACATAGGCAATGGCAATATCCAGTTCCCGTTGTTCCGGTTAGCTCCCCACCTGAAGGTAGCAGGGCTTGGACATAACGGAAGCAGGATGTGGCAATCTTTGAGTGCTGTGGCGTCTGCGGCGGCGTTTGCTNTGGTGGAGTCCGCCCGTATTCCTGTATCGGTAATCCTTAATCTGCCCCCTACATGGGGGCAGATGACCGGAGGGAGGAAAAAGGTTGAGCGTACTGAAAAACAAGCGAAGCGTGTCAAACATGGAATTTTACCATAATGCCATAATGCTCCGGAAGGAGATAACCCTGTTACTGCTCCGGGATTTTGGCATCAGAGACAAAGTGCGGAGCATCAAGGCACTGTATGGTGTGCAGGGCATGGAGCCGGAGGATGAGAAAAAGTTCCGGGAAATAATTGCAAAGTATGAAATGACTGCAAAAATTATTGAGGAATATCCGGCATGGCTCATAGACAAGATGCGGAGCAGCATGATGAACATAATGCACAACATGATAATGAACATCACACAGGCGAACACCATATATCCAGTATGTGAAAGTGAATTTTATGACCGGAGGAATTTCCAAAATCATGCCATAGGAAACTGTGAGCAGCTCCTTCAGGAGATGCAGTACATCATATCCATCATCCCGGTGGATGCACAGAAGTACATGAGATATGTGGACATGATTGAGAAGGAGATAGCCCTCCTGAAGGGATGGCGGAAGAGCGACAACAAAATACTGAAGAAAATCAGGGAGACCGAGGCAAAAAAGGCAGAAGGGGCTTCCCAAAGTCCCGGAAAGCAGGTATAATTATCCGGGGCAAGCTTTGTATCAAGTGAAACAGCATCCCTTTGAGTGCTGTGGTGTCTGCGGCGGCGTTTGCTAATTGTAACAATAACGGTAATAGTAACAATAACGCCGCCGCCGGGGATGGTGGAGTCCGCCCGATTTCGTGTATATATGCTAAGTGTAGGCTACGAGCCGACATATGATACAGGAAAGGAAAGCTTGTCCTTCCGAAAGGTAAAGAAGCCCATCTTTTGCATAGAGGGGAGGTGGGCAACATCTTGATGCACCCTGATACGTCAGGTGGTGCTAGAAACGAGGTGAAAACTCTATGAAAAATATGGAGTCTGTATATGATGCCAACTCCCTGATTGACGCTTTTAACAAGTCAAAGAAGGGGACAGCGTGGAAAGAGTCAGTACAGCGGTATGAAGCCAACCTTTTGAGGAATGTCAACCAGACACAAAAGGAGCTGAAGGATGGAAGCTATGAGCAGAAGGACTTCTATGAGTTTGACCTGAATGAAAGGGGTCATATCCGCCATATCAAGTCCATGCACATCTCTGACAGGGTGGTGCAGAGGTCAATCTGTGACAATGTGCTTGTCCCGGAGCTGTCCAAGTACCTCACTTATGACAATGGGGCATCCATGGAGGGGAAAGGTATCCACTTTGCAAGGAAGCGGATGAGCACCCACCTCCATAAGTTCTACAGGAAGCACAAGAGCAATGAAGGGTATGTCCTGCTGATTGATTTCAGCAAATTCTTTGACAACATCCCACATGAGGGGCTGATAAAGGAGATGCGGAAAAAGATTGGCGATAAGGAGACCATGGGCTTCATTGAGAAGCTCATAGACACCTTCAGGGTGGATGTTTCCTACATGTCGGAGGAAGAGTATGCTGACTGCATGAATACCCTGTACAACGCACTGGAACACGCAAAAATCGACAAGGCAGAGCTGACAGGCGAAAAGTACATGAAGAAGTCCGTAGGCATTGGGAGCCAAATATCTCAAATATCCGGCGTATACTATCCCACAAGGATAGACAACTACTGCAAGATTGTGAGGGGCATGAAATACTATGGACGGTACATGGATGACATCTACATCATCCATGAAAGCAAGGAGTTCCTGAAGGGGCTCCTGAACGACATCAGAGGGATATGTGATGAGTATGGGCTGTTTATCAACCCAAAGAAGACACAGATAGTCAAGCTGTCCCATGGCTTCACATTCCTTAAAATAAAATACAGTTTGACAGAGACAGGCAAGGTGATTGAACGTATCAGCAAGGACTCCGTTGTCAGGCAGAGGAGGAAGCTGAAAAGGCTCCGGAAGCTCTTGGATGAAGGGAAGGTATCCTTTGCAGACGTGAGATGCTCCTATGCCTCATGGAGGGGTGGTGTACAGCATTATGACTCCTACACCATTCTCAAAAACATGGACAAGCTCTTTGATGAGCTTTTCATCCACCCATTTATTGAAGGAGGACACAGAAATGAGCAGACCAACAATGAGCAAAAGTGAGATAGAGCAGAAAATAAGAGACCTGAAGACCAAGCTCTCCTGTCAGGAGTCGGATATTGGGGACTGGAAGATTGCCAAGTGTATTGAGTATTCTACCCTTGGAATGGAGCCGCCCTATGACCTTCAGGAGCTCCACAGACAGAGGCAGCTTGTGAGGGATGAGATTGGAGCCCTTGAGGAGGAGCTTGCCAAGTGCAAGGACGAGGTGGAAGCTCCTGCTGAATAGTAGGCGTTATTTGCAAAATTATTGTCAAAAAGCGGAGGGTTCTGCCCTCCGTTTCGTGTCTGTAAAATCGGGAAATATTTCCGGAAAGTTTTTGTCAAAAGTTTTGAGAAGTTTTGTCAAAAATTTTGAGCGGCTACA
>CAJTDX010000052.1 GCA_910575155.1 Lachnospiraceae bacterium
GGATCTGTTCTGCTTTCACGGCGGCTAATGATTTCTATTTTTTCCTTCCGTTTCCTGCATCTGACGGGCTTGATTTTCCCTTCCGATTCCAACTGGGCCCGTACCGTTTCTTCATACTGGTCTAGTTCTTTGAGGTATTCATTTGTTACTTCTTCTGTTTGCTTGATGTATTCTGTGTTCCGGGATGCGTTTGCCTTCATATGTGTCGAATCTGTAAAAACCAGCTTGCCGTCTGCCAGACCCTTTTCTATGCATATGGAAACAATTTTCTGAAAGATATTCCGAAAAAGCTCGCTGCCGTTGAAACGGCGACGTCTGTTCTGGGAAATCGTAGAATGGTCTGGAACTTTATCCATGATATCAAGACCAAGAAACCAACGGTATGCCATGTTCACCTGAGTCTCTTCTGATATTCTTCTTTCGGAATTGATGCCATAAAGAAAACCGATGAGAAGAAACTTGATTAAGGCCACTGGATCAATAGATGGACGCCCATTGTTATGACAGTACATATTTTCTACTTCGTTATATATGAATGAAACCAGATAAGGAGAAAACTCAAAATTTTGTTTAAGACAGTAGACATAACAACGTGGAGTGAATATCTTATCTGGAGAAAATAGAAAATGGCAAATATATTATTTGAGAAACTGGGCGGCAAATATGAGCGGCAAGGAGATTACTTAATACCATGCTTGACTGTACTCGCCGAAGAAGAACAGCCGATAGGCACATGGGGACAGCGGCATCTGGACTATCTGAAGCAGTATCGCAAGGTTACATACACCAATCTTCTCACAAACGGCAAGCTGAATACATACCTTGCCGACATCGATAGGCAGGCACAGGAACGCTTTGAAAGGCTCATAGAGGGCATGAAACAAGCGCAGGGCATAACGGAACGCCTAAAGGAAGAAAATGCCTTAGAATGGGTACAACACTTAAATAACATAAGGGCATGTGCGAGACAGATTGTGAACGAGGAAATTGTTTTTGCATAAGTACAGAAAGGCGGCAGAAAATTGCCGCCTAAAAATTTTCCGAAAAAGTCTTGCTTGTTACGTTGCGTAATGATTTATAATATGTTTCAGGAGGTAAAGGACTATGGCAAAATACAGGGCAATCCCAAATGGATATATGACAGTTGATTGATACCAGATAAGGATAAAAATAGATATGTATGGGCAGGAGCATAGACTTTCTCCTGCCACGCCTATATTTAGGCGGTTTGACGTTTGGTACGTTTTCCGTATTCACGTTCTATTTCCCGCATTTCTTCATCCGTTGGAATATCAACAATCCCGACATAGGAATAGTAGATGTCAATATCCTGTGTCCGTTTCCCGTCTTTTTTCTCGCATTCATGGACTACGATTTTATCCACAAAGGTATTTAAGATTTCGGGCGTTAGCTCGTCAATACGAGTATATTTTTTGGTGACGGCAATTAGCTTGGAAACATTGGTTGCTTCTGTGTCGGCTTCGCTGACTTCGGATTTCAAGGTTTCGATTTTGTGTTTTAGCTGTTCCTGCTCAGCTTCATAACCATCTGACAGCTTGTAAAAGCGTTCGTCATTCAGCTTTCCGTTGACATTATCTTCATAGATTTTGCGGAACAGGCGGTCAAGTTCTTCCATGCGCTTTTCGTCTTTTTCAATCTGTTTCTGCTTTGCGTATAACTCGTATCGGCGTTCCGCAAGGGTAGTGTCAATCTGCTGTCGGATAAATACCCTTTCAAACTGCTGTAAATAGGACAGGAAATGCTGAAGCTGTTTTAATACCAACTGGTATAGGACATCTTCTCTGACTGCTTCGCATCGTGGTGTGCCGACCAGTGCGGCTATCTGGAAAGCGGCATCATCCCGAAATTCTCCCTCTGCTCGGACGGTGTAAACTGGTTCAAGGGCAAAAGGCAATGGCAGGATAAGAACTATGAGCCGCAGGCAGGCGACCTTATTTTCTTTGATTGGGGGAGCGACGGCTCAATCGACCATGTGGGAATCGTGGAGAGATGCGAGAATGGAACGGTCTACACCGTGGAGGGTAACTCTGGGGATGCCTGCAAACAGCAGAGCTATCCAGTCGGGAGTGGCTCAATATACGGCTACGGAGTGCCAAACTATTAGCAGGGCAGGGCAAAAGGAAACCAGAGGGACTTAATCCTTTGTCTGTTCCTTTGCCTTACATAAGGCAATTACTTTAAAAAAGGTTAGATAAAAAACACCAGAATAGGTTTTTGATTTTTTGAAATATCATAGTTGCTCATAATATAACAAAATGACTATTTGAATAGTTGACACCACATGACTATTGTGATAGTATACTCAAAAAGAACTATTGCAATAGTCATTTTAGGAGGTGCAGAATGAGGATGAAGTTATTTGATTCAGAATTAAAAGTGATGGAAGTATTATGGAAAGAGGGAAACATTACAGCAGGACAGATTTCAAAAATACTGAAAGAGGAAATTGGCTGGAATAGGAATACAACTTACACGGTGATAAAAAAATGTATAGAGAAAGGCGCAATCGAAAGAATTGAACCTAAATTTATCTGCAAGGCAATGATTTCCAAAGAAGACGTACAGGCATATGAAACAGCGGAATTGATTGAAAGGGTATTTGACGGTTCTAAGAAAAAATTTTTTGCCGCTTTGTTGTCTGAAAAAACCTTGACACATGATGAACTGCAGCAATTAAAGAATTTGATAAACCAGATGAAATGAGGTGAAAAGTATGTTGCTTAAAATGAGCATCTCAAGCAGTATATTGATTATCTTGATTGTTATTTTGCGCTTTGTTGCTTTAAACAGGCTGCCGAAAAAATTTTTTGTGCTGTTGTGGAATATTGCAATACTAAGATTGCTGATACCCTTTGACTTACCGATGCATTATGGACTTGCTTCACCTATGACAAAATTAGCGGATAGTGGCATCAGTCACTATAATACTGCCAACAGTCCGCTTATAACAGAAACATTAAAAGAACCAATTACTGATACAACAGTAGCATTATCTTTAAACAACGTCGCATGGATGACGATTGTTTGGGCAGCAGGTATGGCAGTCATGCTTGTGATTTTCGGGGTATTATATTGGAGAGAATATCAAAAAATACGGACAGCATTACCTATTTCAAAAGAAAGCGATGATTATTTCAGGTCAGTGACAACGATTCCTAAACGTGTAAAGTTATTGGTATCGGACAGAATCTCAACACCTTTAACGTATGGAGTTTTGTCACCTAAAATTATATTCCCGAAAATTTTTAAACTTTCGGACAACACGAAAATAAAATATGTCCTTACGCATGAAATGATACATATAAAACGGTTGGATAATCTTTGGAAAATAATTATCCTTATAGTGGTGAGCATACACTGGTTCAATCCTTTCGTTTGGATAATGTATCGGCTTCTCAACCGTGATATTGAATTATCATGTGATGAAAAAGTGGTTGCTCTTTTGGGAGAAACAGCAAAAAAGGAATATGTTACGACGCTTGTAGATTTGGCGGAAAAGCAGTATCATTGGTCGTTTATCTCAAATGGATTTGGAAAGAACGCCATACAAGAAAGGATTGTGGCAATCATGACGTTTAAAAAAGCAACTTGTTTAAGCATAGGCTGCACAGTGGTTTTATTAGCAGGCGCGATTACAGTATTTGCACAAAATGATTTTAAAGTGGCAGGTACTGATGCTGGTACAATGTCTAAAGCCCACATTACGGAAGACAAAAAAAATTATTTGGAAAAAACTGAAATCGAAGATGGTGAGTATTTACATCATGGAATTACAGTTATCAATGGAGCTTATTATTACCAAGGCGTGCGCATCCGCATATTCATGGATTTAAGGGAAAACAAATCTTTTGAAACTTTCAGTTTTGATAAGGAAGGAACCGTTGATATACGGTTAATACGGTCAAAAAATAATTCTATTAAAAAAATTGAGTATCTCACAAAAGAAGAAGCAGATGAAATCCTTAGTGATTTTGAAGATAGCGAGTTGGATGGGCAGACGGAAGAACAGCATACGGGTGTGATAACCAGATTAGCAAAAGAAGAACTTCCGAATAAGGTTATAGATGCCATAAATTCTTGTGATGATGAAAAATGGTATGTGATTAATGACAAGGAATATCAATATGTTTATTTTAATGGTTTGACTGCCAATTATGCTTTCCAACCAGAGATTTATGCTGACAGCCATAGCGGGACTTTACAAATATATGATATGGGTACTTCAACTAAAAATTATGTATTGCTTGAAATTGAACGGAATATTTCACTGAAAATTTTATACAACCATTCGCAAGTTTCATATACAGAAATAGCTTTATGATGGAAACATGGTATTGAAACTGGTATGCCATAAAGAGCGGATAAAGGAGGATAATTTCAAATGAAAAGAAAAACAATTTTTTCAATAGTTACAATATTTATTTTTATATTCATGGTTTCTATGCCAATAGCTGCATCTGCAAAGGGTACGCCATCTAGTAAGCATGTTTCTGAATATGCCCAATTAGGTATTATAAAGAAAGATGATGCGTTCTTTTATAAAAATAAGCGTATCCGTATTTTTTTTGATGAAAGGGCTGACCGTTCTTTTGAATACAGCTTCGTGGATATTGATGGAACAATTGATATACGTCTGTTGAGAAATAAAGCTGGAGATATTAGCAGGCTGAAACGGATACCAAAAAAGAAAGCGAATAAAATATTGAAAGATATGCTTGGTTTTGTTCCAAAACACCCCACTGAAAATACGAAACCTCACAAGAAAAAAGAGTATACTGATATTGAGCGTTGCCAGCTTAAAGATGTCCCTGTCGGAATTAAGAAAGTTATTAAAAAAAGATGCACTAAGAATAAATGGTACATTATCAAATCTTCAAATAGAGATTATGTATATTTTAAAAAAGTGCCAAAAGACTTTGCATTCCAAATTATCGGCAAAAATTTAAATATACATGATATAGGGAAAAAGAAAAAAAATGGTTCTGTACTGCTCTCTATCGGCAGGAATTTTAATTTTACTCTCACTTATAATTCCAAGCCAGTAAAAACCATTATTATAAAAGCTAAATAGAAAGAAACGACTCAAGCAAATGTGTCTGCGTGGATATTTGGCGATTATCACGAGAGTTAATACCCCGCTGTTCACAGCGGGGTATTGGTTTATTAAAGAAATTCATTTATTTTAGTGCTTGCCAAAATTTATAGATATATTATCTATTTATGTAATGATATTTTTTACATATTTTGTTCTTTCTATAATCATAGGTAGGACAAGCCCACCAAATAAAAAAAACGATGTTCGGGTGGGCTATTTCGTCATACCCTGACCACCCTCCGACTTCGCTTTTTGAAGTTTGGAGGGATTTTTATTGCCTGCAAATAGCAAATTCTATTTACATATATCATATCGGGGATGGGCGGACAGCCTGTTAAAAAACTCCTCGTCAGTACATGGGGGCTTTGTACCCTGCAAGTAGAAGTCATATTTCTACATATTGGAACTAAAATCTCTCTAAACCGTAAAGGTCACGGAACCTTTGCGGTTTTTCTTTTGTCGTTTTTTATCGGAATGTGCCGAAGGGCTGTTTCCGCTGTTGGCTGCCGTTCGCCGCCTATCCAATCTGGATTATTACATTTCAAAAATTCAGATTGGAGGAAAAAAGAATGGCATACAACAACGGACGGGAGAACAGGAAATGGCTTATCTGGAAAGAAGCCGAGGAAAAAATATTGAGGGAACACGGAGTTGATGAAACCACCATTGAACAAATCCGCACAGACGACAGGGCAGACTTCAATTCCAACAGGCGGTTTTACCATTGGACAAGCGACTTCGGTGAATACCTTGAGGGGATGGCAGACAGGGAACAGAATACCGAGCTAAAGACGGTTGCTGATTTACTGGACGAGATTGAGGACGAAACTCTGTATCGGGCATTGCTTACGGTGGACAGGCGTACCCTGCAAATCATCCTGCTGAAAATGCAGGGCTATTCCACAAAGGAAATCGCCCCGCTTGTGGGATTGACAACGGGTGCTATCTATGCAAGGCTAGACCATCTGCGGAAAAAGCTGCGGAAGATTTTATAACCAGCTAATAAAGGCAGCTTTCTGGCGGGCTATTGGGTGGGGGATAAAATTTCCCCACCCAATTTAAAATTATATGAATAAAATTCCCGTCCACAGGGAATACTAAAAAGTTTGCCCAAAGTATTGACATGGGTACAGCCGCTATGGTATTCTGAAATACCCATGAGGGAATTGGAAGATTGAAAATGAAATAGCACATAGATGGAAGAATGAAATGTCAGCCAATGGATAAGGCTGACTGCCGCCGAACGTAAGTCGTCCTTTTCGGCTGGCGTATGGCAGCAAGGTTTTGAATCCCAAAGCCGTTACATAGCATTGCGAATCTGAGCAGGAGAAAACACTCCTGTCATTCGTGGTGCGGTGTGGCGGCTTTTTCATTTATCCAAAAGTCAAGAAAAATCGAATCCAGAACGGAGGTGGAAAGGACATAGGATTTTCTTTTCGGCGGGTAAGGCAGGTATGGAAGAATACTGCTGCACAGGAAAAATGCTCTGCGGCGTTGTCCACAGAGATAGCGAGCATCGGATTGTGTCAGCCACAATCCCGCCCACACAAAACAAGTGGGCGTAACTTACTCAGGGGACATCCCCTGTTTACCCCGAAGAAAGAAAAATAAGACTGGAGGATTGAGGAAAATGAGCAGAGAAAAATCAGAAAAGGTTGTGCGGAGTGTCCCGATTACTGTCCGATTGAACGAGGAAGAACATGAAAAATTAAAGCAGTGCGCCGCCGCTTGCGGTCTGTCCACCGCCGAATTTATGCGCCAGTTATGCAAGGGAAACGCCCCTCAGCCACAGCCTAAAACCGAGTTTTGGGAACTGCTAAACAAGCTCTATGAGGTGCATGACGCTTTCAAAAAGTGTGTTCCCTACTATCTAACCGCCGCCGAAATCTGTAAGGAGATTGAGGATTTTATCTTAGAACTGCAACAGAAAATAACTCTCCCACTACGATTTAATGTAGAAGAACTGATGGAACAGGGGGCGGTCTGATATGGCAACAACGAGCTTATGGCATATCAAAGGGCGGCTGAAAGACCTCATTGATTATGTGGAAAATCCAGAAAAGACCATGCCGAATGAAGATATGCAGGACTTCTTTGACGTGTTCTCCTATGTGAAGAATCCG
This sequence comes from Lachnospiraceae bacterium, assembly GCA_910575155.1. Taxonomy (GTDB): domain Bacteria; phylum Bacillota; class Clostridia; order Lachnospirales; family Lachnospiraceae; genus Petralouisia. The sequence goes on from CAJTDX010000052.1 coordinate 7,240, forward strand.
TTAAAAACAAACGAGGGCGAGTATGTTTCCGCAATCAACGCTCTGAAAGAAACCGCCTTGCAACAGATGATTTTGACAAAGAAGCAGTACCAAAAGACAGGCGGATATATTGCATGGCACGGATACCAGAGCTTCAAACCAGACGAGGTAACGCCCGAACAGTGCCACGAAATCGGATTAAAATTAGCAGGGGAAATGTGGGGCGATAAATACCAGATAATTGTTGCCACTCATCTTGACAAAGGGCATCTGCACAATCATTTTTGTTTCAACTCTGTTTCTTTCATAGACGGACAGAAATATAATTACTCAAAATCAGAACAGAAAAGGTTGAGGGAAGCGTCCGACCGCTTATGCCGAGAGTACGGTTTATCGGTGATTGAAAACCCCAAGAAAGCACCATCCAGACCGCTTTATCTGGACGAAAAGAACGGAAAACCCACACGGTACAATGTCTATCGGGAGGATTTAAGGGAGGCAATCAATGGGAGCAGGGATTTACAGCACATGATGAAATACCTTGCCGATAAGGGATATGAGGTTGATTTTTCGGGCAGCCATTGGAAAATGAAGCTGCCGAAATACAAACATTTCACGAGATTAGACACGCTTGACGAGCGGCTAACCCCCAATTTCATACAGTCATGTTTAGGCGGGGCTTCCCGATATGGGAACTACAAAGCAAAGATTTCCTACTCTCCCCATATGCCAGAGCAGTATAAAAATGCATGGAAACCACATCAAAAAACCACGGGGATTTTAGCGTTGTATTACTACTGGTGCTATCAGTTGGGGATATTCCCCAAAGGCACGGACTACAAGCCGACAAGCCCGCTGATGAAAGAGGAATTGCGGAAGTTAGATGAAATCACCACACAGGTACGGTATATGTCCAAGCATAACATTTCCACCCTCTCCGACTTACACGCCGACAGGGAGAAAAACCAGACCGAAATGAATAAACTGATTGACTACCGCCAGCACGTGCGGAACAAGGTACGCCGTGCCACACCAGCCGAAAAAGAAAAAATTCGGGAAGAAAAACGGTGCGTGACGGAGCGGATAACGGAGCTTAGGAAGCGGCTGAAATATGCAGACAGGATTGAAAAACGCTCCGCACACATTGATGACTGCTTAAACCAAATCTACGACACGATTGAAAATCAGCGGTCAAACCGACAGAAACAGCCAGTTAAAACAGCACGCAGGAGGGAGGAACCATTGCGATGAGCAGACTGTCCGAGGAAGAAATACAGGCGATTATGGAGGAATACAAGGACGTCCCTATGGTAAATCCAGACAAAATATATCCCCCTCTGCCGCCTGTCCAGAACGTCACGCCCCTTGTCCGCATCCCAGAGCCGATGAGCCTTACCGAGAAAATCGGCGGCACGGAATACACCGTCAACGCCCATTTCCGAAAAGACGGGCGGGACTTGCTTGTAATGCTTACGGATATTTTTCGGCGCAGCGCACAGGGATATGGATTTTATGATAATGAGAATTGGGGTGATGACGACGGGGAATAACAGGCAGCGGAAGAATTATCACTTTAAAGCGTTGAAGTTTAAGGGCAGATGTGGTATACTGTACCTACACTTCACAATACCGTGTCTGCTGTCGGAAAGGAGAGCTTTATGAAAAGACAGCAGGAAGAATTCACGGCATTATATTGTAGATTAAGCCAAGATGATGGGCGGGAAGGTGAAAGCAACAGCATTGTAAACCAGAAAGAATATCTGATGAAATACGCAAAAGAACACGGTTTCCCTAACCCGAAATTCTACGTGGACGACGGCTATACGGGTACGAATTTTGACCGCCCAAGCTTTAAGGAAATGTCGTCGGACATTGAAAAAGGGTTTGTAAAGACCGTCATTGTCAAAGACTTATCACGCTTCGGCAGGAACTATATCGAGGTCGGCTCATACTCCGAAATCATCTACCCCGAAGCGGGCGTGAGGTTCATCGCCATCATGGACAACGTGGACACGGGCAGCCTTGAGAGCAACGAATTTGCCGCCTTTACCAACCTTTTTAACGAATGGTATCCCAAAAGCACGAGCAAAAAGGTAAAGGAAGTCAAGAAAGCGAAAGGGCTTGCAGGCGAGCATTTGGGCGCACCGCCTTATGGGTATTTGCGGAATCCAGACGATAAAACACGTTGGCTTGTGGACGAGGAAGCGGCGGCAGTTGTCCGCAGGATATTCTCACTCTGTATACAGGGAAAAGGCGTGTCAGCCATTGCCACAGCCCTCTGGGAAGACAAGGTGCTTACCCCGTCAGCCTACAAGGTGTCAAAGGGAATCGGCGTTGCAAAAAAATCGGAACATCCCTATAACTGGGAAACGTCTATGATTGCATCCATTCTGGAAAATGTGGCATATATCGGCGTGACGGAAAGCTTTAAATCCACCCGTTTAGGCTTCAAGAGCAAAAAACGCATCCCAACCGCAAAGGACAGGCGGACGTATATCGAGGACGCCCATACGCCCATCATTGACAGGGATATGTGGGAAAAAGTGCAGATGATACGGGCGAACAAACGCAGACCGACCAAAAGCGGAACGACAAGTATCTTTTCGGGGCTGCTCTATTGTGCCGACTGCGGGGCGAAACTCAGCTTAGCCACAGCAAACGGATATGAGCATTTCCGTTGTTCCATGTATAAAAGGACGAGCAGGGCAAAGGAATGTACACAGCACTATATCCGAGAGGACGCATTAAAACAATTAGTTCTGAAACAGCTCCAGCAGTTCCTCTCCTATTTACAGCAGTTTGAGCGTGTGTTTATCCGACAGCAGATTGACGCCACCCTTGCAGAACGCAGATACGAGTTATCCGCAAAGCAGAAACAGATAGAAAAGGACGAAAAGCGGATAAAGGAGCTTGACCGCCTGTTCCGCAAAATCTATGAGGATAATGTCAACGGAAAGCTGAATGACGAACGCTTTTACAAGCTGTCGGACGGATATGAAGCCGAGCAGGAACAGCTAAAGCAGGAAATCGAAACCTTGACAGCCGAGGTCAGCGAAGCCGACACGGAAGCGACCAATGTCACCAAGCTGATAGCCGTCACCAAGAAATACACCCGCATCGACGAGCTGACGCCCGAAGTCCTAAACGCATTTGTGGATAAAATCGTAGTCCATGAGCGTGAGAAAAAAGACGGGAAACGGACACAGCAAATCGACATCTACTATTCCTATGTCGGGATTGTGGACATCCCCACGGATGCGGAAATGCGGGAAATGGAACGAGAATATACGCAGCGTACCAAACGTCAAACCGCCTAAATACAGGCGTGGCAGGAGAAAATCTATGCTCCTGCCGATACATATCTATTTTTTATCCCTATCTGGTTTAACCCATGAATGAAAAATCAATGATATCATTAACTTTCCGAAGCAAATGATCCATAGGGACTAAATCTTCAATTGTTATCAAATGCATTTCTATCTGTTGGTTTTCTCTTTTCGTCATCATAATGTATCACCTCAAGGATTCATCTACACATATATTTTCTTATATGCAAATCTTTTTGGCAAGAGGTTTGTCAACAGCTCGAAGTTGGGACGAAGTTGCGGACGGACGATAAAGTGGCGCAGGGCTTCGGCGTTGGCAGGATGACCGTGCAGAGATTTATCCGTTTGACGGAGCTGATACCGCCGATTTTGCAGATGGTGGATGAGGGGAAAATCGCACTTACGCCTGCGGTGGAATTGTCTTTTTTGAAGAAAGACGAGCAGGAAAACTTATTCGCCACAATGGAAAGCGAGGAAGCAACGCCATCACTCTCACAGGCACAGCGGATGAAAAGCCTAAGCCGGAGCGGGCGGCTTGACATGGACGCTATTTTTGCGATTATGACGGAGGAAAAGGGAAACCAGAAAGAAACCGTGAAAATCGGCATGGAGAGGTTGAAGAAATACTTCCCGAAAGGAACAACGCCGAAGCAGATGGAGGACACCATCATCAAGCTTTTGGAGCGTGAATTGCAGAGGAAACGGGGCAGGGAAAGCCGCTAATCTTCTTTTTTCGGGAGGTAAATAGAAACTCTGGACAGATAAAAAGCAGAAAGGCAAGGCATGAAATGAAAGATATTCAATATGAGATTGTAAAGGAAATCACCGTGTTGTCGGCAAGCGGCAGCGGCTATACAAAGGAAATCAACTTAATTTCATGGAACGGGAAAGAGCCGAAGTATGACATCCGCAGCTTTTCCCCCAACCGTGAGAAGTGCGGAAAGGGAATCACGTTGACCGCCGATGAAGCGGCGGCTCTCCTTAAAGCATTGCAGAAAGAGATAAACAGCGGGGATTGATTGTGTCTGATAGGCAGGGCGGGGACGTTTCCAGACGCTCCCCTGCCCTGTCTGGAAAGGAAGATTTGAATATGGGCGAGGATAAAAAAGCAAACAAAAAGAGAAAGCGTATTATGGCAAAACAGCCAGTGCAGATGATTGTCAGCCGTGAATATGTCGGCACACAGACCGTTGCGGAGGCGTTCATCCCGATTATCTCCGAGGACATCCGAAAGAGCATTGCAGAAAATGACACCTTCGACAATGGCGTGTTATCCGCTTAGAATGTACGCAATGGAACATGAAATTGAGTAGAGCAAAGACGGAGGTTTAACAGTATGGCAGGAACAAGAACGGGCAATCAGATTTATGAAGTCGGCATTTACTGCCGTTTATCAAAGGACGATGGAACGGAAAACGAGAGTGCGAGCATTGCCACGCAGAAATCCATCCTCACGGATTATGTGAAAAAGCAGGGCTGGCACTTGGCAAAAACGTATGTGGACGACGGTTATTCTGGTACGAATTTTCAAAGACCGAGCTTCCAGAACATGATTAAGGACATTGAAAACGGGCTGATAAATTGTGTAATTACAAAGGATTTGTCAAGACTGGGGAGGAATTATCTTGACTGCGGGCTGTATCTGGAAGTCTTTTTTCCCGAAAATAATGTGCAGTATATAGCGGTCAATGACGGTGTGGACACACTCAATAAATCAGTGATGGACATCACGCCGTTCCGCAATATCCTAAATGAAATGTATGCCGCCGACATATCAGTTAAGATAAAATCGGCGTACCGAGCGAGGTTTCAGCAGGGGAAATTCATGGGGGCGTATGCGCCCTATGGGTATATCAAAGACCCTGCCGACCATAATCATCTTTTGATAGATGATAAGGTGGCGCACGTTGTAAGGGAGATATTCGACCTTGCGCTTGCAGGAAACGGAATCTCCAAAATCCGCAAGCACATCAATAAACAGCATGTCTTACGCCCTGCCGCTTATGCGGCGGAGCAGGGGGCGGCGGGCTATGAACGTTACTTTGAGGATAACGAGGAAAACCGTTATATCTGGAGCGAGAACAGCGTGAGGGGCATTCTAAGAAGCCCTGTCTATGCGGGAAACCTTGCAGGCTATAAGCGGATTGCCGCCAACATGAAAAGCAAGAAACGCCCCTCTAAGCTGCCCGAAGAATGGGAAGTGATACCCGACACCCATGAGGGCATAGTCACACAAGAAGAATTTGATACTGTCCAACAGCTTATGACGAGCCGCAGGCGGGAAAAAAATAAGGGCGGTTTTGAGAATATCTTTGCAGGCGTTATTAAGTGTGCGGACTGCGGATACGCTCTACGGGCTATGAGCGCAAACAGGAGAAAACGCCCCGACATTATCGACTGCGTACAATATACTTGTAATAATTATGGCAGGTACGGCAACGTCATGTGTACCGCACACGCCATTGAAGCGAGGGATTTATTCAACACCGTCCTTGCCGATATTAATCGTTTTGCGGATATGGCGGTGAATGACGAGCGGGCGGTAAGGGCGATTGAAAAGCGGCTCACGGAAACAGACCAGAGCAAGGCAAAGGCGATGGAGAAAGAACAAAAGAAGCTGAACAAACGCCTTGCGGAGCTTGACAGGCTGTTTTCCTCTCTCTATGAGGATAAGGTCATGGAGCGTATCACCGAGCGGAATTTTGAGATGATGTCGGGGAAATACCAGAAAGAACAGATTGAAATTGAAGCGAGATTAAAAGAGGTAACGGAAACGCTCAATGAAAGCTATGAGAAATCGCAGGGAATCCGTGACTTCCTCTCCCTTATCCGCAACTATCAAGGCTTAAAGGAACTGGACGCAACAGTGGTAAATGCACTGATAGACAAGATACTTGTTTCGGAGCGTGAGAAGTCAGCGGACGGAACAGTGAAACAGGAAATCAAGATTTACTATAAATTCATCGGCTTTGTCGGTGAATTACATATCACACCTACGAAGCGGTGGACAGCGTTGCCCGCTAAACATTGTACGGTGTGCGGCGTTGAATATGTCCCCGGCTCTGCCATATCCAAGTATTGCCCTGCTTGCGCCAAGAAGATACAGAGGGAGAAGTCAAACGAGTGCAAACGCAGGAGCAGGGAACAGAAAAGGATGGCATGTATTGAACTGTCCGTAAAAAATGACCGACTTGTCTGGAACAGCGGCAGGGGAGGATTGAAAGGCAGGGCAATATGTTCCCAGAGGTGGAAGTCTACCGCTATGTGACAGAACAGACCTTTGATGCCTACCTCTTTCAGCTCGTGGAGGGGAAGCAGAAATTTATTTCCCAGATAATGACGAGCAAAAGCCCCGTCCGTTCTGCCGAGGACGTGGACGAAGTGGCTCTTTCCTTTGCGGAGGTGAAAATGCTTGCCACAGGCGACGAGCGTTTTAAGGAAAAAATGGATTTGGATATGCAGGTGGCAAAGCTGAAAGTCTTGAAGCAGAGCTATCTTTCCGAGCATTACGACCTTGAGGACAGGATACTGAAGCACTATCCGCAGGAGATTAAAGACTATGAGGAACGCATAATAGGCTATGGGAATGATGCCAAGATTGCCAGTCAGCATAAGCCGCAGGGAGAGGATAAGTTCTGCCCCATGACCTTAAACGGCGTGACCTACAAAGAAAAGGCGGACGCAGGCGAGATGCTCTTAGCTATCTGCAAGGAAAATCCAATGTCACAGCCGATAGATGTAGGACGGATTTTGCGGACATTCAAAATAAAAAAGAATGTGGAGGTAACAGACAATGGCAAAGACGATTTTTGAGCAACTGGGCGGCAAATATGAAAGGCAAGGAGATTATATAATCCCATGTATAGCTTTACCCGCCGAAGAAGAACAGCCGATAGGCATATGGGGACAGAGGCACTTAGACTATCTGAAACATTACCGAAAGGTTACATACACCAATCTTCTCACAAGCGGCAAACTTAATGCCTACCTTGCCGACATCGACAGGCAGGCGCAGGAACGCTTTGAAAGTAACCGCCAAATAATGATGCGGTCAGATATAAAATTACCCCAGCCCTTTGCGAGTTGGAGTAATTCACTATAATTCACATGCGATTTTTGATAGATTGGAGTTTTTTACTCCAGGGTGCAAGCTCTGCGAGCTGATCATCGGTCATCTCTTTTGTTGGACGATGATCCAGCAGAAATTTCAGATATCCGTAAATGTTCAGGTCATGCGCTTTTGCCATCTCAACCATAGTGCAGACCACTGCGCTGGCATTGGCGCCATTTACAGAATCACTGAACAGCCAGTTCTTGCGGCCAACCGCAAATGGACGGATTGCGTTCTCGCTGAGATTGTTCGTAAAGCTGCAGCGGACGTCCTCCAGACAGGTTTCTGCGGTATCCTTCCGGTTAAGGACGTAATTCACTGCCTTATCCATGCGGGTATTGCGGACAGGGCTCTGCTGATCCAGCCATGACCAAAAAGCCTCCAAGATAGGTTTTTCCTTCTCGAGACGCAGCTGTTTCCGCTTTTCATGATCGCCGGGATATTTTTTGTTGACAGAGTCCTCGATCGCAAACAGGCGGTTGCAATACTGTACTCCCTGGACAGCCGGCTGGCTGTAATCATACTGCTTCCCCCTGGGGACTGCGTCAATAAAATATCGACGTATGTGCGCCCGGCAGGAACAGCGTTTGATATCCGGCAGGCCATTATAGCCCTGGCAGCCATCTGTTTCCAGATATCCGTGGAAGCCGTTCAGGAATTCCCTTGCATGATTTCCGCTTCTGGCAGGGGAATACCCATACAGAATGATCGGAGGAAGACCATCCTCACCGCTCCGGAACAGCCACATGAATGACTGTGTCTGCGCCCGGCGGTCTTCTTCCTTAAGTACCTGTATCCTGGTTTCATCTGCCATTGCAAAGCTGCGTTTCAGCAGTTCCCGATGAAAGTAATCATACATTGGCTGAAAGTAATTTTGGGAGCAGTAGATGATCCAGTTGGCAAGTGTCGTCCTGCTGATCCGGGCACCATACTGTTTCCAGTCTTTCTCCTGACGGTACAGGGGAAGTCCATTGGCGTACTTCTGATACATCGTCCATGCAACGGTGGATGCGGTCGCCGGTCCTTTTCCTACCAGAGCCTGTGGAACTTGGGACTTTACAATCACAGGTTTTTCTGTGTCTCCCAGTCCTTCCTTACAGGACGGACATCCATAACTCTGACTGTAGTATTCGATCACTTTGCATGTGGCCGGGATGAATTCCAGCTCACGGCGGACATACGCT
>CAJTDX010000053.1 GCA_910575155.1 Lachnospiraceae bacterium
ACTGGGAGGACGTCAGTCCTTTCTTCCAGTTCCCGGATGATATCCGCCGGATCATGTACACCACGAACATCATAGAAGGACTGAACCGCCAGTACCGGAAAGTGACCAGGACAAAAAGCGTGTTCCCAAGCGACATGTCCCTGGAAAAGATGCTGTACCTGGCAAGCCAGAATGTAACAAAGAAATGGACGCAGAGATACCGGAACTGGGACCAGGTACTGAACCAGCTGACCGTCCTGTATGGGGAACGGCTTACGGGATACCTGTAAAAAGACGGGGATGGCAGCATATGAAAACGCCCGCCATCCCAGCCTTATTCCATCGGCATTTATAATATTGCCAGAAAATCCCAACCTTATTCCGGAGGCCGGGTGTGGGCAGAGCCCCATAAGCGCGAACTTAATTAAGCAGTCCTGGTAAAACTACTGAATGAAACTCATCATTATGGTTTATACGCCACCGTTGTTTTTTTGATAAATAGCGGGTATATTTTTTATCTGTTAGGTCTACAAAAAGACTCCACGATAAGCGCAGTATATCCGTTACCTGTATGAAAGTAATTTTACATTTTTCGTATACGGAATAAGAGCACTCCCGTTTTTCTTCCAGGCAGCATTCTGCCTGGAAGGACTGGCGCTCCGCTATCGTCCATATAATAAGCCATAGCAGGGTTTCTGTTTCAGCATAAGTGCTGCTGCCTGCTTTTATCGTATGGATCGAGAAATTCTGCTTGAAACGTTTAAACAAAAGCTCCACCTGCCAGCGGCTCCTGTACAGGTGTAGGATTTCTTCGCCGCTGTATTCTGCGCCAAGGGATGTAACAACCGTAATCCATCCGGCGCTGAACAGCGTTTCTGCTTGGATCCGGCGCTGATTTTTAGAAGCTTTGCGGGTTTTACGTTTCCTTGCTTTCGCTGCCTGTCCATCCGGGAGCCTGTGAGCGATTATCCGTACAAAGCCTGTTTTCCCCTTATATTTACAATAACCGAAACCATCGATCCACTCCATATGCTTTTCTTCCGCTTCTTTCATAAGGGCTGTCAGAGAAATCTTTTCTCCATGTGCATCATACAGGCAGAAGTTTTTTGGCGTGATGCGCAGGAGCACATCCGCGCCCTGCTCCTGTGCGTAAATAAAATTCTGCGCTGTCCCATACCCGGCATCCGCCAGGACAAGGTCCCCTTTTTTCATTGAAAAATGAGCCAGGGATTCCGCAGTATGCTGATCCGAAACCTTCACTTGTTTCATCCTGTTTTCATTCAGTGAATAACATAGGTGAATACGCTGCTGCTGCTGTTGTTTTCCATTCTGGCGGATGACAGACGCGTCTGCCAGGAGCACATTTTTCACACCGTCAAAAGCAGAAATATCCGCTGCCGGAAGAAAGGCGGAAAGCAGGGAATGGAGTATTTCACGCAGGAAAGGCGCAGCTTTGGAAAAACGCTTCCGCCAGGCGGTGTCAGAAATAGTGGAAATTCCAAGGGCACAGGCGGCAGCTGAAAGGATACGAAAGGAAACATTTGAGCTGGCGTAGAGAAAGAGCATCCTTAGCAGGTCCACGCAAGAGCATACGCCACGTTTTCTGTGCAGAGCGCCAGTGCGTTTCGCCATTTCATCCATTTGCTGCGGCAGGTGTGGAAGGATTTTATTGTCCCAGTTTTCAAAAACTTCTTGTATCTTGCTGTCTAATTTGTTAAAATCGTTTTGTAAATTCATGACATTCCTCTTTTGGTAAATTATTTGGCAAAATCATTTTACACGAAAGAGCGTTTGTCGTGAATTTTTTATTTTATAAATCTTCTAAAATATTCACCTTTTGTATAGTTTTCATTAAGTTCGCGCTTATGGGGCAGAGCCCACGGAAATGGCAATAAGATACAATGCCTGTTTGCCATACAAAAAAAATAGAAAAAAATGTATAAGACGTTTTCCTTTGGTTATACTATAAATAGAAGAACTAATTCGACAGCCCCAAAAACATAAAACCGACAAAAAATTTTACATATCTATTTCTTATCAGGAAAGTCTAAATTTCATAGACACAAGATTTTTTACAGCCTCTCTGGATGAGTATCTGCCATGGTACAGGAACGGTGCCGATAAGATAACCACTGCCCTTTTAGTATAGAAGAGGTTGGTGGTTATTTTTCTATCCACAATCTTATTTGACGCTTACAGTCTAACCCTTGCATTTCATTGCTGCCCTGCAAGCATACCATAAGAAAGTGCCTTATAAACCCTGCAAAAACCAGCCCTGCCCTTTAAAAACCCACAAAAAAAGCAGGACAGCATATCTCTGTGAACCCTGCTTTTCTGATACTTCTATTAAGAACCCTTACAATATAGACAATGGAACCTGCCAAAAATTATGTTGCCATCTGCAACTCTTCCTTCTGGATTTCCAATACAGCCTCTCTGGACAACCCTGAATACCTGATAATCTTCTCCAATGGCTCATTCCCATGTACCATTTCCCTTGCCATCTGTATCTTTGTTGTATTTTCAGCCTCATACCTTTCACTTTCCACATATGACCTCAGCACTTCTTCCTGGTCATACAGCTCCATCAACATGCTCAGCACCTCCTGTTCCCTGCTTTCAAGATATTCTTTTAATACATTTTTATCCTTACATATCCTGATGGTTTCTTTGATTGCCTTCCTTGTCCTGCCATAAGCCTTCACCTGCTCATTGCACACTTTTGTGAATGCCACATACTGGCTGATGATATCCCCTTCCCTGCCATCATAGATCATTTTCACTTTTAAATCCAGGCAGACCTGCTCCCCACCAAAAAATTCCCCTGCAAATGAAATATCTTCTGGCCTTGTCTTCCTGTCCCCAGTATAGATGACATAAACCTCTGGCTTTGGCATCCTTAGTTTTTTGCTGTTATATATGTTCTGCCTGGTTTCATTGAAATATTCCCTGTAAGTCTGCACAAGGTACATCAATGCCCTGAATATGATATTGGGTGTCCAGGTGGACTGGCTTTCTATCAAAATCAATAAAGTTGATCCTACCCTGAAGCCTATATCATTATAGATGTCATTTACAAAGACATTGCTGACTGTCACATCTTGCAGGTCATCCTCTGTAACACCCCTGTCCTCTGGATGCAAAGCCTGATACAATTGCATCAAATACTTTTTTTCTTTGAATAATGAGGTAAAGACACTATCTTTCAGGGTATGCTTTACTATCCCATCATCATTCTTCTTCTCTTTCTCTCCCAACTCTTCACCTCCTGTATAACTTTGTTCCTCATTACAATATTAACATGAATTGTTTTTATTTTCAATTTCAAAATCTGCCTGCTGCATGGATAAATCAAAGTACTGGCTATCCCCATAAGATTTATATACATTTTAACATGGATTGTGGAACTATGGAATTGGAAAAATGGGGAGAGGAAAAACTAAGCCAATATGCCTCCTCCCATCCCCCTCATTTTCCCAGTGGCTTTTTCAAAGGCTACTTATTGTTGTTATAGAGAGCAATGCATTCATCAATGATGTTTTCCACAAACCTTACCTGCTGTGGGGTCAGCTTGTCTGAGAGCAACAGCTTATCCTTGTCAATGATTGGTGCTATGTCAAGAAAAAGTACAAATTAAATGTAACCAATTTTCTCTGTTCTAAGCGAAGTTTAACTTGCGATTTTTACTGCATTCTCCTCGATGTTTTCAAGATATTGTTCCTCATATTCATTTGGAGACAAATATCCACAATGACTGTGAATGCGCACTGTATTGTAAAATGTTTCTATATATTCAAAAATCAGTTTATATGCATGTGCATAATTAAAGATTTTAAACCGATTGATCCATTCTCTCTTCAAGAGTGCATGGAAAGATTCTATGCAGGCATTATCCCATGGATATGCTTTCTTTGAATAACTGTGAATCATACCTTTGGTCGCTTTTTGAAATGCTTCTGATACGTACTGGCATCCTCTATCGCAATGGAAGATCAACGGTTTTTCAATATTCCGGACACGTTTTGCTTTTTCAACACACTCCACTACGTGGGATGCTTCCAGTGTCTCACTCAACACCCAGGAAATAATTTTTCTTGAATACAGATCCATCACACTGGTAAGATACACAAATCCTTCAATCGTCCAAATATAAGTGATATCTGAACACCAGACAGCATCTGGATGAGCAGGATTGAATTCTTCGTTGAGGATATTTTTGAGTTTCTGGCTGAAATCAGAATCTATGGTCGTCTGGATATATGGTTTCACCCAATGGTGAACCGCTCCCTGTCAAGTAGACAGTTAAAAAAATAAAAATTTTTACCTGCCAGTCGCAAAGAGGACTGGCAGAGTTTTTATGTAGCATCTTTCAAATAGTTTCTATATTCTATCGGTGTCATACAGTTTAAGCGCTTCTGATACCGATGATTATTATAATAATCTATGTAATCGGATATGTCCTCCTTTAGCTCCTCATATGTTTGAAATTTCTTCAGGTAATACATTTCTGATTTCAGCATCCCCCAGAACGCTTCCATTGGTCCGTTATCAATACATCTGGACACTCTTGACATGCTTTGCGTCATTCCTGCTTTGTTAAGCTTTTTACGGAAGGATTTTGAGGTGTATTGGTATCCATGGTCACTGTGAAATAAAGGCTTTGCATCTGGATGGTTTTCATGGGCAATGTCAAAGGTTTCAAAAACAAGGGCATTATTATTGGTTTGTCCAATGACAAAGGAAACAATACTTTTATCTGCCAAGTCCAGAATGGCGCTCAGGTATGCCTTCCCACTGGCTCCATATTTCATCTCCGTTACATCTGTAAGCCATTTTTCCCCAAAACATTCCGCATGGAACTCCCGGTTTAAGATGTTTTCGGCAATAACCTCTGGCGTTGATTTTACATAGTTTCTTCTCCTGCGCCGGCACACAGATTTCAGATGTAAAATCCGCATAAGGCGCAAGATTCTCTTTGCGTTGACTTGAAATTCATTTTCACGGTTCAATTTAATCGTCATCTGCCTGTAACCCAGAATCCCGCTTTTTTCCTCGTACGCATCTCTGATAAGGACACATAATTTCTGGTTGAATTTCTCATTTTCACTTGGTTTTCGGTTCAGCCATTTATAATAAGCAGAACGCGAAATTCCCGCAAATCTGCAGAGTTCTGATATTGAGCATCCCTGCTCGTCATATATTTCCTGTATCGCCAGATAAACTGTTTCATTTTGTGTCTGGCTTAGAACCGCCTCCTTTCGATTTCGTCGAGTTTTTTTAAGAAAGCAACCTCCAGCTGGGCTCTGCGCTTTTCCGCTTGAAGAAGCTTATTTTCCGCACGCAGCTTCTCCAGTTCCGACATTTCTGTTTCAGATTTTCTTTTCCCTCTTTTGTCAATAAGCCCTTCTACGCCGTTTGACTGGTATTTCCTTGTCCATTGGTAAATCTGTTGGTAGGATACCTGGTATTTTTCTGCTGCCTGGGCATAATCCATTCCATGCTCTATGCAGTATGTTACAATTTCCACCCGTTCCTCATATGAGGTTTTTCTTCCTTTGGTCATGACGCTGGTTCCTCCTGTTCCAGAAGCCTTTAACTTCTCATGACCATTATACTTCATAATCCAGTTGCGAAGCTGCTTATCTGAGCGGATTCCATACTTTTTCTGGATTTCCCTTAATGTTCCTTTGCCGGAAAGGTAATCGGCAACAGCATTTTGTTTTGTTTCGGCGGAATAGACACGGAGTTTTGGAGTTGTTTTTAACCCTTCTATTCCTAAAGACTGATACAAGGTCACCCACTCGACGATACGTGTTCCATTTGTTCCCAGGCTTCGGGCGATACTTTCTGTTGAACAGCTTCCCTCCAAATATTTTGTAACGGCATCTAATTTCATTTCAAAAGAGTATTTTGAATGTTGTCCCATAAAATATGCTCCTCCTTATAGTGACAGTTTTATTATTTCATCTGTCTACCATAAGGGGAGCATATCATTGCTCACTTGTTCATCGGCTCTGCGTCTATGCGTCTGGCTCTTGATTGATACTCGACAAGGATAAAAATAGATATGTATCGGCAGGAGCATAGATTTTCTCCTGCCACGCCTATATTTAGGCGGTTTGACGTGTAGTACGCTGCATATATTGCTGTTCCAATTCCCGCATTTCCTCGTCTGTTGGAATATCTACAATCCCGACATAGGAATAGTAAATGTCTATCTCCTGTGTCCTTCTGCCGCCTTTCTTCTCCCGCTCATGGACTATGATTTTATCCACGAAAGCGTTTAGAATTTCAGGCGTTAACTCGTCGATGCGGGTATATTTTTTGGTGACGGCTATCAGCTTGGAGACATTGGTCGCTTCGGTGTCGGCTTCGCTGACCTCGGCTGTTAAGAATTCGATTTCCTGCTCGGCTTCATATCCGTCCGACAGCTTGTAAAAGCGTTCGTCATTCAGCTTTCCATTGACATTATCCTCGTAAATTTTGCGAAACAGGCGGTCAAGCTCCTTCATCCTCTTTTCGTCCTTTTCAATCTGTTTCTGCTTTGCGGACAATTCGTATCGGCGTTCCGCAAGGGTGGTGTCAATCTGCTGTCGGATAAACACACGCTCAAACTGCTGTAAATAGGACAGGAAATGCTGAAGCTGTTTCAGCACCAGTTTCTGCAAGGCATCTTCTCGGATATAGTGCTGCGTACACTCTTTATTTCTGCTGTTCCCTTTGTATTTCGCACAACGGAAGTAAGGCTTATCCCTTACTATGCAGAGATTCAGCTTTGCCCCACAGTCGGCACAGTAAAGCAATCCCGAAAACATGCTGATATTGCCTGTCCTGTTCCTCCTGCGCTTGCCCTGCCGTATCATCTGTACCTTTTCCCATACTTCACTGTCAATAATCGGTGTGTGGGCGTTTTCAATATATGCCCTCCTGTCTTTTGAAGTTGGGATTCGTTTCTTGCTCTTAAAGCCTAAACGTGTGGATTTGAAACTCTCCGTTGTACCGATATACGCCACGTCCTCCAGTATTTCCACCACTTTGGACTGATGCCAGTTATAAGGATTTTCTGATACCATCGCCACTCCAATGCCTTTCGATGCCTTATATGCAGATGGCGTCAATACTTTATCTGCCCAGAGGATGTCTGCAATCGCTGTCGGACCGTAGCCCTGCATACAAAGCAAAAATATCCTGCGGACAACTGCCGCCGCTTCCTCGTCCACAAGCCAGCGTGTTTTATCGTCTGGATTCCGCAAATAGCCGTAGGGTGGTGCGCCCAAATGCTCGCCTGCAAGCCCTTTCGCTTTTTTGACTTCCTTTACCTTTTTGCTCGTACTTTTGGGATACCATTCGTTGAAAAGGTTGGTAAAGGCGGCAAATTCGTTGCTCTCAAGGCTGCCCGTGTCCACGTTGTCCATGATGGCGATGAACCTCACGCCCGCTTCGGGGTAAATGATTTCGGAGTAAGAGCCGACCTCAATATAGTTCCTGCCGAAGCGTGATAAGTCTTTGACAATGACGGTCTTTACAATCCCTTTTTCAATGTCCGCCGACATTTCCTTAAAGCTTGGGCGGTCAAAATTTGTACCCGTATAGCCGTCGTCCACATAGAATTTCGGGTTAGGGAAACCGTGTTCTTTGGCGTATTTCATCAGATATTCTTTCTGGTTTACAATGCTGTTGCTTTCGCCTTCCCGTCCATCATCTTGGCTTAATCTACAATACAATGCAGTAAATTCTTCCTGCTGTCTTTTCATAAAGCTCTCCTTTTCGACAGCAGACACGGTATTGTGAAGTGTAGGTACAGTGTACCACATCTGCCCTTAAACTTCAACGCTTTAAAGCGATAATTCTTCCGCTGCCTGTTATTCCCCGTCATCATCACCCCAATTCTTATCATTGAAAAAAACATATCCCTGTGCGCTGCGCCGAAAAATATGCGTAAGCGTTGTAAGCAAATCCCGCCCGTCTTTTCGGAAATGGGCGTTGACGGTATATTCCGTGCCGCCGATTTTCTCGGTAAGGCTCATCGGCTCAGGGATGCGGACAAGGGGCGTGACGTTCTGGACAGGCGGCAGAGGGGGATATATTTTGTCTGGATTTACCATAGGGATGTCCTTGCATTCCTCCATAATCGCCTGTATTTCTTCCTCTGACAGTCTGCTCATCGCAATGATTCCTCCCTTCTGCGTTCTGTTTTAACTGGCTGTTTCTGTCGGTTTGGACGCTGATTTTCAATCGTGTCATGGATTTGGTCTAGGCAGTTGTCGATATGGGCAGAGCGTTTTTCAATCCCGTCTGCATATTTCAGCCGTTTTCTAAACTCCGTTATCTGCTCCGTCACGCCCTGCTTTTCTTCCCGAATTTTTTCTTTTTCGGCTGGTGTGGCACGGCGTACCTTATTCCGCAAGTGCTGACGGTAGTCGATAAGTTTATTCATTTCACTCTGGTTTTTCTCCCTGTCGGCGTGTAAGTCAGAGAGGGTGGAGATGTTATTCTTTGACATATACCGTACCTGTGCAGTAATCTCATCCAGTTTCCGAAGCTCCTCTTTCATCAGCGGGCTTGTCGGCTTGTAGTCGGTGCCTTTGGGGAATATCCCCAACTGATAGCACCAGTAATAATATAACGCTAAAATTCCCGTGGTTTTCTGATGCGGTTTCCATGCGTTTTTGTACTGCTCTGGCATATGCGGGGAGTAGGAAATCTTTGCTTTGTAGTTCCCATATCGGGAAGCCCCGCCTAAACATGACCGTATGAAATCGGGAGTCAACCGCTCGTCAAGCGTGTCTAATCTTGTGAAATGCTTGTATTGTGGCAACTTCATTTTCCAATGACTGCCCGAAAAATCAACCTCATATCCCTTGTCGGTAAGATATTTCATCATGTGCTGTAAATCCCTGCTCCCGTTGATTGCCTCCCTTAAATCCTCCCGATAGACGTTGTAGCGTGTCGGCTTTCCGTCCTTTTCATCCAGATAAAGCGGTCTGGACGGGGCTTTCTTGGGGTTTTTAATCACCGATAAACCGTACTCTCGGCATAAGCGGTCGGACACTTCCCGCAACCTTTTCTGCTCCGATTTTGAGTAATTGTATTTACTCCCATCCAGATAAGAAACGGAGTTGAAACAGAAATGATTATGCAGATGTCCTTTGTCAAGGTGGGTGGCAACGATTATCTGGTATTTATCGCCCCACATTTCCCCTGCTAATTTTAATCCGATTTCATGGCATTGTTCGGGCGTTACCTCGTTTGGCTTGAAGCTCTGGTATCCGTGCCATGCAATATATCTGCCTGTCTTTTGGTACTGTTTCTTTGTCAAAATCATCTGCTGTAAGGCGGTTTCTTTCAGACAGTTGACAGCGGAAACATACTCACCCTCATTTGTCTTTAACGGATTCTTCACATAGGAGAATACGTCAAAGAAGTCCTGCATTTCCCGATTCGGCACGGTCTTTTCTGGGTTTTCTATATAGTCAATCACGTCTTTTATGCTCCCTTTGACATGCCATAGGCTCGTTACTGCCATATCAGACCGCCCCCTGTTCAGTCAATTCTTCTATGCTGAACCGTTGTGGGAGAGTGGATTTCTGTTGCAATTCTAAGATAAAATCCTCAATCTCCTTACAGATTTCAGCGGCGGTTGGATAGTAAGGAACACACTTTTTGAAAGCGTCATGCACCTCATAGAGCTTGTTTAACAGCTCCCAAAACTCGGTTTTAGGCTGTGGCTGCGGGGCGTTTCCTTTGCATAACTGGCGCATAAATTCGGCTGCGGACAGACCGCAAGCGGCAGCACACTGCTTTAATTTTTCATGTTCTTCCTCGTTCAATCGGACGGTAATCGGGACTTTCCGCACGTCCTTTTCTGATTTTTCTCTACTCATTTTGCTTAATCCTCCAGTCTTAAATTTCTTTCTTCGGGGTAAACAGGGGCTGTCCCCTGAGTAAAGTCCACATGCCTTTAGGCTGTGGATTGGATTGTGGCTGACACAATCCGATGCTCGCTATCTCTGTGGACAACGCCGCAGAGCATTTTTCCTGTGCAGCGACATTCTTAATGCCTGTCTTACCCGCCGAAAAGAAAATCCTATGTCCTTGCACCTCCGTTCTGGATTTGATTTTTCTTGACTTTTGGATAAATGAAAAGCCGCTACACGGCACCACGAATGACAGGAGAGATTTCTCCTGCTCGGATTCGCAATGTTATGTAACGGCTTTGGGATTCAAAACCTTGCTGCCATACACCAACCGAAAAAGGCAGTATAATTTCGGTGGCGGTCTGCCTTGTCCATTGGCAGACATTCCATTCTTCCATCTATGTGCTATTTAATTTTCAATTTTCAAGATTACTTCTTGCGTTTCTTAAATTTCTCCCTTGCATACTCGTAGGCTTCTTGGATATATGGTTTCAATTCCTCGAATGTCTGTTCAGAGGGGTTCAATGCACATATCCACGCCATCCATGCGTAAACAGGATGGGGGAGTATCTCATTCAATACGGTAAAGTCATAATCCATATCTACAACACCGCCCGCCGGCGGACGTTTTGGGATTGCCCCAAACAATTCCGCAAAAGTGCTTTTCCGTATTCCCAGATTCACACGGTAGACATTCTCTCTGTTTAAATCAGAACCTTTGTCATTATCACCGTCCTTTTCCTTAACCGTCAATATATAAACGCCACGCTTCAGCACATGGTCTGGGTTATAGAAAATCCCTTTTTCGCCCCAACTCTCAACTAAGACTGTTCCCTCAAGATTTTGAAGGCAGTAATTCAATATTTTATCTGGTGTCATTCTGACATCTCCATTTCTGACTTACTTCTAATTCTCCTACGAGTATTTCAGAATATCATAGCGGCTATATCTGTGTCAAGATTTTGGGCAAACTTTTTAATATTCCCTGTGGACAGGAATTTTATTCATTTAATTTTAAATTGGATGGGAGAATTTTATCTCCCATCCAATAGCCCACTGAAAAACCATCTATATTAGATGCTTATAAAATCTTCCGTAACTTTTTCCGCAGATGGTCTAGCCTTGCATAGATAGCCCCTGTTGTCAATCCGACAAGCGGGGCAATTTCCTTTGTGGAATAGCCCTGCATTTTCAGCAGGATGATTTGCAGGGTACGCTTGTCCACTGTAAGCAATACCCGATACAGAATTTCGTCCTCAATCCCGTCCAGTAAATCAGCAACGGTCTTTACCTCTGTATTCTGCTCCCTGTCTGCCATCCCCTCAAGATATTCGCCGAAGTCGCTTGTCCAATGGTAAAACCGCCTATTGGAATTGAAGTCTGCCCTGTCGTCTGTGCGGATTTGTTCAATGGTGGTTTCATCAACTCCGTGTTCCCGCAATATTTTTTCCTCGGCTTCTTTCCAGATAAGCCATTTCCTGTTCTCCCGTCCGTTGTTGTATGCCATTCTTTTTTCCTCCAATCTGAATTTTTGAAATGTAATAATCCAGATTGGAAAGGCGGCGAACGACAGCCAACAGCAGAAACAGTCCTGCGGCATATTCCGATAAAAAACGACAAAAGAAAAACCGCAAAGGTTCTGTGACCTCTGCGGTTATAAGTGATGCTAATTCTGTTAAGCGGAGATTCTACTTCTGGTTTCATGGTGAGAAGTAGCGTTGCATAAGCAGGGATTTTTTTAACTGGTTTCCTGCCAATTCCCGATATGCTATGTATTGGTAAACTCTGCGTTGCATGAGCAGATAGATTACTGCCCGAAAAAAGAACATAAAAAATCCCCCAAACTTTAAAACAGGTCTGGAGAGTGTCTGTTAAGTCTTTTGGGCATAGCAATACCGCCCACCACACGCCGTTTTTTTATATGGTGGGCGTTCGCCTTAAAACCTTATGAAATGAAAGAGAGCCGACAGACTATGATATTAACTCACATGTTTATCGGCTCCGCATCTATGTGTCTGGCTCTTTGATAACTGCTATTTCAAATTTCTTGCTTTTCAAGATTGCCCATTTATCTTTTGGCATATTACTTCATTTCTTGATTTATTATTTCATAAAAGTTCACTATCTAAAGCTCGTAAATTTATGACAGAAACTATTTCCTGTTGTATTCTTTCAACTTCATCAACTCTAACTCTGCCAATACAATTTCTTTCCATTTTATAATCTACATCTGGAAATAATTTTTCCAGCAAATTATTTATTTCTGGAGATGCCCCCATTGAAGCCATCACAAGAGATGTCATATCATATTGTTCCAGCACTTCTCTTAATTCGTTTTCTGGAACCTTTGATAATTGTTCAAAAGCAGTTATTTTTTTAGTCGGTATATTCGGCTCTAAAATATCATTTATTGTAATTCCGTAAAGCTTAGATATTTTTAACAGAACCTCTAAATCTGGAATAGCCGCTCCCGTTTCCCATTTTGAAACAGCTTGTCTGGATATATCCAACCTTTTTGCTAATTCGTCTTGTGTGTAGTTATGTTTTTTTCGCAGTAATTGCAAATATTTTGAAATGATGTTTGTATTCATAAAAATTCCCTCCTTTTTTCTATTGTAAAATGACTAGATAGAAAAATAAAGAGCTTGAAAAGTGCCAAAAAGCAATTAGCAGTTGCTTTCATTTACCTTATTTCGGCAGATGTCTTCTCTGTATTCGGCTTATTGCAGACTTACTATAAAATAAAGCAGTAAAATGAAAAATCTTGACTGTCTGCGTAAGCAAAAACAGAGCCAACAAACTGTGGTTTAATTTCACACGTTCATCGGCTCTGCATCTAATGTGTCTGGCTCTGTGATGACTGTTATTTGTAAATTCGTTACATCAATCAAGGCTTCCTGCTTGCATTTCGGACAGTAGAGAGGGTAGTTTTTTAAAACCGTATCTTCCCTGATTCTGTCACGGGTTTTGCCGCCGCAAACAGGACAGCGTATCCATTCCGTTGTTTTCATTATTACCTCCAATTCTGCTATTTCTTTCTGTTTTTCCATGCTTTATAAATCAAGTTTGCAACAGGAAGCAGAATACAGATAATTACAAACCATTCTGGAAAATGTGGCATATCCTTTATCCCCCTTTCTCTAATGGATTTGCATAAGTACAGCTATCAGTACGCTGCCTATGCCAATTAAAAATCCCATGATGATTCGTTTCGCAGAATAACTGTATATTCTCTCTGGTTGGTTTCGGTCATAACGAACGGTAATCGGTGTTCCTATCTTGGATGTTAAAGGAACTTGTATGCGATTTTTAGATACAATGTTTCTGTCATTAACCCGATACGAAATCTCTGCCAATTTAGCATTACGCCACTTTTCATTCGTCGGATTTGTTGATTTTATGGAAACAATCGTTCCATTCGTTTTCGTTGTCTTTCCATGTTTTATTGCAAAAAGAATACAGTTGAATAAGGCAAAGGAAAACGATACACCCGCTATTATATACAGGACTATTACATCACGTTCCATATGAAAACCTCCTATGTCAAATCACTTTTTTCAAAAAACCGAATTGACAGAATGGCTGATATTGAAAAGGTAACAAGACTGATGATAACGCTTAAAATTGCTATCGTTGCTGTAGAGATACTGTCTAAAAAGCTAAATCTTACTGCATTTTCTGGTTTAAACAGAAAGGCAAATAAAACGGGGGATGCCATAATAATTATGACAAATACAAATTTTGTCTTTTCGTATCCCAACTTATACAACGCAGGAAAATAAAAAGATAATGGTATCGTGATTACTAAAAAAGCGATAGCCGCCATTCTTATATCAAATGTTCCTAATTTCGGGAAAATGATTGTGTCAATCCCAAAAACCAAACAGCAGACTGCATAAATAATCAGACAAAAGCAGTATTTTGAAAGCACAATCATTTTTCGGGGATAGGGCAATGCACAAAGCAGGGTAGTTGCCTTTGGATACTGGTATTCTTTTAAAGAAACATACTGGGTCAACATGAAAATGCTAAAAATAACAGTGAGCGTAAATCCCATTGCCCCCGCCGCTTCTGGCATCCGCCAAAGCATAATGGGCGGAATCAGAAATGACACGATAAGCATGATGCCTACATATTTCTTTACAATCAGAAATTCTTTTTTCACTAAGCTAATTAACATCTTTTTTTCTCCTTTCCACATTCGCAAGCATGATGTCCTCTATTGTGGGTCTTTCTGTAAGAACATCCTGCATATGCTCCATAACATCAGAACCCTGTTTTGTGATTCCCGTAAAGCCGAAAGCACTTTCCTCAATGTTCAAAAAATATTGTCTTGTATCCGTATTCAGTTTTTCAGTGCTTCCCTTTATGATTCGGTAGCTGTCAAGCAACTGGTCTTTTTCCTCTTGAAAAACAATCTCGCCGCCATCAATCATAATCAGCATATCTGCAATCTTTTCCAAATCGGAAGTAATATGTGTAGAGAAAAATACGCCCTTTCCACCTTTGCCCATATAGTCCTTTAATATATTTAAAAGCTGGCTTCGGACTAATGGGTCAAGACCGCTTGTTGGCTCATCCATGATAAGCAGTTCCGCTTTATGGGAAAGTGCCAGAGCTAAAGCGTACTTCATCCGCATTCCTTTTGACAGGGTATTGATTTTCTGTTTCGGATTCAATGAAAACCGTTCCATGTAATCTATAAAGTCCTGTTCGCACCAATTCCTGTAAGCAGGGGCAATTACATTTTTCATTTCTGCGAGCGTTAATTCATCATACACCAGTTTACAACTTTTGAAATTTTTTAAATCCTGATAAAATATAGCTTTCTACAACATTTATCAGGACAGAACAATTTTTAATGGTTTCGAGAAATTTCCCGAA
>CAJTDX010000054.1 GCA_910575155.1 Lachnospiraceae bacterium
TTTATGATATTATTTTGGAAAAAAGAGAGGGAGGAAGAAGAGAGGAGAAGAAGAGGAGGGAGGATAGGATAAAATCTGCCATGAGGATATAGAGCTTCTGCCATGACAGCAGTGTAAATAGTATATTGGTTATCTCACAGGATTTGTAAATAGAAATCTCCTGTTACTTTATAAAAAAGTAGCAGGGGATTTTTTTATGTTGAAATGCAGCAAAAAGAAATTCCTGTCTGACAGCAAATGTATGTGCATTGGAAAGATTTCGGATATTGTTGAGGCTTTCGGAATCTCATATGGAAGGAATTGGAACGTATGACAGAAAAGATATGGACAGTACAGCAAGCAGAAAAATTGTATGGCTTAAAGACAGGATATGCACTGCCATTAAAGGTGACAGAAGAAGTAAAACGACTGGTACAACTGCTGAATTACCATTATGGTTCTGAACGGGATGTGGATAACGAAGATGGCGGTTATGTGGTTTTGCTGCTGCCAGAGGATGAATCAGCGGATACAGATTCTTTGTATTTGAAGTTATTGGAAGAATACCACTTATGTGTAGATACAGCAGAGATAGAAACGATTCTCTGTAAATCTGGAAAATGGGAATGGCATTCTGATTTATATATGGTTACGAATGAATATGGAATTACAGTGATATATCCAAAGAGATGGGGTTGCTGATATTTTAGACTATGATAGTAAGTATAAGATGAAAAGATGCGTTCGGAGTTCATTAATAAGATAAAAATGCCCTTTATGTTTCGGCATAAAGTGATATGATACCTCTAAAGTAGACAGAGTAAATAGACAAAATCTGCTTTGGAGGTATTTTTTATGGCCAAATCACCGCATACACCTGAATGGAGGGCTATGGTAGCCAAAGAATATTTAGACGGAAAGGCACCATCACCAGACATTGCCAAAAGATATGGAATCAATGACAGAACTGTATGGCGCTGGGCACAGCGTTATCAGGAGCAGGGAATCGCTGCTTTTGAACGTGGTTCTGGCAATACCACCTATACCGCTGAATTCAAAATGAACTGTGTGGAACGGTATATATCTGGTGAAATGTCCCAGGATGTAATCGTTGCCAGATACAACATTTCTAACGGGGCGGTTTTGAATAACTGGATTCAGTGTTATAATGCCAATAGAGAACTGAAGGACTATGTTCCTGAAAGGGAGGTCTATATGGCAGAAGCACGGAGAAAAACAACGATAGAAGAACGAAAAGAAATCGTTGATTATTGTATAAACCATAACCGTGATTATAAGAATACGGCAGCAAAGTATGACGTTTCTTACAGCCAGGTTTATTCCTGGGTAAAGAAATACGATGCGAATGGTGAAGAAGGGCTGACGTATAAACGGGGGCATCATAAAACAGATGACGAAGTGGATGAACTGGAACGGTTAAGACGTGAAAACCTACGGTTAAAACGCCAGTTAAAGGAAAAAGATATGGTGGTTGAACTGTTAAAAAAAGTGAAAGAATACGAAAGGATGTGAGGCTTGGCAAAGTACGTCATGAATCAAAATATTTAGCTGTCAGACATTTCCATGCACAGAGGGATTGGAGCATCGGATGGATGTGCAGCCAGCTTGGGATATCAAGGGCGGCTTATTATAAATGGCTGCATAGGATTGTCCCGGAAACAGAGTGCGAAAATATCAGGCTTGCAGAACTTATCAAAGAATACGACGAACGTTTTCACCATATCCTGGGCTACCGGAGAATGACATCATGGATCAATCATTTTAACCATACCGTATACAGTCAAAACAGGATCCATAGAATCATGAAAAAACTGGGAATCCATTCGGTTATCCGTAAAAAGAAGAAAAAATATACATACACAAAACCTGATGAAACAGCGGAAAATATACTTCAAAGGGACTTTTATGCATCCGCGCCTAATCAAAAATGGACCACTGACGTGACGGAGTTTAAAGTGTCTGGCGAAAAGAAGAAACTCTATTTAAGCGTGATCTTAGACCTGTATGACAGATATCCTGTTGCGTATGTTGTCAGTTCAAGGAATGATAACAAACTGGTATTTAAAACGTTTGACAAAGCAATCGCAGCATGGCCTGATGCCAAACCCATCTTTCATTCAGACCGGGGATTCCAGTACACCGGAAGGGTGTTTAAGAAAAAACTTGAAAAACAAGAAATGAAGCAATCCATGTCCAGAGTTGGGCGCTGCATTGACAACGGGCCAACGGAAGGATTCTGGGGAATTATCAAAGCGGAGATGTATCAGATGTACGAAATAACGGACGAAGCTTCATTAAGATATGCAATCAAAGACTACCTACGGTTTTATAGTGAAGAACGTCCACAGGACAGATATTATTGCAAAACCCCGTTAGAAGTGCGGCAGGAAGCACTGGCTTCTGATGTGCCAAGAGAATATCCGATTCTTGAAAACAAACGAATAAACAAATATAAAGAAAAATGGTGTGCATAGAAAAATACCTGCATCTCAAATCGAAATGCAGGTATCACCAGCACTAAATTTTAGATATTTTACCTGTCTACTTGACAAGGGGCATATCAAAGGGCGTTAATGGTTTAATTTTTATTTTTAAAGAATATTACCTGTTTCAAAACAAGGCGTATTTTTATTTTAGAAATAATATGAAAAAGTTATTCATATGGTTGAAGTGTCTCGACTATTTCAAGTGTTTTACCCATTATAACATTATAATCTTTATATTCGAAATAAATTTTGACACAATAATAACATATCTCGATATATAAAAACTCTTTAGGGTCAGAGAGTTCAGTATCGAATATATGTTTGATATATTCCTCAAGCCCGTTTTCATTTAAAATAAAACTTAAGTATATGATTTCAGTACGAGAAAGAGAATTTTCTAAAGTACTGTTTATTTTTTTTGCCTTTGATTTGAAGGAACTTATTTTATATGAGTATGTATTTATATCCAGTAATTTTTTATCACATTTTTTACAGGTCAAACGTATCTGTCTGATTTCAGGTGATAATAGATGTCCCAAATAGTTAAACAGAGTATAAGTTGAGTCTGCAGCAATGCCTTTGCTAAAAGAAATATTACATTTTTTTGCATCTGCAATCATGGTCTGATTACTTGGTACAGCGAGATTGTTTGTTTCCAATAAATGGGTATATTCTTTTAAAAAGAATTCTTTTGTCATTGAGTGATTTTCATTTATTAATTTTTTGCATAATTCCTTACGCTTTCTGCAGTCTTTGTTGGAGCTTCTGCCGATAATGCCATTTGATTTTGGTTTTCTGCTTTTTGGTTTTTCCGTGTTCATATTTTCCTCCATAATAAAAAAAGTAAAAAAGGGTATTGACATCAAAAATTCCATTATAATGATTTTTGTTATTTGGAATCGACTTTTTAACACTGGAAGTCTTTTCCTTAATTATGATTGTAAAATAACAATTGTTAAAAATTATGCAAATTTATGACAATTAGTTATAAAATTTGCTTTTGTTGTTAGGCCAAGGGCCTGTTTACCAATATGAAGTTTTTCGTGTTCCGAAAAATGGAATATTGGTAAACAAATAAACCACCTGCTCTGCGGGTGGTTGGAGTTGCTTCAGCTTACAGTAAAAACCTCCAATGTTATAATAATGTTGGTTTGCCAGCCACATTAAAAACAAAGGAGGTATCCATATGGATAATAATAGTCTATCACATACAAAATGGAATTGTAAATATCATATCGTTTTTGCGCCAAAGTTTAGAAGAAAAATAATATATGGACAATTAAAACAGGATATAGCAAATATACTAAGTACTTTATGTAAAAGGAAAGGTGTCCATATAGTGGAAGCGGAAATGTGCAGAGATCATGTGCATATGCTAGTGGAAATTCCACCAAGTATAAGTGTATCAGGTTTTGTAGGATATCTAAAGGGAAAAAGTACTCTTATGATATTTGAAAGACATGCAAATTTGAAATATAAATTTGGGAACAGACATTTCTGATGCAGGGGATATTATGTAGACACTGTAGGTAAAAATGCAAAGAAAATCCAAGAGTATATTCAAAATCAGTTAAAAGAAGATTATGAATATGACCAAATAACACTGAAAGAGTATATTGACCCGTTTACGGGTGAGCCAGCAAAAAAGAACAAATAGAAAAAGTCCTTTAGGACTTGGTACAGAATGATGTTGCGGCTGGCAAACCTTTCGATGAGTCTTTAGACTCCAGAGCCGGTAATGAGCCCTTACAGGGCGTGAGCAAACCACCGGCTAAGCCGGTGGTTCTGATTATAATCAGGAATGCAGAAGTCGTGCGACTAAAAAAGAAACATTGCATCCCTATGCGCAAAGGGATGCTGAAAGGAGATATTATATGAAAGTTCAGTTTGTTACACCAAAAGTAGAAGAAGGAAAAAAGTACAGAGGTGAAATCAGCAGATATACAATAGATAAGGAACAGGGAGTATGCCGCGTCTATGTGATTCTTGACCGGGAGCAGAATCTGGAATTTATGAAAAGGTTTGACTTCAATATGATGAAAGGTTCTGACTTCGCCAGGTTCTGTGATGACATATGGATATATGACGAGGACGATACAGTGGAGTTGGATAATATGAAAGGAATAAGAGTCATTGTGAAATTGAAAAAGGGTCGCAATGAAAAATATTATGTCAAAGACATTAAACTGGATGAGAAATATTATCAGGAACAGGAGGAGCAGGATGAATAGGTGGAAAGGAAAAAGACAATGCTGTCATGGCATAATAACGGGCTACAGTTTTTACAAGAAAAACGTAACCCTTTATATGCTTCTTCACGGTAAGAAAAAGTCTGACAGAGGATTTGCTTTTAAGATAAAAACATGGAGCCTGAATCACAGGCTCCAGAACCTTCCGATTTTCAGAAAAGATGGCTCATTGGACTTTGGAAGTCTGGAAGGTATGCCAATATCTATTGAGCTAATTCAAAGCGGTAACAGGGTCTTTGTGAAAAAAATAGCCTATGACGTATCTTATTACAGAATAGAAAGTGGGGACTGAACATGGGGAAAAATTCAGATTTAACAGAAAACATTCAGAAACTGATAAACAAAGGACTGATAAGCCTTGCGAAAGATATCAGAGGAAATTGCTATGGACTGATAAGCAATGAAAAAAATAATACAATGGCTTACCTGATTTATGATAATGACTTCAGGACAGCCCTCAAAAAGTTATATTACCAGCACTTTAAAAAAATGCTCCTTATGCAGGAGGTACAGAATGCGGTGGATATAGCCGAGATTCTTGGAACAGATAATCTGCAGCAGGTAGAGGTATGCAAGAGGATTTATAACAACGGTTCCCAGTATGCCTACGAATTAGACAGGGAGAAAGGAACTGTTGTATGGATTGAAAATGGAAGGGCATCCATAGAAACAGTAGAAGGCGTTATTTTCCGGCATCCTGCCAATTATGCAGACCAGGTAAAGCCAGACCTTAGAATCAAGCCAACAAGGCTGCTTCACTATGTGGAAAAGAATTTCAACCTGAAATCCGAAAGGGAATTAAAGCTCCTTACGCTGTTCCTCGTCACATCGTTCTGGGGGCTGGGCATTAACCATCCGATGTTGGTGCTGACGGGTGAGAAGGGGTCAAGCAAGAGCACAACCCTTCGGAAGCTGGAAAGCCTTATTGACCCCAAATCCACGAATGTAGGGGGCGGTATTCCAAAAGGAAGTGACGGTCTGGAATTGAAGCTGCACAACAACTATTTCACCTCGTTGGATAATTTATCATCCTTAAGCCGGAGGGTATCTGATACCTTAGCGGTTGCAGTGACAGGGGGCAGCGTTTCAAAGCGCGCCCTGTATCAGAACACAAATGAAATCGTTTTGGATTTGAAGTCGGTAGTCGCCGTGAATGGGGTTTCACTGGTCGCAAAGGAAAGCGATTTACTCGACCGTTCTTTAATAATTACACTGAAAAGGATAGAACCGGATGAAATCGTGACGGAGGAAGCGTTACAGAAACAGTTTGAAGAAGACAGAGCGAAAATATTAGGCTGTATTTTTAAGGTACTGGCATCAGCTTTCCATGATAAAAAGCCCGTGGAAAAACAGAAGCTGATACGCATGGCTGATTTCCATGTTGCATGTATCAAGGCGGGCAGAGTTTTGGGTATGGCGGAAGAAGAAGTTTCGGAGATACTCTGGGAAAACCAGAAAAATATTAATAGAAACACGTTAGATGGGGACGTCGTTGCATTGTGCGTTATGGAATTAATGAGGAAAAGAAAGACATATACCAATTCTATGTCAACATTACTGTGCGACTTACAGGACATTGCCGCTGAGAACGGAATGGCTGGGAATGTGCTCCCAAAGACACCCAACCATCTGAGAATCAGGATTGACAAGATAAAAAGCAATCTGGAGAATGAGTCCGGCATCCGTTATGAAGTGAAGCCAACTTCAACCTTCAAAGAAATCACGATTTGGAAGAAATAAAAAGTTTTGCAGAATTTTGCGAAACTTGCAGAAGGCTAAGAAACCATGCAGATAAATTAAGGCGTAATATATTTTCGCAACAGCCGCAAAAAAATAAAAAATATTATCTGCTTTATCAGCCAGTGGAACAAACAGGGTTTCGGATATATATTATATCTTTGGCTGACTGATAAGGCGGGAAGGAGGTTTTATGAACGAAAAACAGCAGGAGAAGAACCAGATGGAGGGACGGTTCTCCGTCCGGTTACTAAAAATGTTGTTTTATATAAAAGCCATCAACCAGCCGACTTATGACAAGGCTGTGAAAAGCCTGAAAAGAAAGGAGGGGGCACAGGCAGATGGGGGATTTGACAATGGGAAAGCCACAGAGCCATGCCAGCAACAAATACCGGACTTCACCGCTGGATAAAGTGCGCGTATGCTTCTATGGGAGGGTTTCCACACAGCATGAAGCGCAGATGAACGCACTGGAGAACCAGATACAGTGGTATGAAAGCATTTTGTCAGACCATCCAAACTGGGAAAAGGTAAATGTCTATGTGGATAAGGGCGTCACCGGGACGCAGGCAAGGAAACGCCAGGGATTCATGCAGATGATTGAGGACGCTTCCAAGGGGGAATTTGATTTGATATGCACCCGTGAAGTGTCAAGGTTTGCGAGGAATACCTTAGACAGCTTAAATTATACAAGGCAGCTTAGCAAAATGGGTGTGGAAGTGTATTTTTACAACGACAATATCTGGTCCTGTGAATCAGACGGGGAATTAAGGCTTACCCTCATGTCCGCCATGTCGCAGGAGGAATCCAGGCATATCAGCGAGCGGGTGCTTGCAGGGCAGTCCATATCCAGAAAAAAAGGCGTCCTCTACGGGAATGGGAACATCCTTGGCTACAGGCTTGTAAAAGGCAGCAAATCAAGTGAAAACACTTATGAAGTTATAGAAGAGGATGCAGAAACGGTGCGCATGGTTTATGACTTCTATCTGGAAGGGATGGGCGTAAAAACCATTGCGGCAAAAATGCAGGAGCTCCACAGGCAGACAGCCAAATCCGGCTGCAAATGGGATGCAACAAAGGTTTTAAGGATTCTGGACAATAAGACCTATGCAGGATATATTGGCTACCATAAATCCCATACAACCAGCTTTTTAGACCATGCAAGGGTTCCTGTGAAAGACCGTTCCCTATACGAGTATGTAAAAGGGGACTTCCCGGCAATCATCCCGGAAGAGAAATGGAACCGGGTGCAGTCCATGAAGCGGAAGAAAGTGACCTGTGCAGGGCAGGGGAAGTATGGGAAGAAACGCTCCAAAGACCGTTGGGTGCGGGTTCTTGTCTGTGAATGCGGCAGGACGTACCATAAGTATAAGTGGAGGGTTAATAAATCCGGGGAGGAATGCTGCGGCTACCAGTGCTGGAACCAGGTGAACAACCGCAGGAAAAGTTTCCGGGTGAAAAACGGGCTGGATGCAGAAGGGTACTGCGACGTGCCATCCATCTGTGAATGGAAGCTGGACTTCATGCTGAAACATATCTTGCATCAGATTTGGAAAAACCCAAAAGAAACCATAACAGCACTGACGGAAACTATCAAAGAAAGCTATGTAAGGGGGCAGGAAAGCAACACAGAATCTGAATGTCTGAAACGGGAGCTGGAACGCCTGAAATGCAGGAAAGAAAGGCTCCTGGATATGAGGCTGGATAACCAGATAGAAGAAAGTGCGTTTGAGGAAAAAAGAAAGCAGATTCAGGAGCGAACCGCAGAGATAGAAAAGAGGATGGAAGACAGCAGGGAACAGGAAGTGGCAGAAAGCACGGAAGATATCAGCAGTGCCGTCCAGAAAGTAAAAGACGTGTTGGAAAATGCCTGCAACCTGGAACAGAAAAAAATAGATGGAAACCTGATAGAAGCATTGGTGGAGCGGGTGACGCCAACAGAAGAAGGCGTTTTCAAATGGTATTTAAACTGCAAAACCATAGAAGAGGAAGCATTTGATGAAAAAGAATATACCCTCTATGATTCCTTCTGTTTATGTTTTGAGGAAGCAAAGGCATACCGGAAACAGTATGGGAACTTCATCCGGGCGAACCAGTGGAGGGATTTGCAGGTAGAAGTCTATATTGCAAAGTAAAGAAGAACAGGCAGAAAATATACTGTAAAGCAGCAAAAACCAGAAAAGCTACAGGAAAAACCAGAGAAAAGGAAATGGAAAAGCACATGGCAGAACAGAGAAAATGCGGTGGCAAACATGGAAGGACGTGTTGCCGCCGCTTTATGGTTCTAAAAAGAACAGGAGGAAAATATGGTAACAGAACGTTTTCAGATGGACGTAACAGCAGTGGGTTCCGACGACGGAACGCATACCTATGAGATTCAGAGGAAATGGGAAGAAAAAGGGAAAAAATCATTAGTAGTGGAACTGTACCCCACACTCACAGCCAGCAAGTGCGGAAGCATGGACGTGTCAACCATGCATTTAATGAACCATGTGCAGGAACTTGGATGGGGAGAAGTGCGGATTGTGAACCTGTATTCCAAAGTATTTTCGGAAAAGCCGAAGGTAAATGAGCTGGAGGAAGACAGCAGCAACCTTTCCTATATCGAAGAGATTCTGGAAGAGCCAGATATCGGGGAGTATGACATTATCATTGCGTGGGGCAGCACACTGACCACCCATAAGCCGACTATCCATGCAAAAGCCGACCTCCTTGCAATGATGAAAGGGAAAGGGCTTACAAAGCAGGTGAAATGCATTGCCACCGGCAGTCTGAAAGCAGAAGGCGTACACCCTTTATACCTGGGACTGCGCCATTCCAAAGATGTATGGAAATTAAAGCCATACCCGTTAGAGAAAGCCCTCCAGGACTTAAAAGGCGGGGAGAAGAAAGAACCAAAAGAAAGGGAAGCTGCAAAAAAGAAAAAGGGGGCGAAAAAGGATGTACCAGAGAATAAAGAATAAATCTGACCTGGAAATCATGAAAAAATCCCTGAAGGCGGAAAAGGTGGAAGACGCTGTATTAAAGCGCATAGAAGAACTGGTGGAGGTATTAGACCGTGAATATGGCTGCTGCCGGGGCTCTTCTGATATGGGAGGCTATGTACTGCTTTTCACAGACCGGGAAACATATGAGAACCATATTTCAAAACTTTTGGAATGCTACCATCTTTCGGAAACCCTTCCTGAATATACGGAACGAATCAGCGGCACAGAAGATGGGAGAAAATGGCAGGAAGAGCTTTACCTGCTGTCCTCAGATGATGCACTGGTTCTGGTCTGCCCTGCAGGACAGGAATAGGGGAAAGAGCGACCCGGCATTTTATAATGCCTGACATAGAAAAACACAGGAAGGAGTGGTTTCGTGGAATACCTTATTTATGGCATGCTGGCGGCATGTGTGGTAATTGTAGGAGCAGAACTGTTTTTGGCGTATGGAGATTAAGGAGGAAAGAAAATGACAAATGTATTCTTATTTTTACTGGGTTTTACCAGTGTGACGACGGTATATGAGATTGCAAAGACGGGAAAGCGCACAAAATCCGATAAGGTGAACCGTGCAGTGGATTCCTGGAAGAAAGGGAAATAAAAAGAAATGGATTCCCTGAACGTATTATAAAAACCTGATTCTGGAAGAGCGTCAGGAACATGGAAAAGCAGATACCGCAGGGGGATTCTTTGTGGTATCTGTATTCCAGTATTTTATTTTTTAAAACCAGAATCAATGATACCGGAAAGGGGCAGAGAAGGAGACAGAAGATGGAGCATGATTTGAACCAGTACATTGTAAGGGAGTACGGAAGGCTTGAAACTGAGAGGGAGCAGAGGGAATTTGTGGAAAAGATACGTTTCCTGATGATGGCAGGTGAAAGAGAATTTTCCGCTTATTATTCCAAAGGAATCCTGACCGGAAGGGAGTTCTATTCCGTGGCAGACGCGTTATATGCACTGAATAATTTCTGGATGCTGTCAGGGTTTGTATACCAGAACAGACAGCATTTATTTCGCGAAGTGAAGGGGCAGAAGGAACCGCAGGAAACCCGAAATTTTTTGGAACCCTGCAAGTTTGGGAAAGACACCATACTGTCCAGGATGTTCCAGGTGATGAGGAGCTCTGGCATGGATGGCAGTATGGTAAATGAATGCGACGACTATCATGTAATCACCCGCAGGATAAAAGTATATGGAGCCACAGGAAGCAGAGGGGCTACCGTTCCGCAGATTGTATTGCAGGGAAACTGGGTAGAGCAATGGGGCTTTGAACCAGGCTGCAGTGTACGTGTGGAATGCTACCGGAAAAAGCTGGTTATCCTGAAAGAATAAAAAGCAGGGGTTTAAGTAAGTGGGAGCATAGAAAAGCAGATACCATAGGAGTGAAATTCTTTTGTGGTATCTGCCATTGTAAGTATAAGTATTTATTTTTTCAGGTCAAACAAAGAAGCAATGTCAACATCGAGTATATCAGCTATTTCAAAAAGTGTGTCCAAAGATACAGAAGTTGGCACATTGGGGGCTTCGATATTGCTCATATGCGTTCTGCTGATATTTACAGCTTCCGCTAACTGTAGCTGTGTCATACCGCGCAGTTTTCTGTAATAAGCGATGTTCAATCCAATCCGTATATATTTTTCAGCATATTTTGTCTTTTTATCCATTCTTTTTCCCTTCCAAGTAAAAGTATAGTGAATAAAATTATTTGCATAAACAATCTATAGATATGCAAATGCAAAGTAATATATTGCAAAAATCTAAATAATATGATATACTTGGTAAAAACAAAATGGACAATGAACAGGAGGTAGTTTCATGAAGATGCAGCATTGGGTATGTACATACTGTGGGAGAAGGTTAACGTCAAGCGGACGTCCGCTTCCAGGAGTTTGTGTTAAAAAAGGGAAAAGCAGAGCAGGGATGCCCAAACCGCATAGTTGGGTTAAGGAATAATATTTTTTAGTGAGCAAAGGAGAAAAAAATGGGAATAATTATTGCTATTATAGTGATTGCTATTATATGGGGGTTAATGACAAGTTCTGAAGAAGGAAAGTGGATTCTGTTTTTGGGAATTGTGGCATTATTGGCATGGTTTGGCTCTAAGATTCTTGCATTCTTAATTTACATTACCTATGGAGCAATTTTGTTAATGCTTTTGTTAATAGGAGTTGTCATATTTCAAAAACTTTTTAAAGAGTAGTTAATACCAGTTCAGAATAAATACAGGTTTGTGAGATTATTTTTGAGGGAGCTATCCTATAGTGGAGAGTTCCCTCATAATGTTTAAAATGCAGTAATAGTTGTTATTGTAAGAAAGAAGGAATCGTGTTAAAATAAATAAAAGGAAGTGAGAAAAATGGGCAGAAAATTAAAAGTATATTTAGATACATCTGTTATCAGCCATCTGATGCAGGAAGATGTACCGGAAAAAATGGCAGATACAAGGAAATTATGGGAAATGTTTCGGAGTGGCGTGTATGAGGTATGTCTTTCTACGGTGACATTACAGGAAATTGATGATTGCTCTGAACCCAAAAAGAGTGAATTATGGAAATATTTAAACCAGATAGGATATGTAACTTATGATGTGACGGAAGATGTGTTGGAGGTAGCACATCAAATTGTTAATATGGGAGTGCTTACAAGAAAGAGTTTTGACGATTGCCAACATATCGGGGTTGCTGTAGTGAATAATTGTGACTGTATTATATCGTGGAATTTTAAGCATATTGTAAATATCAAAACGATTCGTGGCGTAAGGGCTATTACAAATCTGGAGGGTTATAAGCCGATAGAGATTTGGAGTCCGTCTGTATTATTAGAAAGTGAGGGATGATTATGGAAAAACCTGTTTTAAGCCCTGATTTTACAATCGAAGATATTCATAAATTGCGGGAATACAATTATGAAATAACAAAGCATATGTCAGATAAGGAAAGAATGGATTACTACAATAGAAGAGGGCGGGAAGTTCAGAAGAAACTGGAAAAAATGAAAGCCTTGTAATCATTTCAGCATGGCAAAATAAATTACCAGTATATGGTGTACCGTTGACTGATAAATACCGCACAGGCGGCTATATCACAAAGATAGGCGAAAACCGTTCTGGACTTTTACCATAAGTTTTGAGGAAGCACAGGCTTTCCGTAAGGCGAATGGCGGCTATCTTAGAAAAAATCAATGGGAAGATTTGACCGTTGATGTTTATATCTAAATAATCATAAGCGTATCATTAGAAATAGTGGTACGCTTATTTTTTTGACCTAATTTGCACCTTTGAGTATTATTGTCAGTTTCTTATATAATAAAGCTAAGAAAGGACGGTGGAAATTATGAGAGAAAAGAAAAATCATTTGTATGTGGATAGTGAAGAAAGAAAACTCCTGTTACATAGCCTTGTAGGATTAAAAAATCAGCTCATA
The DNA here is from genome assembly GCA_910575155.1 of Lachnospiraceae bacterium. Lineage (GTDB taxonomy): Bacteria > Bacillota > Clostridia > Lachnospirales > Lachnospiraceae > Petralouisia. The sequence continues at coordinate 12,885 of CAJTDX010000054.1, forward strand.
CAGCAAGGCAGATATACAGACTGCGTTGATGAACTTATTATTAAGGTTATCCATGCACCTATAAAAAAGTTAAGAGTAGAACTGGCAGGGGGAAGTGATGTGCGATAAGGAATTTAAAGAACTGGTGAAGATAGCAGTAGAGAAATTGAAAGACGAATCTGTATTGAAACTGTTACAAGCCGATGCAAGTTATCAAAAGGACAGTCATAACGAGGGAAGTGCAGAGGATGCTTTTCATCAGCTTGATTTGACGGAGAAGCAGAGGGCGGTTTGCCAACATCTTTTAGATTGCAGGGATAAGCAGGATTTTGAATATGGCACTCATGCGTATATTGCAGGGCTGATGGATGCGTTTCATATTATGGCAGTATTATTTCCAGAAAAATGGGATACGGAGAGAATAAGAAAAGCCTTATCATTAAAGGGCAGATAATAAAACTGAATAGATTTTTACATAGCCGATTGGTGTAGTTTAGCAAATAAAAACAGCCAGTCGGCTTTTTTTATTGCCATGAATCCTTTACATAGCCACCTTGACAAAGTGGCTAAATCTATGCGAAAGGAGGACGCACCCTATGTCAAATTGCAAAGTGATTGCTTTAACCAACCAGAAAGGCGGCGTCGGTTATGAAAAGCTATACATTATGCAAAGTTAATGATAGAAATCCTTATAAATAAAGGATTCTTTAGTTGATTTACTTTCCATAATCCATCAAGATTTAAGTGT
>CAJTDX010000055.1 GCA_910575155.1 Lachnospiraceae bacterium
CCTAGTGTCTTGTCTCGTTGATATTTAGTGAAATCGCGCAGGATATTTGTTCATCTGCAAGGCGGATTTTCGACGGCGTAGCGGTGGCTACGGCTAGAAAATCTAACACGGCAGATGGGCAAATAGACAAGTGAGTTTGGCTAATTATCAATGAGCCAAGACACTAGTCAGACAGAACCATAGCAAAAATCAAAATATTTCATACTGCTCCTGCAAATTGTTACAAGTAAGTTATTAAAAAACGCCGTTTCATAAAAAAATTACTCCAAATAGTTCTGTTCTTTTGCTCTCAAAACAGTTAAATAACTATAATCTATTTTATATCAAAAGTCAATATCGTGTACCAAAATACCAAAAACATGTGATATTCTGATCGTGAATCATAGTTTTTAAAGAATTTTTCCAGTTTTGTTCTCCGCAAATGTAAACATATTCCTTAATAAAGTTGACAATCTCTGTCTGCTTCCTGTATATTTATAAACAGGATCTATTCAACACAGGAGGAACGATATGGAACAACAACTGAATCGCCTGAAGCAAAAAGTATTAAACGGACGTCAAATCAACCGCACAGAAGCGCTCGCACTTGCCAGTATGCCTTTAGAGCCGCTCTGTGCCAGCGCAGACGAAATCCGCCGCAAATTCTGCGGAGATCAATTCGATCTTTGCACCATCATCAACGGCAAAAGTGGAAAATGCTCGGAAAACTGTAAATATTGCGCCCAATCTTCTTATTATCAGACAGAAGTGGAAACTTACCCCTTACTTGGGTCAGAAGAACTGATAAAACAGGCAGAATACAATGAAAAACGCGGTGTGCCACGTTATTCCATTGTCACTTCAGGCAGAAAATTAAATCGTCAGGAAGTGGAACAGGTATGCGAAAGCATCCGTTTGCTCAAACAAACGGTCAATATTTCTGTTTGCGCTTCGTTCGGGCTTTTGGATGAAACTGAATTTGAAATGTTGCGGGACGCCGGAGTAGTACGGGTACATAATAATCTGGAAGCCTCCGCCGCTTATTTTCCCAATGTCTGCACCACCCATACACAGGAAGATAAAATCGCCGCCATCCACGCCGCTAAAAAAGCCGGGCTTTCCGTCTGCAGCGGCGGGATCATGGGACTGGGAGAACGTATGGAAGACCGGATTGACCTTGCCATAACTCTGCGGGATCTGGATATACAATCTGTTCCGATCAATATGCTGAATCCGATTCCGGGAACTCCCTATGAGAATAATGTCAGACTGACAGAGGAAGAGATGTGCAGAATTGTCGCTTTGTTTCGTTTTATTCTTCCACAGGCATTCATTCGCCTGGCCGGCGGCCGGGGACTTATGAAGGATCAGGGAAGGAAATGCTTTCAGTCCGGCGCCAATGCCGCCATTACCGGGGATATGCTGACCACCTCAGGGATTACTATTCAGCGGGATCTGCAGCTTCTGCAGGAACTTGGCTATCGGGTGGCAGATCTTTAAACTGCCATCCCCTTTTCGTGCGCCAAAGCGCTTTTTAGAAGCTTTTGTGTTTCCCCGATATCCCCGGCAATATCAATAGACTGCTTTTCAATGGAACACGCCCGGAATCATTGGCGAAGTAAGCTTTCAACCTCTTTTCTGTGCGGCATGGAACGAAGCGCCCCTTTGCGCGTTGTGACAATAGAAGCCCCCGCGTTCGCGAATAACAGCATTTCTTCCAGCTCTGCATCTGCCAGATGATCAAGGCCGTGTTCCAATACAAAGCTCAGTACGCCTGCGCAAAAGGTATCGCCTGCGCCCGTCGTATCTATTGTTCCGCTGCTTATGAATGGTTTGCCGAATATTTTCCTGTCCTTATAATATGCAAGACTTCCCTGACTGCCCAGGGTTACATTAATAAGCTTTGCCCCTGACCGCTCTCTGATTGCCTGCACGCCGTCGTCATAATGTTGTGATCCAGTCAGCCATTTTATTTCATTATCTGCAATCTTTAAAATATCACATTCCCCGATTCCATACCAGACAGCCTCTTTCGCCTGTTTTTCACTTTTCCACAGCGGCTTTCTGTAATTCGGATCAAAAGAAATCAGTGTTCCTGCATCTCTGGCAACAGCAACCGCCTTCTTTGTAGCTGATTCTGCCGGTTCATCTGTAAGTGAAAGGGAACCAAAATGGAAGATCCTGCACGATGCTGCAAGTTTTTCGCTGATTTCATGTTCTGTCAGCATAATGTCTGCCCCCGGATTTCTGTAAAATGAGAAATCCCGGTCCCCGTCCGCCAGCGAATGAACAAACGCCAGCGTCGTATTTACCTTCCTGTCATAAACCAGTCCTTCTACAGAAATCCCGGATTCCCGGATCGTTTTTCCTAACATTTTTCCAAACGAATCTTCTCCTACTTTTCCGATAAAAGCAGTCCGATAGCCAAGATGCGCCAGCATCGCCAGCACATTGCAGGGCGCGCCTCCTGGATTTGCCTCAAACACCGGATTTCCATTTTCACCGGCGCTGTTTTGAATAAAATCAATCAACAGCTCTCCCAATGCGACTACGTCATACATGTTTCCTGCCCGCCTTCCTTTCCTGAATTTCCTGGACAATCTCATTATAGGCTTTCTTATTCAAACGGTAAAAATATAAAACTCCTGCTGTAACAATCCACAATATGCCGGGAACCGTGGTAAAGGAATGTTTTATCACAGACAGCACCGCCGGATTCTGCTGCTGGTTCGCCGCGTACCCCATACTGCCTAACACTCCCGCCAGAACGGAAGTACCGATTGCCATGCCTATTTTATTTCCCAATGAAATAAACGCATACTGAAAACCGTCGTTGCGAAGCCCTGTTTTCCATTCCCCATATTCCACACAGTCCGGCACAATTGCATAAATTGCCGTATTAAATCCGGAAAAGAAAAATTGTGCCAAACATGAAAACAGGTAAAAGGGAACCGGAGCCTTCGCCGCTGTAAAAAAGTACATACAAAACATACTGATTCCTGTCAGCAATGCAAATATAGACGCTGAACGCCCTTTATTATTTGTGATCTTAAATACAACCGGAAAACAGGCTGCGCCAATGATCGAAGGAAGAATAATAAAAAGAGAATATGTACTGAACAACGCCTGATTCCCTTCCACATAGGTAAAATAATAAAGTGCGTCCGCATTTCTTCCATAGAGCGTGATTCCAAAAAGGAACTGCCCTGCAACTGCGATCATATAAGGCTTGTTTTTCGTTACAGACGATAATTGCACCTTCAGAGACGTTTTTTTCTTCTCCGGCGTTTCCACGACTTCCTTTGTTTTTGCAAAGCAGAAAATATGGCAGGCTGCAAAGATACATCCATAAATAGCGGCAACGAAAAGATAACCCCGCTTATCATTTCCTTTGCCAAGCGCCGCAATCAAAGGAACTGTTATAATATTGATAATACCGATTGCAACCATTGCGCTGACTGAGCGGAACGTATTAATTTTCGCCCGTTCTTCTATATTCTGCGTCATTGCGCCGCACAACGTCCCATAGGGAATATTTACACAAGTATATCCTAATACCAATATGCAGTAGGTAACTGCCATATACACAATCTTTACCGCAGACGGCCAGTCCGGATGCGCCCAGAATGTCAGCATCAGTACGATCGCGGTAAGCGGCGCGGCAATCAGCAGCCAGGGGCGGTATCTTCCCCACCTTGTATGTGTCTTATCACTGAGTCCTCCAATCACCGGATCGTTAATAGCGTCCCAGAACCTGGAAAACAGCATCAGTCCGGCAACTGCAGCCATTCCGATCCCAAAAACATCTGTATAAAAAATCATCAGAAAATTCCCGACAAACATCCAACTGAAATTACACCCCACATCCCCCATGCCATAAGCAATCTTACTGAGCAGCGGTACTTTTACATCTGTATTATTCTGTTCCATTGCCGTCCTCCTTATAAATAATGGCCAAATTCAACCTTCTCCTCTAGTACATTGTTCGACAAATAACCGGATCAATCACTCAGAAAAGCAGGCAAGTGGTTGGTGTAGTTATTTGCGCAATGATGTACCAGGTCTGCTTATTCTGCAATACGGATCACAGCTTTTACAATATCCGCCTTATTATTTACGCTGTAATCCATAGCTTTTTGCGCCTCGTCAAGACTGAATATATCTGTCACAATGCCTTTCAGATTTACTTTGCCCGCAGCAACCGCATCAATCACCATTGGATAAATATGGCGATAACGGAATACCGTCTTAAAGGTCAGCTCCTTATCCAGCGCAAGGCTCATTGGCAGCGTCATTTCCCCGCTCTTACTGTAGCCAACCAGAACTATGACGGCGCCCTTTTTCGTCATGTGGATCGTCTGTACGGTAGTAATCTGTGTACCCGCTGTTTCCACCGCAAGATCACATCCTGCTCCATTGGTCAGCTTCCTTACTTCTTCCACTGCATCTGTCCGGCTTCCATTGATTACCCCGTCTGCGCCCAGATCCAAAGCTTTCTGAAGACGTTTTTCCATAATATCCACCACATATACCCTGGATACCCCCATTGCTTTTAAGGCCATCATCGTCACCAGACCAATACAGCCCGCCCCCATAACCACTGCTGTCTGACCTGCTCTTGCGCCTCCCTGCATCGCAGCATGGAAGCCTACCGCCAATGGCTCAATCAAAGCGCCTTCCAGCGTGCTTACATTATCTGGCAGTTTAAAACAAAGATCTGCTTCATGCGCCACATATTCCTGAAACACACCGTCCACAGGAGGCGTTGCAAAAAATACCACATCCGGACAGAGATTGTAATTCCCTGTTTTGCAAAATTCACAGTGACCGCAGGTTTTTCCCGGCTCCAGCGCAACCCTGTCCCCAGCTTTTAAATGCTTAACGTTCTTCCCCACTTCTACAACCGTACCCCCTGGCTCATGTCCCAGCACAAAGGGAGGCTTTACCACATAATCCCCAATCGCCCCTGTCTCGTAATAATGCAGATCGCTGCCGCAGATCCCGACATACTCTAACTTTACAAGTACTTCATCATCCTTCGGTACGGGAATCTCCCTCTCCTCAAACCCCATCTTACCAATTCCCAGCATTACAGCCGTTTTCATTTTTCCTTCCATAGTAAATTCCTCCTCGTTTCCTCTTTATTTTATACTTTATTAAATAGTTTTATTATGTATATTATTTTAGTTGTATAACTGCTTTTTGTCAATATAAAATCCGGAATACTCTTTCTTTCGTCACATCGTCCAAAACAGCAATATCGTTTTTGGGAAAAACCCATAAAAAAGAGATTCCATTTCCGGAATCTCTCAACTTTAACTTATGTTCCATCCTTATACCTGTTCCATAAACAGCTCTATAACGTTCAGGGACGCCCCCAGCGCGGCGGCGCCAATTTTATGTCTGCTGGCTCTGATAAAGGAGCTGTCTTCTGCAAATGTATTTCTTTGAAAAACTTTATCCCGAATATCCCGGATAAATTCGCCCATACAGCTTCCCACATATCCTCCCAGAACCACATCGCAGTCCAGAATCATATGAATATTATTCACTGCCACAGCCAAATAAGAAGTATACTTTTCCCACAGGCCCGCCGCTTCCTCTTCTCCTTGTTTCAAACGTTCAAAAAATTCTTCCACTCTCCCCTCCGTCAGACATTTTGCAGAACAATATGCATCCAGACATCCCTGTTTTCCGCAATAGCAGATTTTTCCATCCGGGACAAGCGTCATATGCCCCGCTTCTCCGCAGCGGAAATTCTTTCCCTGTTCCAGTTTTCCATCACTGTAAACCGCTCCCCCTACCGTATTGCTCAGAGACAGATAGAAAAACCGCTCCATATGTTCTGACTGGATTCCTTCTGCGTATGCCCCTGCGTTTGCATCGTTTAAAAAATAACAGGGGCAGGGGAAAAAACGGCTTACAGAAGAAAACGGCAGGGCGCTGACGCCAAGTATATGGGAGTCGGCAACTATTTCCTGCTCCAGATCCATAATCCCCGGAAATGATATGCCGATTCCCAATATGTTCTCTTTTCCGCATCCGCTGCTTTCCAGAAAATATTCGAGTTTCCGACTAACTTCCAGATAATAATCATCTCCTGCTGTAAAGGGCAGAAATATCCGTTCGTATTTTGAAATCTTGCCTGTCAGTTCTGTAAGAACCATGCTGATATGGTTTTTTGTTATATCCAGCCCTGCCGCTTTTCCGACGTCTTCCGACACAGCCAGCGCTTTCGCCCTTCTTCCTCCGGTGGATTCCATTTCCCCCATTTCTTCCACAAGTCCCCGCTCAATCAATTCCTTTGTAATCTGCGTCGTTGTCGGCAGACTTAATTTCAAGGCGTAAGAAATATCCGGATTTGATACCATTCCGTTTCTGCATATGTAGCGAAAAACCTCATTCCTGTTCCTCTTTTTTACTTCCATATTTGTATTTTTCTTTTTATCCATTTTAACACCTATACTTTCTAAAAGTATTTTTTTAAGTATAACATACCATATAAGGAACAGTTTTTCTATATTTTTTCCTTCTGAAATACTTTATAGTATCTATAAAGCAGCCCAATTGTGATACCGTGTTATAAAGATCAAAGCGGCCAAGTCTGCTTCAACTGATGATTGATCCTGCGATTTCTTATAGTTAATTGCAAAAAAATGGGAATTAATAAAATGGTGATTGCCAACCAGACTAATTTTATTTTTTTAATTTTCTGTGCTACATTTTAGACATTCCCGCAGTTCTCATAAAGGGCAATACTGCATTCGTATATTTTCATCTCTTCTGTCTTATTTCGTTAAAATAAATATGAAAAAGAGATACTCAAAAGGTCTTGCCATAAAAAGTATCTCTCCATAAATTTTAGTTATGTTGTTTTCAAATAGTACAGATTTAAAATTTTGATACAGGAAATGCGCTCCCGACCTTCATAACTATTGGATTTTACTGTTTCATATTCTTGAGTGTCAGTACTGTAAGCGCGTCTGTTTTTATATCCCTGCTTATCACTCCATTCCCCAGCTTTTCTAAAAGCCCCACATCCCCCTATTTCCTATAACTCTCCTGAAATATCCATAACCGGACAAAAACTGGTTCAAACATGATTCAGGATTAGTTCATTACGACTGCTCTCATGAAACCTTTTATCTGCCAATATATAATTCATCATTTAGCCTTCTGATCACAACCTCATCATTCACATTTAATTGTTTCCGGCGAATTAATATTGTTATTCCTTTCTTATCACCAGATTCATTATGCAGACTGCATTTATACAACCGATACCCCACAAGTTCCAAACACACATTACTGTCACACCTATAATGCAGTAAACATAATACAGCAAGAAATCCAAAAACGATCATAAACTGAACCATATCAAACCATTGTGTAAAATCAAATGCAAAAAGAGGCAGTGCATTGGATAAAAGGTATGTTGTTGTCGAAACTGTATCTTTCTCAGCGGCTACAACCATATATTCTTCAGTATTCTGAGTTGTCGGTTTTCTCAGCGTTTTTATTGTAACCACTACACTGCTAAATAGCACGAATGTTATTACCCCTAAAGCAATCCACTCTGTATATGGATAATTTGTCCCCTCTATCAGACTTTTCGTATCAATACATACGATGCAAACCCACAATGGGACAAACGATAAGAAGAACATACTCATAAGAAATAGTATTGACATTCTGTCACCTCACATCCATTGTCTTGCTCCTTCCACCTCTACCGGATCATCATTTACCGGATCAATCATTCCTTTTTTACAAAGGAATTTAACAATCCTGTTCACATTTTCACTGTCAGACGAGTCTAATATTCCCTCTGGCGTCTGAATAATTCCAAACTTTTCAGCTATTCTGTTCTTAAACCCCGCATCGTCTTTCATCTTTCGCAATCTGTTTTCATCAAATGACACAAATCTTCTTGGATTATGCCCAGATGCTGCACACTGTCTGAATGTGCTTTCATCCGATACAATTCCACTGCTGATAACATCCTCAATTTTATCGCGACAGACAGTCTTATACGCTCTTTCCATATTGAAAAGCTTCTCCCCATTCATATTAAAAAGATATACTGTATCATCAATCATTACTACATCAATATATCTGCGCAGTGATAAATATTTATCCGGTAATATCCTGAAACTGTCGCCGTCATACATAAAAGTATGCTTTAGCACTTTAAATGGGTTGATAATCGTAAATAATTTAACAGAGATCTGAATCCCATCTACAGGAATATTTCCTTTAAGTACATAAGCGTTTGCTGAACAATCCAACGCATTTCCTTTCATATCTGGATTTGTCATAGCAAATTTAAGTTTTTCACCAGATTCACTGATAAGCGCGTTTGAAAATTCAATTTTATATATTCTGTCTCCTTCCGTACTCCCGTCATAGTCACAAACCATTTGATACTTTGAAAGTCTGCCCTTTTCCTTAATATATGCAAGTTCCAACTCCTTAATGAATTCCATGATTGCATCAGGAGTCGTCACTACTATATCATGAGCATTGTATACAAACTCACCATGAACTTCCCTGGCATTTAACAGTTGAAGCGACCACATGGTACAATTACTCAATTTATCAAAAACCTGCTTTATCTTTTGTAGTGACATCACATTTACCCCCTGCCATCATTTATATTATGATATTTTACATCCGTCTTAATTTTTCAGCACTATCTGTTTTTATATATTATTTCTTTTCCAGTCATTTTCTCAATTTCCTCGATTGGCAGTTTTGTACCTTTCGTTATTTTTTTATAAGATAATTCTCCCATCAAAATAAAAGTACGCGCAATCTACTTCTTCTATATATAAATCATACTTTTTATCGTTTAAATCTGTCTTATATGCATCCAGGCAAATAGAGCACACTTCTGCAAGACGTTTCATGTCTTTCTGTGTTACACAGTTTTTAATAACCAAATCTTTTTTCCTGTGATAATCCGCAGAACAAGTTCTGCTAATGGAACATTGTCTTTGAACAGGCATGGCATGAAATTGTCATCAACAGGACGAAACTTTCTTAACCGCCGTAAATCTTCCTGACGATTCCGTTCTTTTCCCGCAAGCTGCATATCATTACCGTCACGGATAATTCTACGCTATAAAAACAATTCAAGTTTCTTTTATGATAAAAATTTCACTGCTATACCAATTCAGGCTCTTTCTTTACAATAACAGTTTGGATGCTTTCTATGTCCATGCCTGTTGCAATTGCAATCTGTTCCAGCGTAAAGTGGTTCGTATACATATTTAAAATGATTTTTTCTTCCCTCTCGGCTCTTCCCTCGGCTCTTCCTTCGGCTCTTCCTTTTTCTCTGATTCCCTGACTCAAATTACACATTGCGTTCACATCCTCTCTTATCTTATCATTTATCGGAATATTATATTCTGTTTCCATAATTCCCAGCTTTTCATCCGTGGATAATTCCGCAGAAAGCATGGCGCCCAGCAAACGGTGCAGTTCATATTCCCCATTATGCTCCGGAAGTTCATTGGAGATTCCTATCAACACGATATTCAGCAAGTCAAGACCGCCTTCCCACTGACTTTGCCCCAGCACCCTGTCATTTGTCAGATGCATATAATCCATGCTGTCCTCTTCCATATTCATACATAACCAAATACTGAAAACAGGCTTTATATCGTTATAATTCATTTTTACAAAATCCCGCTCTTTCTGGGAAGAAACCAGCCTGCTCACATAAAACACTGCCCTGTTCCGCAGATGGTACCTGGCATGCGTGTCCTTCTGCGCCTCTAAGTTCACAATAATCTGCGATATCCCGTCTTTCATGCGTACATAGAAAATAATGTCAAATCTGATAAGCCCTTCATTGATTTCGGCGTTTTCTGTATTCATCCCGACAATGCATCGCCCGCTTTTTTCCGTTATTCCATTGGTCTGCCCCGGCTCAACCGGAACTGCGCTGATAAAAGGCTCTCCTTCAATATAAGGCACCACGTCTTCCGGTTTCATTTCCCGAAACTCATCTACGGTTTTTACCAGAATATGCGCCAAAATAATTTTATTTCCCAACAGACGTTTTGCCTTTTCATCATACTGCGCATCCATGTCTGCCGCGCTGATTGATTTTTTGATCTCCGTGTCCACAGTCATCCTCCTTCTGAATACTTATGGGCAATGCCAAATCTGGCTGCAAAAGCCGCCTTTCCTACAGCATGGCACCATAATTACTCTGTAATAATTCAGGCGCATATACTGCTGCGGACAGTATAATAGCTGCTGAAGCCCTTCTGTGCAGTATTTTTCTGCTAATATTATACCCTGAAACATCCAATGGATCAATCGGTACTTTTTTGAAGTTTCATAGTAATCAACCATTCTCTGCGTTCCAATTATGCACAAATAATAATAAACTTATTTTTTACAACGCCTCTTCCCGTTCTTTCATTCTTCCCATATTCCTTTCCCTGCAAAAAACTGTACGGAATCTTACGCCATTTTAACAACAAGCGTTATACAGAAGCATTCATCACGGATATAAGCGTATACCTCTCCATTCATAAGCCCCATCAGCCTGCGGCATATGAAAAATCCAAGCCCGTTGCCCTGCGCCCTATCCACATTATTTCCACGATGAAAGCTCTCGAAGATCTGCGGCAGTTCTTTCGCTTCAAGAGTGCAGCCTGTATTTGATACTGTGATAAACTCACATCTGTCCATTTTATCAAAGCTAATCTCAATTTGTCTGCCGTCACCATATTTGATCGCATTTTCAATCAGATTTTGCAGGCACTCTGCAAGGCAGTCGGAGTCGCGGGAAAGAATGCAGTCATCAATTTTCTGAATCGCAAGCTCCGTTCCCGACATGGCAAGCTGGGGAATATATCTCTCATCGTTCTTTGTTATGATAACGCTTAAGAAAACCTCCCCCTGTGCAACTTCAAAGCTCATAAAGTCCTCGCTTGCCGCTTTTGTGATCTCGCTGACAAAACGCTCTATCTCATCAAGACGGGTATTGATACTCTCAGCAACAGCATATCGTTTTTCCTCTTCCATGTATAATCGCCTGGCAAGTGCCTTTGCATTGAGTTTAATCGCAGACAACGGCGTTTTGATGTCGTGGGAAAAAGAGAGCAGCAAGAGTTTTTTGTCCTTCTGCATCGTGATTTCTCTTTTGCGGCTGTCCTCGATGCTCTCACGCAGTAGATTCACACCCCATGTGAATCTTCCGAAGAAACGGCTTTTTTCTCTGGTATCGATACAGAAAGATTGCCCCTTGCAAGCTCCTGCGGAACATCGTTCAGCCTACTAAATGACACAATGATATGCCTCCGGATATAAAACAAAAGACCAATTATCAGCACAAAAAGCGCACCAAATACACAGTTTATTGCCGTAAAGCTGTGCTGTCTGTTTCCGAAAATATACCCCACACGATACAGCGTACCGCCTGCCTCTATGATTAGATAATGCTCAGCGGAGATGTACCGTTCGCCATCATCATCCCTGAACACCCCCGTGATGTGGGGATATTTTTCAAGTTCATAATTGCCTGTTTCTGCTATCTCATCTGCAAGCCGCTTGGCTTCCACACGGTAAATGCATTCATCACTGTCTTTCCCTACCACAAGAAACAGATTCCATACCGCCGTCAGTATAAAAATACAGTTATCACTACAATACACAGTCTTCTGAAAGCCTTCATACAAACTTATACCCCACACCCCAGACAGTAAGCAAACGCTTTGTATTCTTAGGATCGTCACCGAGTTTCTGGCGAAGGCGGTTGATATGCACATGGAGCGTTTGCAGCTCCGAATTATTGTCACTGCCCCAGACAGTACCAAACAGGTACTCTTTTCTCAGAGTTTTGCCCTGATTCCCGATCAGAAGCGCTAACAGTTCAAATTCCTTTGCAGGCAGTTCCACGGACTTTCCGTCAATGACCGCTGTTTTATCTGCAAAATTGAGTGTCACACCGTCCGCCGACAATGTATCGCGCTGATACCGCCGTTTGAATATCCCCTTAATCTTAGCGATAAGAATATCAATGTCATAAGGCTTTTCAATATAATCGTCAGCGCCGAGGTCAAAGCCGTTCAGCTTATCCTCCTTGCCCGTCCTTGAACTTACAATCAGTATAAGCGTATCCGCATGTTCCCGAAGTTTGGAGCAAACGGCAAAGCTGGAGCGTATTATCAACGGCACAACTTCTGGCAAAGTTGGATGAAAACCCAAGCTAACGTCTGAACAGAAACAAAATGTCATCAAAAAACATTCTTCCGGAATTTCATATTCAAAACTCACAGAGGAATATTCCGTGTCCAAGTCAACTATCTGCAATATTTGCAAAGGCTGCCAGAACAATCAGATGATAATTGATGTTATGGTTGTGGGAAAACAAATCGAAAAATCTATGCCATAAACAGGCACTTTATTCTCATTGCCGAATAAAAAATCATCAAAATAATTGAGAAGGTGATGAATTTTGTTTCTTTGAACTTTTTCTTTTAAGATAATCAAGCCACTACCATAAAACATGGCAGCCGCTTTAGTCCAAAAACAACTGCCACATTTCATTATGGGCATGTGTAACAGATACAATTTTCTACTTTGAGGAATTTTTTATAAGGGCTACAGGTATCAAAATCCATTCAAGCAGAAATCCAAGTGTTGCTTTTCTTGGTAGTGTAAATTAGTTTGTGTTTTTGGAAATAAATGGCTCCTTTTTGGTAAGAATTAGGATATGGAAATTCTTATCGAAAAGGAGTATTTTTATACCAGTAGCAAAGGAACAAATTCGACAGATTATCTCAGAAAACAACTTAAACAGCGTCACTGATGTCTATGCCCTGCTCCGGGACAGTTTCAAGGATATCCTGCAGGAACTCATGGAGGCTGAGCTGGATGCAGTCCTCGGCTATGAGAAAAACCACAAAGGGGATTCACACACGGATAACAAACGCAACGGACATTCTCCCAAAAACCTCAAGAGCCAGTATGGGGAATTCCAGATTGACGTGCCCAGGGACCGGAAGGGGGAGTTCGAGCCAAAGCTGATACCAAAATACCAGCGTGACATCTCCGGAATTGAAGAAAAGGTAATCTCCCTGTATGCAAGGGGGATGAGCACACGGGACATTCACGACCAGCTGGGCGACCTGTATGGGATTGAACTGTCAGCGGAGATGGTCAGCAAGATCACAGACAAAATCCTTCCACAGGTCAGGCAATGGCAGTCCCGCCCGCTGAACCCGGTATACCCGTTCGTATTCATGGACTGCATCCATTACAAAGTCCGGGAGGATGGGCGGATCCTAAGCCGTGCAGCCTATGTGGTGCTGGGCGTGACGGCAGAGGGTTACAAAGAAATC
>CAJTDX010000056.1 GCA_910575155.1 Lachnospiraceae bacterium
ATATTGGTAAACAAATAAACCACCTGCTCTGCGGGTGGTTGGAGTTGCTTCAGCTTACAGTAAAAACCTCCAATGTTATAATAATGTTGGTTTGCCAGCCACATTAAAAACAAAGGAGGTATCCATATGGATAATAATAGTCTATCACATACAAAATGGAATTGTAAATATCATATCGTTTTTGCGCCAAAGTTTAGAAGAAAAATAGTATATGGACAATTAAAACAGGATATAGCAAATATACTAAGTACTTTATGTAAAAGGAAATGTGTCCATATAGTGGAAGCGGAAATGTGCAGAGATCATGTGCATATGCTTGTGGAAATTCCACCAAGTATAANTGTATCAAGTTTTGTAGGATATCTAAAGGGAAAAAGTACGCTTATGATATTTGAAAGACATGCAAATTTGAAATATAAATTTGGGAACAGACATTTCTGGTGCAGGGGATATTATGTAGACACTGTAGGTAAAAATGCAAAGAAAATCCAAGAGTATATTCAAAATCAGGTAAAAGAAGATTATGAATATGACCAAATAACACTGAAAGAGTATATTGACCCGTTTACGGGTGAGCCAGCAAAAAAGAACAAATAGAAAAAGTCCTTTAGGACTTAGTACAAAATGATGTTGCGGCTGGCAAACCTTTCGATGAGTCTTTAGACTCCAGAGCCGGTAATGAGCCCTTATAGGGCGTGAGCAAACCACCGGCTAAGCCGGTGGTTCTGATTGTTAAAAACAATCAGATAATTAACGGATAATTAAGAGGATTTCTGCTGTTTTGATGTCAGAGACGCAATATGTATTCCTTTATTTACCACGGTACTTTAGTCTTGACACCTTATTTGTCAGACCTTATACTAAAAATAGTAAAATTCAGGCCAAAGAGCCAGAGATGAACTGGAAAATTACATATAAAAAGAGGTGGAATGATGGAGCAGGACGCATTGCAGGGGGAAGATGTCTGCCGTTTTATGGAAGCATCCCTGGAGATTATTTTGAAATTTGACAATCAGGGCAGGATTTTGTATGGAAATGCACTGGCACAGGAGGATTTGGGATACGGAGAAAAACTGACGCAGTTAAAACTGGACGTATTGTTTCCGGGAGAGCTGCATCATGAGAACGAAGACTTCCCTGTGGAAACGCTGGAAAAGATGAAAGAAGGCATGATGTACCGGAAGAACGGAACCTGTTTTCCGGTGCGGATGACCACTGTGAGAAACGGAGAAAATTATCTTCTGTTTGCCATCAATGTTGCCAAGCGGATCGAGACGGAGCGTAAGCTTGTGCGCATGAAAGAGGAGATGGAGGAAACAATCAAGGTGCGAAATGAATTTGTGGCAAATGTGACCCACGAACTTCGAACGCCGGTAAATGGAATCCGGGGCCATGTCACAAATCTTTTAGAAGCGGGCGTTACAGGAGAAGTCAAAAGCACACTGGATATTATTATTCGCTGTTGTGAAAATATGTCTGCCATTATCAACAATATTCTGGATTTTTCAAAATTGGAAGCCGGAAAGTTTGTAATTGAGCAGAAAGAATTCAATTTTTATGAAATGGTAAATCATGCGGTTGAAACGAATATTACAGCGATTAATGCCAAAGGACTGCGCATTATGGTGAATATTGACAAGAGTATTCCGGAATATCTGGTAGGAGATCAGCTGCGTCTGACACAGATTTTGAATAATTTGCTTTCCAATGCAGTAAAATTTACCAGTGTGGGCTATATCAATATAGAAGTAACGAAAACGGTGCAGTTTGACGATGAAATTGAGTTGTTTTTTGTGGTTTCTGACACAGGTATTGGAATTTCACCGGAAGAGAAGGATAAACTGTTTAAGAGTTTCTCGCAGGTAGACGCCTCCATTACCAGGAAGTATGGCGGAACCGGCCTGGGCCTGTCGATTACCAAACAATTAATTGAATTGATGCACGGCACCATACATCTGGACAGTGAAAAGGGAAAAGGAAGCAGTTTCTCATTTTCTGTGCGAATGCATTTGTCGCAAAACAGGGAGGAAGGAGTTAAGGCTGGCGAACGGTTTGAATTTATCAACCAGAACCAGGATATGTCGCAGTATGATGATCTGGAGAAAATTTTCCTGTATGGAACGCAGGAGAACCAGCAGGAGATCACAAGCAAGATGGAGAAGCTGATCATATGTCTGGAAGTGGAGGCATGGGATAAGGCGGAAGCCTTTGCGCATAACATTAAGGAGCTTGTGGAACAGGGGCCAAGGGAAGTCAAGAAATCTGCATTTCGTATGGAAATGAATGTGAGAAAGGCAAACTATGAAAAGAGTATGGAGCAGTATAATAATTTAAAGTCAGCCTTAATGGAGAACATCGGAGGAAAATAAAATGGAAAATGCGAGAGAATCTGGCAGCGGAGCGCAGATTGTAATTGTAGATGATGTGGATGCCAATCTGATGATTCTGGAAAATATTATAGAAGGGATTGGCTATACCCCAAGGTGTGCCTCCAGTGCGGCGGAGGCGGCGGCGCTTATTGCAGAAAGCCGTCCGCAGCTGATCCTTCTGGATGTTTTTATGCCGGAAATGGATGGCTATGAATTTTGTGAGCGACTGAAAGAAAGTCCTGTGACAAGAGATATACCGGTTATTTTTATTTCAGCGGCAGATTCAAGTGAAGATAAGGTGAGAGGGTTTAAACTGGGCGCAGTGGATTATATCGGCAAGCCTTTTGAGGTGACGGAAGTAACCATGCGTGTGAGGAATCACCTTAAGATTTATGAAATGCAGCAGGAACTGGAAATGAGCAACCGGAGGCTTCACACAGTTATCAGCAGCCAGGCAAGAAGAATCGAAGACGAACAGAAGAACATTTTGTATGCGCTTGCGGCATTGACCGAAGAGCGGGATGCAGAGATCGATAATCATATGGAAAATGTGGCGCATAATTGCCGGATGCTGGCGCAGGGGCTTCAGTTCAGTCCGGAATTTGACGAAGAAATATCTGAAAGTTTTATTGACAACATTGAAGTGGCGTCCAGACTTCATGATATTGGCAAAATTCAGATTCCAAGCGATGCGCTAATGAATCCTATGACATTTCGGATAGAGCATCTGGATAATTCCGGGAATCATGCGCTGCAGGGGGCGCAGATTTTGGAACGTGTATTCCAGAATACGCCCAAGAACAGTTTTCTGCCCATGGCAATTGAAATTGCCCGTTTTCATCATGCCCGCTGGGATGGCAGCGGATATCCTCAGGGAGTTTCAGGCAAGGAGATTCCTTTGTCTGCAAGAATTACAATGGTGGCGGATTTATACGACACATTAATTGGAGATGGAAAGGGAGAAAATGACTGTGATGAAGAGACGAGTTTGAGGATCATTGAGGAGAAAAGCAATATTTTTTTTGATCCGCAAATTGTCAAAGTTTTTCTCAAAATAAAGAGGCAGCTCCGCCATAGCTGAAACAAGCGCAATAATTGACAAGTTATGAGAAATATAGTATCATAATGAGGATGTGGCAAGTAATCGACAGAGGTTTTTTGATAGGAGTAACAGGATGATTACGGAAAGTGAATTTCGCCGCGTTGTAGCGTATGTAAAGAAAACAAGTGGGATTGATCTCAGTGAAAAACAGGTATTAATTAACGGAAGACTGGAGAATTATCTTCTGAGGAATGGTTACAGCGGCTATGATGAGTATATGGAGAAAGTGGAGAAGAATCCGGGTGGGGATGAAGCACGGAATCTGATTAATGCTCTGACTACCAATCATACATATTTTATGAGAGAGTTTGAACATTTGGAATTTTTGCAGAAGGAGGTTCTTCCAGGTCTGAAAGTGAAAGAGGCCGCCAGACGGGATTTGAGAATATGGTCGGCAGCTTCATCCACAGGAGAAGAGCCATACACGATCGCTATGGTGCTGAGAGATTTTTTTGGAATGGAACAGTCTCAATGGGATACGAAAATACTTGCTACGGATATTTCGACTAAAGTTCTGCAGCATGCAAGCAAAGGAAAATATCTGCAGGAGCAGATTGAACCGCTGCCGGAAAGATGGCGCAGAAAATATTTTAAAAAAGTAAATGAAATGGAATACCAGGCAACACAGGAACTGAGAAATGAAGTGATTTTCAGGCAATTTAATCTGATGAACCCATTTCCGTTTAAAAGACCGTTCCATGTAGTTTTTTTGAGAAATGTGATGATATATTTTGATGATAATACAAAGCGGCAGCTTCTCCATAAAGTATACGATTATCTGGAGCCGGGAGGTTATTTGTTTGTGGGAACCACAGAAGCGGTTGATCGGAAGGGGACAAATTTTCAGTATGTAATGCCGTCGATATATCGGAAATAGAGATTTAGCAAAGAAAGCAGGAAAATGGAATGCGCAAAATTAAAGTATTGGTTGTAGATGATTCTGCAATGTTCCGCAGTCTGCTGGTACAGAGCCTGAGGGCAGATCCCCTGATAGAAGTGGTGGCACAGGCGGGAGATGCTTATGCAGCACGAGATGCAATCATAGAGTACAGACCGGATGTGATGACGCTGGATGTGGAAATGCCAAGGATGGACGGGATTCAGTTTTTAAGAAAACTGATGCCTCAGTATCCGCTTCCGGTAGTAGTGATCAGCGCATTGGACGCCAGGGTTTTTGACGCCATGGAAGCAGGCGCCGTGGATTTTGTCTGTAAACCTACCGGGGTCAACCCGGCGAAGATGGACGAATTTTTGCGGAAAGAGCTCGGCACCAAGATCAAGATTGCATCTACCGTGAAAGTTGGCAAGCTGAAACGCGCGGAAGCCAACCCGGTTACCAGTATGGCAGGCATTAAAAAAGACATGGTCGTTGCCATAGGAGCTTCTACCGGCGGAACAGAAGCAATTTTTGACGTTGTAAGCCAGTTTCGCAAAGATATTCCTGGTGTGGTGGTAGTGCAGCATATGCCGCCGGGATTTACAGAAATGTACGCCAACCGTTTGAATAACCAGTGTCAGGTGGCGGTCAAGGAAGCTGCTACCGGAGACCGGGTTTTGCCGGGAAGGGTGCTGATTGCGCCTGGAGATAAGCATTTAAGGCTTGTGAAGGTAAACGGCGTTTATCAGGTGGAATGCAAGGCAGGGGAAAAGGTAAGCGGGCATTGCCCGTCCGTAGATGTATTGTTTTCTTCAGTTGCAAAGACCGCAAAGAAGGATGCGGTAGGGGTAATTCTTACAGGGATGGGCGGAGACGGCGCAAAAGGACTTCTGGAAATGCGCAAGGCAGGAGCTGTTACCATCGGACAGAATGAAGCAAGCTGCGTGGTATATGGAATGCCAAAAGTAGCCTATGATATTGGAGCGGTCCAGCATCAGATGGAGCTTTCTAATATAGCAAATAAGATATACAGTGTATTGAAGACCAATTAGAAAGGAGACAGAATTTATGAAAATTTTATTGGCAGAGGACGATTTTGCAAGCCGCAAATTCATGTCAAACTATCTGGGGAAATATGGTGATTGTGATATTACCGTAGATGGCGAGGAAGCAGTGGATGCGTTTTTGATGGCATTGGAGGATGGAGAACCGTATGATTTGATTTGCCTTGACGTTATGATGCCGGTGCTGGATGGTTATCAGGCTTTGAAGGCAATCCGCGACATTGAAAAAGAGCGCGGTATTCAGGGAAATGCCGGAGTTAAAATTATAATGACCACTGCTCTGAATGAAGAACGCAATGTAAAAAAGGCTTTTGAGATGGGATGTACGGTCTACTCTGGCAAGCCAATTGATTTGAAGAAATTTGAACTGATCCTGAAGAAGCTGGAACTGATAGACTGATAAAAAGACTGCAATACACAGAAAGAAAGGGGGCGGGAAAATGGGAGAAGACTTTAACACAGATAGTATGCTTGATATGTTTCTTTATGAGAGCGAGCAGCTCTTGGAGACATTGGAAAATGTTGTGCTGGAAAAGAAGGATGAAGATTGTTTTGATGAAGCGTCCATCAATGAGATTTTCCGCGCAATGCATACCATCAAAGGCTCTTCGGGTATTATGATGTATGAAAATATCACGAAGGTATCCCATAAGCTGGAAGACGTATTTTATTACTTGAGAGAATCTCATCCAGAGAATGTTCCGCATTTAGAATTAGTAGATCATGTGCTGGAAGTATCGGATTTTATCAATGGTGAATTGGATAAGATCCGGGAAGGCGAAACGCCGGACGGTGATGAGAGTAAAATAGTAGACGAAATCGATAAATTCCTGACAAGAATAAAAACCGGAATTGAGAAAAAAGGTGATGAACTGCCGCCGGAAAATACATACGTAGAGCCGGAACAGTTCTATATTGCTCCTACAGGAAGTGAGAGCAGTAAATATTATAAAATATCTATTTACTGGCGCAGCGATACTCAGATGTGCAACATCCGCGCATATACGGCGGTATATTCCATAAAGGAAATTGTAGAGGATATGCAGTATATACCGGAAGATATTATCACAAACGAGGCAAGCAGCGAGGTGATTCTTGCAGAAGGCTTCCATATGCTGGTGAAATGCCAGGCGACGGAAGAAGAGCTGATCAGTACCATTGGCGAAACTTCCGGTATGGACCATGTGGAAATTAATGATTGTACAAAGCAGGAATTTGAAATGGGATTCCATCACCAGGAAGATGCGCATATTGTCATTGACCTGGATGAGAAGGAAAAAGCTTCTGAGGAAAAGAAAGAAAAGAAAGAACCTACGCCCGGCGATTATGTTATCAAAAATAAAGAATCCGGAAAGAGCAAGAAGCTGGCGAAAAATCAGCCCAAACAGCAGCCAAAACAGACGTATATCAGCGTAAATGTTGAAAAACTGGACTCTCTTATGGATATGATCGGAGAGCTGGTTATTTCAGAGGCGGTGGTTCTGCAGAATCCGGATCTTAAGGTGCCTGGTCTTGACCTTACCAATTTCCAGAAAGCAGCAGGGCAGCTCTCCAAAATTACCACGGAGCTGCAGGACGTAATTATGTCCATGCGTATGATGTCGCTGACGAATACATTCCAGAAGATGAACCGTATTGTATTTGACGTTTCCAGAAAACTGGGTAAGGATATTGAGCTGGAAGTAATCGGTGAGAATACAGAAGTGGATAAGAATATCATTGAGCATATTTCAGATCCGCTGATGCATTTGATTCGCAATTCTGTGGATCATGGAATTGAATCCAAGGAAGACCGCATTGCCGCAGGAAAGGATCCCAAAGGAAAGATTACTCTGGAAGCTAAGAACGAAGGCGGTAAAGTATATATTATCGTACGTGACGACGGCAAGGGCCTCAACAAACAGGCGTTGTACGAGAAGGCAAAGAACAACGGACTGATCGGCAACAGGGCAATGTCGGAGTTTACAGAAAAAGAAATTTATCAGTTTATTACCTATGCAGGTTTCTCCACCAAGGAGCAGGTGACCGAGTATTCCGGCAGAGGCGTAGGTATGGACGTGGTTGTAAAAAACATACAGTCAGTGGGCGGCAATCTTGAAATAGACAGTATGGAAGGCGCCGGAAGCGAAATGACTCTCAAGATTCCTCTGACGCTGGCGATTATCAACGGAATTGTTATGCAGGTTGGAAACTCTACTTTTGTGATTGAGACAAATGCCGTAAAGGAATTTGTAAGAATCCGCAGAGATATGCTTGTGAAGGAACCGGACGGAGAA
The DNA here is from genome assembly GCA_910575155.1 of Lachnospiraceae bacterium. Lineage (GTDB taxonomy): Bacteria > Bacillota > Clostridia > Lachnospirales > Lachnospiraceae > Petralouisia. The sequence goes on from CAJTDX010000056.1 coordinate 7,689, forward strand.
GAATATATCATGCTCCGAAATGAGTGTTATCCGTTTATCCGCCTGAACCAGCGTTATCATCTGGAAGAGTCCAAAACAGATATTGAAGATGGCATCGTGGTGGTATTAGAGCATGAGAGCAAATTCATCTGTGTATTTATCGATGAGCTGATTGCGGAACAGGAAATTGTAGTAAAACCAATTCCGTCCTATATCCGAAAAGTTCAGGGCTTATCCGGATGTACACAGCTGGGAGATGGAAGCATTGCACTGATTCTCGATATTGCGGGCCTGATTGCCGGAGAGGAGAGAAAGTAGGATATGTCGGAAGAATTGTTGGAAGAATTTGAAGACGAACAGGACACTCAGAAAGGTATGTTTATGACCTTCCAGATGGGAGAGGAATGTTATGGCATTGCCGTTACATTTGTTCAGGAAATTGTGGGAATTCAGCCTATTACAGCAGTTCCGGAAATTGAAGATTATATTAAGGGACTTATCAATATCCGGGGAAAGATTATTCCGGTAATTGATGTCAGGGTGAGATTCAAACAGGAGCCTTTTGAGTATACAGACCGCACTTGCATCATAGTTATTAATGTGAAATCAACAATTATAGGATTGATTGTGGATAAGATTGCAGGGGTTATCACGGTAGATGAAAGAGAAATCATTCTCCCGCCGTCTTTATCTCAGTCCGGGTCTGTAAGCAGTAAGTATGTATTTGGCCTGGCGAAAGTGGATGATGAAGTGAAATTACTTCTGGATCCGGAGAGACTGATTCGGGATGAAGATATCGCAGCATTTGGAGAAGCTGTTCCCAGTACAGAAGTGTCTGCAGAAGCTTAAAGAGAAGGAGAAGAAGAGGAAATGAAGAATGCAAAAATAAGAACACGGTTATTGATTTGTTTTGGAGTTACGATTTTGATGACTCTTGTGGTTGCATATGCAGGCATGGGAACTTTAAGTTCCACAAGAAAAGGCGCGCTTTCTGTTGAATCTCTGCATCTTGCAGAGATTGCCGTGGCAGTCGTAACATTTGTTGCCATTGTGATTACTGCGATTATGGCATTTGGAATTTTAAAAGATATACGTGTCTCTATGGATATGCTGCGCAATGCGGCAGATCAGATTGCACAGGGCCGTACAGACGTAGTGCTGAAAAAAATTCGCAACGATGAATTTGGCGAATTGGTGGATGATTTTCAGAAAATTGTGGAAAATGTTAAGTACCAGGCGGAGATTGCGGGAAATATTACAGAAGGAAATCTTGACGTAGACGTAAAAGTCAATAACAGCGGAGACGTTTTGGGAAATGCGTTTCATAGCATTATCACAGAAAACAATCATATGCTTTCCGGTATCAGAGAATCTTCTATCCAGTTGTCCATGGGAGCAGAGCAGGTATCAGACGCCAGCCAGTCTCTTGCACAGGGGTCCACACAGCAGGCAAGTGCGATTCAGCAGGTAACCGCTTCCATCGCAGAGATTGCAGAACGTACCAAGCGCAACGCAGAGGAAGCAAATCAGGCAAACGCATCTGTACATAGCATGAAGGAAGAGGCTATGGAAAGCGACAGCCATATGAAGGAAATGATTGGGGCAATGATGGAAATCAATGAAGCTTCAGAAAATATTTCCAAGATTATCAAAGTAATTGACGATATCGCATTCCAGACCAATATTCTTGCGCTGAACGCAGCCGTAGAGGCAGCAAGAGCCGGGGTTCACGGAAAAGGTTTTGCAGTTGTGGCTGAGGAAGTACGGAACCTGGCAGGAAAGAGCGCTTCTGCAGCAAGCGAAACGGCAGATATGATCGAAGATTCTATCAAGAAAGTGGAGCAGGGATCCAAGCTTGCAGAACAGACAGCTTCTTCCCTGACCGAGATTATTGGCGAGGTGGACAATATTGTAGCGTTGATCAATAACATTGCAGTAGCGTCCAATGACCAGGCTACCGCAGTCAGCCAGATTGACCAGGCGATTACACAGGTATCCCAGGTTGTTCAGACAAACTCTGCAACCAGTGAGCAGTGTGCGGCAGCCAGTGAAGAACTTTCAAATCAGGCAATGTCCCTGCGTACTATGATTGGCCAGTATAAATTGAAAATTTCAGATAATTACAGCGTAGCATCTCAGGATATGATGAGTGATAAATCAGAAGAGAATGAGAAGATCATTTCCCTGGATGGTGAATTTGGAAAATATTAAGAACAGAATCTTAAGGGAGTGTTTCATGATCTTATCCAAAGGGTCATGAAATACTCCTTTTCCCTGTAGTTTAGGGAGTGCAGGTATGATTTATCTGTAAATGGAGAAAGATAGTGCTGTTATAATATTAAGAAAGAAGAGAGAGCAAAATGCAGAGATTAAGCAGAGTACAGATTATTGCTATCGGATTTTTACTGATTATTGCGGCAGGTACACTTCTTTTGATGCTTCCGGCTGCGTCTAAGAGCGGTGAAAGCGCAGGTTTTTTAAATGCATTATTTACTTCTACCAGCAGTACCTGCGTGACAGGATTGGTTGTGGTGGATACATACACCAGCTGGACCTTGTTTGGGCAGGCAGTGATCCTTGCGCTTATTCAGATCGGCGGGCTGGGATTTATTACCATAGGAGTGTTTTTTTCTATATTTATGAAACGCAGAATTGGCCTGAAAGAACGGAATCTTATTCAGGAGAGCATGAATACACTGCAGATCGGCGGTACGGTCCGTCTGGTGCGTAAGATTGTTTGTTATGCGTTGATTTTTGAGGGGGTTGGCGCATTGCTGCTGATGATCCGTTTTATCCCTCAGTTTGGAGTGGCAGAGGGAATGTGGTATGGGGTGTTTCATTCCATTTCTGCATTCTGCAACGCTGGTTTTGATCTGATGGGGCGTTTTGAACCTTATAGTTCCCTGAGTTTATACTGCGATGATTTGCTGATAAATGTGGTGATAATGTCATTGATTATCATCGGAGGAATCGGATTTATTGTATGGGATGATATTTCTGTACACAAATGGAAGATCAAACATTACCTGCTTCACACAAAAATAGTGCTTACAATGACGTTGATTCTGATTGTGGGCGGGAGTCTCTGTTTCTATCTGTTTGAACAGGAAAATCTTATGGGGATGGACCTCAAAGGGCAGATTCTGTCGTCTGTTTTTGGGGCGGTGACTCCCCGGACCGCGGGTTTTAATACCGTTGATACGGGGATGTATACAGAAGGAACCAGAATGCTGACCGTGATACTGATGTTTATCGGAGGGAGCCCCGGTTCTACGGCAGGAGGGATAAAAACTACTACGATGATGGTAATTATTCTGTATATCTGGTCTGCGCTGCGCAACAAGAGCGGACTGAATATATTTGGCAGAAGGATGGATGAGGATTCGATTAAGAAAGCGGCAACAGTTTTTTTTATTAATCTGATGCTGGCGGCGTCCTGCACGCTGATTATGGCGGGACTGGAACCGCTTCCTCTGTCAGATATTTTTATGGAAATATTTTCTGCAATCGGAACGGTGGGAATCTCCACAGGTATTACAAGAGACGTTACCCTGATGTCCAAATATATGCTGATTTTTCTGATGTACTGCGGGAGAATCGGGAGTATGTCTTTTGCGCTGTTTTTCACAGAGAAAAAACAAAACGCTCCGGTGAAGCTTCCCATAGAACGAATTACAATCGGTTAGGAGAACTGTAGAAATGAAATCAATATTAGTAATTGGAATTGGAAGATTTGGAAAACATTTATGTATGGACTTGGTGCAGAACGGCAACGACGTTATGGCGGTAGATGAAAAAGAAGAGAATCTGGAAGATATTCTTTCTTTGGTTACGAGCGCCAAAATTGCGGATTGTACCAGGGAAGAAGTCCTGCGCAGCTTTGGCGTTCGGAATTTTGATATCTGTTTTGTATGCATTGGGACGAATTTTCAGAGCAGTCTGGAAATTACCAGCCAGTTAAAGGAATTGGGGGCGTCCTATGTAATCAGCAAGGCGACCAGGGACATTCAGGCTAAGTTCTTGCTGCGGAACGGCGCAGATGAAGTGGTGTATCCCGACCGGGATATTGCGAAACGAATTGCCATCAAAGTCAGCGCTAATCATGTCTACGATTATATGGAGATGGGGGACTATTCGATTTATGAGATACAGCCTTTAGAAGAATGGATCGGAAAGTCTATCAGAGAAATGAATTTCCGTGTTAAATATAATGCGAACATTCTGGGAATTAAAAAGGAAGGAGAAAGTACGCTTCTGCCGGATGCAGATCATGTTTTTACCCCGGAGGAACATTTGATGGTGATTGGGCAGCGGGAAGACATAGACCGGATTGTGAAGAGACTGTAAAAGCTGCAGAATTGACGGGGATAGTAAAACCGTATTATAAAAATACAGGACAAGAAAAGAGGGATTCATATGCCGCAGGGAAATCCAAGACCAGGAGAGCGATATTTACATTTTAAAGAGAAACTGTATCAGGTAATTACGATTGCAGAACATACAGAGACAGAAGAAACACTTGTGGTTTATCAGGCATTATATGGAAATTTTCAGATCTATGCCAGGCCATTTTCCATGTTTACCAGCAAGGTTGATAAGGAGAAATATCCAGACGTTCAGCAGGAATACCGGTTTGCGCTTGCGCAGCAGCAGACAGAATCAGCAGAAAGATCTCCGACAGGAGTGAATACGGGAACACGAAAAGCAGAAGATCGGCTGATGGCGTTTTTTGACGCTGAAACCATGGAGGAAAAGTACAGAATATTGCTGGAAATGCGGGATGACATTGACGATCATATGATTAATAATATGGCGGTTGTTTTGGACGTTGTGATTGAGGAAGGTCCACTGGACCGGCGCTATGAAGAACTGAAAACCTGTGTCCGTACGTTTCAGAGATATGAGTGCAGCAGACTCAGGTAATAATAGGGAATTTAAGGAAAAGGAGGTTGCCCCTCCTTTTTTTCTGTGATAAAATAAATGTATACGGAAAGAGACATAAAATCTGACAGAATGGCCTATAAACTTCCATGCTTCGGCTCTTAGCACCACCATAAATGAAACAGGTTCATGTATACATTTATTTTTCTGTCATTTTCATGTATATTAATGATGACGGCAAAAATCGTTTTTTACCTGG
>CAJTDX010000057.1 GCA_910575155.1 Lachnospiraceae bacterium
CAGGCGACCCCGGCCGGGTCGTAGACCCTTTCCCCCTGTGCCCCGTCGATGACTTGTATAAGAGCTTTTCCGTCTGCTCCGGTGAGAGGTAGTATTTTTCCGGCACATTTTGGATCAAGATATCCGATAATGTACACCCGCTTGCGTGACTGTGGGACTCCGAAATGCTTGCTGTTAAGCACCTGCCACTGGACACCGTACCCCAGTTCTGATAGCGTGCTGAGGATGGTTGTAAATGTCCGTCCTTCGTCATGGCTAAGCAGTCCGGGAACGTTTTCAAGTAGGAAAAACGCAGGCTGTTTGGCTTTAAGGATACGCGCGATCTCAAAAAAGAGCGTGCCTCTCGCATCTTCAAAACCACGGCGCTTTCCGGCAATGGAAAAGCTTTGGCAGGGGAATCCGGCGCAGAGCAGGCCGAAGTCTGGCATTGTTTCGGTGTCAATTTTTCTTGCGTCTTCATAATAAACCTCGCTTTCTTTTATATTGTGGATTGCCCGGTAAGCCTTTTCTGCGTGCTTGTCAATCTCGCAGTGGCCGATGCAGGTAAATCCGCCAGCGCGCTCCAGCCCGGCACGGAACCCGCCAATACCGGCAAACATATCAAAGAACCTGATATTTTGTGTACTCATAGACATCCTTCCTTTCTTAAAGTTGTTATAAAAAGTTATTATAAGAATGTGTTTAAGTGTCTGCTAGTTACAGTGTTACAGTAGCATCTCTATATGCTTGGAGCCTGCCTAACACAGCATTTCTCTATCTCCTCCCTCTAGGACGAGATGCTCCAATTCATCGCAGGTAATTACGGCAAATAATTTCGCCTGCTTGTCAAAAGTCTCCCTGAGATGCCGGATGAGTTTTTCTTTCCGGCTGTCACTCGGTACGATCCAAACCGTGAGTGGGAACATTTCCGATGCTTCCTGTTCCAAACCGGAGCGGTAGTAGGCATGGTATTTCTCGCATTTATCAATGATCTTGGCGGGAGATTCCGTGTCAAGGTCAACTTCGATAAAATAACGGTCTTCATATTCTTCAGTAGCAGTTGCGGCGTAAAGGTCGGGCTTAAGGGAGTAGGACACCCCGGCACTGCTGTATGCCCGCCAGCATTCCGGCTCTAACTGCAAAGCGGTAATCTGAGGCTCATGTTCCCGGCAGATTTCTATGAGCCGGATGGCAGTTTCTGCAACCGCCAGGGTATGGGCTAAGAAATATGGGGACGGTTCATAATGCCTGCGCATGGGGGACGATTTGCCGTCATGGAGCCGCAACAGGCGCTCGCCGGCGTGGGTCAGATGCCAGATGAATGAGCCTGATCCGGCTCTTACTCCGCCAATCCTACGTGAGAGGCTGTCCACCAATCCAAATTCACTTAACTTTTTGAGGCTGCGGCTGGCTGCCCTAAGCCCGGCAGAGGGATTAGCGGCATCCGTGAATAACAGCCGCTGGATTTGCCCCGTCATGAGATAGCGGTACTGTTGCACCGCGGCGAGTAGCTGTCGGTCGCGCTCCCCCAGGCGGCTGTCAGTCTCCGCCAGTTGTCTTTTGGATACACGCTGGGGCGCTTGGCTGCCATTAACATGGGCACCGCCTGCCATAGGGGAATCCGTAGCGGGAACGCTAAAGGAATCCCGGACGTTAAACTGCGCGAAGTCCCTGATTCCCGCGGTTTCCGCTTGTACTTTGCCGTCCCCGTCCGTCAGTCGGTTCGTCAGCCGGTCCGTCATGGTTTTTTCCTCCTTCCAATGTTAACGTCGCCGGGATTTTCCCCGGTAGTTTGGCTGTTAGCGGTAAATATACGGAGATATTCTTCTTCAATTTGCTCTGCTGGGATGCCGTAGGTGGTCTGGCTCTTTGCCTTAAGCTCGGCGGCATCCCGCAGGGCGGGCGGTGGCGGCAGAGTCCTGCCCTGTACCCAGCCAATGTTCCTTCCTCCTGATTGGAACGAGGTGTAAATCTGATAGCGGGGCAGAGCCATAAAATCCTCTGCGGTAAGTTCTGGTGCCATCGCCGCCATGTCTTTCGCGTCCTTGCTGTTAAGACCGAACACTATTTTGTTCCTGGCGTTGGCATCTACCCCGGAACGAATATCCAGTGGTAGTTGGTCGCGGTATTGGTGCGCCAGTGTCAACCCTACACCCAAGCCTCTCGCCTGCGCTAAAGCGTCAGATAAATCGGTCGGCAATGATATATAATCTTGCAGTTCGTCTATGTAGATTTCTACAATGTGCCGCTTTTCTGCCGGAATGCCCGCCCGTGACAGTGCCAGTGTCCAGGTTAGCCCGACAATCAGGCTTCCCAACAACCTCGCCGATCCTCCGCCGGTTAAACCACGGTTCAGCGGAATTAGTACAATCTTTCGTTTATAGAACAAATCTGTGAGGGAAAACTTTGGCTTTGCCTGCCCCAGGGTGTTCCTTAGCCCCGGTCGTAAAGTTAGCTGTCTAAGCTTGTTGAGAACAGGGCTTATTTGCTGTCTTTTTTCGGTATCCCTCAGATCCTCAAACTGTTCCCAAAAGGGGCGCAACGCTATGCGGTCTTTAACCTTGTTGGTAATTTTCCGCCTAAACCGCTCATCAGTCAGAAGTGGCAATAGCCACAATAGTGTAGAATTTTCTGTCTCAACGAGGGTCAGGAGGGCTGCTGTTAGTACATCTTGCGTGTAAATTCCCCAACAGTCACTAAAGATTTCTTTAAGCACGGAGAGAATTGCATCTGCAATCAGTGATGGATTGCCGTATTCCTTAAACGCCAGTGGGTTAAACCCACAGGGGCAGGAATCGGATGGATCGATAATTACCACGTCACCCATGCGTTTTTCGGGAATCCGCATTAGTAAATCGTTAATAAGATCGGCCTTCGGATCAAGGACTAATACGCTTCTCCCGGCGTTTATGTCTGCCAAAATCAGGTGTAACATCGCAGTGCTTTTTCCTGAACCAGTAGGTCCCAGGCAAATCGTATGTTCGAGCGAATCTTTAGGGGAAATACTCAGCCGCTTCGGGTTTATTGCGTCCATGCTGATAGCAAAACTGCGATTATTCTGCTGATTAGTCGGATTGCGATACCAGTGAGGTGGCAAAGTGAGTTTGGGGTGCAATCCTGGTGTTCCGGGTAATTCTTCCTCCCCGGCAGGGAGAAGTAGAAAGTTAGCCAGTTCTTTTACCGACAGCTGCAACGGAAAATGCCACGGTACATGAGCGGAATTGAGATCGTGTGGTTTTATCTCTTCCGTATATATCCTTACTCCGGCGGACTCCAATACCCTAAATGCGCTGATGATGCTTTGCAGACGATTGTTGGCATTTTCTCCAGTGATACCGATGCGGATGACAGCCTGGAAAATGTGCTGCTCGGCTTTTTCCCGCACGCTTTTACGGCTCTCGGCGGAAGCTTTTTGTACGTCTCCGAGGAGTATCTGCAGCCATGTTGCATTTGGGTCAGCGAGGTTAGTTGGCACTGGGGAGGGGGCATAAGCCCTCCCCAGTACAATCTGTATTACCATTTCCGTGCCATCCTTGTTTTCTGCCAGTGCCGCCAGTCCTGCCCGGATGACCGCCTCCGTAATGTCAGTCTTAAGCGAGAGTGTCGGATGGCTAATCTTCAGTTGTCGGGCAGTAGTAACAGCAGCACGTTTTTCTGTGCCAACTTCGTGGAACAGGATATCACCATGCGCCTTGATGGCTTCTTCAATATTTCTGATGTACCTTGCGGCGGCTCCAATGAGGTAACTTACTTTGCCGTTTTGACTGCGTACTTCCCAGATAACGGCTCCCCGTGATAATGCCGCTAGATGCGAGAGAACTTCCCACACGGCTTCCGTCTTATATGGCCGCGCCCATACTATTTCTTTAAAAACAAGGTCCTCTATTTGGTGCTTCAAAAATGCCCACTCCTTTCTTTTCTTTCTACCATTGTCCCAAATCATGTTTGTGTTTCCTGATGCGGTAAATGATAATAACGACCATAACAACGATGGCAATGGCAAGCAGTATCGGCCAAACTTCCAAAATCCAGTGTGCGGCGGTATTGATGAGAAAAGCGCTGAGCGCCAGCATAAATGCGAACTCTAGTATCCGCGTAATCAGTCTTTTTGGTTGTTCCAACCATCATCCCTCCTCTCTGAGTGCTTTGGCACTGTACTTGGGTACGGGGTAATCCCCGGGCATAATAATGTCCGACCCCCCTGGGGCTTCGAAGCCCCATATATCCCAACCCGGCTCCCTGTGGCGAGCAAAGAGTTCAAGATAAGGTCCGTATGACATACGCCTAATAACTGCATATTGCTCTTCTGGTTTTTGGCTATGCCGCTGCTGTGGGCAGAAGATCCAGTTGGGCTGACCGTGAAACTTAACTGGCGCCTTGCCACGTGTGGCAAACAGACACGTCTCTGACGCATTTCTATAATAATTACCCAAAAGGAGGCGGGGTTTTATCCAGTAGATCGGGCTGCGATATGTAAAGCCCCAAGCCTTAATCACATCTAAACCCTCTTGTAACAGGGCGTTAGGAATCCACAAATAAAGGTGGCTGTTTTCTTCCGCTAAATCCTGTACTGGCATCGCTTTGATGCGCTCCAGAGACATCAGTTCATAATGGCTTTCCGCACTGCGATGACTATTTTTCCCACGCTGCGAGGAGACTCCCCATGGGGGGTCAGCGAGGATTGTGTGATATTTCTTGGTTTTGTTGATTTTACTTTCTGTCTGATTGATTTTTCCTTCCATATAATCGTCCTTTCTTTGCTTGGCGCGGTTTTGACGGTATTTAAGCCCAAAACCACGCCGATTAAAAAGTTAAGCACAATGAGTTTTCGGAGCGATTCGACACCCATTAACAGGGGTCAAATGTCAATTAGGGCGCAATAAGGAACGATATTGTAATATTGTCAAGAATATGTTGACAATGCCTTGTTTTGCGCTTAATTGCTGTACCCTCTGAAACGACAGGGCAGTCCTTTGCACCGTGTTTTCTGTCTAAATGTCAGTTTTTCTTGCGGAAACACTCTTTAGCATCTTCCATGTAGGTCTTGCGGATCATTGCACGATATGCTTCCATACAGTCATACCCATCCATAAAGCTGTCCTGTAAATACTTCCATACCATCCTGCGCATGGCGATCTTTCTATAACAGTGCTTAAAAAGCAGATGGATCAGCCAGCCAACGATGGTAACTATAGATATTGCTTGTGCGATTACTTCTGTAGTCATGACAGATCACCACCTTTCCAGCCGCTTTAGCGAACCCTTTAGGTATGTAGCCATAATAGCTCGGCAACATCCACCTACATCCGGGTTTATGTTGGCAAGCTGCTCGGCCATCATGCCTAAACTTCCAATGTTTTGCATTGACCCCCTGGCAAGCTGAGCGGCGAGCTTGTCCTGCCCGGCATCAAGCACTGCCTGGTCTACCATCATGTTGGCGGTGTGTTTTGCCATCCAGCTCAGATTGCGTGGCATGGGGGTGTAGTTAGTGGCGGTCTCTATGACTGTGTCGTCATAACCGTCCGGGTAAATGTTTTGATGATTCATAAGAATGTCCTCCTTTGATTTTTTTGATAGTAAATATCCATATTGAAAGGCTGAATTATAAGTTGCCCTTGATGCGGATTTTTCTATCTAATATACATAGGACGTTTTAGGAAGATTTGAGTAAGTATTTTATAAAAATTCAGAAGAATTTTTTTGCACACCAAAAAAGACGCCTTAGAAAGCGCCTTTTCTGTAGTATAATTCTTGCTTTTTATGACTTATTATGATTTTTGAATTTTATTGCGTTTTATAGTTCTGTGAATCAGTATAATGATAATAGCCAAACAAATAACAATCAAGATAATGTGAATGGTGAATATAATATTAAATCTTTTGTTATTTTGGATGATAATCTTAACAGAATCTTCTATGGTAGTATCATTTACACCAACCCATACGAAATTTTCTATTGTATTAATGCCTTCTTCTAAATTATTATCAACCACTTCAGCAGTAAAGCGAATGAACGCGTTACCACCATTCTTACCATCAGGGCTACCAAGGTAGCTACCGATGTTTACACCACGAGTTACAATGTCACCATCCGGGGTCAAAGTTGCCCAGTTTGGATAGTTCATGTTGTAAAGCTTGGTCGTACCAGGAACGTACTTCAAGTTGCCCGGTAGGATATCGCGAATCATCACGTTATCCTGAGTTTCAGTACCAGTGTTGTTGTACTCAATCTGGAACTCAACCTGTTCACCGATCTCGGCATCAACAACTTCGCTCCATTCCTTTTCACCAACAAGACGGCTCATTGTTTTGACTGTAAAATCATCGTCATAAACAACTTTTACTTGGATAGTTATATAACTCTTATATATATCGCCGCCCGGAATTTGGCCATCTAATGCATTATAGCCAATCAGAGCCCCTCCCTCGGATGCTTTCGTCGCAATCTCATCACCCAAAGTTATCCCTTCCTGGCCGGTTCCACCATTGTACAGCAATGCAGAGCCATAAACATACTCCAAGTGGAAATTTTTATTGCTGTTAAAATTGACGTAGTCCCAATATTCACTCGGGCTAGCATTTGAAGATTCAATGAAGCCGTTTACCTGCACCTGTTTGCTGGAAGTTGATGGAATGCTGAAAGCGACCTTCACATTTTCAGCGACAGCATCAAAACCGTTCGGGTTATTATTGTTCACATAAAGACGGATAACGTAAGTCTCGCCATTCTCGACCTCAACATTGCCACCTTGCCATTTGCCATGTGGATTTTTGGCAAAGCCGCTATCGTCGGCCTCCATAGCTGAAACAAAGTCTTTTTCATCGCCAATTTCAGCGTCGCTGATTGAATTAAAGAAAGGTGTATTACCAAAATCATCGGCGTGTTCACTGATGTATTGTGTCGAATAGCTTGGTCGACCTCCACTGTCGTCGCCCCAAGCAAAAGCAGTTGTAGGACATACTGCCATGCTCACCAGGACGGTTAAGAATATTACAATTATAAAATTTGTTTTATTATTTTCTTTCATTGATTCTCCCTCAAGCCCGTAATATCAACTTTCTTTCTGGAATCTATATCTTCTATATTAAAATCATGTAAATAAAGTTGAGCTATGTATTTTTACTGTTTTTATTTGGGAAATTCTACGCTTCCCGAAACAGTACCTTGGCTTATAACCTCCTTACAAGGAGCTATTATAGGTATCCTAGCTTGTTTCTCTTGACCTTCTTCGAGAGTGTCATTCCGTAATGGTTCCATAGAATATTCCTCAGCAATCAGAACGTTAGAGGAATCCGAATCTTGCCCAGGTTTATTCACCAAAATAATCAGTATTAAACAAACGATGCTAGCGAGCACTGCCGTAATAAGCTCTTTTGATATGTCAAAGATTTGCTCATCTTCTTCATCTACATTTCCATCAATAGGTATCTTAGTCTCATGATTATGCAAAACTAAGCCACATATAGAAACTTTAAACGTTATTATTCTATAATGCTGCACTTTGATTTCGTCGGCATCGATCTCTGCCAAATTGTCTTTTACAAAGGAACTGTTATCCAAATAGTCAGTAATAGGCAATGATAACTTTTTTGGTATTCTATCATTGCAAAAATCTTCATAGACTTTATTTGTAAATTCTGATATTTCTTCCTTTTTATTTTTTATTTCGATAAGAGCTTTTGATAACTCTTCAATAATGTTATTTTCTACCTCACGTAATAAATTGTCTTTATCTTTTCGTTCTTTCTTTTCTAATCTCTTATTATACGAATGAGCACATTCATAATATTTCTTACGCCTTTTCCTCAGTTTTTCAACAAAACCATCAAGAAAACCGTATGCCATTAACATTATTTCAGCGTCATCCGTCGATAAGAACTCCATAAAGATACTGATTAGATATGCCGAACAAAAGTCGTCATATTGATTTCCAGTAGTTCCATATTGTTGAGTAGATAATGAGATGTTTGGAAATCGCTCTTTCACAAAACCTTCACCTATAAGCGGCCCAACAAGTTCTCGCACACGTTTTACTGGGGAGCCATTACGTATTTGCTTTAAAAGGCTGTCAATTTCTGAGGCACTATTTAGTTTATATGCCGCCAATTCCTCACCCCCTCTGTAATATAATAATATCACAGAGCATGATTACGTTGCAACCTAATAAAAACATTCTTTTAAGAGTGCACTAGCGATACAATACCCTTAGAGTAGATATAGGTTAAAATATAAAGCTGCCGCATAATTAGTATCCCAATTATTTTGCGACAGCTTATCGTTACTTACAAATTAGTATATTCTGCAATTTCTACATACTGTTCATCGGAAAACGGATTTGTTTTTTTAGGATCTTTAAAGAAGAAATCTATTTCCCGTCTGGTATGTCCGGTATATTCTATGACTTGAGTACGCCGTTGCCCGCCATTAAAATAGCCAAATGAAACTAGGTATTTGGTATCAGACCCGCCATAAACACTCGGGACGTCAAATCGCACCTCAATCCTATCTTGCAACTTCACACTCAGACATAAATAGCCAGTTTCTTTAGTTCTGTAATTATAGAAGTCTAAACAAATACGACCAACTGCTACATGGAAAGAAATAATTTGCCACTCAGGATACTTTCCACGCAAAACATCTGCATAATTAGCAAGAAAAAAATCAGTTTCTTCTTGCTCAGCATTCCAATCTTTGTCAACGGCATTAACCAAATCCTCGACGCAGCTCGTCGGTTTTCCGGAATACGACATATTAGTCATTCTGATTGGCTGGCATTTTCTTTCCACTAGTGCCTCATAATGCATATCGCCACCAATCACTGTGTACCCGTGATTTGTCAAGTCCAACCTATATTCTAATAATCTCATGGTATTTACCCCCTTTAAATAAATGAAATTTATTGGATTATTGTGCTATCGCCTCTTCTCCCAAGAGAAAGGGCGATTTACACAATAATCAGAGGGGTAATCGATATATGTAATATACTAATAGAAGCGTTAATGTTCATAAACAAGTTAGTTTATACTAACCATTGTAGCACACATGTCCGAAAATGTCAAGTATTAGAAATTTGTTAAGAATACTCAGTGCCGATCTTAATATCTTTTACGCAATATTCAACCCCTTATTTTTACGCTTTTTTACGGAAAATTATTTTTTCTTACGAATCAACTGCCTAATCATTTTTCTGTTATTGTTGTAATTAAGCAAGAGCTCTGCTTAAAAATCGCTAGGAGGTGATATAGCCAAAAAACAAATAGGCATCGCATGCACAGAAAAAAGCCAGCCAGCGGCTGGGCAGTTCAATGCTGGCAAGTTTGGCCAAATAAATAACTATTAACATAGATCAATGGAAGATCCGCAGGGGCATTAGCGCAGTGCGGGGATGCTTTTTAGCATCCCCCTTGCTGCTCTTATTCTCTACGGATCATCAGAACATCAATAGGACATATGGCTCCTGCGGATCGAATCGCAGAAAGGAGTCATATATGGCATCAGAATGGTATGATTATCATGAATTAAAAGATTATCTCTATAAATTGTGGAAAGGTAAGGTATGGGACAGTTTGAGCCAAGAAATAAAACGTATATACTGGAATGATCTGCAGAAATTACGTGGCGAAGCCAATGCAGATATGGAACTTGGTGGTAGCGATGAAGAAGCCTTTTTGTGCGCTTTGCAGCCAGATGATGAGGATGACGGAAAAAAGGCCAAGAAAAAGCGCAAAAAAGGCAATTACTTGCGCGCTTATTCTATCGAACGGGCAATGGAAAATGGAATTGACTACCCCTATTCCTTTACACCGGAAGAGTACGTTATAAAAAGCGAGCAATATGAAGAACTGTATACCGCTCTTACTACACTGGATGATTTTGATAGAAGCATTATCGAGATGTATTATTTTATGGGCATGAATGAGCGGCAAATCGGGCAAGAGCTTGGCGTTGTACAGAAAACCGTCAACAACCATAAGACGAACAGCTTAGAAACGATGAGAGAAATTTTAACTAAAAACCAGTAATTTCTTACTCAAATATCCAATAAATGTCCTATGTATTATAGAAGGGTATATTTCTCTGGCGGTGAATGCGCCGCTAGAGAATAGCCCTCAATAAAATTAGGAGGTAAAGTACATGAAAACAAACAACACCAAAAAGAACAGAAATGACGCCAGGAACGCAAAAGTGAACCGGAATCAGAAGGAATACAAAAAAGAGCCGTATATTCCCAGCCTGTTTGACAAGCCGGCGATTGAAGTGGCAGAAGTCGGAGTGCCACTCAATATGGAGACCTGCCCAGGTACGGACAGCAATGAGCCGACATTGGTAGACAAGGAGCATTATGGCAAAATATACACGGTAACAGATGGTTCATTTTATACAATTAGATTAGGTATTCACTCTAGTTCCCTGGGGGTTGGCTCCATGAATGAAGACTGCGCAGTTGTCTGTGCTATCCCCACTACATCAGATAAGACTCAGCGGTTGATGGCTTTGTTTTTCATTCCAGAGATTTATCCTGTAAAATTCATGGATGCTATTTGGCTTCATGCAAAGAACGATCGGCAATTTAAGTTAGAGTACGTCTTTGGCAGTGCCGCTTTAGAATCAAATAACGACTCTAGAGCGCTTCCTTTGCGTCATGACGCAATAACGGTAGGGGATGATCATATTATGATTCTGCAGAACGGGATTGAAGGGGAAATCCCTGTTTTTTGTACTTTTGCTTATGATTTTATTAGATTCCAGGTTAAAGTTGTATTTGAAGAGTAGATTGTTGGTCGCCAATCATGATGCGGCCAGTGCTGAAACCATCTGAGGGAAAGCAATACCCTGTATGAAGAAGGATGAGCTATTCCCATAATGCCCGGTGTGCGCGGCAACAGTAACAATACGCATTTTGCGTATAATATTGCTTTCCGATAATACTCATTAGGAAATATTCACTTTTATCCATCACGAAACAGAGCGTAGAGATCAATTTTCTGCGCTCTGTTGGTTATACAACGTTATCTTCCTTCACGTACATTCCAACTAAAACCGAGGATGAAAGGATGATATAGTGGCCAAAGGGCTATCTTACACTCATAGCCCGACTGAGGATGGAACCAAAAACTTCTTTGAAAATCGTTTCTTCCATCTCGTCATGTGGATATGTAACCGGTATATCGGCGCTACTAAGGATATCACAGAGTTGCTTCATCTCTTCTTCAGAGAGATTGTGAATTCCAAGCGCCATGGCACTATTGAAGACGTCGGTCTTCATGGCTTTTCGGATAATTTTCTCTCGAAATTCGTCCTTCGCCATCTTCTCTACCTTGCGCAGACATTTATCTCTGTCCATAAAATGCACCCTCCTCTTCTCTTGTAGTATTTGCTTCTCTCACCCCCCCCCGTACCACACAGCGAATGGCAAACCCGTAGCCACGGGAATTGATGCCCTGAGGGTAGGTATTCGCCGGGTGCGTACCCAGGGCGTAACCGTACACGTCAGAACCAGCAGTAGTAGACCACCAGTCGCCACCCGTGATGCGTACGTAGACGTTGCCACCCGAACGATAGTACCGGCCCGTACGGAGAAAGTTGAGAAGATTGCAAAAAGCGGTGCAATGGGGTGGATATGATAAAATATTACACCGGGGATTCGTTAAAGCCGGTAAAATCACTTCTTTGAAGTTGTTTTAGCTTTGACTGTCACCCATTTCCCATATGCCTGTTTTTTCTTGCCTTCTGACGCATATTTTTTATATGCGCGGATGCGGATAAAATATGTCTTTCTGCTCTTTAATTTTTTCACTGTATAGGCTTTTGCTGATTTTTTTACTGTAATTTTTCTAGCGCCCTTAAATGTTTTCTTTGCACTGACTTGGAGCTGATATCCGGAAATACCGGAGGCTTTCTTCCATTTAAGGCTCAGTTTATTCCTTCCTGCCGTTACTTTTACTGCCTTTATTTTTGCCACTTTTGGCGCTGAAACTTTGTTTGGCTTTGTGGGTTTGGCAGGGGAAGTATTGTTTGCGTCTTCCGGCAATGATTTGGTGATGGAAAAACATCCCGCCATAAGATTATAGCCTGTAAACATGGAATTCGGGTCATTTTCATCATCCAAGCCACCCCATATATCCCCGAAAAAGGTTGAGTCGCAGTTTTGGGCAATCCCTGCGCCATTTACCATCGGAACAAACTTAAAGTTGCTGCCTTGTAACATATCTGCATCTACTGCTATTTCCGGGCCATTTTTATGTTCTTCCCACCGAAGAATCATGACAAGTCCATAGTATGTATTCGGTTCGACTTTTTGAAAATCCAGCTTCCACCAGTAAGTGGAACTGTCACTGGGAGGAGCCAGGGTAAACCGGTCTTGTGCGGCATTATAGTCTAACTTAACCCAAAAAAGGCTCCAATGCAGATTTTTATCCAGTACGCTTCCTTCCTCCACTTTCTGCTTTCCATTGATATACACCGGGGTCTCGTCATATCCCTTCCATACTCGGAGAGTGTTTGTATCCTGCCCTTCATACAACTTCGTGCTGATATTTCTAAAATCAATGCTGTGGATGCGAATCTTATCCTCCGGCCTGTCAATACATATTCTGGAATAAATATCCTTAATAATAATTTTATCGCCTTCTACCACATAATCCTTATCCGTAAAAGCCACGCCACCGACTTCCCCATGAAAATCCTTTTCATATACATAGCGGTGGGATTCCCCACCGAAACTGCTACGCTG
>CAJTDX010000058.1 GCA_910575155.1 Lachnospiraceae bacterium
GGAAGCTCCTGTAGTTGCCGTATAAGTTTTCCAGTTAGGTTCAAAAAAACCATTAAAGTTTGTATAGGGGTAGTCTGCGCTTTTTTGGCCACTCAGAAGTTAATGTTTCACAGTAAATAAATATACAATTAAGAAAGGGATTTAGATATGCTGTTACTCATTCAAAATGGAACTGTGATTAATCCAGGGGACAAGACAGAGCTGAAAGCAGACGTGCTGGTGGAGGACGGAAAAATTAAGAGTATTGCGCCTGAGCAAAAGGTGAAAGCGGATCGTGTGATCGATGCTGAAGGCTGCTATGTGATGCCTGGCTTTATTGATATGCATGTGCATCTGCGCGATCCGGGAATGGAACATAAAGAGACTGTGGAAACAGGTGCAAAGGCGGCGGCGCACGGCGGATTTACAACGATTGTGGCTATGCCCAATACCAAACCTGTGGTAGACAATTCAGATGTGGTAAACTATGTTCATAATAAAGCGAAGGACATGAGACTTGTCCATATTTTGCAGGCGGGCGCCGTAACCAGAGGACAGAGAGGGGAAGAACTTTCAGATATTGAAAGCATGGTGGAAGCAGGAATTCCGGGAATCAGCGAGGATGGAAAGACTGTTATGAATGCCCAGCTTTACCGGGAGGCGATGACGCTTGCTGTGAAATATGATATTCCGGTGTTTTCCCATTGCGAGGATTCCAATATGGTGCAGAATGGCGTGGTAAACGCAGATAAAGTCATGGAGAAGATGCGGCTGCCGGGGATCAGCAATTCTGTGGAAGATGTAATAATAGCCAGAGATATCATGCTTGCCAAAGAAACCGGGGCTGCGCTGCATCTGTGCCACTGTTCCACCAAAGACAGTGTGCGTTTGGTGGAACTGGCGAAGCAGGAGGGCATTCGGGTAACGGCGGAAGTGTGTCCGCATCATTTTACGCTGACCAGCGGGGATATTCCCGGAGATGATGCGAATTACAAGATGAATCCTCCGCTGAGGACCAAAGAAGATGTGGAAGCATTGAAAGAGGGACTCAAAGCGGATATCATGGATGTGATTGCTACAGACCATGCGCCCCACACAGCGATTGAGAAAGGCGCTGGAATTAAAAAAGCTCCTTTTGGCATTGCAGGGCTGGAAACTGCGGCAGCGCTGACCATGACAGAGCTGGTGGCTCCGGGAACCCTTACCATAATGCAGATGGCGGAAAAGATGAGTTATAATCCGGCAAAGATTCTGGGACTGGATAAAGGCGTGGTAGAGGAAGGAAAACCGGCTGACCTGGTAGTTTTTGACGCAGACAAAGAGTATACTATTGATCCGGCAGACTTCTGGTCAAAAGGCAGGAATACGCCATTTGCGGGAAAAAAGGTCAAAGGAATGGTGATGGCAACCATTGTTGACGGCAGAGTGGTATATGAGAAATAGACAGAAAAGAGGATAGAGAATGATTGATAAACTGGTAGAAAAAATTCAGAAAACCAATGCCCCGATCGTTGTAGGACTGGATCCTATGATGGACTATATACCAGAACATATTCAGAAGAATGCATTTGAAGAGTATGGAGAGACTTTGGAAGGGGCTGCAGAAGCAATCTGGCAGTTTAATAAAGAGATTGTAGATCATACCTGTGATCTGATTCCGGCGGTAAAACCTCAGATTGCTATGTATGAACAGTTTGGGATTCCCGGATTACAGGCTTTTCAGAAAACGGTAGATTATTGCCGCAAAAAGGATTTAATTGTAATCGGGGATGTTAAACGGGGAGATATCGGTTCTACTTCTGCTGCTTATGCGGCGGGGCATATAGGGACCGTAACCGTGGGAAGCAAAGCATATCATCCTTTTGGAGAGGATTTTATTACGGTGAATCCATATCTGGGGACAGATGGAGTGAAACCTTTTGCAGATGTGTGCAAACGGGAGAAAAAGGGATTGTTTATTCTGGTGAAGACTTCCAATCCATCCAGCGGAGAGTTTCAGGACAGAATCATTGACGGCCGTCCTCTGTATGAATGGGTGGGCGAGAAAGTGGCGCAGTGGGGAGCGGACTGTATGGGTAAAAGTTATAGCTATATTGGCGCGGTTGTAGGAGCAACTTATCCTGAAATGGGAAAGATCCTGCGTAAAATTATGCCTAAAAGTTTTATTTTAGTGCCGGGGTATGGCGCACAGGGCGGAAAAGGCGCAGACCTGGTGCATTTTTTTAACAAAGATGGTCTGGGGGCTATTGTAAATTCTTCAAGAGGCATTATTGCAGCATACAAACAGGAGCAATATGCAAAGTTTGGCGCCGGGCATTTTGGAGAAGCATCCAGAGCTGCTGTGGAAGCGATGAAAGCGGATATTGGACAGGCGCTTTGCGCGGCAGAATAGGACGGACAGGTAGGAGAAGAAAAATATGGCGGAAAAATATAAAGAACAGGCGGTAATTATCCGGCAGGAAGAAATCTCTTATGGGATTTACAGTATGTGGCTGAAAACGGACCGTATTGCAGGCCTGTCAAAACCAGGGCAGTTTATTTCCGTATACTGCCATGAGGGCAGCAGGCTGCTGCCCAGGCCGATCAGTATATGTGAAATTGACAGGGAAGATCAGTCAGTCCGGATTGTATACCGGGTTGTGGGAAAAGGAACTGAAGAATTATCTCAATTGCGTACGGGAAGAAGCGTTGACATTGTAGGGCCGCTTGGAAACGGCTTTCCTCTGAAAGAGAAGAAAGCGTTTATTATTGGGGGCGGTATTGGAATTCCTCCCATGCTTCAGCTTGCCAAAGAGCTGAACTGTGAGAAGCAGCTGATACTGGGATATCGTGATTCCCTGTTTCTAAAAGAAGAATTTAAAAAATCAGGCAGCCTTTATGTGGCTACAGAAGACGGAAGCTACGGAACAGAAGGAAATGTGCTGGATGTGATCCGGGAAAATGGACTGGATGCTGAGATTATTTATGCCTGCGGTCCAATGCCTATGCTTCGGGCCGTGAAAGAGTTTGCGGCAAAGAAGCGCATAGAATGCTGGATTTCCCTGGAAGAGCGGATGGCATGCGGGGTCGGAGCCTGTCTTGGCTGTGTCTGTAAATCGAAGGAGAAGGACAGGCATACGAATGTGAACAATAAAAGAATCTGTAAAGAGGGTCCGGTATTTCGCGCAGAGGAGGTGGAATTCTGATGAACACAAAAGTAAATCTGGCGGGCCTGACTCTGAAAAATCCGGTAATGACCGCATCGGGGACATTCGGTTCCGGGATAGAATTTGCAGAGTTTGTGGATTTGAACAAGCTGGGCGCGGTGGTAACGAAAGGAGTTGCCAATGTACCATGGGAAGGAAATCCAACGCCCAGGATCGCGGAGACGTATGGCGGAATGCTGAATGCGGTGGGACTTCAGAATCCGGGAATTGATGTGTTTGTAGAGCGTGATATTCCCTTTTTGACGAAATATGACACACGAATTATTGTAAATGTCTGCGGCAGAACGACAGAAGATTACTGCGAGGTAGTGAGACGTCTTGCCAGCCAGCCAGTGGATCTGCTGGAAATTAATATTTCCTGTCCCAATGTAGAGGAGGGAGGTATTGCCTTTGGACAGAATCCCAAATCTGTGGAAGCAATCACAAAAGAAGTCAAGAAATACGCCAGGCAGCCAGTCATTATGAAATTGAGTCCCAATGTGACAGATATTACGGAAATGGCAAAGGCGGCGGAGGCAGGCGGAGCCGACGCGCTGTCGCTTATCAATACCATTACAGGGATGAAAATAGACATTCACCGCCGGGCATTTGCGCTTGCCAATAAAACGGGCGGTCTGTCCGGTCCGGCAATCCATCCGGTAGCGGTGCGAATGGTTTATCAGGCCGCACAGGCGGTACGTATTCCAATCATCGGTATGGGAGGAATTATGACGGCGGAAGACGCTGTTGAAATGATACTTGCAGGCGCTACGGCCGTTGCCGTGGGAACAGCAAATTTCCGCAATCCGGCTGTGACCATGGAAATTTCAGAAGGCATCCGCGAGTATATGGAACAGTATCATGTAGAGGATATTAATGAATTGATTGGCGCGGTAAAATAATCAGAAATGCGCGGCGTGATCTGCCGGAGTTATAAATTGAGTTCATAAAACAGACACCCATTTTTATGTATGACGGAACTGTCAGTCTATGTAGAAGTGGGTGTTTTCATAGTCCGGACAGGATTACTGTAAAAACAGATTCTCCCGGAATGGGCAGGGGGTTTGAAATTATCTGCGTTTATGATATAATATGCCCTAAACCACTTACTTAAGAAAGGAAAAATATCTTAGAGTTGCGAAAAGATATGAGGTAGTATACGATGAGTTATATTGGTATTCCAAACTTTAACGATCCCTGTGCAAAGATACAAGAGAGAATCCATTCACAGTCTGGTGCGAAAGTGATAGATGTGCTTTATGGTGCAAAATATCCGGACGGAACGCCCAAGAGTCCGGTACAGGGAGACGGACACGGGCATTTTTCTGCGATAGAGATTGACGGTATGTATCAGATGATTATGTGGAGGCATCCGGATTCAGAAGGCGGCTATCAGGAATATGGGGAATATGCTGACAGGGAAGCAAGCAGAACGGATCATCCTTTAAGAGATCTGGAACGTGAGATTAAAGAGAAAAAAAGTTTGCTTTATGAAGCGAGAACTTTAATGAAACAGAAAGGCTATGATATCTCTTCGGCAGATAACTTATTGCAACGTTTTGCCGGTTTATTTGATATGAATACGCCTGTGGAACAGGAGCTGAAGCAAAAGTACAACGAACTCACAGAGCGTAATAAGCGAAACAAAAAGTATATACAGGATCAGCAGCATAATGCAGAACAAAAACGCAGACTTGTATCTCAGGCACAGGAGCTGCAGCATTCTCAGGAGTGGAAAACTACCTCAGCCGCAATGAAAGAGCTTATGGAGCAGTGGAAGAAAATAGGGAACGCAGGTTCTGAAAATGACTCGCTTTGGGAAGAATTTCAGAATGCCAGACAGAGGTTTTATGAGCGTCAGAACAGCTATTTTGAAGAATTGCACAAGAACAGGGAGAGCAGAAAAAAGCAGAAACAGGAGATTATAGCAGAGGCCAGAACAGCCGCATCTCATTCCGAAGATTGGAGCGGGACACATAAGCAGTTAGAAGAAATGCTGTCCAGATGGAAACAAACAGGTTCATGCGGAAAAGATGAGGATGACAGGCTTTGGGAGGAGTTTCAGAGTATAAGGAACAATTTTTATGACAGAAGAAAAATCGCCTGGCAGGAAAAGGAAAGTGAGTTTTTAAATAGAAGGCAGGCAAAGTCAGCTCTTATTGCTGAGGCGCAGGCATATGCCGGCGATTACAGTTCGCAGGCCGGGGATAAAATGCGGAGAATGGGGCAGGAATGGAAAGAAATCGGATTTTGCGGGAAAGATTATGATGAGAGGCTCTGGTCCGAATTTCGCGCGGTTCAGGATGCATACTGGCAGGGAAAAAAATCGTTTGCAGAGGCCAGGCACAGAGAGTGGGTGCTTAAGACACAGGAGGCCATAGAACGACGCAGGAACAGAATTGATAAAATTCGGCAGAATATCGTCAGTTTGCAGGAGCGTATGAGTACCACAATGAATCCTGACAAACGGGATCAGATTGCGGAATGGATATCCGAAAATGAGGAGCAGATCAGAGATCTTGAAGAAGAAATTTATCGTATGGAACAGGAAATTGCCGGTTAAGAAAGGAAGTAAAAAATGTCTGCAGAGTTTGAAGTAACCATTACGGATAAAGATATGTTTCGCTTCAATATTTACCATGCGTACCACGGTTTTCAGGGAGTGATCGCCACTGTGGCGGGTATTTGGATCCTGGTAACGGCGGGTTTGACGTTTGGAAAAGTGGAAGCTTTGTATACGGTGTTTTATATTTTACTGGGGATTTTTTTTCTGGCGTATGTGCCGGGAAATCTCTACCTTCATTCCAAACGGCAGATCTCCGCTTCCGAAGTATTGAAAAATGCCTTGCGCTACAGAATAGACGATGCCGGGGTCCACGTTTCACAGGGGGAGCAGACCGCCGATCTGGAATGGAAGCAGATCTACAAGATGGTTTCGAATAAGAACCAGCTTTTGATTTACAGCAGCCGGGTGAACGCCTATATTATCCCCAAAGCAGCCGTACAGGAACAGTATCAGATTATTGTGGGGCTTGCCGTGAACCATCTGGAAGGTTTCAGATTAAAACTGAATCCGTTCAGCATATAAGGAGGAAGCTATGCAGATCGTGGAAACTTTTTCTCCGGAAGAGACGTTTGAACTGGGAAGAAAGCTGGGCCAGCAGTCGCAGCCGGGACAGGTATATACGCTGATTGGAGATCTGGGAGTGGGAAAGACCGTATTTACCCAGGGGATGGCAAAGGGGCTTATGATTGAAGAACCTGTCAGCAGTCCCACATTTACCATTGTACAGGTATATGAAGAAGGGAAAATGCCCTTCTATCATTTTGATGTGTACCGCATCGGTGATGTGGAGGAGATGGAAGAAATCGGATATGAGGATTATTTTTATGGACAGGGGATTACGCTGATTGAATGGGCAAATCTCATTCAGGAAATATTACCTGAAAACTACCAGGAAATTAAAATAGAAAAAGATTTGGAAAAAGGCTTCGATTACCGCAGAATTACCATAAGGGAACATGGAGGTGGCAGATGAAAATATTAGGACTTGACAGTTCCGGCCTGGTGGCCAGTGTGGCAGTAGTGGAAGAGGAGAATCTTCTGGCGGAATATACAGTAAATTATAAAAAAACGCACTCTCAGACCTTACTCCCTATGCTGGATGAAATTGTAAAAATGATTGAGCTGGATCTGGATACCATAGACGCCATCGCAGTTGCAGGAGGTCCAGGCTCTTTTACCGGTCTTCGGATTGGTTCGGCAACGGCAAAAGGGCTGGGGTTTGCGCTGGGAAAGCCTCTGCTCCAGATTCCTACTGTAGAAGGGCTTGCTTACAATCTGTGGGGGAGCAGAGAACTGGTATGTCCGCTGATGGATGCCAGAAGAAATCAGGTATATACCGGATTATATGCATTTAACCAGGGCGCTTTGCAGGTACTGGTTCCCCAATGCGCAGTGGGAATTGATGAAATCGTCCGTCAAATAAACGAGCGAAACTGCCCGGTAGTATTTTTAGGAGACGGAGTTTTGGTGTACCGTTTGTTTATTGAAGAGCATTGCCAGGTATCGTTTTCTTTTGCTCCGGCGCATTTGAATAAGCAGCGGGCAGCGGCTGTGGCGGCGCTGGGACTTATCTATTACCAGGAGGGAAACGTTCAGTCAGCAGCAGAACACAGGCCGGACTATCTGCGTTTATCCCAGGCAGAGCGCGAACGGCTGGCACAGGGCAAATCCCTGTCACAGGAAAATTGAGGAGTGTGTATGTCAGAAAATCAACGGTGTTTCCGCAGCATGAAAAAGACGGATCTTACTGCTGTTGCAGAAATTGAAAGGAATGTTTTTTCCCGCCCCTGGTCAGAAAACGCCTTTGCCACGGCGCTTGAGCAGGACACGCTTTTTATAGTAGCCCTCGACAGAGATACGATTGTGGGATACTGCGGCATGTATTGCGCGTTTGAGGAAGGAGAAATTACAAATGTTGCGGTGATGCCCGAATTGCATAATCAGGGGATTGGGAAAGCCATGCTCGGTTATCTTCTTGAGCAGGCGCTGAAAAGAGGAATAACCAGGCTTATTCTTGAAGTTCGTATTTCCAATGAGAATGCCATTCATCTCTATCAAAGCCTTGGATTTAAAAACTGCGGAATTCGCAGAGACCTCTATGAACTGCCGGTGGAAGACGGAATGATTATGGTATGGGAACGGTAAGAATGGTTACAATTCCCACTTAAAACAAGGTTGTCTTAAGGGTTATAATAGAGCTTATCACAAGCTTTATCAACAGGGAGGATAACCAAGATGAAAACAGAAGAAAAAATTGTATGTAATTGTTGCAGGAAAGTAATTCAGGATCAGAATTTTCCGGTCAGGACAGAGTACCTGCATGTGGAAAAGGAATGGGGATATTTTTCAAATAAAGACGGAGAAAAGCAGGAATTTGATCTCTGCGAAGCATGTTATGACGCCTGGATCAGAAATTTTCAGATTCCCGTGACTTCCCAGGAGATCACAGAATTGCTCTGAAAGGAAGAATCATGTTAGATGTATGCTTATTAGGAACTGCAGGAATGATGCCGCTTCCCTACCGGTGGCTGACTTCTCTGATGACCCGTTATAATGGCAGCAGCCTTTTAATCGATTGCGGCGAGGGTACGCAGATTGCCATGAGGGAAAAAGGCTGGAGTGCAAAGCCGATTGATACCATATGTTTTACCCATTACCATGCGGACCATATCAGCGGCCTTCCTGGGCTGCTGCTTACTATGGGCAACGCAGAGCGGACAGAGCCGGTAACCATGATAGGACCCAAAGGTCTTGAGCGGGTGGTAAACGCGCTCAGAACCATTGCGCCAGAACTCCCTTTTGAAATTCGGTATATAGAGCTGAGCCAGCCGGTAGAGCGCCTGAAAGAGCAGGGATATCATATCACCGCTTTTAAAGTAAATCATAATATAGTTTGTTACGGTTATACCATTGAAATTCCACGCGCCGGGCAGTTTCAGGTAGATCAGGCGCAGCGTCTGGGGATTCCTAAAAATTGCTGGAGCAAACTGCAAAAAGGAGAGACGCTTGAGCTGGAAGGGAATGTTTATACTCCGGATATGGTGCTGGGAGCGCCCAGAAAAGGAATTAAACTCACTTATTGTACAGACACAAGACCTGTTCCGGCTATAACGGAAAATGCCGAAAATGCCGATTTATTGATTATAGAAGGAATGTATGCGGAGAAGGATAAGGCGGTAAAGGCAAAGCAATATAAACATATGACGTTTTATGAGGCTGCAAAGATCGCCAGCGACGCGAAGGTGGCGGATATGTGGCTGACACATTTCAGTCCGTCTCTGGTACATGCCGAAGATTATATGGACGCAGTGCGCAGGATCTATGCCAATGCTGAATTAGGCAAGGATGGCAAGACGACTGAGCTGGATTTTGAGTAAAAAGAAGGCGATTGCAAAGCGTTTGGAAAAGTCTTCTTACAACAACCGGCGCGTATTGTGCAAGGGAGGGATTTTCATGAACAAAAAGAACAATTTGAAATCAATTATTATTGTGGTGTTCTGTGCCTCTTTGTGTGTGGGATATTACTTTTATCTGACACAGAAGAACAGTGGCAAAGAAGATGTTTTGACCGACGCAGAGATGATTATTTCCAAAGATCTCAGCAAATCTTATCCAAAAACGGCGCGGGAAGTGGTGAAATTTTATAATAAGATTTTAAAATGCTACTATGAACAGGGGTATACTCAGGAGCAGCTGGAACAAATTGCAGAGCAGGCAAGAACATTAATGGATGAGGAACTGAAAGAAAAAAATCCACAGGATGTGTATCTGGAAGCGGTAAAAGCTGACATTTCGGCTTATGATAAAAAGGAACAGATCATTTCCAGCATTCGTCTGGAAGGCGTCAATGAAATTGAATATAAGACGGTAAAGGGCAGCGAATGCGCTTATGTGGATGTAGATTACTATCTAAAAGGCGCGGATGGCAGCCAGCGCGCAAGTCAGACTTATATCTTGAGGAAGGATGCCGACAGCAAATGGAGAATACTGGGATTTTATCAGGAATGATATGTGAATATGGAGGATG
Source organism: Lachnospiraceae bacterium (assembly GCA_910575155.1). GTDB lineage: Bacteria > Bacillota > Clostridia > Lachnospirales > Lachnospiraceae > Petralouisia. Next base: position 9,758 of record CAJTDX010000058.1, read on the forward strand.
AGATGGTAAGCTGTGAAAAAGATGTGGTAATTCTGGCGATTGAAAGCTCCTGCGATGAGACGGCGGCGGCAGTGGTGCAAAATGGCAGAGAAGTATTGTCGAACATTATTTCTTCTCAGATTGCAATGCATACTTTGTATGGCGGAGTCGTGCCGGAACTTGCATCCAGAAAACACATTGAGAAAATAAATCAGGTTATGGCAGAGGCATTGGCAAAAGCGCATATGACGCTTAATGATGTGGACGCCATAGCAGTGACCTATGGTCCGGGGCTGGTAGGCGCCCTTCTGGTGGGAGTGGCAGAGGCAAAAGCTGTTGCATATGCGGCTAAAAAGCCTTTGATCGGCGTTCATCATATTGAAGGGCATATCAGCGCTAATTATATTGAGAACAAAGAGTTAAAGCCGCCGTTTTTATGTCTGGTGGTGTCCGGCGGACATACCCATCTGGTGCAGGTGGAAGATTACGGGGTTTATCAGATCATAGGAAGAACCAGAGACGATGCGGCGGGAGAAGCTTTTGACAAGGTGGCGCGGGCAATCGGGCTGGGATATCCGGGAGGACCCAAGATTGAGCAGGTTTCCAGAGAAGGAAATGCGGATGCCATAGCGTTTCCGCGGGCAAAGGTGGCGGAACATCCATATGATTTCAGTTTCAGCGGCGTAAAATCTGCTGTGCTGAATTTTATCAATGGATGTAAAATGAAAAATATTCCTGTAAATCAGGCAGATGTTGCGGCTTCTTTCCAGAAAGCAGTGACAGATGTATTAGTTGAACATGCGATGATGGCGGCAGATGAGTTTCACACAGATCAGCTTGCCATTGCAGGAGGCGTTGCGTCTAATGGCGTCCTGCGCGCAGGAATGGAAGAAGCGTGTAAGCAGAAGGGGATTGCGTTTTATCATCCTTCTCCGGCCTTGTGTACAGATAATGCGGCGATGATTGGAGCCGCTGCTTACTATGAGTATTTGGCAGGCAGGCGGGACGGATGGGATTTGAATGCGGTTCCGAATCTGAAATTGGGGGAGCGCTGATATGGGAGAACAGAAATACGCAGCCATTATTCTCTCGGCGGGCAGAGGAAGCCGTATGAAATCAGATACCCCGAAGCAGTATATGAAGCTGCGGGGCAGACCCGTCATTTCTTATTCTCTGGATGTTTTTCAGAAGAGTCAGGTGGAAGACATCATTCTGGTTTCTGCAGGAGAAGATGTGGAATACTGTCAAAAAGAAATTATAGAAAAATACGGTTTTGATAAGGTAAAAGCAGTAGTTCCGGGAGGAAAAGAACGTTATCACTCTGTTTTCTGCGGATTGAAGGAGCTGGTAAACAGGGATTTGCAGCCGGATTATGTGATGATACACGACGGAGCAAGACCTTTCGTAGACCAGGAGATTCTCAGGCGCTGCGCCAGATCAGCAGAACTGGATCAGGCATGTGTGGCAGGAATGCCGGTAAAGGACACAATTAAAATTGCAGATTATGAGCAATTTGCCATAGAGACGCCGGAGAGAAACCTTGTCTGGCAGGTACAGACGCCTCAGGTTTTTTTGTTTTCTCTTATTAGCGATGCCTATCAACAACTAATAGACCGGGAGAAGCAGGGAATGAATAGTTCTGTTACAGACGACGCTATGGTGGTGGAAACTATGTTAAATAAAAAAGTACGGCTGGTTGAAGGGTCTTACAAGAATATAAAAATTACTACGCCAGAAGATTTGGAACTGGCAGAATTATTCCTGAAAAATGATTAAAACAGAATGAGAAGGAGGTTCTATTCTCTGAGTGATTTTGTCTGTGTTCTGCAGAACATAAAAGAATTGAGAAAAAATGTAAAAAAATTTCAAAAACCTATTGACATATTACAATTGTTTTGCTAAAATCATACATGCGCTGTTGAAAACAGGATAAGCTGTCAATGAGCTGCGCAATGTATTATTTTAAGGAGAGGTGTCCGAGTGGTTTAAGGAGCTGGTCTTGAAAACCAGTGATTCCGAAAGGGACCGTGGGTTCGAATCCCACCTTCTCCGTTTATCACAGGCAGGCGGAATAATGCCGCGGCGCTGTGATAAGAATTATAAATTTAAGAAATGGTTTTATACTATTCTGCCATATGGAGAAGTACCCAAGCTGGCCGAAGGGACACCCCTGGAAAGGGTGCAGGTCGTTAACAGCGGCGCGAGGGTTCAAATCCCTCCTTCTCCGTTACTTGAAAATTTTATTAAAAAAGCATTGACAAATGCGAAAACATATGATAAGATATTCAAGCTGGTTGTGACAAGACAAAAAATGACTTGAAACAACAAAAAATAAAAAAGTTGTTGACAAATGCGGAAAGCTGTGGTAATATATAGAAGCTGTCGCAAGACAACAAAACAGACAGGACCTTGATAACTGAACAGTGAAATAACCTTGAAAGATTCAAAAGAGTTTCCGTGAAAGCGGAGAAGCCGGTTAACCGGTTTTGAAATTCAAGAACAGCATAAAGATGCGACCTAAAAACAGTAAGCCAGAAAGACCTTTTGAGAAAAAGGGCCTGGCAGGACAACACTTTATATGAGAGTTTGATCCTGGCTCAGGATGAACGCTGGCGGCGTGCTTAACACATGCAAGTCGAACGAAGCGCCTGCTTTGAATTCCTTCGGGAAGGAAAAGTTTGCGACTGAGTGGCGGACGGGTGAGTAACGCGTGGGCAACCTGCCCTGCACTGGGGGACAACAGCTGGAAACGGCTGCTAATACCGCATAAGCGCACAGCTTCGCATGAAGCAGTGTGAAAAACTCCGGTGGTGCGGGATGGACCCGCGTCTGATTAGCTGGTTGGCGGGGTAACGGCCCACCAAGGCGACGATCAGTAGCCGGCC
>CAJTDX010000059.1 GCA_910575155.1 Lachnospiraceae bacterium
TGATAAAGGCCATGGCATAGAGAACCATGACTTTTTTCTTTGGAATATTTCTGTTATTTTTGCTAGATTTTTATCATGATATCTTGTGACATTTACGAATTAGGAGGTTTGTCAACAGCTCGCACTGGTCGAGAAGTTAAATCGTTCCTTTCTCCTTGCCGTTTCATCGCTTCAAGCCGCATCTTATAGGCAAAGGCTTTCTCACTCGGCAAGATAGTAGTCCTTTGAAGATTACTCTCAACCATGACAATAATCGCTTCGTCACGGGTCAGCTCCTTAACCTCGCATTTGAGTGTTTCAAGCCCTGCAAGCTCGCAAGCCTTTTTTCTCCTGTGACCGCTGATAAGCTCATACCGCCCGTCCTCCTTCAGTCGGTCATTTTTTGCGGACAGTTCATACATGCTATCCTTTTCTGTTCTCTGCTCCTGCGTTTGCTCTCGTTTGATTTCTCCCTCCGTATCTTCTTGGCACAAGCAGGACAATACCTTGATGCACCAGAGCCCGGGACATATTCAACGCCGCACACCGTACAATTTTTAGCGGGCATTGCTGCCCACCGTTTTGTAGGTATGATATGTAATTCATCGACAAAGCCGATGAATTTATAGTAAATCTTGATTTCCTGCTTCACTGTTCCGTCTGCCATCTTCTCACGCTCCGAAACAAGTATCTTGTCTATGAGTGCGTTTATAACTGTTGCATCCAGTTCTTTTAAGCCTTGATAATTTCGGATAAGGGCGAGGAAGTCACGGATTCCCCGTGATTTCTCGTAGCTTTCATTAAGAGTTTCCGTCACCTCTTTCAGCCTTGCTTCAATTTCAAGCTGCTCTTTCTGGTATTTCCCCGACATCATCTCAAAATTCCGCTCGGTAATACGCTCCATGACCTTATCCTCGTAGAGAGAGGAAAACAGCCTGTCCAGTTCCGCAAGGCGTTTGTTCAGCTTCTTACGTTCTTTCTCTAATGCTTTCGCCCTGCTCTGGTCTGTTTCCGTGAGCCGCTTTTCTATGGCCCTGACCGCCTTTTCATCATTCACTGCCATATCCGCAAAACAGTTGATGTCGGCAAGAACGGCATTGAATAAATCCCTTGCTTCTATATTGTGGGCACTACACTCGCTTCTTCCGTTTCTTGCATAATTATTACATGAATACTGTACACAGTCGATAATCTCTGGGCGTTTCCTCCTGTGTACGTTCATTGCCCGCAGAGCACATCCGCAGTCCACACACTTGATAACGCCTGCAAAAATATTTACAAATCCTCCCTTGTTCTGTGGAAGCCTACGACTTGTAATAAGCTGTTGGACAATATCAAATTCCTCCTGCGTGACTATTCCCTCATGGGTATTGGGTATCACTTCCCATTCTTCGGGCAGCTTAGAGGGGCGTTTCTTGCTTTTCATATTGGCGGCAATCCGTTTGTAGCCTACAAGATTTCCCGCATATATCGGGCTTCTTAAAATGCTCCTCACGCTGTTCCCACTCCAAATATAGCGTTTGTCCTCGTTCCCCTCAAAATGACGTTCAAAGCCTGTTTCGCCACGCTCCGCCGCATAAGCGGCAGGGCGTAGGATATGCTGTTTATTAAGATGTCTGCAAATTTTGGCAACTCCATTCCCTTTTAATGCAAGGTCGAATATCTCTTTTACAACATGTGCCACTTTATCATCTATCAGCAGATGGTTGTGGTCGGCAGGGTCTTTGATATAGCCATAAGGGGCGGTAGTTCCCATGAATTTCCCCTGTTGAAACCTCGCCCGATATGCCGATTTTATCTTAACAGATATGTCAGCGGCATACATTTCGTTTAAAATGTTGCGGAAAGGCGTGATGTCCATAGCAGATTTATTCAAGGTATCTACGCCGTCATTGACCGCTATATACCTCACGTTATGCTCTGGGAAGAAAACTTCCAGATATAACCCACAATCAAGATAGTTTCTCCCCAGACGGGATAAATCTTTCGTAATCACGCAGTTTATCAGACCGCTTTCAATGTCTTTTATCATATTCTGGAAACTTGGTCTTTGGAAATTTGTACCAGAATAACCATCGTCCACATACGTTTTTGCTATGTGCCATCCCTGCTTTTTCACATAATCCGTGAGGATGGATTTCTGTGTCGCAATGCTCGCACTCTCGTTATCCGTACCATCGTCTTTAGATAAGCGGCAATAAATGCCGACTAAATAGATTTTCTTTTCTTCTTTGATTCCTGCCATACTGTAAAACCTCCGTATCTGTCCTATCTGTTTTCATGTCCCATTGCGTACATTCTAAGCGGACAGCCCCTCATTGTCGAAGGTGTCGCCCTCGGCAATCTTCTTCCGAATATCCTCGGAGATAATCGGGACAAACGCTTCTGTAACGGTCTGTGTGCCGACATATTCACGGCTGATTATCATCTGCACTGGTGCTTTTGGCACGATACGCTTTCTCTTTTTATCTGCTTTCTTATCCTCGCCCATACTTAAATCTTCCTTTCCAGACAGGGCAGGGAAGAGTTTGGAAATGTCCCCGCCCTGCCAATCAGATACCATTAATCCTCGCTGTTTAATTCTTTCTGTAATGCTTTAAGGAGTGCCGCCGCTTCATCAGCGTTCAGCGTGATTCCCTTGCCGCACTTTTCACGGTTCGGGGAAAAGCTGCGGATGTCATACTTCGGCTCTTTCCCATTCCATGAAATGAGATTGATTTCCTTTGTGTAGCCACTGTCGCCCGTAGACAATACTGCGATTTCCTTTACGATTTCATACTGGATTTCTCTCATTCTCCATACCTCAACTCTCTGTATTTACTTCCCGAAAAAAGAAGATTAGCGGCTGTCACGGTTGCGTTTCCTCTGCAACTCACGCTCCAAAAGTTTGATGATGGTTTCCTCCATCTGCTTCGGCGTTGTGTTCTTCGGAAAGTATTTTTTCAGCTTGCTTGTGTTGATTTTCAAGGTTTCTTTCTGGTTGCCCTTTTCCTCCGTCATAATCGCAAATATCGTATCCATGTCAAGCCGCCCGCTCTGGCTTAACTGTTTCATCCGCTGTGCCTGTGAGAGTGAGGGCGTTGCTTCTTCGCTCTCCATCGTGGCAAAGAGGTTTTCCTGCTCGTCTTTCTTCAAGAAGGACAGTTCCACCGCAGGCGTGAGGGCGATTTTCCCCTCGTCCACCATCTGCAAAATCGGCGGTATCAGTTCCGTCAGGCGGATAAAACGCTGCACGGTCATCCTGCCCACGCCGAAGCCCTGTGCCACCTTGTCGTCCGTCCGCAACTTCGTCACAACTTGTGACGAGGTTAAGTCTGTGCGGAAACCCTGCCGCTTCATGGCTTCGGATTTCATCTTGTAAGCAAACGCCCGCTCCGATGGCAGGATATTCTCACGCTGCAAATTGCTGTCTACAAGGGTGATGATGGCTCGGTCACGGTCTAAGGGCAGGACAAACGCAGGCACGGTATTTATCCCTGCAAGTTCAGAAGCACGGACACGCCGCTGTCCTGCAATCACTTCATAACCGTCCCCGTCCTCTTTCGGGCGTGTGATTATCGGCGTGACAATGCCAAATTCCTTGATGCTTTCCGCTAACTCTGACAGTGTTTCATCTTCTGCCACATGAAACGGATTGTCGGGGAACGGGTACAAGTCTTTGGTCTTTAACACCTTAAAATCCTGTTTCTTCATTCACATATCTACCTTTCTTTCGCTCTGCTTCTATGATTTTTCTGCAATTCTTCCAACACTTCGGGCGGTATTTTTGACAGCAGCCGCCCCATCTGCTCGTTGGTTCTCTGCAATTCAAATATCTTCTGATTCGCTTTCTGCACCTTTAGTTCCTGCTCGTACTTTTCATCACGCATACGCCCCGCATAGTCTGATTCCTGCCCAATTCTCTCTTTCAAACTGTCGATATACGCCTGCTGTTTCCCGATTTCCTTAGAGAATTTCTCCACGTCTGGCAGCCATGCAGAGAGTAAATCTAACGCTTTATCCCTTTTCTTCCCTGCGTTAAAGGCGTTGATGTCGGATAGGGCAGACACGATTTCTTCATACTGTTTATCAAGCCTGCCGCCTAATTTATAGAGCCATGTGGGGACGTGTTTCCGCTTGGTTTCCATTGAGGACTGCCCCCGTTCAAGCTGATTCCACCGTGAGGACATCCGCTCATGGTAGGCGGTCTGCCACTCGGATAATGATTTCTGGTTGCCTAAGATAGCTTTCGCTGACAGCTTATTGTCTGGCGTAATCGGCACAAAGCAGAGGTGCATATGGGGCGTTCTCTCGTCCATATGGACGACAGCGGAGAGGATATTCTGCTTTCCAACACGCTCCGAAATGAAGTCAAGAGCCGTCTGGAAATACGCTTTTTGTTCTTCGGGCGGTAACTGGTTCATAAATTCTGGTGAAGCTGTGATGAGCGTTTCCACCATCATCACGCTGTCTTTCCTTGTCCTGCACCCCGCTTCGGCTACCATGCGGTTAATCTCTTTCTTGTAGGTGTACTTTGGTGGTGCTATGAGATGGTAATTGTTTTTAGAGCGTTCCATATCTATATCTGGGTTGCTTTTGTAGGCTTCTTTCTTCCGCTCGTTGTGGCGTTCACAAGCCGCAACGCCGCCCGCTTTTCGTTTCTGGAAACGCAGGATTGCATAAGGCATAGGCGGATTCCTCCTTTCTTTCGGCGGGTGACCGTCCTTTGGGGTGACAGCGGTGACGGTGGTGACAGCAGTTTTGGGATACCCCCTGCCGACTGCCGCAACTGTCACCCTCACCCCCTGCATGACGGTCATGTCGATGATGACGGTGTTTTTGGGATACCCCCCTCGCAAGAGCCGTCACCGTCATGCCGCCATTCTTTTATCCGAAGCCGTAAGGCGTAGGATAGCAGGGCACAGCCCTGCCTTAAGGGAGTCCAGAGGGAACGTCTGGCACACGACTTTGCAGGGCAAAGTGTAGTGTGTTACACCCTGTAAACGCAGTCGGAAAAATCGGAATGATTTTTCTGACCGCAGGGGTGGTTTTACACGACCGAAAAGGGCGAGTAAATCTCACGCCTGCATTTTGCGTTTACGGGGTGTTCTCCCGTAGGGATGACAGCGGCAGGGTATCCTAAAATCACTGTCACCACCGTCACTGCTGTCACCCGCAGGGCAGAGCCGCCAGCTTTACATGGCTTTAAGCGTCAATGACAGTAACAGGGGGGTATCCTAATATCGCTGTCACCACCATCACCGCTGTCACCCGCCCTCCTTGCAAGGGCAATCCGCCTGCCGTCTTTCCTGCGGCTGTACTGGTAGCAGATACGGTTCTCGCTTAAAAATGTGGTGCGGTATTCATTCAGCCATTTCGTAATCACCGTGGGTATGGTTTCCGTTTCCCCCATAGCGGCTAACAGTTCCGTTGCCGTGCCTATCCATTCTTCCTTATCCCTCATAAAATCCACCAACCGAAAAAGGACATCTGGTATCGTTTCTTTCGCAAGCTGCTCCTGCGTTTTCCGCTCCACAAGCTCCCAACGGCAATCACGGAAACGCAGCGTGTATTCCTGATAAGGCGTGTCCCTGCCCGTCACATACAGCTTGGCGGTGTCAGACGCACGTTTCTCCTTTTCCAGAACAAAGGTAGCGTCCGCACTCCCCGTTAATCCTGTCGTCCCAGACACCTTGTTGAACACGTCGCTGTCATTCTGCTTTCGGATGTGGTGTACGACAATGACCGCCAGAGAGTGCCTGTCGGCAAAGTCTTTGATGAGGGAGATGTCCCCATAGTCGCTTGCATAGGCATTGTCTTTTGAAGCTGTACGGACTTTCTGCAAGGTATCAATGACAATGAGCCTGCTGTCTGGGTAATCTTTCAGATAATCTTCAAGCTGCACGATAAGACCGTCTGACAGCTTGCAGCTTGCCACGGCAAAGTGGAGCCGCCCGCTTGCTTCGTCCGTCAAACGAAATAACCTGTCCTGTATGCGGCAGAACGTGTCCTCAAGGCAGAGGTAAAGCACATCGCCCTCCATTGTCGGCATATCCCATAAAGGGATTCCCTGCGACACGCATAAGCATAGCTTCAGCATGAGCCAGCTTTTGCCTATCTTCTGTGAGCCGCAGAACAGCGATAAGCCTGTCGGGATAAGGCTGTCCACCACAAAGGATGGTTTCTCAAGCGGTTCATAAAGGAGCGTTTCGGCGTTGACTGTCTGTAACTTCTGCATGGCTTTCCTCCTTTCGGGCGGTGTCTTTGTTTTCGTTGCACATAGGCGTTGACCTCCTTAAAAATAGATTTACTCCCACGGAAAAAAGTGAGAGTATGTAATGCCGCCAATCCCACACAAATAAAAAACAGATTTCTTTTTCGGGCGGTGTCGGTCACGGTTGGAGATATTTCTTCAATTTCCGCCTTTACTTTCTCCTTTGCAATCGCAACAGATTTCTGTATTGCCGAAGCGGTGCAATGCTCCATAGCGGCGATTTGGTAAAAATTGAACTCATACTCGTAGTAGAGCAGGAAACGCCGCCTTTGTATCTCTGGAAGGCTCCCAACCGCCTTATAGAGCGTTTCATTCCGTTCTTCCTCAACCATGCGTTCATCAAGGCTCTTAGGCACACGCAACGCCCGTCTGTAAAGGGTTTCGTCCCATACCTCGTTAAACTCCCTGTGCCGCTCGTCCCATTAGAAAAGATTCCTGTTCCTGCGCTCCATCTGCCGAAACTCCATAAAGAACTGTTCCGACACTTCCAACTCGTGGGATTTGCCCTGCCCGTCCTTAAAGCTGATAAAATACCTTGTGCCGCTTTCCGTGGATTCCTCCCGAAGCGTGTATGCCTTAACCCTGTATGCCATCCTGTTGTCCTCCTGCAAAAAATGAGTGAGGGGATTTCCATCCCTCACCCAGTAGCCCGCAGGATGGCAGGCTGTTTTAGAAGCTATAAAATTTTCCGCAGCTTCTTCCGCAGATGGTCTAACCTCGCATAGATGGCACCAGTCGTCAAATGCACAAGCGGGGCAATCTCCTTTGTGGAATACCCCTGCATTTTCAGCAGGACGATTTTCAAGGTACGCCCGTCCACCGTGACTAATACTTGATAGAGATTTTCGCTCTCAATCTCTTCCAGTAACTCCGCAACCGTACCCACTTCCGCCTGCCGCTCCCTGCCTGCCATGTCCTCAAGATATTCCGCAACGTCATTCGTCCATCGGTAAAACCGCCTGTTGGAATTGAAGTCTGCCCTGTCCGCCATGCGTATCTGCTCAATGGTCGCTTCATCAACGCCGCACTCACGCAGCAGCTTTTCCTCCGCTTCTTTCCAGATACGCCATTTCCTGTCCTCCCGTCCGTGGTTGTATGCCATTCTTACTTCCTCCAATCAGAATTGATTGAGAGGGCAGAGAAAAGCCCCCTCATCTTCCCAAAGGAAAAAACAAGGGGGCTGAACGCCTTAAATTTTAATTTTCTATTATCTTTCTTAGTTTTATTAGGATTCTGGCTTTGCGTTTGTTTACAACGCTCTGGGTTATGCCCAACCTCGCCCCGACTTCACGCTCGGAAAGTCCGTCAAAAAAGATTGCCTGTATCAGCTCCTGTTCACTATCCGACAGCAAAGGCAGGGCGGCTTTCAGCCTGTCCACCATGACCGCATTGACAACGGTTTCTGCAATGTCCACCGCTTCATCAGTGATAAAGTCCAGAGGATTCCCCTCGCTGTCCGTAAATCCGTCGAGAGATAGCAGTCTATTCTTTGTATCTAATTTTTGCAGATAACGCCACCGTTCCTTGTCACGGTAGAAGTCTGTGTATTGCTCCCTCACGACTTCAAGCAGACAGCCTTGAATGGGGATAAACAGCTTGTCCATATAGGTCTGGTCGGATTCCCTGCAACGGCAGAACTCCGTGTAGGATAATTCCACATAGCCGCCACTTTCTCTGATATATACCTTTCTTGGTGCATATTTCACCATAAATACCTCCCATCTGAATTTTTGAAATGTAAAAAATCCAGATGGAGAGGCGGAGAACGACACCGCATATCAGAAACAGCCCTACGGCACTTTCCAACAAAAATCGACAAAAGAAAAACCGCAAAGGCTCTGTGACCTTTACGGTTATAGGAAATAGTAATTCTATTGTATGGAGATTGTACTTCTACTTTCAAGGTGAGAAGTACCGTTGCACTGGCAGAAATTTTTTTAACTGGTTTCCTGCCGTTCTCTGATATGCTATGTATTGATAAATTTTGCTTCGTATGAGCAGATAGATAACTGCCCGAAAAAAGGACATAAAAAAATCCCTCCAAATTTAAAAACAAATTCAGAGGGTAATTTAGGGTATAACAAAATAACCCACCCGAATATCGTTTTTTTTATTTGGTGAGTTTGTTCTTTCAAATACGAAACAAAAAGAGCCGATGATTCGTGAATTGTTCCACAATTTCATCGGCTCTGCGTCTTAAGCGTCTGGCTCTTTGATGACAGTTATCTTCAAGTTGTCAACTTTAATCAATCTTTCTTGTCTGCATTTTGGACAATAAAGGGGATAATTCTCCAAAACAGTGTCCTTCCTAATTTTATTACGGGTTTTGCTCCCACAAACAGGACACAATATCCATTCGCATTTCATCATAATTAGTCTCTAATCCTTTCAAATCTCATTTTATATGACTTTTGCAAGCTGTTAAGCTAACTTGTGGAACATATGCCGAACCTTATCTATACGGCTATTCGGGCGGCGGGGTTGGCAAATAAATTTACCAATAGCTGGCTGGTATCCTTTTAACTCTGTCAAGCAGACTCCCTGCCCATTTGTGAAATAAGTTAAATCGTTCCTGTATTCTTGAATACATCTAGCAGGGATTTCTCCTTTCAGAATGACCTCGTCATTCTTTATCTGAGTACTTACAATATCTGCACAATACCTTGGAGCATCATGATACGCCCGTGAGAGATATTCCTGCGGTGCATAAATTTCAAAGTGGAGATATGGCTCTAATAGTTCTGTCCCTGCTTTTTTTAAAGCCTGCTCCAATACGATAGGGGAAAGCAGCCGAAAGTCTGCGGGGGTACTTACAGGACTATAATACAATCCATATTCAAAACAGATTTTACAGTCTGTCACTTTCCATCCATACAGCCCCTGCTCGCAGCCATAAAGAACCCCCTCCATAACCGCATTTTGGAACGATTGATTTAAATATCCAAGTGAAACTCTGCTTTCATACTGCACTCCGCTTCCAATAGGGAGCGGCTCTATGGACAACCCGACAGAAGCCCAGAAAGGATTTGGCGGGACTTCTATGTGGATGGTATATTCTGCTTTTCTAAGCGGTCTTTCCATATATATAACAGTAGGCTCTTTTATTTCTGCCTCCACATGATATTTTTCCTCAAGGATGGCACAAATGACTTCCATCTGCACATTCCCCAAAAAAGAAAGTATAATCTCATGCGTTGTAGTATCCACATAATATTTTAAAAGAGGGTCGCCATCTGAAATTTCTGTAAGTGCCCCAAGCAATATTTCCCGCTGTTCAGATTTCTTTACTGCAATCGTTGTTTGGAGCATAGGGAGAGGATTTTCAATAAATTTTCTCTGCGGCAACAGTATTTCGTTCCCCAAAATACTGTTTAGCTGCAAAACATCATTTGGTAAAATTACAATATCACCAGAGCAGGCTGTATCGGATGAATATAATTCACCGTTTGTCGGAACACACATCTCTGTGATTTTTATTTTCTCTTTTTCAGATATTCTAATAACATCCCTCAAATGCAATGTTCCGCTATATATACGCACATAAACAAAACGCCGCCTTTTCTCTGAATATTCAATCTTAAAAACCTGCCCGCATAGTTCAGATTGACCTTCAGGCGTTGATGAATAAAATTTACTGGCAATTACTTCTATAAGCTGCCGAATCCCCAGATTGTTTTTAGCGCTTCCGTGATAAACGGGAAATAACGTTCCGTTTTGGAATCTCCTGTTTTCTTCCTGTTCCAGTTCTGACATTTTAAACGGTTTCCCTGACATATATTTCTCTAATAGTTCATCGTTTCCCATAATTACCGCATCCCACTGTTCCATATCGTCATTGTCCGTTACATTTATATGGGGATGCTGCCCAACCTTTTGCTTCACTATAATTTCCGAAGAAAGCTTTGCTTTCATTTCCCGATATACCATTGGCAAATCAATCCCCTCTTGGTCAATTTTATTGATGAAAAAAATTGTCGGAATCTTCATTATCTGTAGTGCATGAAACAGTATACGGGTCTGTGCCTGTATGCCATCCTTTGCAGAAACTAATAATACTGCTCCGTCTAATACGGATAAAGAACGGTATACTTCCGCCAAAAAATCCATATGGCCTGGCGTATCTATAATGTTGACTTTTACATCCTCCCACTGAAAAGATGTCACTGCTGTCTGGATAGTGATTCCCCTTTGACGCTCCAAATTCATTGTATCTGTCCTTGTTGTGCCTTCATCTACGCTCCCTAGTTCTGCAATTGCACCACTGGTATACAATAAACTTTCCGTTAATGTTGTCTTTCCTGCGTCAACGTGAGCCAGAATGCCTAAGTTAATTATTTTCATGTGATTTTCCTCCTATCAACACCCAAAAAAGGGCATAAAAATACCCAGTGATAAATACTCCTATCACTGGGTAAATAACTCCAATAGCCCCAAAACACTTATATGTTTTCGGGCATATAAAATTACATGATAAAAGTATTCTTAAACTGGGTACAAAAAACTAAGCCCCATATTAAAAGTGAAACGGGACTGCTACTTTTTGTTCCCACTATCAAATTGACAGTTTATTTAAGAATACCTTGCCGCATATTTATTAACTCCTTGTATAATACTGAATCTAATTATATTCCTTAACCCTTTATTTGTCAAGCTGACAAACTAAAGCAGAAAAAGCGGCAGGATTTCCCCCTGCCACTAATCATCTGTTTATGCAAAAATAATTTCCTTTTCCACAATCTCCCTCGCACAAGCCCTTATGTTATTGAGGCATCCTGTCCATTCTAAGGCGTTTTCTGCCTTTAGCTGTTCCGTTATGCCCTGTGCCTGTTTCATACCCTCTATGAGCCTTTCAAAGCGTTCCTGTGCCTGTCTGTTGATGTCGGCAAGGTAGGCGTTTAGCCTGCCGCTTGTAAGAAGATTGGTGTATGTAACTTTACGGTACTGTTTTAGATAATCTAAATGCCGTTGCCCCCAGATGCCTATTGCCTGTTCTTCTTCGGCGGGTACAGTTAAGCACGGTATCAAATAATCCCCTTGCCTTTCGTATTTGCCGCCCAGTTCCTCAAATAATGATTTTGCCATTGTCTGTTACCTCCACATTCTTTTTTATTTTGAATGTCCGCAAAATCCGTCCTACATTTGGCGGACAGTGGCAGGGGTCATTACGCCGCTCCGCCTTACGCTGTCCACAAGCTGCTCCATGTCCTCATCCATCAAGACCTTGAACGGGTGGTCTGGGAACTCGTCAATCTCCGCAATCGGGATTTCCCTTATTTTGCTTAGATTCGCTTCCGCACGGCTCTCGTCCGTTTCAAAGAGGTCATCGTATGCGGTCAGCTCGATTTTGCTTCCTCTGTTTCTCGCCAAGCTCCGTCACCTCCTTTCCGAACTGCTCGTAAGCGGCGGCTACCTTGCCGCCTTTGTCATAGGCAAAAATGCTCCTGCCCTCTGCGGTGGCTTCCACGGCTCGGATGGAGTGGGGTATCTGGGTATCAAACACTTTAATCCTCTGCCCGTAGGCACTCTTAACCGTTGCCGTGATTTCCTTAGAGATGTTCGTGCGTGGCATTACCATCGTCATAAGGATGCCGTCAATCCGCAGGTGCGGGTTGATTTGCCGTTTGACCTTAGACACGGAGCGAAGCAACAGCTCTAAGCCTTTGGCGGAAAGATAATGGGGCTGTGTCGGGATAACCACGCTGTCAGCAGCCGCAAGCGCATTGATTGTCAGCATACCCAAGCTCGGCATACAGTCCACGAGAACCGTGTCGTACTTCTTTTTCACCTCATTGATGCAGGTTTTCAGCACGCTTTCACGGCTTATGGCGTTAATCAGCCTTACTTCCAGTCCCGACAGTTCAATGTTGGACGGGAGCAGGTCAACGCCCTCGTCATGGTGCAGGATGCTTCTGGAAACATCGACGGGTTTATCATCAATAATGTCCTGCATGATGGTGGAGAGCGTGTCGGGCAAGTCGTCTGGTCGGCTGTAACCGAGCGACATGGTTAAATTTGCCTGTGCGTCGGCATCAATCAGCAGGACTTTTTTGCCCTGCTGTGCCAGAGCCACGCCCAGATTGACCGCCGTGGTGGTTTTTCCGACATTATGTGAAGCTTCACATAACGTCGGTTATGAAAAGCTATACATTATGCAAAGTTAATGATAGAAATCCTTATAAATAAAGGATTCTTTAGTTGATTTACTTTCCATAATCCATCAAGATTTAAGTGTATTTTATCAAT
>CAJTDX010000060.1 GCA_910575155.1 Lachnospiraceae bacterium
CCCGCATTCATCCAATGGATATATGACACCATTTGAAAAGAGAATGCAGGCATGATCTATGTCAAAACTTTTCCTTTTAAGTGTTACAAAAAAGCTTGACCATCTCATAGCTCATCATATTGCCGAGAGTACTCATAGCGGCTTCTTCAATAAATACCATATCCGTACTGAGTACGGAACTGATTTTCCCGATATTGCCAGATGTAAAATATCCCATCGGCAATTTGCGGAGATGTCCTCCAAGCTCCATTCTTTTATCTGTAAAAATCATATATCCGGCGGCACTTTGCAGCCTGTCACAAAGGTAGTGAACAACAGCCTGTGCAACCACTACTGTGGCAAGCCCAATCCCGATATACAGACAGTCTGCTCCAGTTAAAGTTTTCTGATAGAATCCAGAGAGTACAAGAAATGCCAAAAAGACAGGCATTTTTGCAAGTATGGATTCAATAAATGCACATAGAAACGCACCCTGAATCCGGCTCTTATATTTGCCGGAGAGCTTTAAAATTCTTGAAAATAGTGCAAGCATTTATTTCCCCTCCTTTGCAGTATTTACTTTCCATTCTGCGCTGCCTTGTGCCGCTTTCCATAATTTCTGGTATTACCCACAGGTCTGCAGCAATTCCTTATGAGTACCTGTTGCAGCTAACTTTCCATGCTCTATTACACAAATCTGGTCAGCATTCATAATCGCAGGAAGTTTGTGAGCAATCACAAATAAAGTTTTTCCCTTTACCAGCTCTGCAATTGCGGCTTCCATTTTTTCCTCATTCTCCGGATCGGCATATGCGGTTGCTTCATCAAGTACGATAATAGGAGCATTTTTTAGGATTGCACGAGCCAGAGATATACGTTGGCGCTGACCTCCGGAAAGCATCTTGCCCGCATCACCAGCCATTGAACGGATTCCCTGCGGCAGTTTTTCAAGAAATTCTAAACACTGTGCTTTTTTCGCCGCTTCAAGGACTTCTTCATCCGTAGCGTCCGGTTTTCCCATTCGGATATTCTCAAGCAGAGAAGTGTTAAACAAATACTGTTCCTGTGCCACATAAGAAATCTGGCTGTTTAATGCTTTAAGGCTCATTTTTGTTATTTTCTGCCCTCCGATAGAAATACTTCCCTGCTGTGGGTCATAATAGTGGATCAACAGCTTTGCAAGCGTACTTTTCCCGGAACCGGATTCACCGACTAAAGCCGTTTTCTGTCCGGCTTTTACGGTAAAACTGATGTCTGTGATAACTTCATCCATTGTCACCATTGGCTTTCCATCCGGCCCCGGCTGGGTTTTCTCATATCCAAAAGTGATATGGTCAAAACAAATATCGAGGTTCTTCCCATAAAAAGCATCATTTGTCTGCTTTAGGGGCGCAGTTTCCAGCACCTGCTCTAAACCCGAGATTTTATAGTTAAGCTGCGGCATAGTCGTTAAAAACCCTAATGACTTTAATAGCGGTATGCCAATACTAAGCGACAGGCAGAGAATGAGAATCAAATCCGGCAAAGTTGAAAATCCTGAAAGGACGAACCACGCGCCCAAAGGCAGGGTAAGAATAATCGTGCAGGGGAGCAGACTACTGTAAACCGCCATCCACGGCCATGCCGCTTTGTACCATTCCAGCGTATAATCCCGATAGTCGGAAATATCCTTGCGAAAACGCTCATAAGATTCAGCTTCTTTATTAAATACCTTTACAACCTCCATGCCGTTGATATATTCAATAATGGTATTGTTCATTTTCTGCCCTGCCATATAGTACGACCCCATTTTCTTCATGCCGACAGAGTACATGATCATCATAGCTGCAAAGCTGACAGGGATTGATGCAAGAGATAATAAAGCCAGTTTCCAGTCAATGAAGAACATGGCAACATAAATTGCCAATGGAATCATAAGGTTTGCAATTCCTTCTGGCAGGGAATGTGCCAGTAATACTTCCAGACTGTCCACATCATTCACAAACAGCTTTTTAATCGTACCTGTTCCCTTATCCTGAATAAATCCGAGCGGCAGGGATTCAAAACGTTTCTGCAAGGCTGTACGCAGCCTGAGCAGGGTATTGTAAGCTGCCTTATGGGAAACATTCAGTCCCCATCCATAAAGAATTGCCTGCAAAACCAGACAAACTAAAACTCCAATTACCCGTGATGATACATAACCACTCCCCACAATTTCACCCAGGATAAGCGGTGAAATCACCTGATAGGCCAGCACAAAAGGCAGAACACTCATAAGGACACTAAGAAGCACAATAAATGTTGCACGGTATAAGTCCTTCTTGTGCGGCCCTGCATACTCAAATACTTTTTTGAACATAACAAAACCTCCAATCTATAAAGCGGATATTCGTAATCCACTTCGTTCCTTACTCATAAATGAATTGCTAAAAAGCAGCAATTCATTCAAAATATTGTTTTGAAATTGACAACAGAATTTCAGGCGTCAGGACTTGATTTTTTATGGAATCCTGCCCGTCAAGCTGCAGCACTTCCGAACAAGTGCGGGTAATAAATTCAAAATCATGCGATACTACAAAAATGATAACTCCTGCACTTGCAAGCTGCTCAATCAAACGGCTGACACGCACCATTGAATCATAATCAAGGCCGCTGGTTGGTTCATCAAAGTAGATTACCGGGCTATCCTTGACAATGGCTGCGCCAATCGTTACCCTCTGTTTTTGACCACCCGACAGAGATGCCGGGTGACATTCCCGATAAGCGTTAAGTTCCAGTGCATCCAAAGTTTCCGTGACCTTTTCTGCACAATCCTCTTTTATGCCCAATGACAATTCTTCTTCCACACTGCTTGCAAAAAGCTGATAATCCGTATCCTGCATCACAAGATAGGACAAGTTTCTTCTCTGGCGTGGAGATAGCTTTTTTCCGTTATAATAAACAGCTCCGCTTTTTTCTTTTAACAGCCCTGTCATAATCGAAAGCAATGTAGTCTTTCCAGCACCATTATGACCTAAAATCCCAATTACATCACCCTCACATGCTTCAAAATTGATATTCCGCAAAATATCCGGTTCCTTCCTATACGCAAAAGAAAGACCTTCCACCTTCAGAACGCTACCGGATTCACGGACATTTGATTTTGCCTTGTATTCCCTTGCATCCCGTTCTGGATAAACTGTCCGCAATCCGTAAGAAATGCGCATTTCATCAGGTATCCTGCAAAATTGTTCTCTTGTAAACTCCTGCTTAATTCCGCCTTCTTGAATGAGAAACGCCCAGTCAAGCAATTCTTTTAAATAATAAAAGCGATGCTCCACGACAAGGATTGTATATCCATCCTGTTTTAAATGTTTCATTATCTCTGCCAGCCGTTTTGTGGCATCATAATCCAGATTCGCCGACGGCTCGTCAAAAATATATACTTTGGGCAAAAGTGCATAGACAGAGCCAACCGCTATCTGCTGTTTCTCCCCACTGGACAGATCAAAAATACTGCGGTTCAGATAATCTGACAGTCTTAAATCTGTTACTGATTTTACAATGCGGTCAATCGTCTTTTCACGGGAGAATCCCATATTTTCACATCCAAAGGCAAGTTCCCGTGTGGTGTCTGTCATAAAAAACTGGGAACGTGGGTTTTGAAAAACAGTTCCCACCTTGCCAGCCAGTTCAGACGGTTTTAATTCCAACAGAGATTGTCCGTCAAGTGAAATATTTCCCTTTATTTCTCCAGGATAGAAATGTGGAATCAACCCATTCAAAGAACGGATCAGCGTTGTTTTTCCGCACCCACTCCGCCCTGTCAGTAAAATAAGCTCCCCTGTCTGGACGGTCAGGTTAATATCTCTTAATGTAAACTCGTCTCTTTCCTCATAGCGGAAAGAAAAATTTTCAAATGTTATCACGACTACGCCCTCCATATGATAATTTCCCCGATAGAGGTATAGTCGAGGAACAAAAGAGCTGCCAAAAAAGCAATCCCTAAAATTGTTACGGCATATTCCGGCCATGAAAAGCGGACATGGTTCAGTGCATACCTTTTTTCCTCTAACTCCAATCCACGTGTCGTGCCGGACGCAGCCAGTTCATCCGTCACTTTCAGGCAGCGCATCAACAACGGTACCAAAATGTATTCAACTGTGGAAATCGAGTGAATGATTCGCTTCCAAAAGGTATCACTGATGCCCCGAATATCCATTGTGTTGCAGATCATACGGTATTCAATCCTCAGAGTAGGTATGTACCGGAACATAACCACCAGTGGAATTGTGACAGACTGTGGGAGGCGCATACGCTGCAATGATACCATGAGGTCATCCATGTGCGTCGTTCGCAAAGTCCATATCCCCATCATGGCAATAGGAACCAGTTTCAAAATAGTTACACCAAACACGCTCATAATCACGCTTAACACAGGAATGGAAACATAACGCAGCAAAGCATTGAGATAAGCAACAATGATGTAAAAGACCAACATTTTTACCGCCCATCTAACGCCATTCCCGATAGCTATAAATAATGCTAATGTAACAACCAATATCAGGCTAACTACTTCTCCATTCAGAAAATAGCTGACACAGCCAATCAAAATCAACAATGCCGCTTTACAGCGTGGGTCTAAAGCTGCTGTTCTTTTAAATTGTTTTTGTATAATAAGTTTCTTTATATTTTCTTCCATACTGTCCTCCAATGTTAAGCGGGGCTGACATTTCAGCCCCGCTTTCATATTCAGGCAGTCCACTGACAAAATCATGTGTCTGTCATACGTTCGGAGCTTTACGCTGTTATTTTGCTGATACAAGCCCTGCCTTGATAAAATGTTTCTTCAATGTTTTCTGTCCAATATAACCGCCGAGCAGACCGCCAAGCAATCCGGCAGCTACAATGACAACTGGCATAAATCCAGATGTTATTTTAATCATGCCGTCTATGTATTCCTGTGCAATATTATTTTTCTCCATTGCCCCTACAAAAGCGTTTCGCAGAAAACTCATGGGGCCGACAATCGCTCCGAAAGCGAAAATGCCACTGAAAATTGTATAAGCGATTATCATGGATTTCATAGTAACTTCGCTTATGCCCATAATCAGAAAATCACAGATCACACCACCGATATATCAGCGCAACCGGAATCAGCCAAAATCCGCCAACCAGCAGAAACAGAATGCCCTGAATTGTACCACAGATAGCAAAGACACCCTTCTTCGGCACTTTGGCTAACAGCTGCATCATCACAATTCCATTTGGGATTGCCACGACAGCAGGGTAAAATACGTTGGTGACAGGGCCGGCGATACTCATTACTGTGCTGATAATCATGCAGATAATCCACATGAGGGCAGTCAGAACGCCGATCAGGATAAAATCTTTTGCATTTAATTTTTTGTTCATGTTCGTTCCTCCTAAAATAAAATGTGTGTAGCAGTTAGCTTTCTCTAACCACGACACACATTTTATCAATTTCTATTTACAAATCCAACCCAAAACCGATTTCATTCTACCCAAAATCAGTATTTTTCAGGTTCAACCAATCGTATTTTCTGCTTTATAATTTTTGGGGATCACTCCATATTTCTTTTTAAATGCTGCGGCAAAGTTGCTTGGTTTGGAATATCCTACCAATGTCGCAACTTGGCTGTCAATAATTCTTTTTGCCTCAACGATCGCATCCCTGTCACTTTTTGAAATACCGATATAATTTGATGCAAGAATACTTAACTCTAAAACCTCACTTAAATACACAGACAGAAGTTCAAGAATTTTGCTTTCAAGAAACAAATAACCCAATCCTCCACGATACTGTGCAAAATCTTTCAGTTCTGCAAAAATATGCTCCATGTATGGGCTGATAGATACTTTTGATATTCCATTCAGCAATTTTTTCTCATACGCATCAATTTCGCTATCTTCAAAATATCCTTTTAGAATTTTATAAAAATAATCTAACGGTATTTTTATGTTTTTAAAAAGAAAATCGCTTTTCCCCGAATAGCAAAGATATTCCATCTTACCGTGTCCACGATATATGCACGATTCTCCCTTTTGTATACTGGTACTTTGGCAACTATCAGCGATACTCCATGAAACACCTTCTTTAAAGCAGAATAAAATCTGTATATATTCCTCACTATTCACACCCTGCACATTTACATCTGAAAAATAGTTCATTTTCCAATCTGAAACAACCGCACCCTGTTTTGTAACAATCTGTGAAATCTGACCTGTTCCCATACTCGCCGGAATATCTATTGTTACGGTCTGCGGAGAATTAGAGAGCAGATCGCTGTACAAGTGATTCAAATATTGACTGGTCATGCTGTAAAATCCTCCTTGATAGTTAGTTTTAACTAATCAATTTTATAGCAGACTGGCTAAAAAGTCAAACTAAGAAACATCCGTAAATCATTGTTAAAACAAGTGTTATACTTTATACTTATTTCGTTGATATTAGCAACTTCTTAAATTCATCATGGAAATGTGCATAACTGGCTATTCCAGTTATACGACATTTCCACAATGCCTGATACGCCGGAATCCAACTCATTCATTCTATCTTTATCCAAAAACATAATTAAGAAAAACCCTGTATTGCACAGAGCCTCTCTATTCCTAGATTTCCCACTAATTATTGTTATTTTCCCCACAGAAACAATGTCACAGATATATCTCTGCCGCTTTTACAAAAGCAGCTTTTCGCCCGATAAGTTCCGACTGTTTTTCTTCCGGCAGGCTCTCAAATACACCTTTATAACCTTTTTCCAACAGCGGAGTGTCCTTTGCCAGCAGATACATCTTCATATTAAGCCATTCCTGCCATAATTCCTCAAACAATGCAATGCTGTCCGTGAAAGTAGCATCTTCCTCAAAACCATGCGGCGGCACATAGTATTTCAGCATGACAAAACCGTACCTCCCAACACCAACTACTACAATATCCGCCATTTCATACAGCTCTGCAAATGCATCAATCACCTTTTGGCATTTTGCCCGTTCTTCCTCTGTGATATAAATTTTCTTTTCCATCTTGATTTACCTCGTTTCTTCTAAAAGATTACCACATTTTTCCTAAAAGGGCTATCTACATACACCAGATTTTCATTTTGCTTTTTCTTCCCATTTTTCACTTTACTCACAATTCACACCCATGAATTAGGTTATCCACAAATAAAAGTAAGCTGCCCTTACTATCGCTGGAACAGCTTACTTTTATATACTTATTTTAAATTTTTTAGTTTAGCTTTTCCGCACCCACATCAGTCCGCCAGCGCCGAACCCAGAGCCCTGCATTCAGCCACTGCCCCGTCATCCGGAGCCTCATTGCAAATCACCGGGTTCTGCACCAACACAGCCCCATCTGCTTCACAGGTCTCCTGCCAGGTACGCATCCATTCCCCATCTCCCCATCCGTAAGAACCGAATAGACCAATCTTCTTGCCGCCCAGTTTCGCCTCACAGGAAGAAAACATAGGTTTAAACTCACCTTCCTCAAGCTGCTCCAAACCCATTGATGGGCAGCCAAAAGCCACAGCATTAAATTCATCCATCCTGGCCACGTCAAACTCGCTGCACTGCATCAGGAAAACTTCTGCCCCTTTTTCTCTTGCGCCTTCTGCCACAGCAGCTGCCATTGCCTCCGTATTCCCTGTACCACTCCAGTAAACCACTGCAATCTTACCCATAAATAATTCCATCCTTTCTTTCGCTCTGCCTGTTTTTTCAAGGCCTCCCGCTACATGCACATGGTGTCTCTTGTTATTTGTTTTTATGATAAGCCCACTATGAGCCTGTCAAACAAATGATATTTTTGGAATGCCTCACAATATAGACGGGTGCATTTTTTATACTGTGCAAATTTGCACTTCGCTGTTTCTACATCCCCATATACTTTCCACATCCCAATACATTTTTCTCCCGCCGCACCATTTTTTATAAAAGCATCCACATCTTCTGGCGGGTAACCAAGGAATAGCCCTATTTCATGCGGGAATGCCTCCTCGCCATTCAAACGGCGCGCCAGTTCAACAATACATCTCTCCGTCTGCTTAACAGGATAATCCCGTTCTGACAAAATCCTCTCTGCAGTTCTGTCACTCAGATCCCTTTTCAACCTTCCAGGGCGGTACATATAAATGAGCGCCCTCTGCCCTGTAACTCTCAAGGAAACCAAACGTATGCCGCGAGGAACAAGATGCCCATTCAAACTGCGGATCCCCTCTGCCAGCATCTCACTGTCCTCTACCGGGCAGCTAAATAGGCTTCCCGTTTTTAGTCCTGCCATCGTCGGTGAACAATGAAGCACAACCGCTTCTTCTGAAATACTTTTCTTTTCCCTGTTCAAAAAATTATGCATAAGCCTCCAGTATATGTATGAGCGCACTTGCGCTGCTGCTATGTGAACGCTCCAGAACCGCATTGCTACGTTCTGATTCTGTAATTGCGCAGCGCACCATCTTATGGGATGCCGTTGCCGTAAACAGAATCACTAAATCCGGTGTACCAATCTGGCGGCTTAAATCTGACCGCATTTTCGTAAAAACTTTTGTCTTATGTCTGTATTTTTTGCAGATTTCTTTATACCGGTTTTCCATCCTCTCATGCCCACCTATGATTACAACGCTCATTCATATGCTCCTTTCTAAGTTAGTTATTACTAACTATTAGTGTTAAAGAAAAATGCTTTTCAGCATTTTACTATCATCCCTGCCTATAGGGGCGATTCCCTTAGAACAAAGGTTAGTTATCACTAACCATATAGATAGTAACATACCTTAAATGCCCTGTCAATGGATTCTGTGCAAAAAATCGCCAACTGCTTGATTGTTTACTAATTTAAAAGAATCAATTCAATAAATGAGCAGCCTTGCCACAATATCCCTTTTTCTTATGAATGGATTTATCCAATACCGAGAATCATAGGAATTATCCACGTTATCTCCCAGAACATAATAACAGTCTTCCGGAACTGTCATAATGGCGCCAATTCTTTCAACAGTTTCGCCTTCGACTGCAGCGATCCGTTTCACAAGCAGTTTCCCATCATGTCGGAATATAATGATATCTCCTGCCTCCAAATCGGAATATATTCGGCACCAATGATATAACTTCCTCTTTTCAATGTCGGCTCCATAGATTCCGTTGGCACATACCCTAACAAAAACACATACTTCAAAAATAAAAATGTAAAAAGCATCACAACTGCAGGAAAAAGCCAATTTCCTGTCTTTTTCAAGAATCTCCTCATAACAATCCTCACTTTACTGTCGTGTAACTAAAAAAAGCGAGATGCTGAAAACCTTATGGTTCCAGCATCCCTTTTTCACTTTAAGAACGATAGACGGCAATCGCCTCTGTTTCCGGACGTTCTTTCAAAAACTTCCGTGCCTTTGACACCCATGCACACACCAGCTTCGCTGAAGCTCCCATACGCTCCCCAATCTCACTGCTGGTGTATCCCTGGGACATCATAACCATTGCGTCTATCCCTTTGGCAGTTGAGGGCGGCGCCTCTCTTCTGGCAGAACTGAGCGCCTGGAACAAATCTATGCGAAGCCCGCTTAAAAATTCCCCATTCTCGGTTTCCACCTTTTTATATGGCGTCACATCAGCGGTTATTTCATCCGAATACCGTTTGGTTGACTGAATCAATGCGTCACATATTTCATGCCAAATCAGCCGGTATGCATAAGTGGAAAAAGTCCCGCCCTTATCTGTCGCTGCCGCTTTACACAAGCCAACGCACCCAATCTGAAACAGATCGTCATAAGTGTAAAATCCCCATTGATTGCAGTCATATATACAATTCTTACAACTCCTACACGGAGAAAGATACGCGCGTATTATAGGGCCGGAAAGTGCAACGCCCCTTTCGGGCTCATTTTGATGCGTTTCTTCCGCCATAGCCCCTGTCAGTTTCCTGCTGTACCATGTGACGATACGGTTAAGCTGTTCATGGTCGGAACCTTTTTTCTGCGTATTTGCATGCGTATTTTATCCAGAATACTTATAATATCCTCCTGGGTAGGCATTGAAACCTCTGTACCGGTTGGGTACAGTCTATTATAAATGAGGCAGCCATAGGATCCGGGCAGACGGTACAGAGCAAAGACATCCCCATGCTTCTGAAAAAACCTCCATACCTTCGTCTTTTCCCAGCCCCATCGCTGACCCAAGGCTTCCAAAGTCAAAACGGCGCCATATTTCCCATACTGGACAGCCGGCGCCAGGAATGAAAACACATTGTTTGTTTCCTCAAATACCGTGTGGCACCAAAGGTCAAGTCATGCGTCAGATTCCTCAAATTTAGTTTGCTTTACGGCAAGCCGCTCTGTTATGCTGCGGGGAAGGCAGAGAAAGCCATACCCTTCGGTGGCATAAACAGCCCCATCCATGCAAGCCTCTCCTGAGCATTTCACAACCCAGTCTGTGACCTGATAGGTGAGCTTTTTCGTTTTTGTATCTAATGTATATTCAAGATATCCCAACTCTGAGAGCGCCTGAAGCGTTTCCAGCGCCTTAGAGCGGCTTTTCATACCCAGTATGCTCTTTAGCCCTACGATGCCTCCAGACCACATACCAGGGGTTACAGTGTTGCTATAACCACAATAAGAGGCCTGTCCTTTGCGGAATGCCGCACGGGATGCAAGCTTCGCCCAGTATCCCATAAGTCCTTTGCCTTCTGGCAGACGATTACGGGGCAGTTTTACCCATTGATACTTCATTAAGCATTTCACATCGGACACCTCCTTCCTAAAAATGGACACGTTCGCCTATCGGCTCACTGACCGCGGTATTCGCCAAATATCCGCGCAAGCGCGGCTGTTTGGCTCATTACTCGCGCAAAAAAAGGGCGACCTCTTTTTCCCTAAAGAAGCCGCCCGGCAATTAAAATACTAAAGTCTTACAACCAATCCTGAAATGTTATCTGTCTCATCCCAGTTCAGGGATACTGTTGCGCCCGTAGCCAGTTTGACCTCAATATAGTCAATCAAAAGGTCCTCCAAGTCGGTACTGACGCTTAAATAAAGAATCATCAAATCATTTCCTTTCTGCATGTCTGCTTAAAATATTTATAGATACGGGTGCGCCAAAGGCTCCCGGAATGAAAAGTAAAGGAACCTTCCGGTTCCAGATCTATATAAAAAAGCACCCAAAGAATGGAATCATTCTCCGAATGCTTTTGGTGCCCAGGGGCCAGTATGAAATTTGTAAAATGGAAGGGCAGGGAAGAACTCCCCTGCTTTCTTAGATTTGTGCCTCTTAACGAAAGAAGCATAAGAAACAAAAAAAGTGCCTGAAAGCAAAACTCTCAGACACTATGTAACCGGAAAACTATAATCGCTGTAATGCAATTACTGAAACTAATGTATATAGTATAGCAGATTTGTTGCCAAAATGCAAGATATACATCGCTTGAGTTTCCGCAGTTCTATCCACAGCCGCCAGATTTTATCGGTACTATAATAAACAACTTTCAAAAAATGCCAAAAATATAAGGAATCCTGTTCCTTTTTGATGTAAACTTATGT
>CAJTDX010000061.1 GCA_910575155.1 Lachnospiraceae bacterium
TCGCACGAAATCTCCTGTCCATAGCATGGGGTATGGATTGTGTGTAGATGTCCAAAAATCGGGTACTACACAAATTCAAAATGTCCTTGACAAGGGGTACAATTTACCAAAAACACAAACTAATTTACACTACCTCTCCTAACAAGTGCCGGAGGTTGCCACTGCCCATAAGGGCATGGCAATCCAAAGGCGTTGCTTGCTGGTATTGTGTATTGATTTTCCAGTCGCTTTCTGTTCCCAATATAAACTATTTTACCAGCCGAAAAAGAAATCTTTCACAAGCTTTCCCACCAACTTATTCCACCAGAAATACCCCTATTTTAAATCTATATACGGATTCTCCCCAAAGAAAATAGAGCGGTTTCCCGCCCTACTTCCTTATCAATATATCCTTTTCTCCAGTATGATTTTCCCCGGCAGTCTGCCAATTCTTCCAGCAGCATCTTCTTTTTATCATCATAATTTTTCGGGCAATCTACCTACTCCTTCAGCAGTATACCCCCTTTCCGGCACGACTTTTATCACAAACATACCAGTTTGTCTGGTACGGATTCACTAACAATATACTAACTCTTTCAGCACAATCTCCTCCGCAGCAGAACGGACATTATTCATTAATCCAACCCATTTCATTTGTTCCTTTGCCTTTAATTCCTCCGTAATCTCTGCCCCGGCTTTCATCTGTTCCGTGAGAAATTCCATCCTCTCCCTGCATTCTTCGTCGCATTCGTGCAGATGCCCGTTAAGTTTTTCGCTTGTCAGCAAATGCAGATACAGCCCTTTGCGGTGGTTCTTTAGATACTCCAGCCTCATGTTCCCATATCTGCCAATCTCATATTTTTCCCCTTCTGGCAATTTCAAATCCGGGTAATAAATCCCATCTGTTCCCTTCGTATAGCTGATTCCATTTTCACCAATGATGTGTTTTCCCATGATTTCCTCCTATCCGGCGACCTGATATTATCCGCGATTGGTCTCCTTGCCTGCAAATTTTTTTCGGTTACAATCAAATTTTTATCTTTCCATCTGTCTAACTGAATGATTTGGATAACAAAAAACGGGTATTGCTTAAGCAAATATTTTCTATGAATTTTTCTTTTTCGGCTGGTAAATATAGGGCTAACTGCAATCAGTTTTCCCTTTTCAGCCCATTCATTGTTTCCGCAATTAACTGTATCGTGTAGAGCAGTTCATCATTTTCCCCGCTGCATATTTCCAGACGCTTTAATTCCCCATAGATTTCTGCCATCTGATTGCGAAGTGCTTTATACACCCTTGGGTTGCCCCGCACCACTACATCCCGGCATTGTAAACGCCGGATAATATAGTCCTGCTTGGTAAGTCCCGACAGGCTCACACATCGGTCAATCAGCTTTCCTTCCTCCTCCGAGACACGGAATGCCACTGTTTTATTCCTCCATCTTCCCTTATAATCAAGCCTTTTTTCCATAATTTCAAATCCCCTTTCTCCGTTCCGGCTCAAACGCCTTATCCATATGAAACTGAATGACTGTGCAGTTATCTGTCTGCGCAAGGCTCTCCATACGCTCCATATCCAGCTTGTCCGCCATTTCCGTCTGCTTGTTCGGGAACAGATGCGCATAGCGATAGGTGATGTCTATACTCTCATGCCCTACTCTGTCTGCTATGGCAAGTGCTGAAAAACCCATCTCAATCAACAAAGAAATGTGTGAATGGCGCAAGTCATGGATTCTGATTCGTTTCACATTCGCCGCTTTCGCTCCCCTGTCCATCTCGTGGTGCAGGTAGGATTTTGTGACTTGGAACATCCTTTCATCCCCACTGATTTCATAAAGCATACCGATATACTCCTGCATTTCCTCACATAAGAAATGCGGCATTTTTATCGTCCGGTTGCTCTTTGCGGTCTTAGGGGAAGTGATGACATCCCTCCCCTTTAACCGTTGGTAGGACTTGTTTATGGTTACGGTATTACGCCCAAAATCAAAGTCTGACGGCGTTAAGGCAAGCATTTCGCCTAGCCGAACGCCGCACCAGTAGAGCATTTCAAAGGCATAATAGGACAATGGCTTGTCCATCATCGCGTCCGCAAATTTCAGGTATTCCTCCTTTGTCCAGAACAGCATTTCCTTGTGTTCCTCGCTGCCCATCGTCCCGGCTTTCTGCGCCGGGTTGCCCGGCAGATGGTAAAACCTTACGGCATGGTTGAAAATTGCGCTCAACTGTGCATGGATGGTCTTCAGGTAGGTTGGGGAATAGACCTCTCCATTTTCGCCCTTATAGGCAAGCATTTCATTCTGCCATGCAATCACGTCCCTCGGCTCAATCTCCGCAATCTTTCGCTCCCCGAAATAGGGTAATATCTTCGTGCGTATCACATGGCTCTTGGATTCCCATGTGTTCTCCTTCACCCTCTTCTTTTTGTCCGCCTCATAGATTTCAAAGAAACTGGCAAACGTCATGTCAAGTTTGGACTCGCTTTTCAGCATGACTTGCCGCTCCCATCCCAAAGCCTCCCTCTTGGTCGCAAAGCCCCTTTTCTGCGTCTGTTTCCTTTCCCCTTTGTAATTCGTATATCGGTAGATGACACGCCACTTGTCGCCATCTTGGTATACAGCCATACCCTCACGCTCCTTTCCTTGGGGCTGACTACAGAAATGATAAAATCTGCCATCAGCCCCCGGTAACATTTTATAGATTCCTACACTATCCGCTGTAACATAACTTCTTGCGGAAGAAATTCGTATTCACCCTGCCTGATACTGTCAGGTAGCCAAGCTCGCGCATTTCCGCATTCAGCTCCCGGACAACCTTGTAGGCATAGGATTTTGAAACATTCAGCTCCTGCGCCACTTCCTCAACCGTCATAAAATTTTTGCCTTCCATTACCCTTCCTCTCCTTTCCCTGTCTTATTCCCAGCCTTTCTTCCTGCTTTCCCCCTTTCCCTCTTTTATTCCTAATTCTTCTGCCTGCACCCGTAAATCTACATTTCTTTCCAGCCGTCAGTTTTTACCGGCGGTCCCAATCGCGACTAAATTTGTTTGTTTAGTCTATGTATTTCCTATATTACTAAACTTACAAATTTAAGTCAAGAGGTTTCAGGAAAAATCTTAACTTTTTTAATTTAATTTCTTCTTGCTATCTTCACTATGCCATGCTATACTGTACCCAACAAATTTATTTAACTGTTCAGCCACAGCGAAATTGAGCTGTCATGGCTAAACAGAAATCCCAACTGCACGGAGGTCTACTTATGGCAATCGGAAAACGTATCAAATTTTTTCGCAACAGGAAGAACCTGACGCAGAAACAGCTTGGCGAACAGCTTGGCTTTCTAGGCAGGACTTCTGACGTGCGCATGGCACAATATGAATCAGAGGCAAGAATCCCAAAGCAAAACCTTGTGAAAGAAATGGCGGGCTTACTTGGCGTCAGCCCCCATGCACTGACTGTGCCGGACATTGACACATACATTGGTTTTTTACATACCCTCTTTGCATTGGAGGACATATATGGATTCAGGATAATGGAAAAAGACGGTCTTATCTGCCTTTGCCGGGATTCTTCCAATTCTTCCCCTGTGGATACGGTCAGCGCCATGCTCAGGGAATGGCAACAACAG
Organism: Lachnospiraceae bacterium; assembly: GCA_910575155.1. Classification (GTDB taxonomy): domain Bacteria; phylum Bacillota; class Clostridia; order Lachnospirales; family Lachnospiraceae; genus Petralouisia. The sequence continues at coordinate 3,606 of CAJTDX010000061.1, forward strand.
GCAAAAAAGCTTGAAAACGATGAAATCAGCAGAGAGGAATATGACGAATGGCGTTACCGATACCCGGAACTAGACACCAGCCAGCATTGGGCAAACACGCCTTCCAAAGAAATAAGTGATTACCTCATTAAGAAATCTGAGAAATAGCCAAAGAAATGCAATAAGAAAAACCTTGCTGATATTCAGTTTTCATTTCTGAACCCGCACTATCGTGCAGTTGCCGCGGCATTCGTCAAACAGTCGTGTCTTACCGGCAAATTACATAAATGCCATCACCCGGTCTCTAAGTTCTGCTTTCCTCATTGCTCGCGCAAATCAGCAAGGTTTCCCTATGTGCCATATTGAAATATATAAATCATTTTCTGAATAAGAAAAAAATGTTGCCAAATCGTTGCCAGTCACTAAACTATTCTGCTTGTAACCAGCATAAATACTGGATTTTTCTCATCCGTCTAATTACTCGAACTCGACTTTTCCTAACTAATTTTGTTTAATAATTATTTTCTGTCGAGTATGTATATCTTTTGATTATTTGATATATCCATATTATCCTGCCTATATGAGCTAATGTTATCATTTTGTTATCGCTGTTGATAACACTGGCTCGGCAACTGCGGATAATAGCTATATGCTATGGTTTAAATTATAAGCGATTTTGTTAAGAAAATCAATATATTTAGAGAATAATAATTACAACTAGCAGAGTTTAAAATAACTTTACTAAGGATTTCAAAAAGTAATTATTTGAACGAAGCCCCCTTTTATCACTGAAAAGGATATTGCCCGATATTAGAAAATATGCTATATTGTCGATATGGGAAAACCATAGAGCCAAAGGCGGCTTTACCCCTCTTATTTTTTCGGAGGGTTTCAAATAGCCCTCCAGACGAAAGAAAGGAGGGCGATGCAATGTACGTTACATATCAGGATTTGATTGATACCAGATAAGGATAAAAATAGATATGTATGGGCAGGAGCATAGATTTTCTCCTGCCACGCCTATATTTAGGCGGTTTGACGTTTGGTACGTTTTCCGTATTCCCGTTCCATTTCCCGCATTTCTTCATCCGTTGGAATATCTACAATCCCGACATAGGAATAGTAGATGTCAATATCCTGTGTCCGTTTCCCGTCTTTTTTCTGGCATTCATGGACTACGATTTTATCCACAAAGGTATTTAAGATTTCGGGCGTTAGCTCGTCAATGTGGGTATATTTTTTGGTGACGGCTATCAGCTTGGAAACATTGGTTGCTTCTGTGTCTGCATCGTTGACTTCGACTTTCAAGGCATCGATTTCCTGTTTTAGCTGTTCCTGCTCGGCTTCATAACCATCTGACAGCTTGTAAAAGCGTTCGTCATTCAGCTTTCCATTGACATTATCCTCATAGATTTTTCGGAACAGACGGTCAAGCTCTTCCATGCGCTTTTCGTCCTTTTCAATCTGTTTCTGCTTTGCGGATAATTCGTATCGGCGTTCCGCAAGGGTAGTGTCAATCTGTTGTCGGATAAATACCCTTTCAAACTGCTGTAAATAGGACAAAAAATGCTGAAGCTGCTTTAAAAGCAATTGGTATAAAACATCCTCTCTGATATAATGCTGTGTACAGACGCCGCTCCTGCTGTTTCCCTTATATTTGGAACAACGGAAGTACAAGTAACTCTTTGAGGCACGCAAGCTTAATTTTGTGCCACAATCGGCGCATTCCAATAATCCTGTAAAAATGCTTGTTGCGCCGTTTTTTGTCGGTCTGCGTTTATTTGCCCGTATCATCTGCACTTTGTCCCATAATTCCCTGTCAATAATAGGGGTGTGGGCATTTTCGATATATGTCCGCATTTCTTTTGCGGTAGGGATACGCTTTTTGCTCTTGAAGCCCAAACGGGTAGATTTAAAATTTTCTGTAACACCGATATATGCCACATTTTCAAGAATTAACGCTACCGTGGTGGATTCCCAATTATATGGGTTTCCTGACACGATTGCCGCTTCTAATCCTTTTGAAGCCTTATATGCGGATGGGGTTAATACTTTATCTTCCCAAAATATATCAGCGATAGCAGATATTCCCTTTCCCTGCATACAGAGTGAAAATATCCTGCGGACAACTGCCGCAGCATCCTCATCCACAAGCCAGCGTGTTTTATCGTCTGGATTCCGTAAATATCCGTATGGCGGCGGTCCCAGATGTTCTCCCGCAAGCCCTTTCGCTTTCTTGACTTCCTTTACCTTTTTGCTCGTGCTTTTGGGATACCATTCGTTGAATAGGTTGGTAAAGGCGGCAAATTCGTTGCTCTCAAGGCTGCCCGTGTCCACGTTGTCCATGATGGCGATGAACCTTACGCCTGCTTCGGGATAGATGATTTCGGAGTAAGAGCCGACCTCAATATAGTTCCTGCCGAAGCGTGATAAGTCTTTGACAATGACGGTCTTTACAATCCCTTTTTCAATGTCCGCCGACATTTCCTTAAAGCTTGGGCGGTCAAAATTTGTACCCGTATAGCCGTCGTCCACATAGAATTTTGGGTTAGAAAAACCGTGTTCTTTTGCATATTTCATCAAATATTCTTTCTGGTTTACAATGCTGTTACTTTCGCCTTCCCGTCCATCGTCTTGGCTTAATCTACAATAAAGTGCCGTAAATTCTTCCTGCTGTCTTTTCATAAAGCTCTCCTTTCTGACAGCAGACACGGTATTGTGAAGTGTAGGTACAGTGTACCACATCTCCCCTTAAACTTCAACGCTTTAAAGTGATAATTCTTTTGCTGCCTGTTATTCCCCGTCATCATCACCCCAATTCTCATCATAAAAAAATCCATATCCCTGTGTGCCACGCCGAAAAACATCCGTAAGCATTACAAGTAAGTCCCTCCCGTCTTTTCGGAAATGGGCGTTGACGGTGTATTCCGTGCCGCCGATTTTCTCGGTGAAGCTCATCAGCTCTGGGATGCGGACAAGGGGCGTGACGTTCTGGACAGGCGGCAGAGGGGGATATATTTTATCTGGATTTACCATAGGGATGTCCTTGTATTCCTCCATAATCGCCTGTATTTCTTCCTCGGACAGTCTGCTCATCGCAATGTTTCCTCCCTCCTGCGGTCTGCTCTGGCTCTTGTATTTGACCGCTGGTTTTCAATCGTGTCGTGGATTTGGTTTAAGCAGCTTTCGATATGGGCAGAGCGTTTTTCAATCCCTTCTGCATATTTCAGCCGCTTCCTAAGCTCCGTTATCTGCTCTGTCACGCCCTGCTTTTCTTCCCGAAGTTTTTCTTTTTCGGCTGGTGTAGCACGGCGTACCTTATTCCGCAAGTGCTGCCGATAGTCAATCAGTTTATTCATTTCCCTCTGGTTTTTCTCCCTGTCGGCGTGTAAGTCGGAGAGGGTAGAAATGTTATTCTTTGACATATACCGTACCTGTGCGGTAATCTCATCCAGTTTCCGAAGTTCCTCTTTCATCAGCGGGCTTGTCGGCTTGTAGTCCGTGCCTTTGGGGAATATCCCTAACTGATAGCACCAATAGTAATATAACGCTAAAATCCCTGTGGTTTTCTGATGCGGTTTCCAAGTGTTTTTATACTGCTCTGGCATATGCGGGGAGTAGGAAATCCTTGCTTTGTAATTCCCATATCGGGAAGCCCCGCCTAAACATGACTGTATGAAATCGGGAGTCAGCCGCTCGTCAAGCGTGTCTAACCTCGTAAAATGCTTGTACTGCGGCAGCTTCATTTTCCAATGGCTGCCCGAAAAATCAATTTCATATCCCTTGTCGGTAAGGTATTTCATCATGTGCTGTAAATCCCTGCTCCCATTGATTGCCTCTCTCAAATCTTCCCAATAGACGTTGTAGCGTGTCGGCTTTCCGCTTTTTTCGTCCAGATAAAGCAGTCTTGACGGGGCTTTCTTGGGATTTTCAATCACCGACAATCCGTACTCTCGGCATAAGCGGTCGGACACTTCCCTCAGCCTTTTCTGCTCCGATTTTGAGTAATTATATTTCTGTCCGTCTATGAAAGAAACGGAATTAAAGCAGAAATGATTATGGAGATGTCCTTTGTCAAGGTGGGTGGCAACGATTATCTGGTATTTATCGCCCCACATTTTCCTTGCTAATTTCAGTCCGATTTCGTGGCATTGTTCGGGCGTTACCTCGTCTGGCTTGAAGCTCTGGTAGCCGTGCCATGCGATATACCCGCCTGTCTTTTGGTACTGTTTCTTCGTCAAAATCATCTGCTGTAAGGCGGTTTCTTTCAGACAGTTGACAGCGGAAACATACTCGCCCTCATTTGTTTTCAACGGATTCTTCACATAGGAAAACACGTCAAAGAAGTCCTGCATTTCCCGATTCGGCACGGTCTTTTCTGGGTTTTCTATATAGTCAATCACGTCTTTTATGCTCCCTTTGACATGCCATAGGCTCGTTACTGCCATATCAAACCGCCCCCCTGTTCCGTCAATTCTTCCATGCTAAACTGTTGCGGGAGAGTTGATTTCTGTTGCAATTCTAAGATAAAATCCTCAATCTCCTTACAGATTTCAGCGGCGGTTGGATAGTAGGGAACACACTTTTTGAAAGCGTCATGCACCTCATAGAGCTTGTTTAACAGCTCCCAAAACTCGGTTTTAGGCTGTGGCTGCGGGGCGTTTCCCTTGCATAACTGGCGCATAAATCCTGCTGCGGACAGACCGCAAGCGGCGGCGCACTGCTTTAATTTTTCATGTTCTTCTTCGTTCAATCGGACGGTAATCGGAACATTCCGCACGTCCTTTTCTGATTTTTCTTTGCTCATTTTCCTCAATCCTCCAGTCTGGTTTTTCTTTCGTCGGGGTAAACAGGGGCTGTCCCCTGAGTGAAGTCCACACGCCTTAAGGCTGTGGATTGGATTGTGGCTGACACAATCCGATGCTCGCTATCTCTGTGGACAACGCCGCAGAGCATTTTTCCTATGCAGCGACATTCTTAACGCCTGTCTTACCCTCCGAAAAGAAAATCCTATGTCTTTGCACCTCTGTTCTGGATTCGGTTTCTCTTGACTTTTGGATAAATGAAAAAGCCGCTACACTGCACCACGAATGACAGGAGAGATTTCTCCTGCTCGGATTCGCAATGCTATGTAACGGCTTTGGGTTTCAAAACCATGCTGCCATACGCCAGCCGAAAAGAACAGCATACGTTCGGCGGCGGTCAGCCTTGTCCGTTGGCTGACATTCCATTCTTCCATCTATGTGCTATTTAATTTTCAATCTTCAGAATTACTTCCTGCGTTTCTTAAACTTCTCCTTTGCATACTCATAGGCTTCTTGGATATATGGTTTTAGTTCCTCAAAGGTCTGTTCAGAGGGGTTCAATGCACATATCCACGCCATCCATGCATAGACGGGATGGGGAAGTATCTCATTCAATATGGTAAAGTCATAATCCATATCTACAATGCCGCCTGCGGGCGGACGTTTTGGGACTGCTCCAAACAATTCTGAAAAAGTGCTTTTCCGTATTCCCAAATTCACACGGTAGACGTTCTCTCTGTTTAAATCAGAGCCTTTGTCATTATCACCGTCTTTTTCCTTAACCGTCAATATGTAAACGCCACGCTTTAGTACATGGTATGGGTTATAGAAAATCCCTTTCTCGCCCCAACTCTCAACTAAGACTGTCCCCTCAAGATTTTCAAGGCAGTAATTCAATATTTTATCTGGTATCATTCTGACAGCTCCATTTCTAACTTAGTCAAAATTTCACTATGAGTATCTCAGAATATCATAGTGGCTATATCTTTGTCAAGATTTTTGTCAAACTTTTTAGTGTTCCCTGTGGACGGAAATGTTATACGCTTATTTTTATATGGGTTTACAAAAACTCATTATGTTTAAAAGTTGGGTATTGTTGATTTGTCCCATAGACTGCTGATTTTAGAAACATAAAAACGGTGAACCTTTTCCTTATCATGGGTTACCGCTTTTATGTTTGTTTGAGATATCATTATTTCATTTTTTCCTCATAGTACTGTGCCATAAGCTCAACAGCATTCTGCGGCACATGGATTGTTTCAGATATTTCTTTTATGGATTTTTCTTCAATGCAATATTTCTGGTAAATAAAAGCCGACATTTCACACGCTTGGGCGATTAGAGTCCCAATCAATTCCTGCATTAGCGAATGGAACTCTTCGACATATGGGCTTGGTTTTAATTTTGATTTCTCCATCAGTTCCGTCAATTTTCCTTTCTCACCGTCACTTGTGCCAGGCTTGATGTTTTCACGCATAAAATCTAAAAACTGTTACTTCTCTGGCTTCTCCATCCTGGCGTATATCCAGACAACCGCTACGAGTTCTGTCGGCGTATCGGACGGCATTGGCGGTAATTGTATATAGTCTGTTTCCATTTTAATCATTACCTCCTGTTTTCACTCATAAGCTATTCGGCAGTTGTCTTTTCATCCCCACTGTAAAGGACTTTTATCATCATTTTTGCCCCCAGTTTAAAACCGTCCGAGAACATTTGGAAAAAGTTAAGTGGCGCAGTTTCAAATTGCACATCCATAATTTTAATGAATCCCTTATCAAGAGGACTGCCGAGTTTTTCAATGAAGTTCTTGTAATAATCCATATGTTTTTTTCTGATTGCTTGATATTCTTCCAATATCGGGCGGTATTGTTCTGTCAAACAAATTTCCCCATTATATAGCTGTTGCAGTATCGTATTCACAATTTCTCCTTCTAAAAGTATTCCTGTATGCCTATAGCATTTGCAAGATTAAATAGTTCCTCTTTGCGCTCGGTCTGAGCATATTGTCAAACTCTCCGTAAACGTCCCAAAAATCCACCAATTCCTGCGTTATCTGCCTTGGCAGTTTCCTCGTTTGTTTCCCTCTGTTAAAAATGTTGCTGATTAGCCCTCTTGCACAAGGATATGCGCCCATTCTCTTTTGTATTTCGTCATCACATTTTTCCAATGCCCTTAATACTGCCTGACGTGAGAAATCCCCATTCAAATTCTCCAAAAATAATTCAGATAAATAAGTATTTTTCTTCCTCTTGTCCATGCTTCACCCTCCTTAAGCTGATTTATTTTCGTTAGGGGGTTCCGAATGTGGAACCTTCCGACAACTAAATATTACTGCAATAATAAAAGAAAATCAAGAGGAAGAGTTCGACGGATTATGATAAAGTTTGACAAATTATGGGAAGCAGCCGAAGCGAAAGGGATTTCCAATAACGCCCTCCATGAAAAATACCATATCAGTAAGGCGCAGCTTTCCAGATTGCGCCACAACAAAGGGGTGACCACTTGTACGGTTGACCGTCTTTGCAATCTTCTGGAATGTGATATTTCCGACATCATGGAACATATACCAGACGATAATTTTTTTTAGCCTTTCATGGTTCCGAATGTGGAACCTTATAGCCTGCTTTTTTTCCTGCGATAATAGAAAGAAAGTAAAGAAGGGCTGACATGATTAAGTATGACAAACTATGGGAAACGGCAGAAAAAAGGGGCATCACAAAATCAATGCTGACGAAAAAGTATAATGTGAGCAAGGCTCAGCTTTACCGTTTAAGATACAATCAACCGGTAAGCACGAATACGCTTGACCGTCTTTGTAATATTTTAGAGTGCGATATTAGCGACATTATGGAACATATACCAGATGATAATTTTTTCTAAGCGGTAAATTTCTTGTTTATAATTATGGATAGGCGGATAAGTGTTTTGGGCTTATCCGCCTTGATTGTTATAAGGCAAAACAGGCTTCTGCTGTCTGTTTAAAGTAACCGCCAAATAATGATGCGGTCAGATATAAAATTACCCCAGCCCTTTGCGAGTTGGAGTAATTCACTATAATTCACATGCGATTTTTGATAGATTGGAGTTTTTT
>CAJTDX010000062.1 GCA_910575155.1 Lachnospiraceae bacterium
CAGGCGACCCCGGCCGGGTCGTAGACCCTTTCCCCCTGTGCCCCGTCGATGACTTGTATAAGAGCTTTTCCGTCTGCTCCGGTGAGAGGTAGTATTTTTCCGGCACATCTCGGATCAAGATATCCGACAATATACACCCGTTTGCGTGACTGCGCGACTCCAAAATACTTGCTGTTAAGCACCTGCCATTCCACACCGTACCCCAGTTCTGATAGCGTGCTGAGGATGATTGTAAACGTCCGTCCTTCGTCATGGCTAAGCAGTCCGGGAACGTTTTCAAGTAGAAAAAACGCAGGCCGTTTGGCTTTAAGGACACGCGCGATGTCAAAAAAGAGCGTGCCTCTCGCATCTTCAAAGCCACGGCGCTTTCCGGCAATGGAAAAGCTTTGGCAGGGGAACCCGGCGCAGAGCAGGACGAAGTCCGGCATTGTTCCGGTGTCAATTTTTCTTGCGTCTTCATAATAAACCTCGCTTTCTTTTATATTATGTATGGCACGGTATGCCCGGTTGGCGTGTTTGTCGATTTCCGAGTGGCCGATGCAGGTAAAGCCGCCGACGCGCTCCAGCCCGGCACGGAACCCGCCAATACCGGCAAACATATCAAAGAACCTGATATTTTGTGTAGACATAGTAAACCTCCTTATAGATTTGTTCGTGTAATAAAAATCATAATCCCTCCGTTAAGTGTTATTGCGGTGCGCCTGGGCGCCTGGCGCAGTTAAGCCGGCAGGGACGGATTCTTTCTTCTTTGGCATTATTTACGCACTGCCTGTTTTTGTTTTTCCGTTTTTAGCTTTCTTAAGAGATGGTTACATAAAATCTTTTATCCCGTCATAAACATGGCTGCAGAAACCGAGGATTGTATCGATAATTTTTTCCTCTTCCACATTTTTTGGCTTTACGTCCCAGCCGCGGTCATAGTTGATGGCTGTCGGCCCATGTTCCTGCCAAACCGTCAGTTTGCTAACATTCCCGCTGTTAATGCCAAATTTGGAAGCTTCTGCATAGACTTTTGCCTGAAAGCGTAAATTTCCGACTTTGCCTGATATCCAATTATTATCCATAAACTTTACCTTGCTGATGCCATAGCGTGCGTCTTCTAGGCATTCTTCCATATCCTAAGATGCATCCGTTTTGCCGGTCAGGATGAAATGGCTGTACGCACCCCAGTTCTTTCTGTCAAGCAAATAATTTACGAGTTCGTACCAGCCTTCACGGTTAGCGATGGACATTACCGCGTTGCAGTCGAACATGTTAGCTTCCGCGCTGTCACGCACTTTAAGTATCTGCTTTTTTATAGTTGGTGTTAATTGGTTCTTAGCTGTACCCATGTTGTTCCTTAGTAGTTAAATTGTTCATAAAACTGCAGCCTGTAAATGTTACCTTTGCCTCAAGTCTTGTCCTGCCGCTTAACTGTGCCAGACGTCCAGACTCTTAGCACAGCATCTCCCTGTCTCCCCCATCCAGGACGAGATGCTCCAGCTCATCGCAGGTAATTACAGCAAATAATTTCGCCTGCTTATCAAAAGCCTCTCTGAGATGCCGGATGAGTTTTTCTTTCCGGGTAATGCTTGGTACAATCCAAACCGTGAGTGGGAACATTTCCGATTCTTCCTGCTCCAAGCCGGAGCGGTAGTAGGCATGGTATTTCTCGCATTTATCAATGATCTTGGCGGGAGATTCCGTGTCAAGGTCAACTTCGATAAAATAGCGGTCTTCATATTCTTCAGTGGCAGTTGCGGCGTAGAGGTCGGGCTTGAGGGAGTAGGACACCCCGGCATTGCTGTATGCTCGCCAGCATTCCGGCTCTAACTGCAAAGCGGTAATCTGAGGCTCATGTTCCCGGCAGATTTCTGTCAGCCGGATGGCAGTTTCTGCAACCGCCAGGGTATGGGCTAAGAAATATGGGGACGGTTCATAATGCCTACGCATGGGAGATGCCTTGCCGTCATGGAGCCGCAACAGGCGCTCGCCGGCGTGGGTCAGATGCCAGATGAATGAGCCTGATCCGGCTCTTACTCCGCCAATCCTCCGCGAGAGACTGTTAACCAGCCCATACCCGCTTAGCTTCTTGAGACTGCGGCTGGCTGCCCTAAGCCCGGCAGAGGGATTAGCGGCATCCGTGAATAACAGCCGCCCGATCTGCCCAGTCATGAGGTAGCGGTACTGTTGCACCGCGGCGAGCAGCTGTCGGTCGCGCTCCCCCAGGCGGCTGTCAGTCTCCGCCAGTTGTCTTTTGGATACACGCTGGGGCGATTGGCTGTCATTAACAGGGGCGCCGCCTGCAATAGGGGAATCCGTAGCGGGAACGCTGAAGGAATCCCGGACATTAAACTGCGCGAAGTCCCTGATCCCCGCGGTTTCCGCTTGTGCTTTGCCGTCCCCGTCCGTCAGTCGGTTCGTCAGCCGGTCCGTCATGGTTTTTTCCTCCTTCCAATGTTAACGTCGCCGGGATTTTCCCCGGTGGTTTGGTTGTTAGCGGTAAATATACTGAGATATTCTTCTTCAGTTTGCTCTGCCGGGATGCCGTAGGCGGCCTGGCTCTTTGCCTTAAGCTCGGCGGCATCCCGCAGGGCGGGCGGTGGCGGCAGAGTCCTGCCCTGTACCCAGCCAATGTTTCTTCCTCCTGATTGGAACGAGGCATAAACCTGGTAGCGGGGCAGAGCCATAAAATCCTCTGCGGTAAGTTCCGGCGCCATCGCTGCCATGTCTTTAGCATCCTTGCTGTTAAGACCGAACACTATTTTGTTCCTGGCGTTGGCGTCTACCCCGGAGCGGATCTCTAACGGCAGCTGATCCCTATATTGGTGCGCCAGCGTCAGTCCGACACCCAAGCCTCTCGCCTGCGCTAAAGCGTCCGATAAATCAGTCGGCAACGACAAATAATCTTGCAGCTCGTCGATGTAGATTTCTACAATGTGCCGCTTCTCCGCCGGGATACCCGCCCGTGACAGGGCAAGCGTCCAGGTTAAGCCGACAATTAGTGAGCCTAAGAGCCTGGCACTTTCTCCTCCGGTTAAACCACGGTTCAGCGGAATTAGTACAATCTTTCGTTTATTGAACAAATCTGTGAGGGAAAACTTTGGCTTTGCCTGCCCCAGGGTGTTCCTTAGCCCCGGTCGTAAAGTTAGCTGTCTAAGCTTGTTGAGAACAGGGCTTATCTGCTGCCTTTTTTCGGTATCCCTCAGAGCCTCAAACTGTTCCCAAAACGGGCGCAACGCTACGCGGTCTTTAACCTTGTTGGTAATTTTCTGCCTAAAGCGCTCGTCAGTCAGAAGCGGCAATAGCCACAATAGTGTAGAATTTTCTGTCTCAACGAGGGTCAGAAGGGCTGCTGTTAGTACATCTTGCGTGTAAATTCCCCAACAGTCACTAAAGATTTCTTTAAGCACGGAGAGAATTGCATCCGCAATCAGTGACGGATTGCCGTATTCCTTAAATGCCAGCGGGTTAAACCCACAAGGGCAGGAATCGGATGGATCGATAATTACCACGTCGCCCATGCGTTTTTCGGGAATCCGCATTAGTAAATCGTTAATAAGATCGGCCTTCGGATCAAGGACTAATACGCTTCTCCCGGCGTTTATGTCTGCCAAAATCAGGTGTAACATCGCAGTGCTTTTTCCTGAACCAGTAGGTCCCAGGCAAATCGTATGTTCGAGCGAATCTTTAGGGGAAATACTCAGCCGCTTCGGGCTTATGGTATCCATACTGATAGCGAAGCTACGGTCATTTTGCCGATTAGTCGGATCGCGATACCAGTGAGGTGGTAAAGTGAGTTTGGGGTGCAATCCTGGTGTTCCGGGTAATTCTTCCTCCCCGGCAGGGAGAAGTAGAAAGTTAGCCAGTTCTTTTACCGACAGCTGCAACGGAAAATGCCACGGTACATGAGCGGAATTGAGATCGTGTGGTTTTATCTCTTCCGTATATATCCTTACTCCGGCGGACTCCAATACCCTAAATGCGCTGATGATGCTTTGTAGACGATTGTTGGCATTTTCCCCAGTAATACCAATGCGGATGACAGCCTGGAACGTGTGCTGCTCGGCTTTTTCCCGCACGCTTTTACGGCTCTCGGCGGAAGCTTTTTGTACGTCTCCGAGGAGTATCTGCAGCCATGTTGCATTTGGGTCAGCGAGGTTAGTTGGCACTGGGGAGGGGGCATAAGCCCTCCCCAGTACAATCTGTATTACCATTTCCGTGCCATCCTTGTTTTCTGCCAGTGCCGCCAGTCCTGCCCGGATGACCGCCTCCGTAATGTCAGTCTTAAGCGAGAGTGTCGGATGGCTAATCTTCAGTTGTCGGGCAGTAGTAACAGCAGCACGTTTTTCTGCGTCCACCTCATGGAACTGGATATCACCATGTGCCCTGATGGCCTCCTCAATATTTCTGATGTACCTTGTGGCGGCTCCAATGAGATAGCTCACTTTGCCGTTTTGGCTGCGTACCTCCCAGATGACGGCTCCCCGCGGTGGTGATAATGCCGCCAAATGCGAGAGAACTTCCCACACGGTTTCTGTTTTATATGGCCGCGCCCATACTATTTCCTTAAAGACAAGGTTTTCTATTTGATGCTTCAAAAATACCCACTCCTTCCTATATTTCTTGTGCTTTTTACCATTTTCCCAAGTCATCATGTTTATGCCTCCAAATGCGGAAACATATTATGGCTACGGTAAAGATTATGGCGATAGCAAGCAGTATCGGCCAAACTTCCAAAATCCAGTATGCGGCGGTATTGATGAGAAAGGCGCTGAGCGCCAGCATAAATGCGAACTCCAGTATCCGGGTAATGAGCTTGGGTGGTTCCAATCATCATCCCTCCTCTCTGAGCGCTTTAGCGCTGTACTTCGGTACAGGATAATCTCCCCCAGGCATAACAATGTCTGACCCCCCTGGTGCTTCATTCCCCCATATATCCCACCCCGGCTCCCTGTGGCGAGCAAAGAGTTCAAGATAAGGTTCGTATGACATCCGCCTAATAACCGCATATTGCTCTTCGGGTTTTTGGCTATGCCGCTGCTGTGGGCAGAAGATCCAGTTGGGCTGACCGTGAAATTTAACCGGCGCCTTGCCACGTGTGGCAAAGAGGCATGTTTCTGACGCATTTCTAAAATAATTACCCAAAAGGAGGCGGGGTTTGATCCAGTAGATCGGGCTGCGGTATGTAAAGCCCCAAGCCTTAATCACATCTAAACCCTCTTGTAACAGGGCGTTAGGAATCCACAAATAAAGGTGGCTGTTTTCTTCCGCTAAATCCTGTACTGGCATCGCTTTGATGCGCTCCAGAGACATCAGTTCATAATGGCTTTCCGCACTGCGATGACTATTTTTCCCACGCTGCGAGGAGACTCCCCATGGGGGGTCAGCGAGGATTGTGTGATATTTCTTGGTTTTGTTGATTTTACTTTCTGTCTGATTGATTTTTCCTTCCATATAATCGTCCTTTCTTTGCTTGGCGCGGTTTTGACGGTATTTAAGCCCAAAACCACGCCGATTAAAAAGTTAAGCACAATGAGTTTTCGGAGCGATTCGACACCCATTAACAGGGGTCAAATGTCAATTAGGGCGCAATAAGGAACGATATTGTAATATTGTCAAGAATATGTTGACAATGCCTTGTTTTGCGCTTAATTGCTGTACCCTCTGCAACGACAGGGTAGTCCTTTGCACCGTGTTTTCTGTCTAACTGTCAGTTTTTCTTGCAGAAACGCTCTTTAGCATCCTCCATACAAGTCTTACGGATCATTGCACGATATCCTTCCATACAGTCGTACCCATCCATAAAGCTGTCCTGTAAATACTTCCATATCATCCTGCGCATGGCAATCTTTCTGTAATAGTGCTTAAAAAGCATACGGAGCAGCCAGCCAACAATAGTAACTATAGATATTGCTTGTGCGATTAATTCTGTAGTCATGGCAGATCACCACCTTTCCAGCCGCTTTATTGAGCCCTTTAGGTATGTAGCCATAATAGCCCGGCAGCAGCCACCTACATCCGGATTTATGCTGGCGAGCTGCTCGGCCATCATGCCCAGGCTGCCAATGTTTTGCATTGACCCCCTGGCAAGTTGAGCGGCGAGCTTGTCCTGCCCAGCGTCAAGCATGGCCTGGTCTACCATCATATTAGCGGTGTGTTTTGCCATCCAGCTCAGATTGCGTGGCATGGGGGTGTAGTTAGTGGCGGTTTCTATGACTGTGTCGTCATAACCGTCCGGGTAAATGTTTTGTTGGTTCATAAGAATGTCCTCCTTTGCTTTTTTGAAATAAACGGTTTAAATGTTAATCATCTCGCCTCCTCTGTTAAAGAGTAGGCGGATATAAGTTACGGTAACACCTCACTTTCTGCTGAATTACAAACGATGTTTTCGCTACGTACAGATAGATTAAAGTAAATCTCGTTTTTTGTCTGCTTTTTGCAAGAAAGTTGAAAGTGCAAGTTTTTTGAAAATCTTTTGAAAAAAATTTGAAAGGTAAAACATTGACAAATAGAACACTCTTTGCTAATTAACATATAGTTATAAAATAGCTTCATTTACTGTATATAACCCCTAAATAGCACAAATAGTATTGACAAAAAAGAGGTTGTGTGCTAAGATAATAAACATTAGTTAGACATAACTAACTAATGTAGTACGTTAAGTCATATATCTGTTATTTCTCTGGGCATCTCCCTTTTCTCAATAACCGTTATACAATCGCAGATTTCGCCTACATCTTTGGAAGCAGGCGATGATGCGATTGCAATCAAGGTTCAAAAAATTTTCAGAAAAGGGAGGAAATATATGCGTGTAGAAAGTTTTGAAAGAGATTTGAAAGACGGTTACAAGATAGTGGGTTTTCACGGTGGCATGATTGATTTCCCGCCACGCCATTGTCAGCCGCTTGAGATGGCGATATTTTACGATGGTCGGAGAGTTAATTCCGACGAGGATTGGAAGCGGTATGTTTTTCCGCATGTTGATTCGGACATGTTTCACAATCATGAGTACAGAAGTCAAAGTGATTTTCTCCAAAACTGGCATGGAATTTTGATGGGTAAGCACGGAGATTGGAAGCTGAATGTAGCCGAAGTTACTCCGGTCTCGGTAATCTTGGACTATGAAATACCGTCATCACATTGTGATCATGGGTTTGTTTGGCTTACATTGCCAGATACCATGTATCTCGAAATTATAGGACCGGAAGGCTTTGGTGGGATAGCGCCGCGTTATTCGATTGATTTTCATTCCGAGTCAAAAGTTGCACACGTCGTGGAGGATATGGGGCACATAATCCGAGACATTAGCCTCTGCATCAAAAATCCCAGTCGCCCAATAGACCCGATTTGCACGAAGCGACCGTATGCTGATAATCCTTATATAGATAATCTGCGAGCCAAAATAACAGAATATGCGTGCGTGTAAGCACAAACATGTTGGCCGTAGCAATCTCGCTACGGCTATTTTTGAAAAAAATTTTTGAAAAAAATGTCATTAAAACTTTATAAGTGCCAAGAAAAATGCTATGATAAAAAATAATCTTATGTAAGGGGGATACATATGCTTGGTAATAATAGAGACAGAGCCAACAACTTCATAGAACCGGACTCCACTCTTGGAAAAATTAAAGATCGCTCCGAGTTAATCGTTGAACTGACTGCCTTCATGGACGAAATACGGCATGATTTAAGTGCGAAAAAAGAGCACGATATACTGAAATTCGTCCGGCTTTTGGTAGGCGAAAAATATGCCAGCAGGTCACCATTTAAGGAGAACGGCGGGCTTTTATTTTGCAGAAACTACTGTGCTGCCATCTTTAAGGAATACATCCCAAATGAAGATAAAGATGAATATGAATATGAATATGTGTACAGCCTATTTATGTCGGTCAACGGGCTTTCTGCGGAATACGCCAATTTGTCTCTCACAAAAAGAATAGAAAGATTTGCCAACCGACAGGGTTGTTCAACTAAGACGGTATATAACCACCTGAAGGGTAAGGCGCCTAAAGTCTGCGAGGAACTGGCAGACCAGATATGTATACTCGGGCGAAAAAATTTATGGGCACTCGCAGATGAGGTTTTTAGCCAACTGGCAGACTGTTTAAAAGATACAGACGAAGAAATTCCAAATGCAGATGATGCTATTGATTCGGGCGGTGCTTCTGGTCCTGAAAATGCGGCGAAAGGTCATGTGACTGCGCCTGGATGGGGCGACAGTGACGGAGGGAGGCCCAGTTTCACGGCTAGCCAGGTTAGATATGGTATCCTTGGCAATCAGATTGTGTTTAATTCGATTGATGGAGAACACCGACCCGGAGACTGCAAGGCTGTTTATCCAGGCGATGAAAGAGAGTTCGTGGAAGTTTTGCGGCCAGATACCGATCCGGAGGATAACGCCTCATGGGAAGGTGAGCGCATCACCATAGAAGACGCAAAGCATTACATGGTCAGGCTTCATATCGATAATAATAACTGCAGAGGGTATGAGGCCGTGGCAAAAGACACAAAAGTCGCTCTAAGTATTCCCACATACTCAGACATACAGATACCAGTACGTGGATATATTGAGTCAAGCAATGCAACGCCTCCTAAATATTGGGACGGTATAGTATTCACCAGCACGGGGGACAGACCATTCCATTTGAAGTTTAAACCGGATACTGCTATGATCCATAATAATTCAACGAAAACAAATGGGGCACAGCTAAGCAATGATATTGTTTTAAAGGCTACAGAAGGAGGGGCGCTAATTGGCTATGATGCGCTCAATGGCGAAATACCGGGAGGTTCTTCTTTTCAAAGTAAAGTTACTGCCTGGATTGTTGCCACTTATGATCCATTTGCCGTTATTTCAAAAGTTCGAAAACTTGGCGAAAAGGAGTGGCATGAGGCCGTTGATGCTAAAATTGGTGAGCAGGTTGAATTTCAAATTGAGTATCATAACGCCAGCACCGAAGAACAGGTTAATGTTATGATTAGCGATGTTCTGCCGGGCAACCTAAAATATGTTCCTGGCACGACTAAGCTCTACAATATGAACCATCCAAATTGGGCATCTATCAAAAAAGATGATATTGTTACTCGGAGGGGCATCAATATCGGTATCTATAAAGGCAGTGCAGATGGTACTCAGGGTGGCAACGCATTTATCCGTTTTACGGCTGAGGTTGTTGATACTGATCTTGCTTATGGAGAGAACTTCATCTATAACTGGGGCCAGGCAACAGTCAATAACTCTTTAATCGAGAACCCATCAATTGTAATCGTTCAAAAATTTGAGCAATAAAGGGCTACCGCTTACATATGTGTACTTTAGAGACAAATATTCAGATATGCAGACCTATTCTGACTGAATATAATACAGAATAGGTCTTTTTCTTCAAAAAATCCTATAAATATTCCGCTAGAATACTGGCGTAATAGCAGCGATGACTTCCCTTTTTGATTCCAATCATTTATAATGATGCTCCGCCCATTTATCCTATGGATATTTACCTTTTTCACCCCTCCCGTACCACACAGCGAACGGCAAAACCGTGCCCACGGGAATACTCGTATTGAGGACCGACATTCGAAGGGGACGGACCAAGGCAGTGGCTGCTCGTGGTAGAAACGGAAGCAGTTGACCACCAAAGACCATTTGTGACACGTGCACTAGTATCACCAGCCGAGCGATGATATACGCCCGTACGGAGAAAGTTGAGAGGATTGCAAAAAGCGGGGCAATGGGGCGGATATGTAAAATATTACGCTAGGGATTTAACGGAGCCGTAAAATTTACTTCTTTGAAGTTGTTTTGGCTTTGACTGTTACCCATTTCCCATATGCCTGTTTTTTCTTGCCTTCTGACACATATTTTTTATATGCGCGGATGCGGATAAAATATGTCTTTCTGCTCTTTAACTTTTTCACCGTATAAGTTTTTGCTGATTTTTTTACTGTGATTTTTCTAGCGCCCTTAAATGTTTTCTTTGGGCTGACTTGGAGCTGATATCCGGAAATACCGGAGGCCTTCTTCCATTTGAGACTCAGTTTATTCCTTCCTGCCGTTACTTTTACTGCTTTTATTTTTGCCACTTTTGGTGCCGAAACTTTGTTTGGCTTTGCGGGTTTGGCAGGGGAAGTATTGTTTGCGTCTTCCGGCAATGATTTGGTGATGGAAAAACATCCCGCCATAAGACTATAGCCTATATATCCGGAATTCGGATCATTTTCATCATCTAAGCCGCCCCATATATCCCCGAAAAAGGTTGAGTCGCAGTTTTGGACAATCCCTGCGCCATTTACCATCGGGACAAACTTAAAGTTGCTGCCTTGTAACATATCTGCATCCACCGCTATTTCCGGGCCGTTTTTATGCTCTTCCCACCGAAGAATCATGACAAGCCCATAGTATGTATTTGGTTTGACCTTCTTAAAATCTAAATTCCACCAGCCAGGGGTACTGTCGCTGGGAGGAGCCAAGGTAAACCGGTTTGTTGCCGAATTGTAATCCAACTTGACCCACCAAAGGCTCCAATGCAAGTTTTTATCCAGCACGCTTCCTTGCTCCACCTTCTGCTTCCCATTGATATATACCGGGGTCTCGTCATACCCCTTCCATACCTGAAGAGTATTTGTATCCTGCCCTTCATACAGCTTCGTGCTGATATTTCTAAAATCAATGCTGTGGATGCGAATCTTATCCTCCGGTCTGTCAATACATATTCTGGAATAGATATCCTTAATAATAATTTTATTGCCTTCTACCACATAATCCTTATCCGTAAAAGCCACGCCACCGACTTCCCCATGAAAATCCTTTTCATATACATAGCGGTGGGATTCCCCACCGAAACTGCTACGCTG
>CAJTDX010000063.1 GCA_910575155.1 Lachnospiraceae bacterium
AATTTGTAACCTTCAGGTTTGACAACGTCACTGTCATCGATATGGATGACCGGCTGATCAGGGCACCATTTTTTTACTTGTGTCAGGTAAGATATGAGAGCATCTTTTGGAGTGCCTTTTGCAAGATGCCTGGAAAGGCGGTCAACGATATTGATTTTTCTTGCCGGTTCATGTAACTGGTCAACGATGTCGGTAAGAAGACAGCTTCTGGAAGCGAGAATACCGTAATTCATGTCTGCAATAAACTTTCTTTCCGGTTTGGGAAGTTTTTTGGAAATTTTATTGGAAAAAGACAAAATTTCCCGTTTCATTTGATACGTATTTGATGTAAAATTAACCACAGGGAATCCTCCTTCTTTTTTGTTTAGTATGGTTTTGTTATGGTGACATAAGTTTACATCAAAAAGGAACAGGATTCCTTATATTTTTGGCATTTTTTGAAAGTTGTTTATTATAGTACCGATAAAATCTGGCGGCTGTGGATAGAACTGCGGAAACTCAAGCCGCATCAGCCTTGATTTCTCCCGCTCCCTTTGATATACTCGATAATAGTGAAATCTATAAAAAGGAGCTTTATTCTTATGAAAAATTCCATGCTGTACTACAGTGTTGGCGCTCTTCTCTACTGTCCTGCCAATAACGAAGGTATTGTATCATCTATAACTTCCGAAAAATTCGGCAGACAGTTCTCACTTGCCCTTTGTCTGGAAGATACCATCCCGGACCAATGCGTTTTGGAAGCGGAACAAATCCTGATCTCTTCGCTGCATAAAATATATGAACAAAGCCTGAACGAATCTTTTTATCTGCCTAAAATTTTTGTGCGGGTACGGCGCCCTCAGCAAATTCTGCCCTTATTAGAGCGGCTTGCACAGACTGCTTCTCTTTTATGCGGCTTTATTATCCCAAAGTTTTCTTCTGCAAATGCAGAAAACTACATAGAAGCTATGAAAAAAGCCAATGAGATTGCCTCCAAACAGTTATATATGATGCCTATCTTTGAAAGTCCTGATATTGTAAACCTTAACAACCGCTATTCTATTTTATATTCCTTAAAGGATAAACTGGACGCCGTGTCTGATCTGGTGCTGAATATCCGGGTAGGCGGCAACGATTTGTGCCATATCTTCGGATTCCGGAGACGCAGCACTGAATCAATCCATAATCTGCGCCCCATTGCCAATATTTTCTCTGACATTGTAACGGTATTCGGCATGGATTATGTAATTTCCGGACCCGTCTGGGAGTACTACAATGGTGTGAACTGGAAAGAAGGACTGGCGGCTGAGCTTGAACAGGACAGATTATGCGGATTTGTCGGAAAAACTGTGATTCATCCCCGCCAGATTCCTGTCGTCAACGCCGCCTTTCAGGTACCGGAAGACGACCTCAAAGACGCCAGAGCCATTCTCGGCTGGAACCCTGACCGTAACGCCCTGGTTGCCGGCAGCGTTAAAAAAGAACGAATGAACGAATATAAAACGCATTACCATTGGGCTGAGAAAACGGTCATGCTTGCTGAAATTTTCGGCACAAAACACTAAATCGTAAGTTAATTTTCTTTTTTTCAAAAATTAAATATTCTGCAATTACAGCAAGTAATTATTTTCCCGGTTTGCAGGCTGGAAGCCGACTAATTTATAAGTTGCATATCCTGCTGTCACCAACGGCTCTGTCCTGCAAATTTCCTCCGCCTCTTCACGACTCTTTGTGTTCAGGATATACATCCCCGCCATTCCCGGATATCCTTTAAACACTCCGCAGATTTCCAGTTTTCCTTCATCGTCCAGCTTTCTTATGTTCTCAACATGCTCCATTACCGCCTGTTTTGTCATTTTATTGTAGGTCTTGCTTTTCTCAATCATCATCATGTACATCAATTTTTCCATACGTCTTTCTCCTTTACTTTTTACTGTCCGCTGCTGTCGCGCGATCTTGCATTGTAGACATAAATAGTTTATCATAGAATCATGACAAAAACTGTCACTATTTGGGAGGAATTTTAAATGTCAAAAGCAGAACGGCTGATCGAAATGATGATAACCATAAACGCCAAAAAGCATTTTACCGCAGGCGAGCTGGCGGATGAATTTTCCGTATCCAAAAGAACCATCCTGCGCGATCTGCAGGAATTGGAGCAGGCCGGTTTCCCTCTTTACTCTGAAGTGGGGGCAGCGGGCGGATACCATATTTTAAAAGAACGCATTCTGCCTCCCATAGCTTTTTCAGAAAACGAGGCAAAAGCTATATTTTTTGCCTGTCAGGCTTTGCAGTATTACCGCGACCTGCCTTTTGAACAGGAAACCATATCCGTCCTGAAAAAATTTTTAAATTGTCTTCCCCTGGACGTACAGAACAGTATTACTCAGATTCAAAATAAAGTACTGTTCTGGATTCCGGACAGACATTGCGATTCTCCCTTGCTCAAATCCATGTTTCTTGTCGTTGTAAACCGTCATGCCGCAACCATACGCTATTCGTCAGCACATTCTGAAAGTACGCGCACCATTATACCAATTGGATTATACGCTATGAACGGACTTTGGTACTGCCCCGCCTATTGTACGACGACAAACCAGATCAGAGTATTCCGGGTTGACCGCATCAAAGAAATTATAGAGGAAAAACCCTGTCCAAAAGGGAACCTCCCCCTCCCTGCGTCTGTTCAGGAATATCTTGAAAAAACAGAGGTGAAAAATGACTGCCGCATAAAAGTGCAACTGACAAAGGCAGGCGTGAAACGCTGTGAAACGGAACCTTTGCTGGCAGGCGGATTAAAAAAATCCCCGGCGGGGGATGGCATGATCGACATGAAAATACCGTATGATACTTTGGAATGGGCGGCCGCCTATTTCCTGTCCCTTGGAACCAGCGCGACGGTCTTAGAACCCGCGGAACTTACCGGGCTGATGCGGCAAAAAATATATGATTTATATCAGCATTACTGCAAGTGAAACGCCTACATATTTACTATACAATAGTTTTTGCCGCATCTGTCTTCCAAACCAAACTCAGTCAGACTTCTTACATACCGGAATCCACACCTCATATTTTGCATTTTGGGGATCGGCATTTAAGTATACTTCTATATCCGGCGCATTGGCATATTCGTATCCGGATGTGGGAAGCCACTCCGTAACAATCCGTTTCTCCAGCTCCTGGACAGAATGATTCGTTCCCTCTCCGGGAAAAATTGCCCAGGTTCCTGCCGGAACGGTATACTCCTCAAAAGCATCATCGCTCTTTGAACTGGAAACAGCAATAAAATACTTCCACTGTTCCGCCTCATTACACGCGCTGACTCCCAGAAGTCCCATGGGCTGCCTGTCCATCATGGCCGCCAGTTTCTCAATGGCGCCATCGCCCGCGGCTTTCGCCCACATCTGCGGTACAACTGCAAAATTCTGCTCCAGGTCCTGCTGAAGCGGCGAAGAGATTCCGATAATGCGGAACTCATCTTTTGTCTCAATCCGATAATTCATTTCCTGACCTCCCTGAATGATAATTTTAAACGACAACGGAGGGAACGATTTCAGAGAAACTCCCTGATTTCTCACCGCAGAAGGGGGAATCTGATGCACGCCCTGGAACGCCCGGTTAAATGCCGTAGGAGAGCTGTAGCCATATTTTAACGCAATCTCGATAATCTTTGCGCCGCTGTTTTGCAGATCCACCGCCGCCAGGGACATCCTTCTTCTGCGGATATATTCGGACAGGGAAATTCCCGCCATATAGGTAAACATTCTCTGAAAATGGTACTGGGAACAACAGGCAATCGTTCCAAGCCGGGCATAGTCAATTTCCTGGTCAAGATGTTCCTCAATATAAGTCATTGCTTTGTTTAATCGTTCAATCCATTCCATACGATTGTCTCCCTCCTCATGTCATATTACTCCGGCAGTTAAATATCGCGGAAATTCAAGCAAGTAAAAACTGTGATATTTAACCTCCGGAGTAATACTATCATCTTCATTTTCTTTTTTCCTCTCTTTTTGTGTACAAAATAGAGAGCCAAAAAGAAGGTGTGAAAAAATTTAATTTTTATGCATCGGCGAGTTTTTTAATGATTCCGCACGCTTTATAGTGAAACAGCGGATGCTCTTCTGCCGGAACGCCCTTCTCCTGCGCCAGGCGGAGCACATGCGCCAGGGAGGGATCTTTTGCCCCGCCTTCCGCTATCAGGATTTTCCAGGGAAGTCTGCGGAGCAGCACGCGGGTCGTCTCTCCTATGCCTGGTTTTATCAGATTCAGATCTGCAACGCCAAATTCCTCCGCCAGACGTTTCACTTCTCCAAGACCTGTCTTGTCTGCGGCGGATAGCGCTGTAAACGGTTTCTGTATTCCTCTCAGAGACTCCTCCGTTGTCTCTGCTTCACAAAATTCCCGTTCGATGGCGTGAATAAACGCATAGGATAAATCTTCATCTTTCAGTTCTTCATAATACACGGCCCCATGAAAATCCCCGGGACCGATAATATCTTCCCGCAGAAACGTGCGGCTCACCAGACCGGAAACTGTGCTGTTCAGACAGGAACTGGGAATCAGTATATCTTCATGCGTCCCGCACAGATCTGTCACCCAGGCCGGATCAGCCGCCACCGCCAGCTCGGGCGAAACACCGGGATAATCTGCAAGCTCTTTTCTTAATTCCGTTAAAATGGCCCCTTTGCCAATCCAGCCGTCTACAAAAAGAAGCTGTTTGGGCGCATAACGTTCCAGCAGAAATTTCATGGCGTTTCTGTCGATGCCTCTGCCTCTGATAATGGAAATCGAATAATGGTCTGCCTTTATGCCATATTTCCGGAAAATATAACGCTTCAGCAGGATGCCTATGGGAATCCCGGCTCTTGCCAGAGAAACCAAAACAAAGTCCGCTCCTCTTTGACGCACCGCCAAATCTCCCAATCTGCAGACTGCCCGGGCCGTGGAGGCCGCATAATTTTTTAACGCCTCCTGATAAACCTGCATATACTTCTCGCTGGGGACATACTCGATGGGAAGCATTTCACAGTAATGCCTTCCGGACTGTATGAGACGCTCCCGCTCCTGCGTAGACTGGGGCTTTACCAGTCCGGTGATGTCTTTCAACAGTAAAATCACATCTTCTTTTTTATACGAGCTTCGCATGTTCACACCACCTGCACAATATAATATTTTTATTTCCCACAGATTCCAGGGCCGCCGCCAGGGCCGCTGTTCCTTTCTGGCAGCTCCCTTGTGCGTCGCTTACGATTCGTACCTGGTCGTAAGCTTCCAGGTCGTACACAAACGTCCTGCGCCCCGGCTCATAGAAGCTTGGCAGTTCATACCTGACATGCAGAGGATATTCCTCCTCCCTGCTTACCTCAATGGGACTTCTGGTAGTCGCATGGAAGCGCACCTTACAGCCTGTTTCTTCCAGTCTGGCCGCCATAAACAGCGCCGGATACATAAATTCTTCCGTTCCCAGAACAAGGCAGCTTTTCCCTTCCGCCAGCGGACATTGCTCCTGCATCTGCTTAAAAATCTTTTCGCAGGCTTTTCCATAAGCGCCCCCCTGCACAAGCCGTCTGGCATTCTGATACCCCGGCAAATATATTTCTTTTCTATTTTTTGCGGTATCTTCCACGCTGCCAAAAGAACAATAAGTTCCGTCCCCGCGGAAACGCTCCGTTCGGGCGTCATAGGCGCTGTGATCGGTTTTCAGCAGATAATGCAGAGAAATGCCGTTCTCCTCATACCTTAAAAACGCTTCTTTGTCCATTCCGTTTAACAACGACGCCACGGAAAACCGGATTTCTCCGGGATAGGTTTTCTGCAGAATTTTCACAATCTTAAGTATGGTATTTCCGGTCGTCACTTCATCTTCCACAAACACTATACGGTCAAAACGGCAAAGATGTTCATCCAGGTCATTCTTTACCAGTTTCTGTTCCGTGGCATGGCTGTGGGATTCTGTAAAACAGAGATACTCCGCGCCGGGAATCTGCTCTCTGGTGGTCTGGATATACCCGCTATCCAGCGTCACAGCCAGTCTCGCCCCAATGGCGGTAGCCGTCTCCGCAAATCCCACCAGCAAAAGCCGCTCTTCAGGATAAGCAAGGCGCACCTTTGCGGCGAGGGCGTCCATCATCTTCAACGCCTGCCCGGGGCTTACCGGGATATGCTTGCCCTGCAGGGGATTTACCACCAGATAACTCCTTTTATTGTTATTTTCTCTTTTTGCTATTCTGACCAAATCGGTTTCCTGATATTCCATTCTCCTGGCGCCTTTCCGTTTTCATGCTGTTTAAAAGATTTACCATCTCAATCGCCGTACACGCCGCATCATAGCCTTTATTTCCCGCTTTTGTCCCGGCGCGCTCGATGGCCTGCTCAATATTATCTGTGGTGACTACGCCGAAAATAACCGGAACTTCTGTTTTCAGCCCTACGGACGCCACGCCTTTACTGACCTCAGCGCACACGTAATCGTAATGGGAAGTTGCGCCTTTGATCACAGCTCCCAGGCAGACAACGGCGTCATATTTCCCGGACTCTGCCATTTTCTGCGCCGTCAGCGGAATCTCAAAAGCTCCCGGCACCCACGCCAGCGTAATATCATCGTCTTTCACTCCATGGCGCAAAAACGCGTCCTGAGCGCCCCCTACCAGTTTGGACACAATAAATTCATTAAACCTTGAGGCCACAATTCCAACTTTCACTCCGTTTGCCACTACATTTCCTTCTAATACTTTCATCTCAGTTCTCCTTTTCGCAATTCTATTTAATAATTTGTCATATGATGCATTTTACTTTGTTTGGTCTTAAGGTAGAATACATCCGTATTTTTTGCCGGCATCTGAATGGGCACGCGCTCCTCAATGGAAATGCCATAGCCGGAAAGCCCTGTAATCTTTTTGGGATTATTTGTCAGCAGCCTGAGCTTTTCCGCTCCCAGATCATGAAGAATCTGCGCCCCAATCCCATAATCGCGCAAATCCGGAGCAAAGCCCAGCTGTTCATTTGCCTCCACCGTGTCAAAGCCCTGTTCCTGAAGCTCATAGGCTTTGAGTTTATTGATAAGGCCGATTCCTCTGCCTTCCTGTCGCATATACAAGAGAATCCCTCTGCCTTCGTCCGCAATGGCTTTCATGGCTGCGTCCAATTGTTCTCCGCAGTCACAGCGCGCAGAACCAAATACGTCCCCCGTCAGGCATTCGGAATGTACCCGGCACAATACCGGCCTGCCATCTGCCACCGGCCCCATTGTCAGCGCTACGTGATGTTCCCCGTTTAGCTTATTCACATAACCGTAGATCTCAAATTCTCCATATTTCGTAGGCATTTTCGCATGTGCCTCCTGCTGCACCAGACTGTCTCTGTCCATCCGGTAACGCACCAGGTCTGCCACTGTAATCACGGTCATTTCAAATTTTTCCGCAAACGCAAGAAGCTCGGTGGTACGCATCATGGTCCCGTCCTCGCGCATAATTTCACAGCAAAGCCCGCAGGGCTTTAAACCTGCAAGCATGGCAAGATCTACCGTTGCTTCCGTATGCCCGGTGCGCTTTAACACGCCTCCCTCTCTGGCCTCTAAGGGAAACATATGCCCCGGCCTGCGGAAATCTTCCGGTCTGGCGCCGTCTTTTACCGCAAGCAAAGCCGTTTCTGAACGCTCAAACGCCGAAATTCCCGTATCCGTATCAATGCCGTCAATGGATACGGTAAAAGCCGTCTGGTGATTATCTGTATTCTGTTCCACCATCTGCTTTAACCCCAGCTGGCTGCAAAGCTCTTTGTCCATAGGCATACAAATCAGTCCTTTTCCATGCGTAGCCATAAAATTAATATTTTCAGGCGTGGCAAACTCTGCCGCACAGATAAAATCCCCTTCGTTTTCCCGGTCGGGATCGTCAATCACCATCACAATCTTTCCCTGGCGGATATCCTCTAACGCCTGTTCTACCGTATCTGTCTTCCTGCTCATTTTCATTCTTCCTTTCTCAGCAAAATCCATGTTCCATCAAAAAGCTCTCCGTAATCCTGCTTTTGCGGCTCCTGCCGTCCTCCCCGGACAATAATTTTTCCACATATTTCCCGATCATGTCACACTCAATATTTATCATACTTCCCGGACGCTTCTGGGCGAGCGCGGTTTCCTGGCGGGTATGGGGAATTACCGACACCTGAAATTCTTTTTCATTTACCTCAGCCACTGTGAGGCTGATGCCATCCAGGGCCACGGAGCCTTTTTCTACAATATAGCGCAGCAGATGTTCCTTTGCAGCGATCGTATACCAGACTGCATTTTCCTCCTGGCGGATCATGGTAATCTGTCCTGTGCCGTCAATATGCCCGGAGACGATATGTCCGCCGAACCTGCCGTCCGCCGCCATGGCGCGCTCCAGATTCACAAGACCTGGCATTTTAAGCTCTGACAGGCTGCTGCGCCTCATAGTTTCCGCCATAACGTCGGCGGTAAACCCGTCTTCTGCCAGGGAAGTCACAGTCAGGCAAATCCCATTGACGGCAATGCTGTCGCCGACTTTTGTTCCTTTGAGAACCTTCTGACAGCGGATTCTCACCTGGGCCGACACGGTTCCTTTTTTCATTTCACACAACGTGCCTGTCTCTTCTATGATTCCGGTAAACATAGCTCCTCCTCTCCAATTCTGCCCGTAATACAGAAATCTTCTCCAAAAGAAGTGATCTCTGTCTTTGTCAGTTTTACCGCGTCCTTCATCCGGCAAATCCCTTTCCCTTCTACCGGGGATTTTGCCGCAGCGCCCGCCACCAGTTTAGGCGCGACAAAGGCGTAGACTCTCTGCACGAGACGCTCCCGGAGCGCGGAAGCGTTTAAGGTTCCACCGCCCTCTAAGAGAACGCTGTCTACCGCCTGTTCTCCCAGTTTTGCAAAAAGCTGTTTTAAGTCTAATCCCGGATTCGCGCCTGTTGATTCCAGCGGAATTTCCAGAAGCCGAATCCCTCTTTCCTGCAAATCCTCCCGCATTTTCTGCAGCGCTTTCATTCCCTGTCCGGATTCACGGTAGTATGTTTCCGCTGCCCTTGGATTCCACGCCACTATGGTCTCAATTTCTGCGGCGGTCCTGACAATCTGGCTGTTTACCGGAATCCGGAGTCTGGCGTCGCAGATGATCCGCACGGGATCTTTTCCCCCTTCGATTCTGCAGTTCAGCAGAGGATCGTCTTTTAATACGGTTCCGATGCCCGCCATAATCCCGCGGTAACGGCTGCGCAGACGCTGCACCTGCGCTCTCGCTTCGCTGCCCGTGACCCATTTGGAATCTCCTGTCTCGCAGGCTATTTTGCCGTCCAGAGTCATTGCATACTTCATCGCCGTAAAAGGCGTCTTTTTTGTCATATAGTGAAAAAACACTTCATTAATTGCTCTGCACTCCTCCTCCAGAATCCCGGTTTCCACCTCCACGCCGTGTTCCTGCAGTATCCTGATTCCGTTTCCCGCCACCCTGGGGTTGGGATCCAGACATCCCACGCAGACCTTTTTTATCTTTTTTTCCAGGATAATTTCGGTACAGGGCGGCGTCTTGCCGTGATGACAGCAAGGCTCCAGATTCACATAAAGCTCTGCGCCCTCCGTGTCCTGCTCACAATGCATTAAGGCGCTGCGTTCTGCATGGTAATTGCCGTAATATTGATGATATCCACTGGCAATCACCCTGCCTTCTTTTACCACTACGCAGCCCACCATAGGGTTAGGAGAGACTTTTCCCTCACCCTTCTCAGCCAGTTCAAGCGCCATGCGCATATATTGTTCCTTTGTATTCCTGTCGGCTTCCATCGCGTTCCTCCTGTCTGCAAAACATTCATTGTATCCTTTAAGAAATCACCTGTTACGGACGCTTCCTTTTAAAAACGGTGAAAGCGGCTTGTAAATAAATGTGGTTGCCGCCACGCAGAGCAGTCCTTTCACCAGGGTAAACGGCGCGTTAAATACTATCAGACATTCCAGAATATTCTTTACCCCCGGCAGAATCGCCTGATACGCCTGCAATACCGCCTCTTTTGACATAAAATTATAATAAAATGGATATACGATGAAATAATTGGAAAAAATGCTGACCGCCGCCATCAGGGCCGCGCCTGCCGACGCTCCCAGTACGGCGCTCTTTTTGCCCTTCCATTTCTGATAGACCAGTCCTGCCGGAAACACAAAACAGGCTCCCAGAAGAAAATTGGACAGTTCCCCCACGCCTCCGCTTGTGGACATCAGAAGATGCATAAGATTCTTAATCAGACAGATCATTACGCCGCTCACCGGCCCTACGGCAAACGCCCCCAGCAGAGCCGGGAGTTCTGAGAAATCCATTTTAATAAACGGCGGCATCACCGGAACCGAAAACTCCAGAAACATCAGTAAAAAAGCAATTGCAGAGAGCATGGCGGTCATAGCCAGCTTCCAGATATTTACAGGTTTTTGAACAGTATTCAAATCGGGTTGCTCCTTTCTTTTCCGCCGCAGTGCGATCATTGTTTTTTATTACTGTGAAACATTAACTTCTGAGTGGCCAAAAAAGCGCAGACTACCCCTATACAAACTTTAATGGTTTTTTTGAACCTAACTGGAAAACTTATACGGCAACTACAGGAGCT
>CAJTDX010000064.1 GCA_910575155.1 Lachnospiraceae bacterium
CTTGATGGATTATGGAAAGTAAATCAACTAAAGAATCCTTTATTTATAAGGATTTCTATCATTAACTTTGCATAATGTATAGCTTTTCATAACCGACGTTATGTGAAGCTTCACATAATGTCGGCAAGACCACGACTGCCGTAAACTTAGGGATAGGGCTTGCAAACGAGGGAAAGAGGGTGCTGCTTGTGGACGCCGATCCGCAGGGGGATTTGACAACCTCTTTGGGTTGGGCAGACCAGGACAATCTTTCTGTCACGCTGGCAACGCAGATGGAAAAGATTATCCGTGACGAACCGATGGAAGTGGGCGAAGGGATTTTACACCATGACGAGGGTGTAGACCTGATTCCGGCGAATATCGAGCTGTCAGGCATGGAAATCATGCTTGTAAACGCCATGAGCAGGGAGTTCACCATGAAATCCTATCTTAGCGGGTTGAAAAAGGATTATGACTATATCCTGATTGACTGTATGCCGAGCTTGGGTATGCTCACCATCAATGCGCTTGCGGCGGCAGACAGCGTGATTGTCCCGGTTCAGGCGCATTATCTTCCCTTAAAGGGAATGACACAGCTTATGAAAACCATAGGAAAGGTACAGAGGCAGATTAACCCCGGACTAAAGGTAGATGGCGTGTTATTGACGCTGGCAGATATGCGGACAAACCTTACCCGTGCCACAGCCGACAATCTAAGGCAGAATTATGGGAGGGTAATCAAAGTGTACCAGACGGTCATCCCCGTTGCGGTGAAAGCGGCGGAAACCAGCGCCGCAGGGCAGAGCATTTACAGCTATGACAGGAACGGTGCGGCGGCAAAGGCGTATGGAGCATTTACGAGGGAGGTGATACGCAGTGGCGAAAGAGATAAAAATGCCGCTTCCCTCAGCCGCTGACCTGTTCAGCACGCAGGAGGAACGGGACAACGAAAGCCGGGAATCCGTCAGGGAAATCCCATTGGAGGAAATCAGCGATTTTCCCAACCACCCGTTTAAAGTGAAGATGGACGAAAGCATGGCGGATATGGCGGAGAGCGTAAAGCAGTATGGCGTTCTGGTGCCTGCCCTTGTCAGGGAAAAGCCGGAGGGCGGTTATGAAATGATAGCTGGACACAGGCGTAAAATGGCGAGCGAGCTGGCAGAGAAAAAAGAGATACCCTGCATTGTTCGTAACTTGACAGATGATGAAGCGGTATTGATTATGGTGGATTCCAACCTGCAAAGGGAGCAGATACTACCATCAGAAAAAGCATTTGCCTATAAGATGAAACTGGATGCAATGAAAAGGCAGGCGGGCAGACCAGGTAAAAATTCTGTGCCAGTGGCACAGGATTTGAAAGGAAAAACGTCAAGACAGCTATTAGGGGAGCAGGTAGGCGAAAGCCAAGACCAAATTCGCCGCTATATCCGTTTAACCGAGCTAATTACACCGATACTGGATATGGTTGACAGCGGTAAAATCGCCATACGTCCAGCGGTAGAGTTGTCCTACCTGCCGAAAGAGCAACAGACAATCCTGCTTGACACCATGCAGTTAGAGGACTGCACACCGAGCCATGCTGTTGTCCTGCAAATTAGATGCACCAGCTCCATGCAGATTAGATGCGCCTGATTTTAGCTTTGTGTGCCACGTATTAGCAGATTGCCTGCACCAACATTGGCAAGCTATTTGATCGTCATAAAGATTGAGCCAAATTAAGAGATCAGAGAAAAGCAGAAAAAGCAGGTTGCCCTGCTTTTTCTGCTAAATCTCATTATTGTTGATTGCCTGCATGAAGATTTCTGCTGTGATCATGTTACTCTTCCTGGAGTCTCCGATCAGAAGACAACTGTTGCATAGATTGTTGATGACACGCGGGGTTCCATCGGATGCATTTAGGATGGCTTCCAGTGCAGCATCTTCAAAAATTGCTCTGGCAGCGCCAGCGCCCTGAAGCTTTTCCAGGATATAGGATCGTCCTTCTTCCTTGGTAAATGCAGGGATCTCATAGTTCATGATGATCCTTTGACGGAATGGTTCATGGACACTAAGACGAAGTGTTGCATTTAAAGATGCAAGCCCAGACAGCAGAACTACAGCACGATCCCTGGAATCCATCTCAAAATTAAATAAAAGCTTGAAGTCATTCAGGATAGCGGAACTGATGTAGTTCGCCTCATCAATGATGATAACAGGCGTTTTCCTTTTTTCAACAGAAAGTCTGGTAAGTTCTTCCTGGATTGCACGGAAGTTGTCCGGTTTCCAATAGTGGGCCTGTGCCCCCAATTCGGCAGCAAGATCCCGATAGAAATCATTGGGGCTAAAGGTGGAAAAACAGGTATAGACCACTTTGTATTGCGAGTTGTTTAATCCCTGTCTCCAGGCTCTGATGGCAGTTGTTTTTCCACGGCCGGGACTGCCGGTGAGCAGGCCGAAGCCTTTTGTTTTTGCAAGATAGTTCAGGCGGAACAAAACTTCTTTTGATTCATCCGTTGATACAAAGATTTCCTTGGAGTTCTTTAAAAATGGGTTGAATTCCAAACCATAGCGGACCGTATAATCCATTAGTCATCACCTCCATAAAGACGTGGCTTTTCACGCTTGATATCTGCATTTTCGATCTTATTAAGAAGACGGATGGGGGTAAGCGTACCATCTGCTTCTACAACGTAGATGAACTCCATATTAGGAGAATAACGGAGTTTGATCCTTTGTTTTGCAAAACGGTAATCGACCTCATACTCGATGTGATCAATCGTAACCACACAGTCAATGGAAACACGACGCTCTAACTCCAGTAAGAATAACTGATCGATCTTATCTTCGGGTAAGCGGTGGAAGCAGTCCGGCTCGCTAAAGTAGCGTTCCTGCGGACTCTTTCCATTCAGGGAAGAGTGGATCTTCTGGTTATACTGATTGACATACGTGTACAGGCTTCCTCGAAGCTCCTCAAGGGTATGGAAATCCCGCATGTCAAGGCCTGCCATCCACTGATCTTTCATGGTACGAAACCAACGCTCCACCTTGGCCTTATGGGTTGGTGTATATGGCTGGTCATAATGAACCGTAGACCCGATACGGGCAGCAAGCAGGTCCATCTGTTTATTCTTGTAGGAACTGCCATTATCGAAGTTGAATAATTTCGGAACGCCAAACTTTGCAACAGCAGATTTCATGACAGACATAAGGTTTGCAAAGTTATCATTGAAAAAGACATCAATGCCAACGATGTAGCAGCTGGCATCATCAATAAGTGCAATCACATAAACCTTATGCTTTCTGCCATCTTCTGTTTTCAGATAAGGGCCAACGCTGCTGTCTCCACACCAGACCTCATTGGCATGGGCACGTTCATAGCGTCTCATGTCCTGATTGTTCGTTGTCCTTTCTTTTCGAGCAAGGCTGTTAAGGAAACGGTTCACCGTGGATTCTGATAATTCATTACGGTTGACAGAACCGTTGTCGCATAGCTGACGGAAGATGGCTGCCGCGGACATGCGTGGATAGTTCGTTTTCAGATATCTGATCTGTTCCTCAAGATCCGGATGGATCTTTCGAGAAGTACCTTCATCGCTGCGGCTGGAAGGAAGCAGCCCGTCAAACCCATTCTTTTGGTAGTGCTGGTACCAGCGTTTGATGGATGTCGGCGCCGGATGGATGAAGGATCCGTTTGGATGGAGTGCACCACGTGCAGAAGCCGCACGAAAGTAAGCTTCCTTGGATTTGTACTCATCCGGGAGACCGACAATCAGCGGTGAGATCATGGAATAACGCATTAAAGCGATATCCTGTGCTAATTCCTGTTTCATTTAAAGTCCTCTCTTTCGTTTTTTCTTAAGTATAAGAGGAAGCAGAAGCGTTTTCCTGTAAGGCTATGTGGGTGTTAGAAACAGAATATTTGGAGTCTGCCTTATCTGCATGAACTGGTTCCCGAAAAAAGCAAAACACTGCATTACGAGACGGGGCGAGAAAGATAATCCAATACGGAAGGAACGGACCTTCTGCATCCAGTGCTTCACATATCGTTTGATGATGGATGCAATGAGATTTTCATCAACGGAGAGAGTGCCAGACATGATTTTCTCATAATCTCCAGAAGCCTCATAGTCAGAGATGAAAGAAATCTGATCCTGCAGGGATACCTGGGAGTAAGGAACAAGTAAAGAAGGAAGTAAAGCATGAGTCCTGCCGCAGTGAGAGCATCTGACGCGACAGATAGATAAAGAGATCCCGGAATCGTCTTTTTTGAGAGAGCGGGTGTAATAACCATGGATAGTTAAGCAGCCAGAATGGCCACAGGTACACTGTAGCTGGTGAAACTGTAAGGTGTTGATGATATTTTCATAAGTTTTTTGATCGAGTGGATTGTCAAAAGGTACCGTAATTGTTATCATAAAGGTGTTGCTTGCAGTGTTACATTGAAAGATGCTGCACTGTGAGGATTGTTTTGATAGCGGGTATCAAACTTTGGTCGGTGGGATACCTGCTATTCTTGTAACTTTGATATGATAACACAAGAAGGTACTGGTTCAAACACTCTGCTGTAAAATACATCAGAATATATGAGCCAGTACCTTCATTTAATTTGACGAATATAAGAAAGATCTGGAGCACCTAGGGTGCTGGATAACAACACGGGCGGTAGAAAGTGATTTCTGCCGCCCGTATGCAATGCTGTTGATAGCAATGGAGATAACGGGTATAATTATAATCACTTGGCATGAGATTGTCGAAAATTTGTCTTTTATCGGCTACAATAAAGGGATTAACTGATAAGGAGCATTGCCTATGAAATACAAGATACTGATTATTGATGATGAAGAAATGATATTATCCATGATGGAAAAATGTTTAAGAGAAGAATTTTCCGTATATACGGCGGAAAATGCAAAAAAAGCGTTAGAATTATTAAACGTAATACCAGATATTATATTGTTGGATATCAATATGCCAGAAATGGATGGGCTGGAGTTGTGCCAGCTTATCCGAGGGCATATATCCTGCCCGATTATTTTTTTGACAGCACGAGTAACGGAACGGGATGTGATAAAAGGGCTGTCTGTCGGCGGGGATGATTATATTACGAAACCTTTTCGCATGGATGAATTATTGGCAAGAATTTCGGCGCACCTTCGGCGTGAAGAAAGAAAAGGCACGGCAGAAAATCTAAGGTTTGATGAGGAATTGATTATTGATTACAATAGCCGAACGGTATTTTATGGTAAGGAACAGTTGGACTTCTCAAATAAAGAATTTGAGATTATCCGTTTTCTTTCCCAAAATGCAGGTATGGTTTTTGACAGGGAAACCATCTATGAAAAACTTTGGGGATATCATGGCGAGGGCGACAGCATTGTAGTGAAAGAACATATCCGAAAGATACGGAATAAGCTGTCAGTTTATACGGATAAAAACTATATTGAAACAGTATGGGGAGTTGGTTATAAATGGGCAAAATAAAAACAAAGTCGCTTAAGACATCTATGGCAGTTACTTTTTTCATTACGATATGTGTGACTGCCCTGTTATCGTCTGTCACTATCTTTGCGGCAAACCAAGTGCAGCATGAAATATTAAAGAAACGGTATATGACGATAAATTCCCCTGATTTTCAGGTAGATGAGAACACAGGCAATTATATTTTGGATATTGATAACAACAATATCACATGGCAGCCTTTAAGCACATGGGATACTGTCGCCTATTATGGCTCTTACGCTGCTATGGTTGGTCTGCCTGTTTTTTATATTGCTGTCGGGATTGGGGCGGCTGCTGCGGTATATTACCGAAAGAAGCTTCGGGAGCCTATCGCACAGTTACAGAATGGCGTGGAAAGAATACAGGAAGATAATCTTGACTTTCACATTGAATATGACGGTAATGATGAGTTAGGGCGTTTATGCTGTTCTATGGAAAAAATGCGCAGGGAGCTTCGGCAAAAACACAAAGCGTTGTGGGAATCCTTAGAACAAAGGAAATTATTGAATGCTTCGGTATCCCATGATTTAAGAACGCCGATTACCGTCCTCAAAGGATATTTAGACTATTTAGAGAAAAATATCCCACAGGATAAGCTTACGGAAGATATGCTTTTCGATACGGTATCATCTATGCAGGGAGCGGTAAACCGTTTGGAGCTATATGTGGAGAGCGTTCGGGATATTGAGAAGATTGAAAATATTGAAATTGAAAAACGGTCTGAAAATGTGAAACTATTATTGAATGAATTAAGAAGTAATGTGCGGCAGCTTGCGGGAGATAAAGAAATCATTATTTCAAACGATATTACGGTGGATAAAATTCAAATAGATAAGGGCGTGTTTTTTCGGATTTTAGAAAATCTCCTGCAGAACGCACTAAGATATACAGAAAAACAAGTAAGCATAAATCTTTCACACAAAAAAGATTTTCTCATTCTTACCGTAAAGGATGACGGGAAAGGTTTTTCAGCGGCAGATTTGGAAAAAGCAACCACTGTATTTTACAGCAATGATAAGGAAAAACAGCATTTTGGTATAGGCTTAAGCGTATGTAAGATACTTTGTGAAAAACATGGCGGTTTATTGTATGTCGGAAATCGGAAAGAAAAGGGGGCATGTGTAACCGCCAAATTAAAAAGTTTTTAATATCCTTTTCGGAAAATTGGCTTTTCTATTATAAAATCTCCTTACAACACAAGTAAGGAGGTTTTTGTATTTATGGAAATTCGAAAGGATACCTTTAAACCCAGTCGGGCACACGTGCCATACGGCAAAAACAATGAAATTGTAATAAGAAATCTTTTCAAAAACTATGGAAAAAAGACAGCCCTTGAAAATGTATCTGTTACGATCCATTCTGGAATGTACGGGCTTCTTGGGCGGAATGGCGCAGGGAAAACAAGCCTAATGAGAATTTTGGCGACGCTTTCGGAAGCGTCAGGCGGGGAAATCAGTATGAATGGTATCCCAATCAAAGAAACTGGTAAAATACGGGAAATCGTAGGTTATCTCCCGCAGGATTTTTCCTTTTACAGAGGTATGAGTGTTTATGGCGCAATGGATTACCTTGGGCTGCTGTCGGAAATTCCAGATAAAATCCGAAGAGAAAGAATATTGGCATTGCTCGAACAGGTAAATCTAAAAGAAGATATGAGGACGAAAGTAAAGGCTTTATCGGGTGGAATGAAAAGACGGCTGGGGATTGCACAGGCACTGTTACATAACCCGCAAATCCTAATTGTTGACGAACCGACAGCAGGGCTTGACCCAGAGGAACGTATTCGTTTCCGAAATTTGCTAAGTGAATTTGCAGAAGACAGGATCGTGATTCTTTCCACCCATATTTCTTCGGATGTTGAATCGTGTTGTGAAAATATAGGAGT
Source organism: Lachnospiraceae bacterium (assembly GCA_910575155.1). Taxonomy (GTDB): domain Bacteria; phylum Bacillota; class Clostridia; order Lachnospirales; family Lachnospiraceae; genus Petralouisia. Next base: position 7,343 of record CAJTDX010000064.1, read on the forward strand.
ATTGAACAAGGGGAAAATGATATGGAATGGCGGCACAGAAGAACTGGCGGGACAGGCAGAGGGAAAAGTTTATCTTATTTCAGCGGCAAAAAAGCAGGATAAACATATCAAGGAAAAGTATGCTGTCTTAAATATCATTTCTTCACAGTCAGGCACACAGTACAGGGTATTGTCAGACGTGGAGCCAGAAGAAAAATATGTGCTTCAACCCCCTACGTTGGAAGATGGGTATATGTATCTGTTAAGCCAGACTTAAGGGAGGGACAGAACGATGAAGTTATATTTTAAAGAGTGTAAAAAGATTGCAGCAAGCGTGATTTATTATTTCTTTCTCGCTATTTTGGTTTTTAGCTGGTTCCAGAATTTTCGGGGAGTGACAAAAACAGAAATCAATTGGGAAAAAGGTATTCCCCCGGCAGATATAGGTTTTGAACGCTCATTACTGTCCAAACCATCCGAGGAAGATGATTACTTTGGCAGTAAAGTTTCAGAGGATGACCCAGCGGCAATCATGATGGGCGTTACAAGGGCGTTACTGTCAGAATATGAAAGCAATCGTTACGCTACATATCCCCTTGGATACTATAAAGCAATTACACTTAGCGATGATGAGCAAAAACGTGTACTTGAAATACTTTGTGAAATAACGGGATTGACGGAAGAACAATTAAAGGATTTGCCAGAAGATTATTTTCCAGCAGTCACAGGCACAATCATTTCCTTTGACGCAATGAGTGCTGATGAGAATGGAAATTTGAATACGGTGATGGGAAACAGGGCAGACACAGGAAGCGGAGATGATAAATATAAGCATTTTATATCACAGGTCACTTATGAACATTTCAAAGAGCTAATGCAGGAAATGGAAAATATTATAGGGGAAAACGGTTCGCAGTACTCCCCCGAAATGATGATTACCTATTTTGGCATGTCTGAAATGACTTATGAGGAAGCATGTGAGGAATATAACCAGACATTCAGCAATGATAAAGTGACAGGCGGTTTTGCACGGTTATTTTGTGATTATATAGGATTGGAACTAGGCTTGTACCCTATATTTTTGGTAGTGCTTATATGGATGAAAGACCGTATGGGCAATGCGTCAGAATTGATTTACAGCAAAAAAATATCTTCGGCAAGACTGGTGGTTTCAAGATATTTGGCAAGTATCACTATGGTTCTCCTGCCTGTTTTGCTGTTAAGTTTTGAATCCCTTGTGCCGCTTATATCGTTTGGCGCAGGGAAAGGTATTTCAGTAGACTATTTTGCGTATATCAAATACATTTTATGGTGGCTTCTGCCAGAGGTCATGGCGGTATCCGCAATCGGAATATTTTTCACTTTGCTCACAGACTCTCCGATTGCGATTGCCATTCAATTCCTTTGGTGGATGGTTGATAAGGGAGTAACTGGACTGTCAGGGGACACGCAAGCAGCGACTTTAATGATAAGGCACAATACATTGCGTGGCTATGAAATAATACAAGATGAATTTCAAATGATTTGCAGGAACAGGCTGCTTATGGCGGGAATCGGTATTCTATTTGTCATTCTGTCCATATGGGTTCTTAAGTTTAAGCGGAAAGGAAAAATAAATGCGGCGAATATCTATCACAAGTGTTTTGGGCATATGCAGGACAAACTTTCTTTTGGCAGTAAAAAATAACTTAATTTTGGCGGCGGCTTATTTGCTGATAATTCCCTTACTAAGGGGGATTGCAAATTTAGATATGGTTCGTTCGGCGCAATGTTTGGAACAGGCTGTAATACTAACAGGAATATTTCTCATAGCTCCGCTGCCTGCCCCAGAACAGTCTAAGGCAATACAGGACGTAGTTTGCACAAAGAAAATCCCTCATTGGAAAATCTTATTGCTGCGGTTCATCATGTCAATGCTGCTGCTAATTCTGATGGTATGCCTGTTCTCTGGAATTATGGTATGGGAAAACTGTATATTTCCCTTTGTGCCTTATGTGGCGGGAACAGTGATAAGCGCAATGGCATTGGGGAGCTTTGGATTTGCAGCAGCTATATTCAGCAATTCTGTTATTGTAGGTTACTTGGCGTCAATCGGATATTTTCTTTTAAATTCTTTGGGGAATGTATCAGAGGATAGTATTTTCTATTTGTTCTCAATGGGAAAAGGCAATTATTCCACAAAGATATGGCTTTCCGGTTTAAGTTTGCTGGTAATTGCAGTAGTTTTTATTTACGAAAGAAGAAAGAGATATTGATAAAAAATCATTGTGGTACTTACCCGCCGAATAAAAAAAACGAGGTTCGGTGGGCGGCTTTACCATGCCTAAATAAATAGACGTTACCCTCCAGACCAGTTTTCAGTTTGGAGGGATTTTTTATGTCCTTTTTTCGGGCAGTAATCTATCTGCTCATGCAACGCAGATTTGACTTATACATAGCATATCGGGGATTGGCAGGAAGCCAGTTAAAAAAATCCCTGCCATTACAACGCTACTTCTCACCATGAAACCAGAAGTAGAATCTCCACTTAACAGAATATGTATCTCCTATAACCGTAGAGGTCGCAGAGCCTTTGTGGTTTTTCTTTTGTCGTTTTTTATCAGAATGTGCCGCAGGGCTGTTTCCGCTGTTGGCTGTCGTTCGCCGCCTTTCCAATCTGGATTTTTACATTTTCAAGAGTTCAGATTGGAGGAAAAATTTGGCGTTCTCCTGTAAACTTAGGGTTAGAGTTTTTAGATTTCACTCCCAAAACTTTAAATCCAGATAAAGGAGAATACCCATGGACATTTCCACTTTAAC
>CAJTDX010000065.1 GCA_910575155.1 Lachnospiraceae bacterium
AACTCATCTCTTTTCGTGTGGATTTTTGATTAGACGCTTAAATTATACCGCAAAGAGACTGAGTTTGTATTTTATTTTTCAAAAAATTAAAAAGTTGTAAACTGGTGTATAATAAAAGCATACAATTAAATTGTTTTGCGTGCAGAAAGTTGGTGTTTGTTTGAATAAAAGGGAACTTGCAAGAAAAGTAATTTTAAATAATGGCGGCATAGCAAAAACATCAGACTTTGTTTTAGAAGGAATTAAAAACTATGAAGTAGACACACTCTGTAAAGAAGGTGTAATAGAGAGAATCCGCCGCGGCTTTTATCAGCTTCCTCAAAATGCTATTGTAACAGATGAACAACTATTAAAAGAAATGCTTCCAAGAGGAATCATCTGCGTAGAATCTGCTCTATTTCATTATGGGTATAGTGATTTTTCTCCTCGTAAATGGTCAGTTGCAGTGCCACGGACAGCCTCAAGAACAGTAAAACGGGTACAGGAAATACCCTTGAAGCCATACTTTATCCAAAAAAATTTATTTAATTTGGGTAAGACTATAGATAATTTTAATGGCATTTCTTTGGCAGTTTATGACCGTGAACGAACGCTTTGCGATTGTTTCAAATATCGCACGAAATTGGACAATGAAATTTTCAATAAAGCGGTCAATGCCTATGCTGTTGATGAGAACAAAAACCTTGTAAATCTTTCCAAATATGCAAAGGAAATGAAACTTTATACAAAGGTCATGAATGTAATGGAGGTGCTTTTGAATGGCTGATATTGCTGCGTCTGTGCTTGCAAGACTGAAAAACAAAGCCGCTGAAAGCGGCAGAACTTATCAGCTCTGCCTGCAACTCTTCTGCCAGGAAGAGTTCTTGCGTCGTTTGGAGAAATCCAGATACGCTGATAATCTCATTCTCAAAGGTGGTTTGTTTATTTATTCCGTTACCAACTTTGACAGCCGTGTTACAGTGGATGTTGATTTCCTTCTTCGGGAAGTACCAAATACCCCCGAAAAATTGAAGCCTGTATTGGAGGAAATCATCAGAACATCCACGGGAAATGATTTTGTTCGCTTTGAAATCAAAGAAATTGCGCCGATTGCTGTTGTAAAAAAGTATGCTGGTATCGGAGTTTCCCTTGTGGCACGAATCAAGAATACCAGAACACCGTTCAGTATTGACTTCGGTGTTGGTGATGTCATTGTGCCAAAACAGGAAAAACGAAAGATCCCCACGCAGCTTGATAATTTTCCTGCACCTACCGTGAACACTTATTCACTCGAAACAACGATTGCAGAAAAGATAGATGCAATACTCAGCCTAATGGAGTTCTCCAGTAGAATGAAAGACTACTATGACATCTACTACCTTGCAAATAGATTTGATTTCGATGGTGCTACGCTTACCAAGGCTTTAAAAAAGACCTTTGAAAACCGGGGACATGCCTTTACGGTTGGACAGTTCGAACAGGTAATAGGGTTTGGAAATGATGAAGCAATGCAAAAGAAATGGAAAGCGTTCTGCCGAAAAATTGATATAGACACAGAGGATTATGGAATTGTTTTGAGGAAGATAAACAATTTCCTCGCAAAGCCGTTTATAGCGGCTGTTACCGATAATAATCTAACCGAGCGTTGGATTTCCTCGGTAAATGAATGGCAGAAAGAAGGAGTTTCATATGGCTAAAATAATGGAAATTATTGAAAAGGAAACAAGGGGAAAAAGCTATCACACATATAAGTATAGCTATGACTCTATTGGTCTGCCTTCCATAGATTATGACGATGACCCTAATAAAATAATAAAATGGAAAGATTCTGGGGAAACTGGTTCTCCGAAGAAGTCCATAAATTTAAAACAGTTGGCAGACCAACTCCAAGAGGTTGGGGAACCCTCTCTTTTTAAATATTTCCTTGATGGCTCCCGTCACGTTTTTAAGGTTGATGATATTGCATATAACAAGCAGGTTTTTCCCGTTGTAGCTGGACAAATTGGTATTGGATGCTGTAAGCGTGAGAACAAGCGTATGCAGAAAGAACGATTTTATCGTGAATTAGTATTGGCACTTCCCGACAAAGCAAATGCGGACGGATGGGATGATGCAGCTTACTTTGCTTCAAAAGTCGTAAAACTTAATGAAAGCGATGAGCTAAAACGATTAGGCCTTCGTTTTTCTGCAATCTTACCATATTCAACCTCTAAAGCTGGAGCAACAGATGCAAAGCTTGATAATTTAGCAGTTGCAAAAATTCAAGACTACATGATTGAAGCAGAAAAACGGATGGTGGCTGAACTTGTTAAGGACGAACGGTTAGGGCAGGATGCCTATTTGCTGAAAGATGGTTCTCTTGAATATAAAATTATGAAAACTGGACGGGAGGATTTACGAACTCTGCAAAAAATCAAACATAATTACAGTTGGGTTGTTGGTGTTTCAAAATCTTTCAATCCAGAAAGCTGTCTTGACCATACTGGAAAACCAAATTCAAATTATATTGCAGATTTACCAGTTTTCCATAGAACGCCTGTTGCAAGGTATGAAAACATAGAATATTTAGGCGATGTTCCATTCGGGATATGGTATATCCGTCTACGGGATAAAAAAAGAACGCAGACACCATTCGATGGAGTCGTAAAAGTAGAAAAAATAATGATGGATAAAGAAATTGATAATGGTATTGATAGCGATGTTATAGATTTAATTTCGGCAAACATCATTAATGAACGAAATCCTACTTGCTATGGAACAGACCGCCGATGGGCAAACCACTTATATCCAGTATTTTTAACTGAGTCCTATGTTAAAAGCAGATACATAAGTACAGAGATGTTCCTGCATCTATTTTGAGGAGGGTATAGATTATGGCTAATAATATTATAGGTCGTGTATTAGCGACAGAAAAGAAACCAACAACCATTGATGATTTTACTTTTTGGACAGCTCCCGAACTTATCTTGAACCCATTTGATATTGTGAAAGTGCAGCACGTCAACAATTCGTTTTCTTATGGTGTAATTGAGGATATAGCGCATATCACTGATGCCGCCAGTTTTTTGACAAATTTTATATCAAGTGATTTTGGTGATGTCAGTGCTGAAGGGAACACACTTCGTGTTGGAATGAACTATGTAACTGCCAAAGTGGTCTGCAACACAAATAATATTTATATTCCCGTACAGAACAATGCAAAGGTTATGTTAGCAACTGCTGAAGAAATCAACTATGCTCTCGGATTAAATGATATACGTAACCCGCTGATGTGCGGTTATATTGAAATGTATGAGGGAACTAGCGGTTGTGAAAGGGTTACGCTGCCAGTCAATCTCAACTCAAAATTTATCATCGGTCCCGAAGGCGCACATTTAAATATTTCAGGTATTTCAGGTCTTGCTTCTAAAACTTCTTATGCTATGTTTTTGCTAAAAGCAATTCAAGACAGCTATATGAAGAAAGAATCCAAAGACGATGATGAGGATAATGTTGCATTTGTTCTCTTTAATGTTAAAGGAAAGGATTTGCTTGCCATTGACCAAATAAATGATTTCGCAGATGAACGAAATCCCGAAGCAGCACGAAAAGATACTTTTGAAAAGTATGAAAAGTTAGGATTGGCGGCGGAACCATTTAAAAATGTTAAGTATTACTACCCTTACTCTATCCCGAAAACACGTCATTGGAATACATATATGACACCAGAAGAGGTTGAAGATAATATCAAGAAGAAAAAAGCCAAGAAGTTTAAATATATTTATAAGTATGATAAAGAAAACCTTGACTTGATGTTTGCAAATATTGACGACTCTACACAAACAATGGAATCTATTATCAGCTATATTATGTCTGGTCAAGGTCGTTTCAATCAGGTAAGTGATTGGCAGGATTTTCTCGAAGCAATAAAAGAAAAATGTTCTTCTGAAACCTCTGGAAAGGATAAGGAAATTCCTGTAGCAAGTTGGCGTAAGTTCTACAGAATAATCAATAAGAGTATTACAGATAACAAGATTTTTGCAAGAGATATTCGAGAAGAAGATGGCGAAACTCGAATAGGTGATGCCTTAAAGTATATTAAAAAAAATGAGGTTCATGTCATTGATATTGCTAAGCTTTCCGAAGATAAACAGGCGTATGTATTTGGTGATGCCATCCGTACCATCTATGATTTGCAGTTAGGCCAATATTCTGGTGAAGAAGGCGTAAATCCGCCCTCGAGAATTGTTATTTTCATTGATGAACTTAACAAGTATGCATCCAAGGAAACTCCGAAGAACTCTCCTATTTTGCGGCAAGTCCTTGATGTTGCAGAAAGAGGTCGTTCCCTTGGCGTTGTTTTGTTTGCAGCAGAACAGTTTAGAAGTGCTATTCATGACCGTGTTACGGGCAATTGTTCTACACACGCCTATGGGAGAACAAACTCTATTGAAGTCACCAAAAGTGATTACAAGAGTATTCCTCCTGTATATAAAACTATGATGACTCGTTTAAAGCAGGGTGAGTATATTATACAAAACCCCATCTTTCGGTCTCTTTTGAATATAAAGTTTCCGAAACCGATATACAAGCAGTTCAAATAAGGAGATAGTTATGGCAACAGTAGGAAAAAATATACTTGATAACCTTACTACGGGGATGTACTCTGATTCCAAGGTTATCTACCGAGAATACATACAAAACGCTTGCGACCAAATTGACCTTGCTATTTCTATGGGTATTTTGGCTGCCAACGAAGGTAGTGTTGACATTTTTATTGATACAAAAAAGAGATATATTAGTATCAAAGATAATGCAACTGGTGTACGAGAGTCTGACTTTATTGAGGATGTTGGCGACATCGCTAACAGTAATAAAGAAATTGGCAAAAACAAAGGATTTAGGGGTATCGGACGCCTTTGTGGTCTTGCATACTGCAAAACCTTGAAGTTTACCACAAGTTACTTAGGTGAGAATGTTAAGTCAATTATGACTTGTGATGCCCAAAAGATGCGAGAAATGCTTGTAGAGAACAAGAAATATACGCTGGATGAAATTTGGGATGAAATAATTACATATTCTACTGAAACAGAAAAAGACGGAGAACATTATTTTGAAGTAGAAATGTTTGAAATCAACAAAGAAAATACCGATTTGTTAAACGAAAGCAAAGTGCGTGAATATTTGAGCTTCGTTGTTCCAGTGCCATATAAAAACACATTCATTTTGCGAAGCCATATTTATGCTTATGCCAAAAAGCTCGGATACAAAATCGACGAGTACCGTGTAAGGGTAAATGGCTCTCAAATTTTTAAGGAATATACAACTAAACTAAAAGAACAAAGTGGGGCTAACTTAAAAAATTACGATGAAATTTCTCGATTGGAATTCAAAGATTTTCGTAATTCTGACGGAAATCTAATTGCTTGGATGTGGATAGGGCTCTCACGCTTTGAGAAGCAAATCCCTAAAGTAAACGCAATGAGAGGTTTGCGTGTTAGAAGTGCAAACATTCAATTAGGAAATGATGATACTTTGCAGGATTTGTTTAAAGAGAATCGTGGCAACTATTATTTTGTTGGCGAAGTATTTGCTGCAAGCAAAGACCTTATCCCAAATTCTCAACGTGACTATTTTAACGAAAATGAAACCCGTGTCTTGTTTGAAGACTTACTGCGAGAGTATTTTTTCGATGTTCTTCATAAGCTCTACTATGAAGCCAATAGAGTGAAAAATGATTACAAGCGTCAGGAAGAATATCTTGCAAAAGTTGCAGAATACCAGAAGAAAGAAAAAGAACAAGGTTTTGTAAATGAAGAAGAACGGCAAAAACTTCAATTTGATATTGCCAAAGCAAAGAAAACGGCTGAAGATGCTCGTAAACGTTTGGACAAGTTAGACTCTAGCAATACGAATTCCCCCTTGTTTGAAGTTCGCAAAAGTATTGGACAAAAATACAGTGCAGACAAGTTAAAAGAGCAAGCGAAAAATACTTCTGTTGCCATAGAGGATGATAATAAAAAAGCGTTTGTTACCAGCAATATGTCCAAATTGTCAAGAAGTGAGCGAAAAATTGTAAGCAAAATTTTGTCTATCATAAATGAAATTGCACCTAAGGACATTGCGGAACAAATTATAGAAAAAATAAAAGAAGAGATGAGATAAGCCTTATGAATAGAAAAGTTTTGCTCGTTGAGCCGAATTATAAAAACAAATATCCACCTATGGGTTTAATGAAACTAGCAACATATTACCGTATGGTCGGTGATGATGTTCGTTTTTATAAAGGAGATATGCGTTTGCTTGCAGTGGATTTAATTTGTGAAGATTTAATTAACCATCTTTCCATTATATTCCCAGATGTGTTTTGGAAAGACTATTATCCTACTTTGTTCGCTTTTATCAAAGTGGGTAAATATGCAGTTCTTGAAAATGAAGAAATCTTTGCAGACGAGCTTGTACTGGAGATACTAAAAGAATACCGAAAAAAATATAGAGACAAAGAGTACTTTACTAAACCAAGATTTGACAAGGTGGGTATCACAACTCTTTTTACATTTTACTGGGATATTACCATAAATACCATAAATTTTGCAAAACAACTTTGTAAAAAAGAGGAAGATGTTATGGTGGGAGGTATAATGTCCTCTATTTTGTCAGACGAGATTTATGAGGCGACTGGTATACATCCTTTTATCGGGTTACTTAATCATCCGGGCGATATAGACAAAGGCAATGAATTGATAATCGATGAACTTCCATTAGATTATTCTATTCTTGAAGAAATTGATTATGTGTATCCTGCAAATAACGCCTATTTTGCCTACATGACAAGGGGCTGTGTGAATAATTGCCCATTTTGTGCAGTTCCAACATTGGAACCACAATATTGCGACTATATTAATTTAAAACAACGAATTGAATTTACAGATAAGCGATTTGGTGCAAGAAAAGACTTGCTCCTTCTTGATAACAATGTTTTAGCATCAAATTGCTATAACCAAATTATTGATGAAATTAAAGAGTGTGGTTTTGGTGTAGGCGCAACCTACATACCTCCAAACGAATATGAAATAACTATCAATAATTTGCTTGATTCATATAATGATAGAGCATATATCCGAAAAGCAATTTCTATATATAGGGAAATTATAGATAAGTTAAAAGACGATGCAGAAAAAACGGAACTTTATCTGCGTTTAGAGGATGCTCATTGTTTAAACTATTATTCTGCTTCTAAAGAGAAAATTTTGGGATTAGATGAGTACATACGTCCCCTTTACGAAAAAACGCATAAACCTTCAAAACGAAAGCGTATTGTAGATTTTAATCAAGGAATCGACTCACGCCTTATTACCAAAGCTAATATGAAAAAATTGGCAGAAGTGAACATTTACCCGTTACGCATTGCTTTTGACCATTGGAAATTGAAAGATATTTACAAACAATCAATATGTACTGCTGTAGATAGCGGTATAAAAAATCTTTCTAATTATCTTCTGTATAATTTTGACGATAAACCAGAAGAACTTTATTATCGGCTAAGAATGAATGTGGATTTATGTGAAGAATTAGGTGCAAGTATCTATTCTTTCCCTATGAAATATCATCCGATAAACGATAAAGATTTTTTTATGAACCGTGATTTTATAGGAAAACATTGGAACAGAAAATTTATTCGGGCTATTCAAGCAGTTCTTAATTCAACGAAAGGAAAAATTGGACGTGGTATAGATTTTTTTGAAGAAGCATTTGGTAGAGATGTAGATGAGTTTATGAAAATTCTTTGGATGCCTGAGACATTTATTATTTATAGGAGAATATATGATGCTGATTTAAGAGAAAGAATGGCAAGCCGTTATACGACAGTGACAAAACATGATTGTGATTTAACTACTGAATGGTGGGAAAAATTTTCGGCATTACCTTTAGATAAACTGACTAGGGCAAAAGAAATCATCGCACTCAACAAGTTCAAGAATGGAGATTATGAATGCTCTGACGAAGAAATTAACACCGTTTTAAGCTATTATAAAATTACTCGTGATGATACCGAAAACAGTAAATAAATAGATTGACAACGGTGGCAAGTTGAACGCTTTTTGCCGACATTAACGGTCAGACACAGGAACGCTCCCACAGGCTCATAGAGGACATAAAACAAGCACAGGGCATAACACACAACGGAACAGCTAAAGGCAGAAAACGCCTTAGAGTGGACAGGCAAGATGAACAACATAATGGCTTGTGCGAGGAAGATTGTAAATAAAGAATTCATTTACACATAGAAAAAGTTTTGAGCAGAGGAAAGAAATTGTCCTCTGCTCTTTCTTCATCTAAAAAAACTATATAGCCAGACAATAGAAATGTTCCTGCTTGTGCTGATAATATGGAAATATCTATCGCCGTTCACGAATGACTTATGAAAACGTCAGATAATATCATAAACAAAAAACTTTGTAAAATACCTACATGACATAACATAATATATTTAAACAGTAAGCGCCAAATATTCCTGCGGATTTTCTAATCTCATGAATTCCTCTATGATTGTAAATGGAAGATAGTTAGACTATTTCACTACAATTACGGAGGATTGGTTATGGCAGCTACTCGCAAAACTCGTGTTCCGATGACGGAACAGATCAGGCTTATCAATGAATGCCGCCAAAGCGGCATGACAGATGCTGACTGGTGCCGTGAAAACGACATCGCAGTAAGCACCTTTTATAACTGGGTCAGCCGCTGCAGGAAAGTAGCAGCGGATCAGATTCCAGCACCGAGTTATGGTTATTGTGAGATCCCGCGTTCAAAGCAGGACGTGGTTCCCATTGACATTGTTTCGGATCACCTTCCGGAACAGCACATAGCATCGCAGATGCACCAGACGAACCCTGACAATTCACATACGATTGAAGTGTTCATGAATGATGTAACAATCCGCATCAGCAATGATGCCGATCCTGTCCTGCTCACCAGAACACTCGGCCTGATCCGGGAGACCTTATGTTAGGTGATATCTCCGGTCTCGAAAAGATCTACATTGTCTGCGGTTATACGGATATGCGCAAATCGATCGATGGTCTCTGTGCCATTGTCGAAGACCAGCTTAAGATGGATCCGACATCCGGTGCGCTCTTCCTGTTCTGTGGAAGAAGACGGGACAGGATCAAAGCGCTGTTCCGTGAACCGGATGGCTTCGTTCTGATCTATAAGCGGCTTACTGTCCCTGGCGGCTATCAATGGCCAAGGAAGCAGTCGGAAGTCCGAGATCTTTCCTGGCGGGAGTTTGACTGGCTGATGTCAGGGATTGATATTGACCAGCCCAAAGCACTTAAAGCAGAGTAAAAAAGCATCTGGATTCCGGTAAAAATCCTGCACAGAAAAATGGCAGATTTCCTTATAAATTCAGCGTTTTTCAGCACTTGTTTTCCTTTAGGAATGGCTGTATTTCTGGTATAATAGAGGTATCAAATCTAAGGAGAGAACGATGGCTTCCAGTGCAAAAGACATCCAGCTGCGAGAGCTGAAGGACACCATTACCGGGCTGAAAACAATGATCTCTGAGCAGACGGAACTGATCAGATCTCTCCGTCTTGTTATTGACGAAAAAAACAGCCACGAAAAAGCCCTTCAGGAACAGGTGGACTATCTTACCAAAAAGCTTTTCGGTTCCTCCAGTGAAAGAAGAACCGATGACATTCCAGGACAGCAGAACCTTTTTGATGAAGCCGAAGTGGAACAGGATCTATCCCTGTTGGAAGAAGAGACCGTGATCCGGGAGCATACCCGCAAGAAGAAAGCAACCCATGAGGAGCTTTTCAAAGGGCTGAAGGTTGAAAAAGCAGTTATCCCTCTTCCGGAAGAAGATCAGGTCTGCCCGGTCTGCGGTACGCAGATGGCGCTGATCGGCGAAGCGTATGTCCGCCGTGAGCTGGAATTCATCCCGGCCACATGCAAAGTGATCGAATACTACAGTCAGAGTTATGGATGTCCGTCCTGTAAGGAAGGACTGGGAGACACGGAAAAACCTGTGATTGTAAAGTCCCAAGTTCCACAGGCTCTGGTAGGAAAAGGACCGGCGACCGCATCCACCGTTGCATGGACGATGTATCAGAAGTACGCCAATGGACTTCCCCTGTACCGTCAGGAGAA
>CAJTDX010000066.1 GCA_910575155.1 Lachnospiraceae bacterium
TTCACAGTGCCATCGGCTATATGACACCCCAGCAAAAGGAGGATGAGGAATTAAAAAAATCAGCATAAACTTTCAACTTTTTGTGTCCAAAGTATTGACATAGGTCCAGGTAGCTGTTTTGGAAGAAGGACTTAAGTATACACCTATTTCCATTAGTCCGAATGAAGCACAGTTTTTGGAAACAAGAAAATTTCAGATTGATGAGATAGCTCGAATTTTTAGGGTGCCTCCTCACATGGTAGGAGACCTTGAAAAGTCGAGCTTTTCTAATATTGAGCAGCAATCACTTGAGTTTGTGAAATACACCCTGGACCCTTGGGTATCCAGATGGGAACAGGCAATCGTAAGATGCTTACTTTCGCAAACAGAGAAAACCACATACTTCGTCAAGTTCAATGTGGATGGATTACTTCGAGGTGATTATCAGTCAAGAATGAACGGTTATGCGACCGCAAGACAGAATGGCTGGATGAGCGCAAATGACATTAGAGAACTTGAAAACTTGGATATGATCCCGGCTGAAGAAGGCGGAGATTTGTATCTCGTAAATGGCAACATGCTTCCGCTAAAAGACGCGGGTGCTTTTGCAAATACAAGTGATGACGGAAAGGAGGAAACATCCAATGAAGAACAAGAAGTTCTGGGTGTGGAGGAATCAAGCAGACGAAAACGCACCAGAGGCAAGAGTACTGGAACTTAATGGCACGATTGCTTCAGAGAGTTGGTTTGACGATGATGTGACACCACAAATGTTTAAGGACGAGCTATTTGCTGGCGAGGGTGATATCACCGTTTGGATCAATTCGCCGGGAGGTGATTGTATTGCTGCTTCCCAGATTTATTCCATGCTGATGGATTACAAAGGTAATGTCACAGTCAAGATTGACGGTATTGCAGCGAGTGCTGCTTCCGTTATTGCTATGGCAGGTACCACAGTGCTTATGGCACCGACAGCGCTTTTGATGATTCATAACCCTGCAACTATGGCATTTGGTGACCACAACGAAATGCAGAAGGCAATCGAGATGCTCTCAGAAGTAAAAGAAAGCATTATCAATGCCTATGAGCTTAAGACTGGACTTTCGCGTGCTAAGTTAGACCATCTTATGGAGGACGAAACTTGGATGAATACGAAGAAGGCAATTGAGCTTCATTTCGCCGATGGAATGCTTGAGGACGAGAAGAAGAGTGCTGATGTTGGTGCTTATCAGTTCTCTTCAAAGCAGGTAGAAAACGCACTGTTAAACAAGATAACAGAAAAGACACAGGTTTCTGAACCTAAAAAAGTTGAACTAGAAGTAACTGGCAGATCCGTAGACGAGCTTATGGATCGCCTTAATCTCATGAAATATTAGGAGGATTTGACATGACTATTAATGAACTTCGCGAGAAGCGTGCAGCACAGTGGGAGGCTGCTAAAGAATTTTTGAATTCCCATAGAAACGAAAAGGGCACTCTTTCTGTAGAGGACGATGCTGCTTATACAAAGATGGAGGCAGAGATTGCTGACCTTGGTAAGGAAATCGCCAGACTTGAGCGCCAGGAGGCTATGGATGCCGAGCTTGCAAAGCCGGTGAATAAACCTATTACCGCTAAGCCTATGACAGCGGGAATTGTTAAGGAGGATGAAAAGATGGGACGTGCGAGCGATGAATACCGCAGCAATTTCTGGAACGCTATGCGTTCTAAGGCACCAATGCCTGGAGTAATCAATGCGCTTCAGGAGGGTACTGATTCTGAGGGTGGTTATTTAGTGCCTGATGAATTCGAGCATACTTTGGTGGAGGCACTTGAAGAGGAGAATATCTTTAGAAAGCTTGCTCACATCGTAAAAACAGAATCTGGTGAAAGAAAGATTCCTGTTGTTGCAGCTAAGGGTAGCGCAAACTGGATCGATGAAGAAGGTCCTTATGTAGAGTCTGATGATGAATTCGGTCAGGTTTCTATCGGGGCATATAAGCTTGGAACAACCATCAAGGTTTCTGAAGAGCTTATCAATGACTCTGTATTCGACCTTGAGGGTTATATCTCTAAGGAGTTTGCAAGACGTATCGGTAACAGAGAAGAGGATTCCTTCTTCAATGGCGATGGCTCTGGTAAGCCTCTTGGTATCCTTGCGGCAAAAGGTGGTGCTGAGCTTGGTGTAACTGCAGCTTCTGCAACTGCAATTACTGCCGACGAGCTTATCGACCTTTTCTACAGCCTTAATGCACCGTATCGTAAGAACGCTGTATGGGTGCTTAATGATGCAACAATTAAGGCAATCAGAAAGCTTAAGGACAACAACGGTAACTACTTATGGCAGGAATCTTTAACTGCCGGTGCACCTGGAACAATCCTTGGTAGACCAGTGTTTACTTCTTCTTATATGCCTACTATCGCAGCAGGCAAGAAGGTCATTGCATTTGGTGATTTCAACTACTACTGGATTGCAGATCGTCAGGGTAGAAGCTTCAAACGCCTTAACGAGCTTTATGCAGCAACAGGTCAGGTTGGCTTCATTGCAAATCAGAGAGTGGATGGAAAGCTTATCCTTCCTGAAGCAATCAAGGTGCTTGCTATGAAGTCTGGCTCTGCATCCTAAGAGAACTAATGCGGGGAGTGAAAATCTCCCCGTAGACTTTTAAGGAGGGAGAATATGTTAGTCACACTTGAAGAAGCAAAAACATATTTGCGTGTGGATAGTTCAGATGAAGATAGTCTGATTGAGCAGATCATACAAACTTCTGAAAAGTTGTGTGCTGATGTTGCAAGGCTTAATGCAGATGAGATTTTAGAAGAAGCAGCAAGTACAAAGCTGGCTGTGCTTTATGCGATTGCTTATATGTATGAGCATCGTGAGGAGGCAGACCATAAGGCGTTAACATTATCCCTTCGCTCGCTTCTATTTGGAGTGCGTAAGGAGGGGTTTTGATGAATGTGGCGTTGCTAAACACCAGAATAATAATTCAGAAAAATGCTATAACCAGTGATAAGATAGGAAACCATAAAAATGTGTGGGAGGATTATTTTTCCTGCTATGCAACAATAAATGGTGAGAGTGGTAGCGAAGCAAACCGAGCTGGGGAGACCTTAGAAAATCACAACATGGCTGTGACGGTTAGGTATTGTAGTGAAACTGCAAAGATTGAACCTACAACACATCGCATTCTTTTTAATGGCGAGATTTACAACATTACTTCAGTTGACCATATGAACTACAAGCATAAATCGCTGAAAATCTGGTGTCAGAAGGTGAGGAGGTAATCATGGCAAGTGATCGGGTAAAGATTGATGGCATGGCTGCCGCAATTATGAAGGGACTGGAGGAGTACGCTGAGGTTGCTACATCGGATTTGAAGGCATCAGTAAGAAAAGCCGGCTCCAACGTAAGGAAGGACATTCAGGCGAATGCGCCAAAGAAAACAGGTGCCTATTCGAAAAGTTGGTCAGTAAAGACCACAAAAGAAACATCTAATACTTTGGAACTTACTGTGTATTCACCAAAGAAGTATCAGCTTGCACATTTGCTAGAATATGGTCATGCAAAAAGAGGTGGAGGTCGTACAAAGGCCCAACCTCATATAGCACCTGCTGAAGAAGCAGCAATTAGTCAGCTCGAAAGAGATATCAAAAGGTCGCTGGGAGGTTAAGGATGGAAAAGCTAATTAAAGTATTGGAGGCGGTAGGATTACCTTTTGCATACGATCATTTTGCAGAAGGCGAAAGTCCGGAGCCGCCTTTTATTTGTTATCTGACACCCGGAAGCGATAACTTTGCTGCTGATGGGCAGGTCTACTTTAAAATTGATGATTATCATATTGAGCTTTATACCGATTTTAAGGACTTGTCGGTAGAAGCAAAGCTGGAGGAGGCACTTGATGCAGCCTCTATTTTTTATAACAAGTCTGAAACCTGGATCGAGTCAGAAAAGCTGTATGCGGTCCTTTATCAATT
Source organism: Lachnospiraceae bacterium (assembly GCA_910575155.1). Lineage (GTDB taxonomy): Bacteria > Bacillota > Clostridia > Lachnospirales > Lachnospiraceae > Petralouisia. Next base: position 3,937 of record CAJTDX010000066.1, read on the forward strand.
TGAACTGGAGGTAAATAACAATGGCGAATAAGAAAAACAAGGTAAAGTTCAATATCCGCAATGTGCATTATGCAAAGCTTACCATCGGTGAAGATGGAAGCATTACCTACAGCACTCCGGTTGCAATGCCCGGTGCTGTCTCTCTTTCTCTGGATCCAAATGGAGAGCCTTCTGTTTTCTATGCAGACGGCTACGCATATTACACCATTTCGAATAACCAGGGATACGAAGGTGATCTGGAACTTGCGATGGTTCCTGAGTCCTTTAGAACGGACATTCTTAAAGAAACGATGGATGACAACAGTGTTCTTATCGAGGACGCTACGGTGGAAACGGAAAAGTTTGCACTGCTGTTTGAGTTTGATGGTGATGTGAAGAAGATTCGTCACGTGCTTTACAGCTGTGTGGCATCCAGACCTACCATTGAGTCTTCCACCAAAGAAGATGAAATCGAGGTCAAGACAGAAACGCTCACAATTACAGCAAGCCCTCTTTCCGGCGGATATGTAAAAGCGCGTACCTCGGATGCAACTTTGGAAACTGCCTACAACTCATGGTACGAAAAGGTGTATCTGCCTAAGGATATGCTACCAACAGGAGGTGAGGCTTAATGGGACTGACTAAGACAATAGAAATCGATGGAAAGCAGGTGCCGTTTAAGGCATCTGCTGCGATTCCGCGTATTTACAGAATCAAGTTTCACAGGGATGTGTATAAGGATCTTGCCGTACTGGAAAAAGCCGTAGGAAAGAATGCAGAAGAGAAATCTAACCTAGATATGTTCTCGCTTGAGATGTTTGAAAATATCGCCTATATCATGGCTAAACACGCAGATCCATCTATTCCCGATTCCCCTGAGGAGTGGCTTGATAATTTCAACACCTTTTCAATTTATCAGGTGCTGCCGAAGATTATCGAACTTTGGGGTCTTAATGTTCAGACGGATGTTCAGTCTAAAAAAAACTTCGCGCAACTGAACGCCAGATGACGACACCTCTGTTCCTGCTACGATGCGTTCAGCTTGTGATATCGATTCGAGATCTTGACCTGCTTACCATCGGTATGGTGAATGATATGTTCGCAGAAAGCAGAAACGATGAATATCCGTATCGTGAAATTGCAGGTCAGGATGAATTCGATAATTTCTAAAGGCTGGAGGGAGGTGCTATCATGGCCGCAAACAGAATAAAAGGCATCACCGTTGAAATCGGCGGTGATACCACAAAGCTTCAGACTGCGCTCCAGGGTGTGAACAAGGAAATCAAAAGCACCCAGTCGCAGCTTAAAGATGTAGAAAAACTATTGAAGCTGGACCCCGGAAACACAGAACTCCTGGCTCAAAAAGAGAAGCTGCTGTCAGATGCAGTGAAGGAAACGAAGGAGAAGTTAGAAGCCTTAAAGACGGCGGCAGAACAGGCAAACACTGCCCTGGCGAATGGTGATATCTCAAAGGAGCAGTATGATGCCCTTCAAAGGGAAATCATTGAAACGGAGGCAGAACTGAAGAAGCTGGAGACTCAGGCCAATCAGTCAGCAACAGCCGTTCAGAAAATTGCGTCAGCCGGGGAAAAGATGAAAACGACAGGAGATAACATTTCTTCAGCGGGTCAAAAGATGCTGCCTGTAACAGCGGCAGTGGCCGGACTTGGAACAGCGGCAGTTGCGACAGCTGCCAATTTTGAAAGTTCCATGAGCCAGGTTCAGGCAACGATGGGTATTACCAAGGATGCCATGAGTACGGTAGATGGTCAGACGGTAAACACGATGGATACCTTAAATGAACTGGCCAAGAAGATGGGGTCTGAAACAGCCTTCTCTGCCAGTGAGTGTGCACAGGCCCTGAATTACTTAGCCCTTGCCGGGTACGATACCCAGCAAATGTGCGACACACTTCCTACGGTACTTAACCTTGCTGCGGCGGGTGATATTGATTTGGCATCTGCTTCTGATATGGTTACGGATGCAATGTCGGCACTTGGCATGGAAGTAAGTGAAGCCGGAACGATGGTTGACCAGATGGCAAAGACCGCATCCAGCACCAATACTTCGGTGGCACAGCTTGGCGAAGGTATCCTGACCATCGGTGCGACTGCGAAATCTGTGAAAGGCGGTACGGCAGAACTGAACACAGCGCTTGGTATCTTAGCCAATAATGGTATCAAGGGTGCTGAAGGTGGTACACATTTAAGAAACATCATTCTCTCTTTGCAGAACCCGACAGACAAAGCTGCTGATGCGATGGCCGGTTTGGGGCTACAGGTTTATGATTCCGAAGGCAATATGCGTTCAATGAATGATATCCTCGGTGATTTGAACACCGCTATGGATGGAATGACGGGAGAAGAAAAGTCCAATATCATCAGTAAGATTTTTAATAAAACAGACCTATCTTCTGTGAATGCACTCCTTGCAAATACGGGTGACAGCTGGGATGAACTGCAGCAGTCCATTACCAATTCCGGTGGTGCGGCACAGCAAATGGCGGATACACAGCTTGATAACCTGCAGGGTCAGCTTACGATTTTGAAGTCAGCCTTGGAGGGGCTTGCGATTTCTCTTGGTGAGCTGCTTATGCCATATATCAAGATGATCGTGGGATGGATTCAGTCGTTTGTCGACTGGCTCAATTCCCTTGATGAAGGAACACAGAGGATTATCGTAACGATTGCACTTGTTGCGGCTGCAGTGGGACCGATTCTTATCATCGTTGGGAAGGTCATATCTGCAGTAGGTACGATTATGACCATTGTGCCAAAGGTGGTCAGTTTAATAAAGGGTGTTCAGAGTGCTTTTGCATTGCTTAACACCACAATGCTGGCAAATCCGATCATGTTAATCATTGCAGCAATAGCAGCTTTAGTGGCTGCTTTTATTTATTTGTGGAATACCAATGAAGGCTTCAGGCAATTCTGGATTGACCTTTGGGAAAACATCAAGAATGTGGTGACGGTGGCTGTTGAAGCAATCGGTCAGTTTTTGACAATAGCCTGGGAGTTTATCAAGACAACTGCTGTAACTGTTTGGACTGCTATCTCTATGTTCTTTACTGCGATTTGGGAGGGCATCAAAAATACTGTTTCAACAGTAGTGAATGCGATAAAGACCACTATCACAAATATCTTCAATGCCATTAAGACAACGGTTACCACGATTATTACGGCAATCCATACCACGATTACCACGATTTTTACCAACATCTGGACTTCGATTACCACCACAGTCGGAAATATCAAAATTGCGATTGTGAATGGTCTCACTGCCGCCTTCAACTTTATCAAGAGCATTCCAGGACAGGCACTTCAATGGGGCAAGGATATGATCCAGGGGATTGTCAATGGTATCAGAAGCATGATTGGTGCAGTCAAGGATGCGGTGAGCAGTGTCGCAAGTGCAATCAAATCCTTCCTTCACTTCTCAGTGCCAGATGAGGGACCACTTACCGATTATGAATCCTGGATGCCGGACTTTATGAAGGGGCTTGCAAAAGGAATCGACCGTTCAAAAGGTGCTGTGGAAAAGGCAATTAATGGTGTTGCATCGTCTATGAATTTAGATGGAGTCATTCCGGATATGACTGCTTCATTAAATGCAAATATATCTGCAGGAAATGGAAACGGTGATAGCAGTTCAGTGACACTGAATCAGCCGATTATGCTTGATGGCAAAACCATTACAACCTTGGTTTCGCAGATTCAGTATGCAAATGGTCAGGCGAAGCTTAGAAATTTAGGAACAGTCTAAGGAGGGAGTCATATGAGTTTCACAGTTCGATTTTTAAACTATGCTGGTGACGACCTCCTTGGGGTTGTTACTGCGGAAAAAGGCGAGGACATTACAGGTAAGGCACCAACACCTGAAACGATAGATGGAAAAGCCTTTGTATCTTGGAATGCGCCAATTACAAATATCCAGGAGGATATGACAGTAAGGCCGTTGTATGCGACGCTTTACCAGGTGACATTTTATGGGTTTGATGGAGAAACAATCCTAAAGACAGAAGCAGTAGCCGAGGGTGGTTCAGCAACAGCGCCAATGCCGGAGGTGGTTGCTCATTATACCTTTGAAAAGTGGAGCTGTGATTTTTCCAATGTCAAAGCAAACCTATCAGTCTATTCGATTTATAAAGCAGAGACCTTTACGGTCCGCTTTTTGAATAAAGATGCTACGGATGTATGGTCCGTTCAGCAGGTGCCTTATCATGGTAATGCTGTGCCGCCCGCACCTGAGAAATATAAAGGTTTTATCTTTCTTGGCTGGAATACTTCATTTACAGATATTGAAGGGGATAAAACCATTAAGCCAGTGTATCGTCAGATACCTGTGCATCCAGTCCTTAACTTTTACAGAAAGCTTACAGATGAGTCATCAGGCGAACTTTTTAAATCCTATAACATGGTTAACTCTTGCAACATTACACAAAAGTTGTCAGGAGAGTGCAGTATCAATGTAAAGCTACTGACCCGTCAAACCGAAGGCGTCATTTCAATGTCTGATAGACTTGAGGTGGATGGCCTTGTTTTTTATATTACAGAACTAAAGAAATCCATAAGCTCTGGCATATGCTATACGGAAATGTCAGGAGATCATATCTCTTACATTTTAAACAATGAAGAGTTTAAGGTTACTGCCTATGATAAAGAAGGTACCCCGATGGATATCTTACAGGAGCTTCTAACAGATACTCCTTTCAATGTTGGAAAGGTTAGGCGTTTGCGAAACGCCAGAACCCACATAAATACGGGATTCTTTTTGTTACAAAATAAAACAACTCCTCACTGGTCTGTGGTATAATTGAAATCTCCAGTAACAATTATCCATATCCACC
>CAJTDX010000067.1 GCA_910575155.1 Lachnospiraceae bacterium
CTCGTCAATGATGAGCAGGAAGCCTTCATTGGTATTGAAAAACTCCCGGATACGGTTGACCCTTTTCCATATCGTTCCGCCATACCCTCTAGGGAGCCCTATCCCGTTCTCAATGGCTTCCACCAAGTCCCGGCAAGCCATGGTGTCATCACACTCAATGTATGCAACCCTCGGCAGCTCTGCATATTTCTTCAGTGCGTGGGTCTTTCCCTGACCGGACTTCCCAACGATTATCCCAAGTCCCATATACTCCTGACATGCCTGGCATACTCCGATGGTCTGTACAAAGTCCCGGCTTTCAAAAAATTCCACCTTCTTCTTGAGGATGCCTGCCCCTGCCTTGCCGCCTTTCTGTTCCTGACCGCCATCCATTCCTCCTGATGCCTCAAGGAACTCCCTGACCTTCTTTTCCAGTTCGGTAGGGTCACTTGCGTACTTCCCATTGAGGTATTGGCTAAGTGCCGCCCTTGAATAGTTCATCTTGAGGGCTGCCTCCGCCTTGGTCATCTTCAGCTCCGTCAGTCTCTCATTCATCTGTTCCGCCAATGTCTTCTCCGCTTTGTAGGTATTCAATGCTTCCATAGTTACAACCTTCCTTTCCTTTTCTTTCACTAATTCCTGCCATACGCTTTGTGTCATACGCCTATGGCTCTAAGCTTCCTGAGTGCGTTCTCCGCCTGCCTGCTCATGTATTCGCTGTCCGGCTCATCCTCTTCCCTTTTTTCTGCTCGGAAGCCCTGCTGATAGGTTCTGTCCTTCGGGATTGCTATGACCTTTGCAGCCTTGTCCTGCTTCTTTCCGCCTATCATCAGGTCAATGCCTCCTGTTGCCTCATTGAAGCCCACATACTGCTCATTGAGCTCCTCAAAAGGTCTCCTTGCCTCTTCAAGCCTTTCCCTGTCACGCTTCTGCTGCCTCTTCTGCATCTTCAGGTGTTCCTCAAGTGCTTTCTGTGTCACCTTCGGGGCAATCTGAAGGAGCTCCTGACAGTACGCTTCACAGATACGCTTGCCTTTTTGGTCAAAGACATACAGCACAGCCATGTCATCCGGGTCATACTTGATGTCAACCTTCCGCCCGATATAGTCACACAGCTCATCAGAGCGGTACTCATATCCCCACTTGGTGATGCCTATGTTGCGGACAAGCACGTTTTCTGATTTCATCATCAGCATGGTTGCATAGCTCTTAGGTGGTGCCGCCTTGAAGTACCTGTCCTCATTCATAAAGCAGTCATAAGGCTTCTTGTAGGTTTCTCCCATCTTCTTGAGCCCGGAATGCTCTGTGTGCATGTAGACTGTGGTGAGCCATTCATGCCACTTCTCATAAAACTCTTCCAGTGTCAGGAGCTCTCCCCTCTCAAGCATCCGTTTGATGTCCTTCTCCACCTTGTCAGAGGTCTTTGAGCCCGTCAGCGTTCCCGTGTAGGACTTCATCCAACGTGTAAACTTGTTGCAGACGGTGCGGAAAAACCTCTCTATCTGTCCCTTGCTCCATGGCTCATAAGGCAGAGCCCGGTGGTCATCCTTGATGCCTATGCTCTTATAGAAGCCCTGTGTCTCATTGTCAAAGTTCAAGCCGCTCCGGTCATTCCGGTCTCTTCCTGTCATGGTCTTGGCTGTGTAGTCCTTACCATTGTCTATGTAGAGATACTCCGGAACCCCTCCCGGCTCTGAATAAATCATCTTGAGGAGGCTCTGCTTCAGGATGTCAGAGTTGGCATCCTTGCAGAGGACATCACCCATGATGACCCTGCTCCGCATGTCCACCCATGCAGCCAAGTGTGGCTTGATTGCTATGACCTTGCCATTGGGCTGCTTGTAGCTCACCCAACAGTCAAAGGTATGCTCATCACCCATGACTATCTGCATCACCTGAAGCCCCTTGGTATCCCGGCTCCCTTTCACCATGACCTTATTCTTGTACTCACGGGTGCCACGGGATGCAAGGAAGTAGGCGTTCCTCATGTTCTCATCCTCCATGAGGTAGTTGATATACCTCACCACCGTCTGATAGGACGGTATCTTCTCCCATTCCGTCATCCCGGCTTTTAGGTTTATGTTGGCAATGGCTGTCAGCTTCTCATAGAGCATCTCACGGGTGCCTTGGTTCCGGGCAAAGTCCTCATTGAACCATATGTTTTTGATGACCTGCTTGACCTCCGGCTTGATGCTTGGGAAGCATCCGGTCTCCTTCGGTTTCCTGCACAGGCAGAGAACCTTGAAGAACTCATACCCTGCCCCATCCTCCTTCTGAAGCTTGTCCGCCCATGCGGATGCCTCAAGGTATGCCTTGGTGTATCGGTACAAAGTCCTCTGACCCTTCCCAAGGTGCTTCTGTGCGAACTCTTCAGCGTACTTTGTCCTGTCCCCTTCGTCATACTGAAGGAACTTCCTGACCACGTTCCCAAGCTCCACAGCCTTGTAGTATCTCTCCTTGTAGTTTTCAATGTACCAGTCAATGTCCATGTTCACATACCATGGCACCTCCGGCTTCTGCTCTGCCGCCTCCTGCCCTTCCGGAACTCCTTCCGTGAAGGATTTCAGCTTTTCCCTTTCCTTCCATGCGTTCCTTGCCTGTTTGGATAGTGAGGAGACTGCTACAAGCACCACATCTCTTCCGCCCGTTTCTGACTTCTCGGTCTTGGTTTCAAATGCCTGTTTTTTCCTCGACAGCCTCTGTGCCATTGTTTTATATTTGACCCCTTCCAGCTCCGCCGCTTCAGCCAATGTGACAAATGCTTCAGCCAATCATCTCACCTCCTTCATGCCACCATCTCAATTTCCAGTATCCTTGATATTGCTTCAATATATTTCTTCCCACTACGCTCACCGACTAAAATCTTGTGGATATACTGCTTATTGCATCCAAGCAAAGCAGCAAGCTCCACCTGTGTCATGTTTTTGTCTATGAGCCTTTTCCTGACTTTCCTCCCAAAGGGTGTCAGCCTCGTCTGCTTTGTTGCCATCTGCTCACCTCACATCAAAGGCTCTTTGATACAATCTTTGTCCTTGGTTTCTGACCGACTTTTTTCAATGCTGCCCGGCTTACCACCTCCAAAGTGTCAGGAAGGTTTTTCACTACAAGCCAGTTTTCCGGTATCAATCCATGAGCCTTCATAATTTTTTTCTGCTCCCGTGTAGGGGCTTTCCCATTCTTCACTCGTTCCATTCCTCCTGTTTTCTATTCCTCCACTACCCTGAACCGGGTGACTTTCTTTGTGCCGGAGAACTCCGGCTATTGAGATTTTCTTAGAAATTTGCTATGATTGTTGGGTTACAAGTAACCCCCTTGCAAGTATAAGTATATCTCTCTAAAGAGAGAATGTCAACACTTTTTCTCTCTTTGGCGATATTTTTATCTCAATAGGAAGAATGGAGGGATTTCATGGAAAGTACATCCATCGGAACAAGAATTAAGCAAAGGAGAAAAGAACTCGGTCTCACACAAGTTCAAATAAAGCAAGAAACAGGCATATCTTCAGGAAATATGAGCGAAATTGAAAATGGAAACAAACTTCCATCCACCCCTGCTCTTATTTCACTATCTGCCATTTTAGACTGTAGCATTGACTGGATGCTCAAAGGAGAAACTCCCAAAAGGGAGAATACTTTTCTCTCTGAAGAGAGAGAATCTAAACTCTTAGAGGGTTTCCGGGAACTGTCAGAAAGAGACAAAGAAGAACTCATAGAGATATTAGAAATGAAACTCCGTAAAACCCAAAGGGAAAGAGGGACTTATGTAAAATCATCCGAATTGACAGATACAAAAAGAAGTAACATGGTAGGATAATTTTTTTGCTTTTTTTGGGTTACTTGTCACCCCAAAACTGTAGAATTGTTTCTCATGGAAACATTTCCCCAAAATGGGCTAAAAGCTTGTAAAATAGGGCAATTCTACACATACAATTTCAAAGCTCCATTTTGTAGAATTGATTTTATCCAATCCTGCTCCCACATGCCGGACACTGATACCGACAAGTAACGCTTATTTTTTCAAGCGTTACTTTCAAAAAACCTTTTATTTATGGGGGTTTTTGCGGTACTCACCCATATTTCTAATTCTAAATCAGTAACGCAATAACGCCCCGTTATAACGCTTTCACTATTTTCAAGTACGAAAATCTAATGTATAATATCATTACAACCTTAAAGAACGGAGGAAAGTCGCAGAAACCCTATAAAATCAATGCTTCCTTGCACTCTCCTCCGTTCTCCTTCCTTAAACACATATAAAAAAGCATCTTAACAGCCTATTCACAAAATCGCTGTCAAAGATGCTTTGTTTTTTCCCTCTTAAATTCGCCACAACCCTATATTTCACGGGGTTTCCCGGCATTTCCCACCTCCTCACGGATGTTCCCACTTATAAATCCCTTTTTGTCATTTATTCTGTTAAGTTACAATCACCACTGAACAGTCCCATAGTAGCAATTATATAGATTTTCTTGCCTTTCCAAAGCATATGGTTTTTCTTAATAAAATCATCTACAATCTTAGGAAGATTGCTGTAATAAATGGGATAGGCCAGAATAATGTCCTGATTTTCTTTAATGTGTTTCATAACTCCGGGAGTTTCTAAGGCAATCGTTTCAGCCGAGTTATCATAAGCAGCTATGAATTTTTCAAGGCAATATTTTGTGTTCCCTGTACCACTGAAATAAATACCAATCATAAGGCACCCTCCGTGTTTTTCAGAAAGGCAGGTTGGAGCATATCTATAAAATCTGTAACCTTCTGTTCCCAATTCTCATAACGAACATTACTCATAGTTACCAGAGAAGTAATCCCATGAATAAAGGCCCACAAAGAAATTACAACATCATTTTGCTTTTCAAGTGGATAGTGAACCTGTTCTAATATGGAAATGACCGCTGTTTTATAAAGCATATAGGGTCTATAATTTTCTTTCTCTGGTATTTGACATTGCAGGTCAATTACAATATCAGATTGAGTATATAAAAATGAAAAGTAAGTTGGGTTCTCGATGAAGAAGGCAACATAGGACAATCCCATTTGTTTCAATAAAACCGGTGTACCTTCATATTTTTTAATAATCTCCTCCAAAAGAATGGAGAAACGATCCGTTATGTGTTCCTGCATGGCACTCAATAATTGTTCTTTATTTTGGAAGTGCCTATAAGGTGCAGCATGACTCACACCACAAGCTGCCGCCGCTTTTCGTAAAGAAAAAGACGGTACGCCCTCGGAACTTACAATTTCAATACTTTTTTCAATTAGTGCGTTTCGTAAATTCTTGTGATGATAATCCTTTTTTTTATCTTGCATAACAATTACCCACCTCTTGATGTTTACAGTGTCTACATTATACCTTGTAGGATCTGTTATGTCAAGATTCCATTTCTAAAACAAAAAGGGAAAGTTAGTATTTCTCTTTGGCAAAAGTGCTGGTATAATTTGTATAAGATAATGGGCCAATCTGTACAAAGCAGACTGGCCCGCCTTGCTTTAAGTGAAATATTCTCCCTATTTACTACTTCTATTAGTTGACAATAAAAAGTTACTTTATTTGCAAAAAAGCCTTGCTTTTCCACCCGTGGTGTGTAAGCTGTCACTCACAAGGCACAAGCCAAGCACAAAAATGAAAGGTGGAAAATAAAATGAAAACAGGAAAAATCACAGCGAAACTGAGGGACGCGGTTCCGGTTTGCCTTATGGTAAACGGCGAGGAAGTCAAACGGTATAAGAACATCGAGCTGCCGGATATGCTCAAAGAGGTAGAAATGACCGACTTCCATTTCAACGTACACATGGACGGGAAGATCACCTTTGAAATCCACTATGAAGAAGGTGTATTGCCGGAGGTATTCCCGGAGGCCCGCACCAGAGTAAGCCGGGCGGCAAAAGCCGCCGCCAAGGCTGCCATGCAGCAGCCCGCAGAGGACGAAGCGGCAGAGGCCATAGAACCAGCGGTAGAGGATGAACCGGAAGATAGCCAGCCAACAGACGAACCTCAGGCAGAGAATCCCGGTGAACCAACCACCGAGGAAACCGAGCCGGAAGGCATCGAGGTTGCGTACAATGTAACCGGCATTCGTCGAAAAGAGCTGGTGGTGGCGGTGAGTGACTTCATCGGAGTAAAACCGGAATATCTGAGAGCGCCTACATACGCTTTCGCAGTAGGAAGCTATAACATCGACAAAGAGGGGACATTGACCGGCCCAGAGAATCCGGCGCTGATCGAAAGCCTGAAAGAACAAGGCTTTGTAGCCGCAGAATAAAGTATGAAGGCCCCGCTTCGGCGGGGCTTTCTTGGAATATAATATACTTTTTTTCTGTAGACTGGTGTGCTATAATCAGGGAAACAAATCTTGGAAGTTGTGGAGGTTTCATATGAAAAATAAGGATATTGTAAAATATTTATATGAAGTTATTATTTCATATAATTTACTTGATGAACTCTCTAAATATATATCGGAGGACTGCGTTCAAAGGATTGGAGAAAAAGAAATGTTCATAGGAATAGACGGAATGAAAGAACACCTATTAGCATTGAAAAAAACTTATCCTGATTACACTATGAAAATTATCCGTCAATATGAAGTAGATGATTATGTTATTTCAGAATTTATTATGAAAGGCACTCATAAGGGAGAATTTCTCGGAATAACACCCACAAATAAGGTTTTGGAAATTACAGGGGTGGATATTGATAAAGTTATAGATGGAAAAATTGTAGAACATGGCGGTGCTACAAATACCTTTGAAACTTTTTTTGAACACCACTTAATTCAATCTGTATAAATCCCAGTTTGCAAATCTCTTAGCCCCGCTTCGGCGGGGCTTTTTCGTCCTCAAATAAAAGAAAAAGATATGTTTTAAGGCTTTTAGAGCTTGCTTTTCCACCTGTGGTGTGTAAGCTGTCACTCACAGAAATAAAACATATCTTTAAGGAGGACGCAATCATGCTGCAAATATCTGAAATCGTAAAGAAAACCGAGGAAATGTTCGACCTGTTCAACGAGCATTTTTATGATAATGAATTGACTCGCCCGGCGATCACCGTATCCCCGGACGGAGGGCGCGGGGCTTACGGCTGGTGCAGTATCAATGAAATCTGGAACGCCAGCGGTGAGAAATACCGGGAAATCAATCTTTGCGCTGAGTACCTTGACCGGCCTATCTTCGAGCTGGCCGCCACGCTCTTACATGAAATGGCGCACCTCTATAATCTGGTTCATGGCATCCAAGACGTAAGCAACAACGGCTATTACCACAACCTGAAATTCAAAGCCACCGCCGAGGCCCATGGGCTGCACATTGAGAAGCACGACAAATACGGATGGACGGTAACGACGCTGGCTCCGGAGGCGGAGGCATGGATCAGAGAAACCTTGGGCGAGGATAAAATCAACGCCAGCCGCTTACCGGTGGAAGGCACCACTAAAGGCGGGAGCAAAAAATCCAAGAACCGCAGTATCAAATATGTCTGCCCTTGCTGCGGCACTATCATCCGGGCAACGCGGGAGGTCAATGTAGTCTGCGGAGATTGCGGAGAACCTTTCGAGCGAGCATAAAATAAGGGAAGCGGGAACCGCAAAGGTTCCCGCTAAATTGTTTTATATAAGATATGAGGCCGATAACTGGCAGCAGACACTTTTTAGCGTTTCCTCATTTTCTTTATTCATAAATGCCGGAGGGGGTTGCAAAAATGAGCTTCCAAGCGCCTACCAAGCTGCCGTACCAAGGTTAGGCCCGCTGGTGAGCTGTATTGCCAAACTCACAGAAAACAGAAAAAGCCCGGAAAGGCCCATAATATAGGGCTTTCCGGGCATAGATACAAAAACAGCCCTCCAAATCGGAAGGCTGTTTTTGTATTAAAGTTTGTCCCTTAATATGGTATAATAAAGTTGTAACACCAAATGGGAAATACATGATATACTCCAATCAATGCAAAGGAAGGTGTTATACATGCCAAAAACAAAAGTCTATGAACCAGAATTTAAAAAGAAAATCGTACAGCTCTATTTAGAACAAGGACGCACGATAAAAAGTCTAAACGAAGAATTCCAATTAGGGGACGGAACTGTCCGTAAATGGGTGCGGGCATTCCGCGAAGAATGCGAAAAAGACCCAGACTTAAATGACACAAAAAAACTTTATGAGGAAAACCGCAGACTGCGCAGAGAGCTGGAGGAAAAGAAAAAGGAAATCGCATTCTTAAAAAAAGCCGCCGCATTCTTCGCAAAGGAAATCGATTAGATCAGTACCAGTTTATTGACGAGCATGAGCAGGAGTTTGGCATCCGCTGGCTCCTGCGCCGAATGGGCATCTGCCCAAATGCCTATTATAATTACAGAAAGGATAGGAAAGCAGGATATAGAGAACAAAAAGAACAGTTTAAAAATAAGATACTTCAAATATACCACGAATACTCTGGAAATCCAGGATACCGGATGATAAGAGTTTATTTGTTGCGGGCAAAAATCTGTTTAAGCAATACAACCGTATTAAAATATATGCAGGAATTGGGAATCCACTCCACGGTAACACCCAAAAAGCCTGCATACAAAAAGGAGGGCTGCTATAAAAAATTTAAAAACCATCTGAACAGGGAATTCCATGCAGAAAAGCCAAATGAGAAATG
>CAJTDX010000068.1 GCA_910575155.1 Lachnospiraceae bacterium
TGGCAGCATATGAAAACGCCCGCCATCCCAGCCTTATTCCATCGGCATTTATAATATTGCCAGAAAATCCCAACCTTATTCCGGAGGCCGGGTGTGGGCAGAGCCCACGGAAATTGGCAATAAGATACAATGCCTGTTTGCCATACAAAAAAATAGAAAAAAATGTATAAGACGTTTTCCTTTGGTTATACTATAAATAGAAGAACTAATTCGACAGCCCCAAAAACATAAAACCGACAAAAAATTTTACATATCTATTTCTTATCAGGAAAGTCTAAATTTCATAGACACAAGATTTTTTACAGCCTCTGGCAAAGTGTAATTTGCTCCCGCAATCCGCACAGTACACCAAGCCGGAGAACAAGCCCTGTCGGTCTGCCTTTGTGGGGCGGCGTTTGTTTGCCCTTAGTTTCTGCACCCGTTCAAAAACAGCGTCCTCTACAATCGCTTCATGGGTATTGAAAAAGATAGCCTGCTGTTCCTTTGTGGCTGGAATTCGCTCTTTTAACTTGTGGGATTTGGAATAGCTTTTGAAATTTACGGTATGTCCGCAATAGTCCATACGTTCCAAAATGCCGACAATCGTGCTGTCTTTCCAGTTGTACGGATTTTCGGGAAGTGCTTTCCCCTTTTTCTCGGCATAGTAGGCTTTGGCAGTCGGTACTTTATCTTCTTTGAGGTTTTTCGTTATCTGCATAGGGCCTTTCCCACTGATACATAAATCAAAAATCCGTTTCACCACAACGGCGTCTTCTTCGTCCACAATCCATTGCTTCTTGTCGGTAGGGCTTACCATGTAGCCGTAAGGCGGCTTTGTCAGATGTTCCCCCGCCTGTCTCTGCGCCCGCTTGATTGCCCGTACCTTTTTGTTTGTGTCTTTGGCGTAAAAATCGTTAAATAAGTTGCGGAACGGAGTAAAATCATTATCTCCCTTTTCGCTGTCCACACCGTCATTGATTGCGATATATCTAACGTCACGCTCCACGAAAAAGATTTCCGTAATCATTCTGTTAAAATTTGGTCTGTCGAACGTCACGCCCGATACGCCGTCGTCAATGAAGAAAATAGGATTGGAAAAGCTGTTGTCCGCCGCATATTTGGAGAGGACTGCTTTCTGGTTCACAATGCTGTTGCTGTCGCCCTCTAACGTATCTTCCTGCGAAAGACGGGCGTATAATGCTGTTATCTGTCCGGGCTTATATGTATTTGCTGTCATATGTTCATTCCTCCTGTAATGAACGCCCGACAAACAGTAGTGCTAACTTTATTATAGCTACTTATCCCTGTTTGTCATTTGGCGGTTTGACGGTTTCCGATTTTATGAGCCGTATCATCTTGTCGCAGAGCCGTTCTGAGCCGCCGCAGGAGATAGACACTTCATAGTATGTGCCGCCGATTTTGTAGCAGACGGTTTCCTCTGTCGGCTTCCCTTTTTCCGGCAGGTAGCCGCTGTCCTTGATTTCCAGTTCCCAATCCATTCTTTTCCCTTCCTTTCCGTATTTTCTAAGTGATAAGTTTCGGAGCAAGCATAGGAAACGGGTACCAATTTCCGTAAATTATCTCTAAACCTCATTGACAAGAAGAAATACTCTCTATATAATTAAACCGTAAGTTTAATTATTGCAAGGAGGAACGTATGGGACGAAGAAAGAAAGAGCCTAGAAGTGTACACCGGGAAAACATAGTGTCTGCGGCATCTACTTTATTTATGGAAAGGGGAATTGCCGCGACTTCTATGGACGATATAGCGAAAGCCGCCGGATACAGCAAGGCAACATTATATGTATATTTTGAAAATAAAGAGGAGATAGTCGGCATTTTGGTATTGAACAGTATGAAAAAACTTTATGACTATATATCTTCTGCTCTGATACAGCATGAAACCACAAAAGCAAGATATGACTTTATCTGCCGCGGGCTGGTACAGTATCAGGAGGAATTTCCTTTTTATTTCAAAATGGTATTGGATAAAATCAACATTGATTTTGAGAGCAAAGAGTATCTGCCGGAAGAAAGGGAAACTTATCAAATTGGGGAAGAAATAAATGAAAAGATAAAAACCTTTTTGTTATCCGGCATGGAAAAGGGAGATTTACGAAATGATTTGGATATTATGCCTGCTATATTTAATTTTTGGGGTATGCTTTCCGGAATCATTCAGCTTGCCGCAAACAAAGAAGAATATATTAAAAAGTCAATGGGATTATCTAAAATAAAGTTTTTGGAATATGGTTTTTCCCTTGTTTATCATTCGATTGCGATTAAGGAGAAAGGTTTATGAGTGAAAAAAATGCGCTTGCCATTTTAGGCAGTCCTCATACAAATGGGACAACAGCAGCCATGCTGAATTTCGCAGTTCATAAAGCTGAACAGGCGGGTTATGCTGTAATAAAAATCACTCTGTATGAAAAGAAACTTTCTTTCTGCACCGGTTGCCGGGCTTGCATGGATACACATATTTGTATTCAGAAAGATGATATACGGGAAATCGCCCCACTATTACATAAGAGTCAGCTTGTTATCCTTGCCGCCCCTGTCTATTGGGCAAATGTTCCTGCGTCTGTCAAAAACTTATTTGACCGATTGCTGGGAACGGCTATGGAAGAAACAAACACATTTCCGAAACCACGTTTACGGGGGAAACAATATATGGTTTTGACTTCCTGCAATACTCCCGCGCCTTTTTCGTGGATATTCAGACAAAGCAGAGGGGCAATCCGCAGTATGGACGAATTTTTCAAGACCGCAGGCATGAAGTCGGCGGGAAAAGTGGTATGTGCAAATGCAAAGAATAAGAAAGAACTGCCTAAGCGAACAATGAAAAAGATTGAGAGGTGTCTGAAATGAAATTATCCCGAAAAAGAATCCTGTCCTTTACAGCAATTTTTCTTTTCCTTATTGTTTTGATTTTTACGGCGGTTTATCTGAAAAGCGTGGCAGATTATAAAAGGTCAGTAAAAGAAACAACGTTTAGCAATTTAGATATTTCCAATGTTCCCGATGGAGTTTATGTCGGAGAATATGACGTGGATTTTGTTTATGCCAAAGTAGAAGTAACGGTTCAAAACGGAGTAATTACAAACATTGATATTCTGGAGCATAAAAACGGGCGTGGAAGCCGCGCAGAAGTTGTTGTTGACAGAATCATTGAAGAACAGAAAATAGAAGTTGACGCTGTATCAGGGGCAACAAATTCAAGCACTGTCATAAAGAAAGCGGTTGAAAATGCCTTAACAGGAGAAAAATAAATATGAGCGGGAAAACAGAGTGGATTTATTGCCCTGTCTGCGGGAGCAAAACAAGGTTATAAATTCGGCTAGTAGATAGTAAAATAAATAACTATATCAATTAATGATATTGTATTATACTTAATATATCCATATTTCGGAGGTATTAAGTCATGGCAAAAGCTAAACCATTAATCATTTCCACAGAACAACGTTCCAAACTTGAAGCCATTACCAGAACGAGAACGCTTCAGGCACAAGTTGTATCAAGAGCCCGCATTTTGCTTTTAAAAGCAGATGGGTATTCGGTTGATTCTATCGCAGAAAAAGTTGATTTGAACCGAAATAGCGTTCTTTTATGTTTGAAAAAATTTAAAGCCGGCGGTATTGAAAATGCTATCTTTGATGCCCCTGGCCGTGGGCGGAACGCCGAAATCACAGACGAAGAAAAATCATGGATTATCAGCATTGCCTGCCACAAGCCGGTTGACTTGGGCTATTCGGCTGAGACATGGACATATTCAAAGTTAACCAAACATATTAGCGATACTGCCGAAAGCGCGGGCTATGCCAGACTTTCAACAATTACCAAAACAAGCGTTAAAAATATTTTAGATGCAGCTGAAATAAAACCTTTTCGTATTCAATATTACTGCGAAAACCGAGATCCTGATTTCGAAACAAAGATGCACCAGGTTTTGCTCATTTATAAACAGATAGAACTGTTTTTTGATGAAAATGGTGAACTTTATATTCCGGCAGGTGAACAGGACGTCCACACAGTATCTTATGATGAAAAGCCGGTATTGACATTGGAAGCGGATAATATGTATTTGAATACTCTTTAGCGGGAGGCAATCATTTGTATCGGGTAGATTCTGAGTTAGAATCACAGCCAGATTCGAATTGTCATTACAGCGAATACGCATTAATGGAAAGAAATAAAAAGATTGTAAAAAATATGAGCATAGGCATCAGATGGTTTCAAAAATTGTCTGGTGTTTTTGTTTGTTGAATTCAAGAATATGCTGCGTTGGCTAGAAAATTAAATTTTAGAATTGTTAAGATTTGTTTTAGGATTTGATTAGATTTTAATGAAATAATAGGAACATTACTATTATTTATATAAAAAAGATGGTAAAATGAGTATGATTCCATGGAATCATGAGTTTAATGAAGGAAATGGAGTTGATTAGATATGGGAAATACGGATTTCATGATTACTTTAAAACCTGTCAGAGAGGATGAGCTGCAGGATTTTAAGGAGGGGATACAGGAAGCCTTCCGCATTGCTGTTGAGGAAAATTTTGGAAAACCAGATGAGGCGATTCCGAATGACCGGGAGTTGGAGGAAGCGTTTCATGCATCTGATACAGTGGTTTATTATATTTTACAATGTGATGAAAAAGTTGGAGGCGCTGTGCTGGGCATCCATCCTACAACGCAGCATAATTCCCTGGATTTCTTTTTTATTTCGCCGAAATATCATAATGAGGGGTTTGGACAGGCGGCATGGAAAGCTATTGAGGAAAAATATCCGGATACAGAGGTATGGGAAACGGTAACGCCATACTTTGAAAAACGCAATATCCATTTTTATGTGAACAAATGCGGTTTTAAGATCGTAAAATTCTGGAATGAATATTATCCAGAGCCACATGAGCTTTTGGAGCAGAGCGAAAGCGGCTTGCCTTTCGGGTGTGACGAATCTTTTTATTTTGAAAAAATAATGAAGTAAACGATAAAAATGATCAAAGTTGGAGGTATGGCATGGAGAAGGCAGAGGTACTTGTGGTTGAGGATGACGCTGATATTCGTGAGGGAGTCCGTATTTTGCTTGAAAGTGAAGGTTATTTTGTTAAGGAGGCGGAAAATGGCGAGGCTGGTCTTCGGGAATTATCGGAGGATACCAGTCTGGTCATTTTAGACATTATGATGCCAGGAATGTCTGGGTTCCGGGTATGTGAAGAAATCAGAAAAAAATCTTATGTCCCAATACTATTTCTGACTGCAAAAGCACAGGAATCCGATAAATTACTGGGGCTTATGGCGGGTGGGGATGATTATCTGACAAAGCCATTTTCCTATGCAGAGTTTCTTGGCAGGGTGAAGGCACAGATTAGGAGATATATGACTTATAGCAGCTTACCAGATAAGCAGAAAGCTGGTGAGGAAGCAGAGTATATCAGAAGCAGGGGGATTGAGATCCATACACGTTTTAATGAAGTTATTGTGAATGGGAAATCGGTAGAACTTTCGGATATTGAGTATCAAATGCTCCTGCTGATGATGCGGCATAAAGGGAAGATTTTCTCTGCCCAGAACTTGTATGAGTCTATTTGGAATGAACCATATTTTTATAACTGTAATGGAACAGTAATGGTACATATCCGCAAGTTGCGGGTAAAAATAGAACCGAATGCCCAGCAGCCTGTTTATATAAAGACAGTATGGGGAAAGGGGTATCGTTTTGAAGGTGAAAAGTGAAAGGAGCATATCCCTTTATCTGGAATGGTTTTTATTGCTGTTCTTTTCCGGTTTACTTAGTGTCTTATTTTTTGTAGTCAGCAGCTTTGTGATAGAACAGCAGATTGACAGATATTACGAAAATCGAAATATAGTGCAGAAGCATAATGAAAAATATATATCGAAGTTACAAAGATATGTATCAAGGCAGAGGATTTCATCAGAGGAACTGCAAAGACTGGATGAATGGATCAGCCATAACAGGCTGATTTATATACAGATAAGGAAAGATGGAAAATGGGTGTATTTTTCGGATTTCAGTATGGATGAGATACAGTCTGAGGAGTATGATTTTTCGCCATATCCGTCAGACAGCTATTATGACATTGAACTGAGTGATGGAACAGTGCAGGTATTTATTATGGGGATGTATTCTTATAATGCATATACGATTGCGCTGGTGGCAGGCGTTATAGCGTCATGCTTATTGTTTTTAGTGCTTACGATGTTTGGAATCCGCAGGAAGATACGCTATATTAATCAGTTAAGCAGGGACATTGAAATTCTTGAAGGCGGAAATCTTGAGTATGAGGTTTACGCACTGGGTAATGATGAAATTACGAATCTGGCAAGAGGATTAAATGCCATGAGGATTTCCTTTAAGAACCAGATAGAGGAAATAGAGTGCCTGACAAAAACAAATCAGGAGATGGTAACAGAGATTTCGCACGATCTGCGTACACCGCTAACTTCCGTATTATTATATGCGGAAATTTTGCAAAATAAAAAGTGTAAAGATGAGGAACAGAAGCAAAAATATTTAGAAAAGATTATAAAGAAAATACAGTTTATGAAAGATTTATCAGACAGGCTGCTCGAATACTCAGCTTGCAATGTAGAAGAAAAGCAAGTGCGGACAGAATATATATCATCCCACAGAGGATTGTATGAGGAGTTGTCAGATATGTGCCATTATTTAGAAGAACGGGGATTGAAAGTAAAAGCAGATATGCAGTGGGAAAAAGGGCAGATGCTGGTATGTGAGGAGTATCTGATCCGGATCTTGGATAATATATCTTCCAATATTTTAAAATATGCAGATGCACAGGCACCTGTATTAATCTGGGATGAGTATTATGAGGATGAGATGTGTATTGCTTTTGAAAATGCCTGCATTAATGGCAATGTAGATAAAGACAGTTACAGTATCGGAATGCGCAATGTAAAAATGATGATGATGGAAATGGATGGCAGATGTGAGGTAGCACAAACGCAGGAAAAATTTCGGGTATGCCTAAGGTTCCAGTATAAAAAAGATTAGAAGATAAATTTAAGACAAGATGGGAGTCGTCAAAGGGATTCCCATCTTTTTTACCGTTAAGAAAGTTTAAGAAATGAGTTAAAAGTTGTTTAAGAAATATGTATTATATTGAAAATTAAAGAAAGGGTAAAAGGGGAAGGCATTATGAAAAGCGGATGCCGGAACAATGGGAGAGGGAATGCAGCGTGAATAAGAGAATAAAAATATGGGTTTTATTAGGATTTCTCATCATACTACTTTTTTTTATCAAACAGCTTTTTGCCCAGAAATTCGATTCAGTGGAATCCTTGCAGTATTATATGAAAGGATTTGGAATAGCTGCACCGCTGATTCTTATAGTGTTTCAGGCATTTCAGGTAGTGGTTCCGATATTGCCCGGGTATCTGGGCTGTGCAGCAGGAACCGTTGCATTTGGGAGCATGACAGGATTTTGGTGTAATTATATAGGTATTAGCCTTGGTTCTGTCATCGCATATTATTTGGCGCGAAAATATGGCATGAACATTGTGCTTGCTATGTTTCCGGAAAAGCAATATGAAAAATGGAGCAGACGAGTGGAAAAAAACAAATCATATGAACGTTTTCTTTTTGTTGCAACCCTGCTCCCATTATTTCCAGATGATTTTTTGTGTTATTTTTCCGGCTTGATAAAAATGAACAGTAAAAAATTTATATGGATTATTATTTTGGGAAAACCGTGGTGCATTCTGGCATACAGTGTTGCATTTGGGTTGATTTAGCAAAGCGGGGAGAGATGGAATGAAGAAAATTATTTATCATACAATTGCAGGGTGTGTAAAAGTGTTATTTGTTTTCCGATACTTTCAGCTTTTATGGGAGCGGGGTTTCTTGCGCCTGTTGAAATCAAAATGGACCTATGTCAATACTTTGGACACAAAAAGTTGAAAGTTTATGCTGATTTTTTTAATTCCTCATCCTCCTTTTGCTGGGGTGTCATATAGCCGATGGCACTGTGA
>CAJTDX010000069.1 GCA_910575155.1 Lachnospiraceae bacterium
CATGATGGAAGCCGCCACATCCTCGGTCTTGGCATCCGCCTTCAGACCAAGCATGGAGAGGATGGTGCTGTTCGCCACCATGTCAGCCCCTTCCGGCTTCGGTTCCCCGTCTCCCGGCTTCCCTTCTCCCTCTCCCGGCTTCTTTCCGTCCATCTCCTTGAGCTTCTCCGCCGCTTTTGCAGCATCCTCCACCGCCTTCCTGATTTCCTCTTCCGTTGCGGTCTCCGGAAGCCCTAATGCCTTTGCAAGTTCTTTTAAGTCCATGATATTTCCTCCTTCTGATATGTCCTCTATGTCAAGGGAGTTCACCAGTGCGAACATCCCATCAATAGCAGGCGTGTTTGTCAGTGCGACAGAGTGTATTGCCGCCGCCTTTTGGTCTCTCTTCCGCACCAAAACCACCGGGGAGAGGTATCTGTACTCCTTATTCTTCAGATACTCGGCGGCTCTTGCTGTCCACTCCACCTTGGCAATGATGGCATCCTCCCCTTTGTAGAGGTCTTTTATCCATCCGCCTGCCGGAGCCTGCACATCTGACAGTGTTTGGTGCTCATAGTCAATCACAAGGTCAAGCTTCCTGTCCTTGAACTGTTTCCGGATGAGCTCAAAGCTCTCATCATCCACAGTGAAGTCCCCCTTTTGGGAATGAACCCTCCCAAGGGGGAGTATTTTGATTTCTGTAGGCACGCCGGAGAGCTCCACGCCCTGTCCGGCACATGCTATCAGCTTTGCCATGCCTTACCACCTCTTTCCTTTGCGTTCTGATAGCGTTATTACGCGTTATAACGCCCTTTTAAGCTTCAAGGCGTAAATTCCCCCACCACGACACCGCAAGCCCTCTAGGAAGCCTCCTAGTCCGCCTCTCCGCCTTCAGGCTGCTTCCTCTCCCGGAACAGTTTCCTAAGTTCCGGGGAGATGCCTGTCATGTCGGGCTTCCATACGCTCTTTGCCGGGTTGTTGGAGAAGCCCTTGTCCGGGAACTTCGGGAGTATCTCCCCCGTGGAGTAGTCAATGTCAAACGGTGCATCTGTCTCAACATGCAATCCCATCCTTTCCACCTGTTTCTTGGTCAGGCTCACCACCATGCAGCGGCACCGGAACCCGTTGGGTGGGTACCATACGTCCCATATAGGGTCATCTGCCCGGTACACCCTGCCTTCCATGACTGCATGTGACTCCCTCACATGACCGTCCCCGGCTGTCCGGTACCTCCAATACGGTCTCATCTTCATGGTTGTCTCGTCCGTCATGCTTTTATAGTGTCCTGCATTGAGGGCTGTCTGCATGTTCGTCCGGAAGATGTTGTCACTCTTCCATGGGTTGATGCCCTCATACCCATGCTCCTCAAGGAAGCGGTTCATGTCCTCCCGGAACTGCTCCTTGGTGGTTCCCTCCTCGGCTGCCTTCGTCAGGCAGTCAAGGAACTCCTGAAGGACTCCAAGGCTTGTATAGCCTGACACGGTGAAAGCCTTTGCCCGGCTCTCGTCATCAAGCAGCCTGTACTCTTCACTTGTCAGTGCCCTCTTCCCCTTCAGGAACGCCACCGCCTCCCTGAAGACAAAATCCTTTGCCAGTCCATACAATACATCCATCAGTCCATTGACCTCCCTATCAGGTGGGACAGGTAGATGCCCTGCTGTATCAGGTCTTCAAGCTCCGGGCTCTCCATTTCCTGATACAGTTCCCGGAGCCCCTTCTCATCCTTCAGAACCTTTTGCAGCTCATCCATGTCCTCCGCCCTGTCAATCAGCCGGAAGATGGGCTTTACCATTTCCCGGAAGATGCCCTCTGCCTGCTTGTTGGCTACGGACACGATTGCATCCACCTGTCTCTGCTCCTTCTGCCCTTCCTCCTGCTTCAGCTTCAGCTCCTCGGCTGTTTCCATTGGCGGCTGTGCTGCCGCCTGCGGCGGTCTCAACACCTCCTCGCCATCTTCCGGCTTGGGTATGTTGAATTTCTTGTATATATGGCTCTTGGGTATCTCAAGCCCCATGTCACAGGCAAGTGTCCGGTATATCTCAACGACTTCCTTCTGGTCTTCCACCTCATGGCAGTCAAAGCCAAAGAAGGGGATGTTTGCATCCGTCCCATAGTTGAACTCCACAAGCGGTCTGATGATGTCCCGGCGGATAGTCACCGCCAAGGCTTTTGCATCCGCCACCGTCAGGTCATGCCTGACCTCATCATGGGTCTTGGACTGTGCATAGGAGCCCCCTCCGCTGTCGGATGTGAGGGTCTGCCCAAGGATTGCCTTGCTTATCTGCTCATCACAATACCGGGCAAGCTTCTCATAAATCTCTACGCTTGTGGTCTTCTGTGACTCAATGAACTCTATCATGGTGGAGCTCGGCACAATCCCGGCTGCATCCGTCCCAAGGCTGATGATGGCTTCCATGAGCTGCTTCTTGTCATCCTCGGATGCAGAGGCATCATACTTGCCAAGGCGGAGCGGCATCCCGAACACCTCACAGAAGCTCACCCAATCCTTGATGTCATAATTCTTGAACAGGTACATCCAAGAGACCACCCTCATAATGCCTGCCCTGCTCGCATGACCTGACTTTGCCTTGTACTTATGCACTACGAACTTGTTTTCAGGGAGCTCCACGCCGGAAGGGTATTCCTTTGTGCAGACCTTCAGCTCATCCGTGGTGCTGTCCCACACAAGCTTTTTGGGGTGGACATACTCAATGTCCTCAATGACGTTCCTCCCGTCCTCTACCGTCCATGCAAGCTCCATGATGCTGATGCCCTTCCCTATGGCATCCAGCATGTCTATCAGCACCTCGTCAAAGTTCTCAATCCCCTTGAGCTGCTCATCTATGAAGTCCGCTATCTCCTTGTCCGCCTCGTCTTCAGAGAATGGCTGCACCTCCCAATCAAGCCCCGTCACAGCAAGCTTGCGTGTCTGCATCTGTGAGAAGAGGTGGGTGTCCTTCTCCTCTATCTCCTCAAAGAGCTCCATCTGTGCCCGGACATTCCCCTCATCCGCTTCCCGGAAGATACGGGCAAGCCTGCGTGGTGTCAGACCGTTGGATGGGTAGTCAGAGAACTTGTCATTGACATCCCCCACCGCCACCCTTGCGGTCACGGGTCTCCTGATGCCCGTGTCTGTGTCCGGATTGAAGGGCAGCCCTCCCTTCTGCTTCCGTTTCTTATTCTTTGCCATGCTGTGTCTCACCTCCTAGTAGGCACCCTTGCTTCTCCGGAAACGCCTCCGGAGGACTGTCCTGTAATTTGCTTTTGATGCCACCGCCTTGATGCTCTGTGCAAGCTGCACCGCCATCTGAAGACCGTCCGGGGCATCATCATTCTTGCCCATTGGGAACTCCTGAAGCTGTTTCAGGAGCGTCTTGTGCTCCCGGTTGAATTTCAGGTACTTGTTCTTGATGACGGGCTGCAAGGACTCAATGCGGAGCACCTTGTTGACCGTGGACTGTATCTCCTCTATCGGGATGTACTCCCCTTCCTCTGCGGACTTGGCAGCCATGACCTCCTTGAAGAAGTATTGGAACTGCACCACCTCCACGCCGAACTTGTAAAAGCCTTTCTTGTAGTCCCTCTTCAGCCTCCGGTTCATCTCAAACACGTCATCAATGATGACATCCGGTTTCCGCCTCTCCACGGAGGCATCCGCCACATACATGTACCCGGTCTTGGTGGACAGGGCAAGGTTGATGATGGAGCTTGTGTCCGATTTCTTGTTTTTTCCAAGTGACGGGTCATTTGCCGCCACAAAGACGAACTCCGGGCTTGAGAAGTCAATGAGCTCCGGCTCGTAATAATCGAACCATTCCGGATTGAAGGTTGCACTCTCCGGGTCAATCGGGTCATTCTGAAGCTCGGAGTTGAAAGATGCCACGCCTTCAGAGACCTTAATCTCCATCAGGTCATAATAGGACAGCTTCTCTTCCCAAAGGACTTCCGCCCCAAGCAGCATCTCCTCCTCATGTGCCTCATAAAAGGTCTTTGCATCCTCCTCATGGTTCTCATTGAAAAGATTGGTGTAGATGCTCTCCCATTCATCCCACAGCTTTGTATTGGCTGCTTCCGATATGACCGCCCTGTATTTCTTGGTCTTATATCTTGGGTTCTGAAGCACGTTGTTGAGCAGGGAGTCATAATGGAGGATGGTGCCTATGTACATGATGTCTGTATAGGTGTCCCCTGCTTTTGATACCGCCTTGTCAAACCAGTTCTTCAGCTTCCGCCTTTGCTCCGGCGTGTTGACATTCTCATCATTCTCAATGTCATCCAGTACAATGAGGTCAGGTCTCCAGTTCCGGTGCCTCCTTCCCCTGACCTTCTTCCCGGAGCCGATTGCCTCCGCCTTGATGTCCGTCTTGGTCAGTATCACCCCTGTCCTCCATGCCTTCTCCCCTTTCAGGGAGCCAAAGTCCATGATGATGTTGCCATTGTCCTCAAGCTCCGTCTTGATGTCATCAAGGAAGCCTTCCGCCTGCTCGGATGAGTCAGACAGGATGAGGATGTAGTGCTTGTATGCGTACAGGATGGCATGGAGGCTGTCCTTGAAGGTGAAATTGGTTGACTTCGCATGACCACGGGGAGCCGCCACGACCTGCCGGGAGCCCTTCAGCCTTGAGATGACCTTGGCTTCCTTCAGGGGGTTCCTCCCCTTCATCACGCCCCGGCTCCATATCCCGTCAAGCTCCTCATGGAAGTGCGGGGACTTCCGGATGAAGTAGTGGGGAAGGTACGCCCTCCCAAAGTAGGACATGTCAAAGGCGGCAAGCTCCTTTCTAAGCCCATGCTCGCCCATGAGCTCCTCCCCGGACAGGTACCTCTCATTCAGTTTTTTCCTTTCCTCCTGATGGTCAGAGCCCCGGAGCACATATTCCTCAAAGAGCTTGGTCTGATACTCCTCATTGCTCCTTGCCTCTGTGTCCACGTCCTCCTCAAGCTCCCTCATCCAGTTGTCAATATCAATCATCTTCCATCATCCGCTCCTTTGCCCTTGCCAGTATCCCCTTGAGCTGCTCCACTGACTTCCCATCCTGCTTGATGACCTTGAGCATCTCGGACTCCATCTCTTGGAAGGCAATGTCAGCCTTCCGCCTCATGTCCTGCCTTACCCTGTCCTTGTATACCTTTGTCCGGGACAGGGAGGCAATGAGCCTTCCTGCCTTGTCAAGCGGCATCTCATTGAACTCCTCCTCTGCGGTTGCCACCTTGTTCAGGAGCCCGTTCATGGTCAGGAGTATGGCGGCTTCCGTGTAGTCCGCCTCCGGGTTCTCCTTCACCACCTGTATCAGCCTGTCCGTCTGTGCCTGTGCCTCAAGGAGCCTCTGCATGGCGTTGTTTGTCCGGGTGGCATACCTCCCCACACTGGACTTTGATATGTCATAGCCCTCCCCTTTCAGGAATTGGCTAATGTATTCATAGGTATTGGATGTGTCAGCAAGCATCACATCCACTTTCATCCGCAAGCCTTCAGGGAGCTCGTCAATCTTTGAGGTTATCCTCTGCTTGGTTCTCTTATCGCCCATCAGACATCAACCCCATTGTCCTCAATCGTACCTTCCGCAAGGTCTACGCCTTCCTTGGTGAGCTTGATGACCGCATCATTGGCATAGGCATTGTAGGCTGTGACCTTTTCCTCGGTAAATTCGATATATCCGGCTCCCTGAAGGTAATCAAGATACTTGCTGATGTCCGGGGATATGATGAGCCCGGCTGCTATCATGGCATTGGATAACTGCCTTGTGAGGGCTGTGTTGTTGTATCCCTTCACCAAGCACCGGATGATGTACCCCCTGATTGCCTTATTCTGCTTGATTTCTGCTTTTTCTAAGTCATTCACTTTGTTCACCTCACTCTTTTCTGCTGCTCTGCATCAGGAGCTTGTCAATCTTGCTGTCAATGCTCCTCATCCTGTCCTCCACCCCGTTCATGGAACGGAAGAAGTCCTCCCGGAGCACAAACGTGGTAGCAAAGTCACCCTTGATGTTATTGAGTTCCTGCTTGATGTTTGCTATGTCCTCATCCGTCTCCTCTTCCAACCTGTCAATCCTCTTATTCACTTTGTCATCATTCTCTTTAATCTGCTTTTTTATCTCTTCTGTGCTGCTCTTGAGGCTGCCTATCCACCCCTTGATGAAGAAGGTTATCACTCCCAAGCCAAGGGTGATGACCCCTGCCATCACGTCAGAGAAAGATATAACATAGTCCATAGGCTCCTACTTCCTGATGAGCTTTTCTGCAAGCTCCGTGACCCTCTCCCATCCGTCCATGGACACCAACGCCACAATAAAGGCTGCTATGAATGATGCAAATACCATGAACCACTCAATAGCCACCCCGTAATATGCCGCAAGCCCCAACAGGCAGACCGGGCAGAGGATGAGGGACAGGAGGATGACGGTCAGTGCTGTGGGCACCTTCCGGTCAAACCATGTCCACTTTTTGAGTGCCTCCGTGATGACCGACACGATAAATGCCATGACACCAATGAAGACGATAATCTGTGATACATCCGCTGTGAAATTCGTCATGCAAACCACTCCTTTTCTGTCAATTTTTTTGAGAATAACGCACAAAACAATAAGAGCATGTACTAAGTACATGCTCTTATCTTATACTCATTGCGAAAGACTCTTTAGGGGAAACATTTCCGGAAAATTACTCTCCGCTTTCCATGTCAAAAAGGCTCATCTGCCCTATCATTGGCTCGTCCTTCAGTATGTTCCCTATCTGCTTGGTGGTCAGGTTGTACTTCTCTGCAAGCTGCTTTGAGTTGTACCCGTTCCACTCCTTCTTGATACGCCTGTTCCTTGCCGGGGCTATGATGTTCTCTGTCTTCGGGAAGTAGAGCTCATCCCCCTTGGCGTACTCACTAAGCTCAATGAACTTCTCAATCCCTATGATTTCCACCACAGGGCGGTAGCTTTCTGATATGTCCTCCAACGTGGTCTCTTCAATGAGGGCTCTTGTGAGTTCATCCGCTGTCATCTCCGCCTCCTTCCCACTACTATGAGGCTTTCTTGGTATAGGAGAGGCTTATCCATCCGGCTCCGGACTTCAGCCTGCCCCATCCGTCCTTTTCCTCCACAATAGTGTACTTGTTCTTCTTTCCTGCCTTCTCCCGGATGGCTCCCACCACGCTGTGCCCGGTTCCTGCCCCGGAGCGGATGTTCAGCACGTCACAGGTGGTAGTGATGAGGTATGGCGTGAAGCCTGTGCCGCCTCCGGATGCAGCCGCCTTCTTGGTGTAGGAGAGGCTTATCCATCCGGCTCCGGACTTCAGCCTGCCCCATCCGTCCTTTTCCTCCACAATGGTGTACCTGTTCTTCTTGCCTGCCTTCTCCCGGATGGCTCCCACCACGCTGTGCCCGGTTCCTGCCCCGGAGCGGATGTTCAGCACGTCACAGGTGGTAGTGATGAGGTATGGCGTGAAGCCTGCCTGCTGCTTGCCCCCGTCATCCGGCTTCTTGCCGGAGTCCTGTCCGCCGCTTCCTGACTGACCGCTCCCGGCTCCCTTGATGGCATCCAGTATCTTCAGTATCTTTCCGCCATACCCGGCTCCGGCAGCCCATCCCTTGCCCTTCGGGTTCTCCTGTAT
>CAJTDX010000070.1 GCA_910575155.1 Lachnospiraceae bacterium
TTTTACTGTAAGCTGAAGCAACTCCAACCACCCGCAGAGCAGGTGGTTTATTTGTTTACCAATATTCCATTTTTCGGAACACGAAAAACTCCATATTGGTAAACAGGCCCTTGGCCTAACAAATATAATCGGCGAAGGAGCACCAAGCTCCTACGCCGATAGTTTTTTACTTATCACTATACTTCTTATAGTAAAGCTCCTCGGCACGCTTAATTACTTTTCCAATATACTCATACGCCTGGGTTTTTCCTTTGCCAATATTTACCATCGAGATGATGTCTTTCCTCTCATATCCTTCTGTATGCAGTTTAAAAATCTCACCATCAATCGCATTCATTTCAGCTAAATCTGAAATAAGCATATTAAGAACCATCGTCAACGCAGCAATCTCTTCATTCTCTGTAGTACCAGTTGGATCATATCCCTTACCATCTTCATCATCGATGTTATCAAGAAATTCATCCAATGAAAGAATACCATCTTCTGGGCCAAACTCAATGTGCTTAAGATATCTTGTTGCTTCACAATTAAAGAACTTCATTGCACCTTCCATAGCACCTGGTACATCCTCTGTCGGAATGAATACAACAGGCACTACCTCTTTTGCATGAGGAAAATGCCAGCTTTCAGCATAGTCATAATTCAAACCTGCTGGCTTAAGTGTTTCCTTCATCTCACGATTAAGCACCGCTGGTACAAGTATCTGACCTGGCATTAAAGGTCTACCATTGAATGCTGTACGATTATTAAAGTTACGATAATTTTTGTCTTTCTTTACCATGTATTTTCCTCCGTTTTCCGCAGAGGAAGCACATAGTAAAGGCGTGTTAAAAAGGCAATAACTGACCACCCAAATGGAATCCTCCGCTTTGGTTTACGTGGTCAGCGATTTCCTAATCTCGCCGACGTCACTTATTATGAACACCAGATGATGTTAGGAAAGTCCTTGATCAGAGGACCATCACCTTGTGCTATTTTTGCTGAAATTTCCTTCAGCATCTGTAATTTACCGCATTTTTTAACAATTGCGAGGGAACCTCAAGTTGCTATTTTTAGCGTCAAAAAAAGGGCCATAGCTTTTCGCTATGACCCTAGTTTAGTCTATAAATCATCTATTAATTGGACATCCGACATTCAAATAATGTCCACTTAGGTTGGATAATATTCCAAGTATTCAATTGCTTGTTCTAATGTGATATTTTCCTCTTTTAGAACTGCTTTGACTATATCATTATTATTCTTTACGTACCGTATATAAGCTAATTTTAGCTGCTCATATTCTGGAAGTGGATCCACTTCAGTATCTTCATAATCTCCACTAGCCTCGTCGTTACTGTCATCTTCAGCTAAAGACATTGCTAATTTTCCTATCTGAATTGCATCAGATAAACGTTCCTTTGTTACAATCTGTATTTGTTTGAAATATCTATCTGTTAATTCATCAATCCCTGCAAAAAATTGCTCCTCAGTACCAAAATGTTCATAATTCATTGGATCAACTTTCTGAGGCACCGCGCTTGCAACTGGACCATATGGCGCACGTGCATAATACGTATCTCCTCCATCTTGGCACACCATACTACCATAGTTTATTTGATGATTTAATGCAGCGCCTTCTTTGCGCATTTGCTCAAGTTTATCAGTAATACGACATACTCTTTTTGACATTGTATAATCTATGCAAACATCTAATGTTTGAAGCCATTGATCTATAACCGGGCGCTGTCCCCAACCAATTATTCCAGCATTCATGTATATATTTTCTTGAATATATTCATACAACTCTACAATACCTCTGCTGCCGTATGGTTCAATACCCTCAGCACTACACCACACATTTACCCAAGAACCACGAATCGATGCAAGAGCAATTAAAACAGCATAGATTATAGCTTCTTCTTTTGTAAGGTAAGAGTTTCTAATATCTTTCCCTTCTTTAATGTAGAAAGCACCCTCTGGAAATAACTCCGCAATTCTATCTGCTTTTCGCTTGTATTCCTTCGCTCTTGATTCCTTTTTGAAGTCTACGTATTGTTTATTCAAATCACTTAGTTTTGCTTGCAATTCAGCTTTCTTACGAGAAAATTTGGTCTCACTAATCATTTTTTCTACTTTGATGATTTCATCACCAAGTTCATTAAGCTGGCACTCAAAAACTTTATTATGAACATCGGCCCTTGATATGTAACCATCATTCTTATTCTTATTCATGTTCTCATCCTCCTCAAAAAACACTACTCCATATAAAAAAGCAGCACTAACAATAATGCTCGGTGCTGCTTTTATCCTATCCTTCCTTTTCTGCCTCAAGTTCTTTAAGAGTGATGCCATCAGAAGTTTTCCATTCTACATTTCCATTTGTGCTTGCACCGCAAACAAACGATGCCGCACCAGAAGGAGTATTAAATAAAATATCCTCTAACAAAATGTAATTTGCATCTATCTTTCCTTGATACTGTTCCCTTTTCTTAATTGAAAAATCCGGACAGCTCTTTGTAAGCTTGTCAGCAATACGGCTTCCTTTCTTTACAACAAAACCGTCTGCTGTTCTTACGCCAACAGCATTAACTCCGCTCCTTGTACAGAATAATTCCTGGTTATCTTGAGTAGTACTTTCCTCAACTGAAATAAGAGGTACAAATACTTTGTGTCCAAGTGTACCAACTATAATTCTCGCATAGTCAATAAAGTCCTCTAGCTCGCTTTGTTTCTCTTCAGATGGATTACCGGGTGTAGGATCATTGCCGTTTTTCACCTCATATCGATTTGCTTCGCTTGCAAGTTGGCAAAAGCGATGTTCCAAATAACTAATCTCTGTCGGACCTAATGAATCATTTGATGTTGTGATAGCTATAGCTTCTGTCCAATAATCTTTCTTAGGATTACGGTTATGCTCTAATAAACGGTTAAGAATACCCTCGCCATTTTTTCTCACACCAGCCTGCCCCACATATACAACACCCTTATCCGTTGACTCATCTTTGCCAAACAAAAAATATACTCCTGTTTGTTTCAGTTCGTCACGATCTTTGCAAGCATCTAATGCGGTCCTGGGAATCTTAAAAGCAAGTCCTGTCCAATTTGCAAGAGTACACTTTATTCGACCACTCACATCTCCATCCATGAGATACATATTTATACTTTTTCCTCTTGGCATACAAACCACCTTTCTAGTAAAAATATATAACAACCCGTAAAATACTGTTGACAGATCCCCCCCATTTATCACTATCAGCTATTGCTTTTGCCCACTATGTATTATTAAAGAATAGTTTTTCCTCTATATAATATCTTTCAAAGCCCCTTCTAATTTCTGGATGTCTAAGCTCGACATAGTTCTTAAAAGCATCAAGCTTAATTGAGGCCACCTGAACAACATTTTTATAATGGAGGCTGATGGATCAAATATTCTTTTGATTGAGCTTTTAGGTCATCATAGATGTCTCCATAATCTGATGTCCATTTTAGATGAAGAAGCATATCATATGTCTCATTATCATCTCCGAGCGGTCCTTTTGAAATCATGTTCAAAGAAAGATCAGCAAGATTCAACATATGATTACTCACTCTAAATGGAATATGAATTCCTAAACAGGCAGATATAACATTTGACTTAGTAAGATTCTCACCTTTTTTCATATTACTAATTGTTCTATTATCCAAACCAGTAATACTTCTTAATAATCTTGCTGAATAATTGCATATATGCTTATCCATCAAGATATCTAATGCTGGACCAAAATCTTCACCGTCAATTGCCCTTAACATTTCTTTGGACATTTCATTTACAAGTCCATACTGAGACAACAAGTCATCAGTAATTGCATCATTATAATTAAAAGCCTCGTCAGCTTTGGATTTTGGAAGCTTTACATAATGTAATGTTCCATCTTTTTCGTCTACGATAAATTGCAAGAAGCATTCTTCTTCATGTTTTTTTGCAAACTCGGTCAATCTAATTTTGCCATCATCGGTACGTTCTATGCATTCTGCTGTTGCAACACAAAGTTTGTCCTCCACGTACGCAAAGCATTCAGAATCTATTACACTTTTTACCGCTTTGCAATCAGAGTACCAATTTTCCAGTGTTTTGATCCCAACCGATGATCTTACTTCTCTTCCGACATAATCTTCATCTGTTAATTTCACAACAACTACTTTAGGTTTGCTATTTCCTTCAGGATTCTTTGTACTTCTCGTAACCTCCTCTTCCTCGATCACAAATAAATACGGATCTTTTCCACCTGAAAAAATAAAATCACGTAAATAGTTCTCACTATAAATAGGTAAGCGTAATGGCATATAATCCTCTTTAAAAACCTTCTTGAAGAAGTTTTCCGCCTTCGCTTTATTTACCGATTTCTTTAATTCTGTGAAGGTTCCGCGATCATCAATATTACTTGGTGTTGCATGTCTATCTAGTAATTCTTTAAGTAGAGCATAATAACACCCCAAGCGTCTTACAACACGATTAATTCTTGCATGTTCATCGGCCTTCATGTAATCGGTTATATAATCTCTAAATGTCTTTCCTGGAACTAATTCAACCTGACCGCTTTCCACCGCATGAATAAATCGTTCTGCATATCGCTGCTCTTCCTGTGATAGCATTGAGAATGACCTATGTAATTCTTTCAGCGCTGCATCTACAACTCCCGGATCACTATCGCCTTTAATCAATTTAACGTATTTATCAAAGTTGGAGTTCATGTAAT
Organism: Lachnospiraceae bacterium; assembly: GCA_910575155.1. Lineage (GTDB taxonomy): Bacteria > Bacillota > Clostridia > Lachnospirales > Lachnospiraceae > Petralouisia. The sequence goes on from CAJTDX010000070.1 coordinate 4,716, forward strand.
TCGCATCGATTTTTCCGGTATCATATTCTGTAATATGAACATCTATTTCATATGGAACATCACCACCAGCTCCACCTCCGCCGCCACGAGAAATCTCTTTATATCTGGCTAATAATGTCAAATAAGTCGGTTCATCAATCAACATAGTGATTGCATTCTCATTCTGCTCCTCATCTGGATATGAGTTTATACTCCATGTAAAACCTTGTATGATTGCTGCTTCCAAATGATTTACAAATCTATTAAACTCTTTTGCAAACTTTCCTATAGCTGCAGTATCTGAAGGAAGTTTTTCATAATTTACGACACCAGCATTTTTAAATATCTGCTCTATACTTTGGAAAAGTATATTCATGTTTCTCAGATTATTTGGCAATTTATCTACAAACAATCCAGTAGGCACGTCTCCTGAATACGCCTTGACCGCAGCTCCGATATTTTTTTCCATAGTATTAGGTCGGCGATAATACTTGATAATACCAAAAGGTTTCTCCGCCATATCATAAAGTCTGTTTGTACGTGAAAAGGCCTGGATAAGGTTTTCGTATTCCATCATCTTATCAAGATATAGTGTATTAACATATTTAGAATCAAACCCAGTTAGCATCTGATTAACCACGATAAGAATGTCGATTTGTCCATCCTTATCAAGATTTTCAAATGGTTTTTTATGGCTCAATCTCAAGCTCACTTCTTTACGAAATTTATCATATGTCGGTATAGTATATTTTTGATTAAAGTGCTTATTATAAGCCTCCAATATCTCAACTATTCCATCTTCCTTATCAAGACTACCTCCACCTTCATTGTCAATGGTCGGATCAAACATTGCTGTAATAAATAAATCAGGAAATTCTTTTACCATTATCCTATAGTAATTTACAGCCTCAGGAATACTGCTTGTTGCAAATATGGCATGAAACTTTCTATTTCTGCTGTAAAGGGTCCATTTCTTCTTGATATCCTGAATTACGCCCATTACATATTCATCTGTTTGGTACTGTTCGTTAGGTATAAAATCCTCAATACCTTTTACATATTTACCATTAACAAGCTCTCCGTACATTTTTATCTGCGACGAATCCATGTACTTGAGATACATATTCTGTTTTTTAGGATCACTAAATGCATCTTGCTGATCTTTAGCTTTCGCTTTAGCAAGAGCTACTTTTTCTCTCAAATCTGAGTCATCATAGATACGAACCATGTATGGGTCAAATCCAAGAACATTTTTATCTCTAATTCCATCTCCCAAAGTATATCTATGAATTTCATCACCAAAAATGGTCGGTGTAGTACTATCCTTCTTTGCATTCAACTCTTGAATAGGTGTTCCGGTAAAACCAAAGATGAGTGCATTTTTAAATGTATTTTTTATATCTACAAGCATGTCTCCAAACGTAGAGCGGTGGCATTCATCAATGATGATAACCATCCTTTTTCGCTGGATTATCTTTAGATCAGCTTCAATGTTAGTAACATCTTCCCTTGCAATATTACTTAACTTCTGAATCGAAGTAACAATCAGCGTATTATCCGAATCCGGGCTTTTAAGTTTTGACATAAGAATATCTGTATTTTCAGTTGCTTGCACTGATTCAGCACTTGTAGCAAATGAGCGATATTCTTTCAATGATTGTATTCCTAATTCTTTTCTATCAACCAGAAAAACCACTTTTTCAGCGTCATGATTAGCTGCGATAAGCTGCGCTGCCTTGAAACTCGTCATAGTCTTTCCACTACCTGTTGTATGCCATATATGCCCACCAAGTTGTTTCTTATCATCCCAATGGCTTTTTTTCTCTGCTACAACATTGGCTATTCCAACTGCTGCGTAATACTGATAACTTCTCATCACCTTGAGTATACCTTCATCTGTATCAGCGATTGTATAGAAGCCGATAAGCATATGCGCCATTGGTATCGAAAGAAACTTCTTGATAAATGTATACCAGTCATTAATAGGATTATTGTTAAAGTCAGCCCAGTGGAAATAGAATGCTTTATTAAACGCACCCTTTTCTCCCGGATTGGCAAAATAAACAGATTCCTTAGGCTGCATCGCTACAAAAATCTGCACAAGAGAAAAAATACCTCTAAATACACCTTCGCGTGAGTATTTCTCTATTTGATTATATGCTTCGCTCACTGGGATACCGCTTCGCTTCAATTCCAAATGTATCACCGGCATACCATTAATTAAGAGCATCAGATCCCCTCGCCTGTCATTCAAGATAGGCGATTTGGTTTTGAATTTTGGCTGTTGAACAATCTGATATCTGCTCTGCCCTAATGCGATTTCCTGACGATCATAAATCTTTAAAGAAATCTCTTTACCCAGATGCAGAGGGTCGTTCGGATTATCACGAGTAATAGAAATACTACGCCCATTAATAAATTCATTTAAAGCCATCGGGGTAGTGTAAATAAGTTTGTGTTTTTGGAAATAAATGGCTCCTTTTTGGTAAGAATTAGGATATGGAAATTCTTATCGAAAAGGAGTGTTTTTATGCCAGTAGCAAAGGAACAAATTCGACAGATTATCTCAGAAAACAACTTAAACAGC
>CAJTDX010000071.1 GCA_910575155.1 Lachnospiraceae bacterium
CGCCTCGGAAAACGTCAAGTGGCGCATCCGCAAGAACTTTGAGCGAGGAATCCCTACGGGCGGCGGATTGTTCGGATACCGTTTTAAGGACGGTATGCTGCAGGTGGTCCCCGAAGAAGCAGAGATTGTAAAACAAATCTTTAACAACTTTCTCAGCGGCATGGGCATCGCACCCATTGCTAAGAAGCTGAACCGGGAGGGCGTCCCAACCAGGTGGGGGAATTTATGGAGCAAGAGCACCATCCGTGGCATCCTGCAGCGGGAAACCTATACCGGCAATCTGCTGCTCCAGAAAACCTACAGATCCGACCATATCACCAAAAAGAAGATGATAAACCACGGCGAATTGCCCATGTATTATGTGGAAGACAGCCATGAAGCCATCATTGACGGGGAAACTTTCCAGAGGGTACAGAATGAGCTGGAGCGGCGGGCGGCAGAATACTCACGCCCGCATACGGCAAGGCCCGCTTCCCCATATTTATTCACGGGAATGATCCGCTGCGGCTTATGCGGCAGGCATTTTTCCCGTAAGCTAACCGCTTCGGATAAGAAGTACACCAAGAAACCACAATGGGTATGTTCCACTTTCCATGTTTATGGAAAATCCGAATGCCCGTCGCAGCGGATTCCGGAAGACATACTCATCGCTAAGACTTCCGAGGTTTTGGGGTATGGCGGCTGGGGACGGGAGGAACTGACCCGGGATATTGATGAGATATTAGTGCCGGAGCACAACTGCCTGGTCTACGTTTTCCATGATGGCCATATGGAAAGCGTCACTTGGCGGCATCCATCCCGCCGGGAAAGCTGGACGCCGGAAATGAGGCAGAAAGCGCGGGAACGTCAGCTGGAGGTTATCAGGCAAAAAAGGAAAGGAGATGAGGAAGAATGCTGGCATTTACAAGAAAAGTCCAAAAGATAGAGAGCCGCGCCAGCCTGCGTCAGAATGCCATAGATGCAACGATGCAGCAAAAACGGCGCGTAGCGGCTTATGCCCGTGTGTCTACAGATTCAGACGAACAGCAGTCCAGTTATGAGGCACAGGTTGACTTTTATACCCGCCATATCCAAAGCAACCCGGAATGAGAATTTGTCGGCCTGTACGCAGACGAAGGAATCTCCGGCACGAACACTAAAAGACGTGAGGGGTTTAACCGGATGGTGGCAGACGCACTGGATGGCAAAATTGACCTGATCCTCACCAAATCTATCAGCCGTTTTGCCCGCAATACAGTAGATACCCTGACGACCGTCCGCAAGCTAAAGGAGCGGAATGTGGAAGTATATTTTGAGAAGGAAAATATCTACACCTTAGACGCCAAAGGTGAAGTCATGATTACGATTATGAGCAGTTTGGCACAGGAAGAAAGCCGCTCCATCAGCGAGAACATTACCTGGGGAAAGCGCCGCAGCATGGAGGAAGGGAAGTTCTCCCTTGCCTATAAACACTTCCTTGGGTACAAGAAGGGCGAGGATGGTATTTTGGAGATTGTAGAGGATGAGGCGAAAATTATCCGCAAGATTTATCAACTGTTTCTAGAAGGGCAGACTGTCCGGATGATTGCCGACCACCTCACAAAACAGGGTATACCAACGCCAATGGGCAAGGAAAATTGGAGAGTCTCGACAATTATGAGCATTCTCCAAAACGAGAAATACAAAGGGGACGCCCTGCTCCAGAAAACCTATGTTGCCGATTTCTTAACCAAACGCGTCAAGAAAAACTGTGGCGAGATACCGCAATACTATATTAAGGACTCGCACCCGGCCATCATTGACCCGGCAACTTTTGACCTGGTGCAAAAAGAGATTGAACGGCGGCGTCCAGAACGCCATAAGCTGCACCGCAGCAATCCGTTTGCGGCAAAGGTTATCTGTGGGGATTGTGGCGGTTATTACGGCCGGAAAGTTTGGCACAGCAATAGTAAACACCGTAAATACATTTGGCGTTGCAACCAAAAATATGAAGAAAAAACGGCCTGTTCTACTCCGAATTTGGACGAGGCGACCCTCGAAGCAGCCTTCGTGGAAGCGTTTAACCGGATGCTCGGCAATAAAGAACAGTATATTGCCCGGTTTGAGGAAATGCTGCCGCTACTTGCTGATACCAGCAAATTGGAAAGGAAGCTGGCTGAAGCTCAAAACAAGCATAGCCATCTGATGAACAGCCTCCGCCTTTATATGGAAGAAAACACAAGGCAGATTCAAGACCAGGAGGAATACAACCGGCACTTTTCTGAGCTGGATACAGAATGTAAAAAGGCTGAGGAGGAAATCGAGGCCATACAAAAAGAGATTTTAGAGCAATCGGGAAGGAAAGAGCAAATCCGCCGTTGCCTGGATGAACTGCGAGGATGTGGGGATATTTTGGATGAGTTCGACGATGATTTATGGAGCTCTATGGTTGAATCCGTGACCGTATACGCCGATGAAAAATTGGAATTCCTGTTCCGGGATGGAACGAGAATTCCGATACAAATGCCAAAAAACAAAAAGAAAAAATAATACAACAGCACTTTAATAATGCACAGCCCGGCTGTGAGTAACTTAGTCATATAAAGCCTGCGGGATTGATTCCGTGGGCTTTTTAAAGTTTTATTCCTTACACAGTGTTTTTTGCATGTTCCAAAGAATCTCTGATGATTCTTTCCAAGTATTCTTTCTTAGATAAATCCCCTAAATCGTGGAATACTGCTGAGTAAGCGACAAGCGCAGTCCGGACGTACGTGCTATGTTTCTCAAAAATTGTTCGGTCAATGGAGATTCCTTGCGCCTCAATAAACTGGCAACAAAAAGTCACGGCAAGCCTGGTATTGCCTTCACGAAAACCATGTACTTTCCATACTGCCGCTAAATCTTCTGAAAAACATTTTGCCCTGCCATCTAAAGATAGGCTGGCCCAAGAACGTGATGTCATCTTCTTTAAGGCGTCAGACAAATCGCCCTCAATTTTTGCCTTGTCTGAATATTCTATAGACAAACCACCTAATGCAGGTTCCTCTTTTTCTATGTTGATTGTGCGGATTTTTCCAGCCCATTCGTAAATATCCTGGAAGATATATTTATGCATTTTGGCCAAATGACCAACATCATAACTCCCTTCTAATGGATTCTCAGCGAGCTCTCTTAAACGAAGGGAAACATAATCTGCCTCTGCATCATCCAGCATCTGCCGATCTTGAATACCTAAGATATTCCTAAGGATATTAGTTCCGGGATATACATATGGATCAAGCATCCTGCTTTACCTTATATTTTTTGTCCAGATATTTCTTTAAATCTTCCGTAGTAGCTTGCCCGTTTTTTTCCAATTCAATATATTTTTTGAAATCTTCTGTGGGCTCAAGCCCGTCAACTTTAATCATACCAATGGCATAATCCCAAGCCGCATCTACTGTCATATAAACTCCTCCAATCAATCTAAGATTATATTTAGTATACCACATTTTATGGATAAATACCACTATAATAGTTTCCTCCCGGACTTAAAGCGATTCGGTTAACCGTATGGCTGATAGTATTTTTCTCTCTCACCCCTCTCGTACCACACAGCGAACGGCAAAACCGTCCCCGCGGTAATAGTTATTCTGAGGACCGACATTCGTCGGGTACGTACTCAAGCGGTGACCAAACGTATCAGAACCAGCGGCAAACGACCACCAGTAGCCATGCGTGACACGTGCGTAGATGTAGCCATCTGAGCGATCGTAGTAGCCCGTACGGAGAAAGTTGGACGAATTCCAGTTAGACCATGCAGACCTCTGCAAAAGGAATGCATCGGTCGAGCCCAACACTAATTCGCACTAAAGTCTCAAACATTGGAATTCCTGTTCCGGGATAGGACGAAAATTCCAATACAAATGTCAAAAAGCAAAAAATAAAATAATAGCACTTTAACAATGCTGCTTATATTTATCTCATAAGACACCGTTACTATATGCTTTATCTCACACAGGACGACGCGGTTTATGTTGATATAATCTACCACGATTTACGCAATTATAAGGATATCTTTGTAATAACCCGTGTTCTCATTGCTGGCGATGATTAGTCAGGGAAACTGAGGCTTCAAGTTTCTAAAAATCATTTACTAAATAAACATTTCCTCTTGCACGTGTAATTGCTACGTATAGTTTATTCTTGGTGGGTGGCGGCAGTTCCAATAACTTACCAGCAGTACGTTTCTTGGCGGTAGTTTTATTTAACATCACGCATACATCCTTATAATGATCCTCTCCCTTTGTTTCGCCCCAATTTTTGTGGCAGCAACCAAACTTAGCCCCATTTTGATAGTGAAGTTTAATAATATTTTTGTCTGCGAGTATTGACATTATTCTTTTCTCATCGTCTACAAATTCGATTGCGGTGTCATCTTCTGCAGGACGATTTGATGATATTTCAATTCCAATATGGTCGTTAATATAATTGCAAATAGTTTTACTGCATCTCCAGCTATTCTGTAAGGTTGTATTGTCGATTAAAAATCCTTTTTTCGTAAATCGTGCTTCGTACTTTTTCTTGTCATCAAATAAAGTCCCATTCGCTTTGCCATCCCGGCTGGTATCGAATGTATGTTGATAAAAGTCACCTACAAAAAGCATATTCAACGGATTTTCCATAAGATTCTCTAAAAATGTGAAATCGCGCCCAGCAATATCCTGAACCTCATCAATAATAAACTCGTCAAAATATGTGTTTATACGTAGCTTTATATCATCCAGCACTCCTTCTTTTTCTAAAAGCAAAGCAAGCCTGTTGCTATATAAATAGCGATTTTGTGTCATATAATAACCTAAATCTGTTTGGCGATACGATCTATTTTCATTTGCCCTATATATCACGCCTTTTGCTTTATGCTTGTCCGATAAAAAAGGCTTATAGCAGAAGCCATATAAAAAAGAAAAATACGTCATTAAAGTTACATTTGCTGGCCATATGCCATTAAACCTGCTTGTTATTTTCTGACGCAGATTATCATAATTAGCGGTAGTATATGTAACGATTAATGACCTTTTATCGGCAGATAAACTTTTAATAATATATGTTGTTTTGCCGGAGCCGGCAACGGCAAATATTACTTTCTTATCCATTCGATTGCTCCTTTAATATAATCAGGGACTACGATATCCTCTGTTTGCTCCAGCAGGGTATATGCGGCTTCGGTTTTATTCCCAAGCATATAATCTAGCGGTTTATCGTTGAAAAGCCCATCACAGAGTTCTTTGTTGTCATTATACAAAACGATTTCAAACGTCCTTTTCTCATTATCATCTTCGCTAAAAATCTCAATGTCAGCATCCCCGGAAAAATCGCTGTATTTGTCTATACAGTTCTTTTGTTTATTGCCGTCATTATCCGTAACAACTGCGACCTTGCTATGGATTAGACGGGCTATCTCTAAATATCTTTTGAAACTTAGCCCACGCACGTCAATAATGTGTACACCATCTTGTTCCGGTTTATGGTCAGTTTCCGTTATATAGAATTTCTCAAATAACATATATTCAGACGGACCTTCCACCAAAATTACCCTACGCGATGTGGCGAACTCTACGATATTGGCCACAGGTGCTTTCATAAAATATTTTGCCGTTGACTGATCCAAATTTTGAAGCGATACTGGACTACCAACAGCTTCTTTACCCATAATAATAAGATTCTGTAATTCCAGGCGAGTGCTAATCAAGCTATTATGCGTTGTAATAAATAACTGGCCATTCCGAGCATCAGCAACACGCTGAACCAATTTTCGTAAATTCACGTGACTTAAGTGATTTTCTGGTTCTTCAATTAAGATAGCATCCATATTTGTGCCAGAACGCTCAAGCGCAAAGTCAGTCTTAATAAAAACCTGCTTTCCGGTTCCTTTACTATCAATTCCAATTTCGTCTTCATAAATCATCAAATTGTCTTCGAGGCTCATAGCAGAACTCGCTTTTAATCCAAATGCATAACTTTTTCCGGACGGTATCCGGCTATTTAATTCCTGAAGGCTTGATGACCGAAAGTTATCGCGCATCTGTCTATATTTACCTTTATGGACTGCACGTTCTTTGACATTATCCTCCGTGTATTGAAAATAAGTACGCTTTATAAAATCATTCGTTGCGTAATCCGAATTCATATTAGTGCTGTCAATCAAAATGCTTCGTAACTTCTTTTTATAGCCGGTATATCCTTCATCCGCAAATGTCGAGAAACGAATCTTGTAATAGTCATATGGAAAATAATTATCCTGATCTTTTAAGGATTCTGTTATCTCATTTTGGAAATCGGGATTCGGTTCACATACAAGCTTGATTCCATCACAAATGACCCTATCAGAGTTGTTCTTGCCATTGACATCATGGGCGAATTCGCCATTAAGATATAATTCTATGATCATTTTAGGCAAGTTATCATAGGTTCTTTGACTGGCATTGAATTCCTGAACCGCCTCAATATTAATCATACGATCCAAGCCTATGGTTTCAACTCTATGAACGTTTCCGCTTGCAACGATATCTATTGCTTGAAGAATGCTGCTTTTCCCGGATTCATTATCGCCTATTAATATATTAATATGTGGCTTTGGTTCAATGACATAATTCTTGAATCTTTTATAATTAATCAATTTAATTTTGGTAATAATTGCTGGCATATAGCACCTCCAGGCATCAAATTCTAATGGAATCTCTGTTCCATGATATATTATACCATTATTCTAAGGAAATTGCTATACGAAGAATCGTTGAGCGAGAGTAGGTTATAAACGTGTAAACCGTGTAGAATCATGGTGCAATTCAATATCCTTGTATCATCTGTGACGTCTACACACATGATGGAAGCCGCCACATCCTCGGTCTTGGCATCCGCCTTCAGACCAAGCATGGAGAGGATGGTGCTGTTCGCCACCATGTCAGCCCCTTCCGGCTTCGGTTCCCC
>CAJTDX010000072.1 GCA_910575155.1 Lachnospiraceae bacterium
CTGCTTTGTTTTCATGTCTTAAAATTCTTGTTATCCACATCCACCTCCTGTAAGTCCGGCTCAACCGGGCCTTGGCCCTATTGGAATCAATTTTGCAAACTTGTTTCGCAATTTCCTATCTTTGAAGAAGTCTGTTGCTTTTTCTCTGTGAACGTATTATACTCCTTTTACAAAAATATGAAAAATATATATATGATATTTCAGATATACCAATTTTATATATCAAGAAGGGAAGCGTTATGAATATTAACTTTGAATATTACCGGATTTTTTATTATGTGGCAGAGTATAAAAGTCTGACGCAGGCTGCGGCAGCGCTGCACAATAGCCAGCCCAATATTTCACGAACCATAAAACTTCTGGAGAACGAGATTGGCTGCAGCCTTATGATTCGTTCCAACCGGGGAATTACTCTGACGCCAGAGGGAAAAAGGCTTTATCTTCATGTCAAAGAAGCCGTAAACCAGATTCAGCTTGCGGAAGAAGAACTTGCAGATTCGGCCAGTCTGAAAGCGGGATGCGTAACCATAGGAGCAAGCGAGACAGCGCTGCGTATGCTGGTACTGCCTGTGCTGCAAAGTTTTAAGAGAACTTATCCTCAAATTCGTATTCGGATCTTGAATCATCTTACAAATCAGGCGGTAGAATCGGTAAAAAATCAGGAAGCTGATTTTGCAGTTGTGACTGCGCCCCGGAATATGGAAAAACCCCTGATTTCTTACCCGCTTATTCAGTTCCGGGACCTTTTGCTGGGAGGACCGTCGTATGCAAAATTTCAGGGAAAAAAGTGGAAACTGAAGGAATTGTGCGCATATCCATTAATCTGTCTGGGAGAAGAAACGATTACCTCTCAATTTTATGAGGAATTTTATCACCGTTACGGTCTGCTGTTTAAGCCGGAGCTGCAGGCGGCAACCACAGACCAGATTCTTCCTATGATAAAAAATGACCTGGGTATCGGTTACGTACCTCAAATATTTGCCGAAGACGCATTGAAGCAGGGAGAGGTATTTCATATTTCTCTTGTGGAAGAAATTCCCCCGAGGCAGATCTGCTTTGTGGAAAATCAGCGGTATCCTTTGAATGTGGCGGCGAGAGAGCTGAAGGCCCTCCTTATGTTAAAAACATAAATGGCAGAAAAATAAATTGCCATATATTTGCCAGGATGTTAAAATGATGAAAAGTGTCAGATTTTGATTAAAATGAAGGTATAAGAACGTATGAATTTGCATCAGGAAAGGAAGGAACGCTTATGAAAAAATTTGTTTGTACTGTCTGCGGCTATATTTATGAAGGGGAAAAAGCGCCGGAAGAATGTCCCGTCTGCCATCAGCCAGGGGAAAAATTCAGAGAGGAATCAGCAGAGGGTGAGAAAGTCAGCACCCTGGATTTGGCAAGCGGCAATGCCCGGGAACAGGAAGACGTTTCATCTATGGAATTAAGTTATGATAAAAATTTTTACCGTACAGATCAATCCTGCCGCTACATGGAAGAAATCCATCAGATGGCAGTGACGGGAAAAACCATCAGCGGGGCTATGGGAACGAAAATGGCAATGCCCTCCTGGGATGATATCCTGCTGCTGGGCGCACAGTTAAACCCCGCGCCGTTGGATGAAGACGCTCCGGTCAGCGCCATGACAGTGATCGGAAAACATGCCAAAAAACCTATGATACTGGAAAATCCCGTGTACATTTCCCACATGTCTTTTGGCGCTCTTTCCAGAGAAATTAAAATAGCGCTGGCAAAGGGGGCGGCCATGGCAAAGACGGCAATGTGCAGCGGCGAAGGCGGGATTTTGCCGGAGGAACGGAAAGCTTCCTATAAATATATATTTGAATATATTCCCAATAAATATAGTGTGACAGACGAAAACCTGCGCAGTGCAGACGCCATAGAAATTAAGATTGGACAGGGGACGAAGCCCGGCATGGGCGGGCACCTGCCGGGAGAAAAGGTGACGGCAGAGATTGCGCAGCTTCGCGGGAAAAAGCAGGGAGAGGATGTTCAAAGTCCCAGTAAATTCCCGGAATTAAATTCCAAAGAAGACTTAAAAGAAATGGTAACTATGCTGCGGAACCGTTCAGACGGAAGACCTGTGGGCATTAAGATTGCAGCAGGCCGTATCGAGAGGGATTTGGAATACTGCGTTTATGCGGAACCGGATTTTATTACGATCGACGGAAGAGGAGGCGCGACTGGCTCCAGTCCTCTCTTCCTCAGAGAGGCAACCACGGTTCCCACAGTCTATGCATTGTATCGCGCCAGAAAATATCTGGATGCAGTACATTCGGATATTTCTCTTGTGATTACCGGAGGGCTGCGGGTGTCTGCGGACGCAGCCAAAGCGCTTGCCATGGGAGCGGATGCAGTGGCAGTGGCAAGCGGCGCGCTGATAGCGGCGGCCTGCCAGCAGTACCGCATCTGCGGTTCCGGCAATTGTCCGGTGGGAATTGCCACCCAGGATCCGGAACTGAGAAAAAGACTGCATATAGAGCAGGCGGCTCAGAGAGTGGCAAATTACCTGAATATTACACGGGAAGAACTGAAAACCTTCGCGCGGATTACCGGCCATTCTTGCGTGCATGATTTGAGCGTGGAAGATCTGGTAACGGTAAACAGGGAAATCTCTGAATTTACCAATATCCCCCACGCATAAAAAAGAAGCCTGATAAGGGGTAAGATATGAATGCAGCAGAAATATTGAAAAAATATTTTGGATATGATTCATTTCGTGACGGACAGAAAAATATTATCGACGCTGTTTTGTCAGGAAGAGACGCATTGGCAATTATGCCTACGGGCGCCGGGAAATCTGTTTGTTATCAGGTACCGGCGCTGCTGTTTAGCGGCGTCACCCTTGTGATTTCACCGCTGATTTCCCTGATGCAGGATCAGGTGAAAGCTTTAAATGAGGCGGGGGTTCATGCGGCTTATATCAATTCCTCTCTGACGGAGATGCAGATCTCAAAAGCCCTTATTCTGGCGGAAAAGGGAGTCTACAAGATTATTTATGTGGCTCCCGAGAGGCTGGAAAGCGCAGGTTTTATGAAATTTGCCAGGAAAGGAATGATTTCCATGGTTACGGTCGATGAAGCCCACTGTATTTCCCAATGGGGACAGGATTTTCGGCCCAGCTATCTGAAAATTGTTGATTTCATAGAAGCACTGCCGCAAAAGCCGGTGGTGAGCGCGTTTACGGCAACGGCTACCAGAGAAGTAAAAAATGATATTGAATGTATTTTGAAGCTGAAAGATCCCAATATTGTCATAACAGGATTTGACAGAAAAAATCTCTATTATAGCGTGGAACACGTTTCCGGAAAGCAAAAAGATTATTTTGTGGCAGATTATATCAGCGGACATGCAAACGAGAGCGGAATTGTATATTGCGCAACGAGAAAGAATGTGGATACTCTCTACGAAAAATTGTTTAAACAGGGAGTTTCGGTATCGAAATATCATGCCGGGATAGACAATGAAATACGAAAAAAGAATCAGGATGATTTTATTTATGACAGGGCGCAGGTGATGATCGCCACCAATGCATTCGGCATGGGAATCGACAAGTCAAACGTCAGATATGTCATTCACTATAATATGCCGCAAAGTATGGAAAATTATTATCAGGAAGCAGGGCGTGCCGGCCGTGACGGAGGAGACTCCAAATGTATTCTTTTATTTTCCGCGCAGGATGTAATGATTAATAAATTTCTTCTTGAAAAAAAAGAATTTGAAGGTACCGATTTTGCAGATATAGAGCTTGTAAAAGAAAGAGACCTGCACAGACTCAGGGCTATGGAAGGGTATTGTAAATCTACCTGGTGTCTGCGGAATTATATACTGGGATATTTTGGAGAGAAAACATCCGCGCCCTGTGATAATTGCGGAAACTGCCATCGCGAATTTGCAGAAGATGATATGACAGACGACGCCAAATGGGTGATTAATTGTATTGCGGAGACAAGAGGCAGATTCGGGCAGAACATTGTAATCGGCACGCTGCTGGGCGCCAACCGCGCCAGGTTAAAGGAAGCGGGCACCGTTTCTTATCGCTCTTATGGAGCGTTGGCGCACAGAAGTGAAAAAGAAATCCGTCTCTTGATGGATAAAATGTTAGAGGAGGGATATCTTTTACGGACGGACGGGGAATACAGCGTTTTAAAAATGGGCGATATCACCAGGCTGAAAGAAGAAACAGCCCGTGTTCTGGTGAGAAGATCTGCGGAGAAAGAAACGCCTTCTGGAAGCCGCAAAACGAATAAAAGAAGTACGGATGCTCTTGCCAGCGCCGGATTCAAACTGTTTGAGAAGCTTCGCCAGCTGCGGCTTGCGATTGCAAAAGAGGAAGCGATGCCTCCGTATATCATTTTCAGCGATAAGACATTAATTGACATGTGCGAAAAGCTGCCGGAGAATAAACAGCAAATGCTTGCCGTGTCCGGGGTCGGGGAAAATAAATTCAATAAGTACGGCCAAAAATTTCTGGAGGAAATTGCAGACTTTAGAGACAGATATCCACATGCCGTGATTAGTGTGAAAACAGAGAGCGCAGAGGAATGAAAAGGTGCGGATGTAATACCTGGGATACACAGGAAAATGATTGTGCTAAAACAGATAGATCGTAAAGAAATTAAAAAATTATACTTTTCAGTGTGGACTTGCATATATGCTCAAGTGAATTATGGGCAGTAGAAAGAATGGTAGCAGGAAGGAAAATGGAAGAATGAACAAAATGGAGGAATGGAAAATGGGAAAAGCAAAGAGAGGGATGGCAGGAATGCTGGCGATAGTGTTGGTGTTAACAGGAGTGCCAATGTATAGGACGGAGGTCAGAGCAGCGCAATCTGGGGATTTTTAGTATAAAATAAATGAAGATGGAAACAGTGTGACACTTACAAAGTACAATGGGGATGGCGGTGATGTTGTAATTCCTGCGGAGATTGAGGGGAGGAAGGTGATACGTATCGGAGATTCTGCATTTTCTTGGTGTATGGGCTTAACGGGCATAACGATACCTAATAGCGTGATGAGCATAGGTGTGTGTGCGTTTCAGCGATGCACAGGATTAACGAGTGTTACAATTCCTAATAGAGTGACAAGTATAGGTGCTGGAGCGTTCCGGGAGTGTAGCGGATTAACGAACATAACGATACCCAATAGTGTGACGAACATAGGAGATTTTGCATTTCAGGAATGCATTGGATTAACGAGTATAACGATACCCAATAGTGTGACGAGTATCTGGGATTCAGCATTCCTTGGATGCAGTGCATTAATGGAAATAACGATACCAAGTAGTGTGAAGGGGATTGGGGAGATTGCGCTTGGTTATTGCATGGAGGAAAAAGGTGATGTTTATAAGAACCCTGATTTTGTGATTTATGGCGAAAGCGGTTCAGAGGCAGAGAGTTATGCAAAAGATAATGGATTTGATTTTGACAAATCTGATGGAGATACGGATACTTCCGAAAGAAATATTGTAAAAGCAGAAGTAACCTTATCCCAGAACAGTTATACCTATGACGGTCAGCAAAAGAGGCCATTCGTAACTGTAAAACTGAATGGAAAAACGCTGAAAGTGAATGAAGATTATTTGCTGATTTACCATAATAATGTCGATGTGGGAACAGCGCAGGTAATTATCATAGGTAAGGGAAAATACACAGGGTACAAGCCCATAGACTATACGATTGCAAAATCAGAAAAGCAGCCGGATTTTCCCATGATTAGTTGTAAGAAGAAAGTTTATAAAACAGCATACGGTGCAAAACCATTTACTATCAACGCGACATCTAAGAGCAAATTGTTGTTTATAAGCTACAAGCCGGGAATTGTATCCGTTGATAAAAATACTGGGCAAATAATAGGAAATTGCGAAACAAGTTTGCAAAATTGATTCCAATAGGGCCAAGGCCCGGTTGAGCCGGACTTACAGGAGGTGGATGTGGATAACAAGAATTTTAAGACATGAAAACAAAGCAGAT
>CAJTDX010000073.1 GCA_910575155.1 Lachnospiraceae bacterium
TTCGGGAAATTTCTCGAAACCATTAAAAATTGTTCTGTCCTGATAAATGTTGTAGAAAGCTATATTTTATCAGGATTTAAAAAATTTCAAAAGTTGTAAACTGGTGTAAAACACATAAAAAACAGTAAATTTGTAGTTGTGGATCTTACACATCAAAATAACGGGGCTTATTTTGAAGAAGGCTATGCAATGGGGCTTGGTAAACCTGTGATTCAGCTCTGCAGGACTGGTGTGAATTTGCATTTTGATGTCGCACAGAAAAATACGATTATGTGGGATACCGAATCTGATATTCCGCAGCGTCTTAAAAACCGGATTACAGCCACAATCGACTGAGCGACAAGACTTTACTTCATATAACCGGCAGATTTAGAAAACGCAACCATAAAACGAAATACCTGCATCTTGATGATAACATACAAAAGCAGCAAACCATTTAAACAGGTTTGTTGCTTTTGTATTCTTACCCCATACTATTTCTTTCATGGCTCATATTTCCCGTAATCTTCTTGATATTATTCCGCAAACTGAATATAATATATTATAAGAGCTGTTTCGTGAACCCTATCATCAAAAATCTGTTATGGTAAAAACAAGAAAGGAACCGGAAAATGAAATTTTTGACAACAACTGAAACCGGTAAAAAGTGGAACCTGTCTGCCCGCCGCGTTGGGGTCCTTTGCAGTGAAGGGCGGATTCCTGATGTGCAGAAAACCGGAAACACCTGGCTCATCCCGGAGAATGCAGAAAAACCCGCCGATGCACGCATTAAGAGTGGCAAATATATAAAACCCAAGATTGAAACGGAGGAACAGGCAGAATGATTGATATGGCTTCTATTTTAAATTCAAAAGAACATGTTAACATGGAAGTAAAGGCAGCAGGCAAAGGAATTCCAAACAGCATCTGGGAAACCTATTCGTCCTTTGCCAATACATTTGGCGGCACAATCATCCTTGGTATAGAGGAGGATAAAATAACAAAAGAATTTATCCCCAGAGGCATTCAGGATCCGCAGCAAATGCTCTAAGATATCTGGAACACACTGAACAACCGGCAGAAAGTCAACACAAACGTTCTTCTTGATCATCATGTTTACCATACTGGTTATAAAGGAATGACATTTATCGTAATTGAAGTGCCCCGTGCCGACCGCCGGGACAAACCTGTTTATGTTGGGCAGGATATGTTCAAAGGGACTTTCCGCAGGAACCCTGAAGGAGACTACCACTGCTCTGCAGAAGAGGTAAAATCCATGCTCCGCGACCAGGCGGATACCACTCAAGATGCCCTTGTGCTTGAAAATCTGCTGATTGGCGACCTGAATCAGGAATCTGTCCACCGATACCGGATTCTTTTTAACAACTTGAAACCTGACCACATTTGGTCAAAGCTGAGCGATGAGGAATTCCTCCTGAAAATCGGCGCCGCAAGGAAAAGCCAGAATGACGGCAGAATCCATCCCACCCTCGGCGGCCTGATTTTTTTCGGAGATTTTATCACTATCAGCGATGCGCGGAACGGGAGGATTTTTAATATGTTTGCCCTTATTAATGTGGGCGAACGTTCTGGAACAGGTATTTGCGATGTATACCATGTCTGGGACGAGAATGGGTTTAAGAAACCTTCTTTCGTTGAAACGGTTGACCCTGACCGTGTTGTCCTGACTCTACAGATAGAAATTGATGGCAATCCTGATGGTAATGATGGCAATCTTGATGGCAATGATGGCTATCTCACACAGAATGAAATGCTTGTATTACAGGTTATAACCCAAAACCCAGGCCTGTCTGCCGCCAAGATCGGGTCTCAAATCGGTATCTCAAAACCATCTGTGGAACGGGTTCTCCGATCCTTAAAGGATAAAGGGCGAATCCGCAGAGAAGGCTCTACTCGCGGCAAATGGATTATATTAAAGTAAAGGATGTTGAAAATGCCAAAGCAATTCAAAACAGCAAGACAAATCAATAAATTAAAGGTAATTGAGGCTGCCGAAAAACTTGGCGTTTCACAGCCAACGCTCAGCGCCTGGTAGGGGGAGAGGAAATCCCCCTCCATAGACAGCCTTGAAAATATGGCCGACCTTTACGGGGTCAGCGCCGATTTCCTGCTTGGCCGCTGCGAATCCCATATACAGGATTCCAGTCAGCCCATCTCCCTGCAGTCATTGCCAGCGTTTCATGGCAGGCCGGTATGGTCTGCCGCATATGGCTGGATGCTGGTAAATGCTGCCGACAGGCTTCTGACCTTTCCTGACGGCCATACCCTGCCTTTTGTGGACATAGTTGGTGAATTATTTATCTCTGCCCCTCCCCTTTCTGAAGCAGAACCGCCGAACGGGCAGCCCCTGTCCCGGTCTGAGGTTAACAGGCAAAAGGAAATCTGGCTGGAACCAATTTCTCCAGACTCGGATTTGCGAAAGGAACTGCAGGGATGGTACCGTGTCAAGGACCGGTTTGTCGAGAATGAGTATGGGAACCGGTTTTATTTGGATGCTTACGGCTCCAAATGGCTGGCATTTACTCCTGAGACTGAAGCATAAAAGAATCCGACGCCCTGCATCCATTGTATGCAAGGCGTCGGATTTTGATTATTCATGCTTTCTGAACGGGCTGCCAAATATTCAGTTTTTATGTTCAGAGCATCATAAGGAGAAGAACATTTCTATTTTCTTCTTATATGCATCCCTCCATTTCTAACTGTATTCTTTCATCTTAAAGATTTCACCGCCTCCTCTCTGCTATATGCTGTATATAGAAAAGCCGCAGAACCAAGAATCTGCATCATCTGCAAATTCATTGGCTCTGCGGCTTAGCGGCTGGCTCCTGAATCACGGTTATTTGAAATTGTTCTACATTTATTAGAATTTCCTGTTTGCACTTTGGGCAGAATACAGGGAAATTCTTCATGGTTGTATCTGCCCTGATTTTATCGCGGGTCTTTTCTCCGCATGCTGGACATCGTATCCAATCAGATTCATACATTTTCTTCTTTGTTATTTGTTTTCCTCCTAACGAAAGTTAACATCTTATTGTTTTACATATCATGTCTATAAACGGTATCAGCATATGTCAAGTGTCCATTTTTCATAGTCTCTGCTTCCTTCCACAAAGCGCTTCAGCCCTTCTTCCAGCTGGCTGCGGGAGCAGGCGATATTCATTCTGATAAACGAACTTCCACTTTCACCATACTGTCGTCCTTCTGACAGGTACAATCCTGTATGTTCCCGCAGATATCGTGTAAATTCCGTTGCACACCCCTGCATTTTCCGGCAGTCCAGCCACATGAGATAGGTCGCCTGCGAGGAAACCGGCTTGATCTGAGGTGCCTCTTTCTTCAGATAATCCTCCACAAAATTTTTATTTTCCTGAATATATTCTCTCAAAGCATCCAGCCATGCCTCCCCCTTCGTAAAAGCCGCCACCGCCCCTTCTACCGCAAAGGAATTCGGCTCTGCAACCTCATCTGTGTTCAGCCCCCGCCAGACCTTATGCCGCAGGCAAGGATCAGGAACGGCCACCGCTGCTGTCTGCAGTCCCGCCAGATTAAAGGCTTTTGTGGGTGCTATACAGGTAATGCTGCACTTTCTGCAGTTTTCCGAAACAGAAGCAAAAGGGATATATTCCTGGCCGGGACTGGTCAGGTCACAATGAATTTCATCCGAAATCACAATTACATGGTGTTTCCTGCACAGATCGCCAACATGCCCCAATTCCTCCCGTCTCCAGATTCTTCCTACCGGATTGTGAGGGTTACACAAAATCATCAGGGTAGTCTGCGGATCGGAAAGTTTTTGTTCCAGAGTCTCAAAATCCATATGATAAGTGATTCCGTCATATTGCAGCGGACTCTCTACAATATTTCTTCCGTTATTCACAATAGAATGGAAGAAAATATTGTAAACCGGTGTCTGTACCAGCACATTTTCCCCCACTGTGGTCAACTTGCGTACCATACTGGAAATGGCCGGAACCACTCCTGTACAGAAAACAAGCCACTCTTTTTCCATGGAAAAACCATGCCGCCGTTTCCACCAGCCCATATAAGCCTGATACCATTCTTCCGGCACAATGGAATAGCCAAATACACCATGGGCGGCTCTCTCCTGAATTGCTGTCTGGATCTCCGGCGCTGTCTGAAAATCCATATCTGCCACCCACATAGGCAACTCATGCTCTTTTACATCCCATTTCAGTGAATGGGTATTTCTCCTGTCTACAGGTTTATCAAAATCGTAAGGCATCCTGCACCTCCAAACTTTCTGTCAAATTGATTCGCGAAAATCAAATACCTCGCTGCCTGCAGCGTGCATTTGACTGCCAAAGGTCATGTAGATCTTATTCCAGCGAAAATGTCACCGTCACATCCCCGCTTCCAAGGGCTTCCTCCCAACCGGTCAGATCATCCACATGCCCCAGTCTTGTATAGCTCCACGAATTGGAGCCATAAAATATAACAATCTGGTTTCCATTATATAAGACAATATCTCCTGCATGGGTTGTGGTCTGACTGTTGTTGGCAGGAAGGCTTGTTCCCAAAGAACCTATCTTTTCAAAGCCGGAATAATCGCTCATTTGAATGCTCACCGGATTTTCCCGCACCATTTCCACAAACGAAGCTACTGCCTCATTTTCTTCTAATGTGGCTGAAAATACTGCATCGCCAACCTGTACCTTCATATTCATTACAGCCTCCTCTGCTCCATTTTGGATATCTGCTTCTGTGCCAGTCGTTTCACTCATTTCCGTATCCGGTACAGTTTGCCCATTCCCCGTATCTGCTGCTGATTCTGTCATGTTTTCTGCTTCATTGAAAATGGTGTCCGGCCGCATTCCCTCAGCCTTAGTTTCCGTGGAATCCATAGCCTCGGATTGAACATCTGCATTCTCTGATTCTTCAGAAAGATCAGACAGGGGTGTCCCTTCTTCCAGGGGAGATTCTGCCTCGTCAGCAGGCGTCTGTACCTGTATATTTCCACATGCTGCCATCGAAAATGCAACTGTCGCAATGCTCAGCAAAGCGCAAAATTTTTTTGAGCTGGTATAATAAAGTTGTAACACCAAATGGGAAATACATGATATACTCCAATCAATGCAAAGGAAGGTGTTATACATGCCAAAAACAAAAGTCTATGAACCAGAATTTAAAAAGAAAATCGTACAGCTCTATTTAGAACAAGGACGCACGATAAAAAGTCTAAACGAAGAATTCCAATTAGGGGACGGAACTGTCCGTAAATGGGTGCGGGCATTCCGCGAAGAATGCGAAAAAGACCCAGACTTAAATGACACAAAAAAACTTTATGAGGAAAACCGCAGACTGCGCAGAGAGCTGGAGGAAAAGAAAAAGGAAATCGCATTCTTAAAAAAAGCCGCCGCATTCTTCGCAAAGGAAATCGATTAGATCAGTACCAGTTTATTGACGAGCATAAGCAGGAGTTTGGCATCCGCTGGCTTCTGCGCCGAATGGGCATCTGCCCAAATGCCTATTATAATTACAGAAAGGATAGGAAAGCAGGATATAGAGAACAAAAAGAACAGTTTAAAAATAAGATACTTCAAATATACCACGAATACTCTGGAAATCCAGGATACCGGATGATAAGAGTTTATTTGTTGCGGGCAAAAATCTGTTTAAGCAATACAACCGTATTAAAATATATGCAGGAATTGGGAATCCGCTCCACGGTAACACCCAAAAAGCCTGCATACAAAAAGGAGGGCTGCTATAAAAAATTTAAAAACCATCTGAACAGGGAATTCCATGCAGAAAAGCCAAATGAGAAATG
>CAJTDX010000074.1 GCA_910575155.1 Lachnospiraceae bacterium
AAAAAAGTATCCTTCGTTTTATAGAACAGTATAATCTTACAGCGCATCCATTCAAATGGACATATGCAGGGATACCTTTAACAATTTAATTCACTGTTATTTATGCAACGCTGTACTAGGCTGGATGTGTATGTTCTGTGCAAGTTGTGTACTGTGTTGGAGTGTGAGATACAAGATTTGTTGGTGTTCCATCCATCGGGGGAGGAATAGACAAGTCATTATTGAAAATATCAATTTGATAATAGGATTTATAAAACTCGCGCCAGCGGTGCGAGAATTAGAGAAAAATGAGTGGAATAAGGGAGATAGGAATGGATTTGAATAATATAGATGAGCATGAATTTAAGGAAATGTTAAAAAAGTTGGTAGATAACAGTCCTAATTATACGAAACAGATAAAATATGATTTAAAAGTCATAATAAATACAAGTAAGACTCCATAAGACTTGTGTGAGTCTGCTTTATTATATTTTTCCGCTTTGAAGTATGTAAAAGGATAGAAAGTGTTCTGAAAAATTTGTGAAAATACTTTACGGAAGGTGATAATAGAGATATAATTATATCAAAAAAATGATACGAGGTGGTATGGATGATTATAAAAGCATCAGCATCATTAAGAAATGATTACACAACGATTTCCAATATGGCAAAAGAGACTAAAGAGCCAATATATATCACTAAAAATGGTGAGGGTGATCTGGTTCTTATGAGTATAGAGGCTTTTGAAAGGCGGGAACAGATTTTACAGCTCCGTGCGAAGGTACTTCAGGCAGAACAGGAGCGGCTAGATGGAGCCGAGACAGTTAGCGTTTCAGAGGCGAGAAAGCGGTTAAGGGAGAGGGCAGATGGCATATAAGGTGGAAATCCTTCCTGTTGCGTGGGAGGATTTAAAACGTATCGAGGATTGGTATCTGGTACAGTTTGGTGTGGAAACGGCTTTGAAAGTAAGTGACCATATATTGAATGTGATAGAACGTTTGGAGGAGTTTCCGGATTCAGGTTCTTTAACACCAGATGAATGGCTGAATCAGCAGGGATACAGAATGATTATATGTGAAAAGCATGTTGCTATTTATAAGCAGATTGGTACAGTGGTTTATATTTACCATATCGCGGATACTCGGACAGATTATACGAAGTTGTTTTATTAGTGAAATTAAAGGAAATATGAAAGATGTTGGAAAAAAGGGAAGAAATATGAAGATAGTAGGGAATATTTGGATGAGGAAAATTTAACGTTAAGGTATTGTCAAAAGAACTTGGAAAGTACTAGGGGTATAAGCTATGGATAATGACAAACAGATAAAATTTATAAATGATTTGAAAAATGTTGATATAAAGCATGAGGAATTTATAGAGCAGATACGTTTGTTTTCACAGTATTTGGTGTATTCTAATAAAGATTATAATTATAATGAAACATATTTGGAAAATTTTTGTTTAGAATTTATGAATTTTAAGAAGTACGTTGGCATTAAAAATCAAGTATTTGGTCAAATAATGAAGAACCTTATAACTTGTTCGCAAAATGTGAATTTAAAGCTATCGATAGATATGTTTTGGTTATATTCTTCTGAAGTCAATGAGATGTCTATAAATAAGGATATAAATATAAGCAAAGTCTGTAGAGAAAATACATTAATAAAAGCAAAGTTGATGTATGGAGATAAAAGATTTTTATTTTTGAAAGAATACAAAGTCATTGAGCATGAAAAAATTTTAGATAAAATCATTGAGCAAATTTGTAATGAATTATTGCAATGGATAGAGGGTATAAATGAAAAAGAATAAATTTGAAAATACAAAATTATATAAAAGGCTTATGAGTGACAAGAATATTTATTTGTCGATATATTCGTTAGAATCATACATTTTTAATAAGGAATTGTTAAAAGATGAAGATAAAGTATTAATGAACAAATTAAGGGACAAGTTTAATGAATCATTTATTAGCGAAATAATAGAAGAGGTAAGAAGTTGTTTAAAACAATTAGTTTTAAATTCAGATTATTTTATTGAGGCTGAGGTATATTTTAACCCTAAAAAATATGAAGACGGAAAGGTTAAATTTAGACCCTTACATACATCAAGTATTATCAATCAAATTGTATTAGTTTCTATGCTTAATATGTTCATTTATGAATTTAATGATGGTAATGAGAAATTGGAGCTTTCAAATATAAGTAGACTTATACCGAGCAACTTCTACGGAAATCGTGTATCTACCAGACCAGAAGTGCTATTTAAACCATGGAAAACACAATATAAGTTATATACAGAGAAAGCAAATGAATTATTTAAGACATATCATACAACGCGAGAGTATAAATATGAGGTGGATTTAGATTTGGAAAATTTTTTTCCATCGGTACATCCACAGATGTTATATAATTTAATTTTATCATTGATACCGATTACAATTAATGAAATGGAATTGGAATTATATAAAATAATTTTGATAAAACTGCTTGTATGTAAAATTAATAATTTGGATTCTAATTCTTTAAATATTTATTATGGGGAGGCATTGGGAGAAAGTGGGGCTGGATTTAGTAGAGGAATAGCACAAGGTTTACCTCAATCCTATTTTTTTGGCAATATATGCATGATAGAAATTTCCAAAATATTTGAAAAGCATTTCAGGGGTAGATGTCTTTATTATGTAGATGATTCAGTGATTTTTTCTAATGATATTGCTAACATAAAAGACTTTGAAAAAAAGTTGCAATTAATTAATGAAGATATTAAACAGCTTGTTAGTAAATATATTGAGTTAGAGGATAATAACTTTTTTAGAATGTATAGTGAAGAACTTATCACGTTTCTCAGAGATGGTATTTTTTCAATAAAAGTTCATGATATAAGTGGGAAAAGTACATACACTGAGATTAAACAAGCTAGTGAAGGAGAAATTCACCTTAGGTCATTAAGCAGAGCTGTTTCCCAAGTTGGCTTTGACTTATATACGACTTATTCGGATGAGGAAGATGATAATTTAAATGCAAAAATGGGAATACTTTTAAGGGCGATATCAAAGGAGCAAGAGTTATTAAAAGAAAGGTTTGAGAAAACGCAAGATGAAAGTGAGCGAGAAAGTCTAGAGGTATATAAGGCAAAATTAATTAGATATTATAAATTTTTAAAATATAGGAAATTGAAAATAGATATACAAAGAAATAATAAGGCAATATCTATTAAAGATGGCACTATAGCAGTACCTGTACAAAGAGAAAACTTTTTAGAAGTATTTTTAGAAGTATATAGGCAAGACATATGGGGTGCATATGTAGGTTTATGCATAAAAAGTAATACAGAAGAAAAATATTTAGAAAGAATTAAAAATTATATATTAGAAGTAAACAATAATGTTTTTGGATATGATAATCACATTTCATCTTATATTTATAAATCTTTTCGAAATCTTTTTTATGACGTGAAAAGCGATATAGTATATCAAGATCCATACGAAACGGTGGGGAAATTAGCAAATAAGAAATTGGGTAAATATAGACTAGCTCATGGAGATATTGTAAATGAAGTAATTAGTGGAGAAATTCAACAATATCACTGGGAAAAACTTTTGAAAGAAACAAGAATGTTTTCTGATAAATTTTTGGAAACAGTTAGTATTGTGGATAATAGTACAGCAGAATTGAAACGTATGGTTTTAAATTCAATTTATTCTCAATTATTTAATATTCAACTGAATGATAGTTTGGTTTTACAGCGAAAGACGAAAAGGAACTTATTATATGGTGAGTTAAAAATATTGACACTTATAAGGAATGATTGGTTTTCAGAAGAAATTTATAGAGGGTATCATTTTAATTTAACAGACGAGAAGAATAGGTTAAAAGTTGATTATTCTATAATGGAAGTGCTCGACGTGTTTAAAACTTTTGTCAAGCATCCAGTTTTAATTGATAATTTAATTCTTGTGCACCAATATACTTGTGATGTATGGAAGAATGGCTCTAAATATTTGTATTTTTATACGTTACATAATCAAGAACATGCAATAGATTTGATTAAGAATGTGGTCAAAATAATAAAAGCAATAGATTATTTGCAAATTTCAAAAAATGATTTTTATATTATATTTATTTCCTGCTATCTGCATGATATTTCAATGGTAAAGATACCTTCAACTGATGAATTTTTACTTAATAATGATATGGCTGATGTAATTAGTATGGAATATTTTAATGCTATAGATGGTAAAAGCATTACTGATTATATGGATATAAAAATTCTCCTTGCTAATTTTTATAAAGAAATAGATGTTTTTTTTGAAAATCAAGTAAGACGTAATCATGCTAAGGATAGTGCAGATGAAATTCGCAACAGAGATGATTTAAAATTTTTAGATGATTGTTTAAGAGAAAAAATTGCGGAAATATCTTTTGCACACGGACAAAGAGTCGAAGATATTTATAATATAAAATCGCATGCAAACAGTAGCTTATTTAGTACAAAATTTGATAAAATATTATTGCGTATTGCAGATTTGTTAGATATGAGCAGTTATCGAGTTTCGAAACCTATACTGAGTCATAATATGGAGCAGATGTCAGGTATATCTGCGTTTCATTGGATTTCGCATTTGCTGACTAAGGGGTATAAGTTAGAAATTAAATATAGGATTTTGGATGAAGAAAAACCCATTTTGATACCGAAACAAATTGAGGAAAAAATTATTTTACATATAGATATTGCTTTCTCACAATTATCAAAAATGGAAAATATGAAAGGATGTAAGCATGGAAAGATTGATGTAAATTCTATATCATCGGAGGGATTTGTTATTAAATGCGGAGAATCTTGTAGTGGGGAAAATTGTAATTTTTTATGTAAATGGTTTACTAAGAAGAATGAATATTTATTGATAGAGTTTGCAGCATTAAAAGCATATTTAAATAGAACACCAAGAAATTTTTATGCTACTGATATTGAGATTCATTTACATATTCTTGATAAAACGAAATTAGACGCTCAGCAGTTTGAAATTCTTAAAGCTAATTTATTATAGATGTGGATATAATATGAGTGTTATTTTTCAAAAATCTAAAGTGTTGCACCATAAAATGTTTGAAGAAATAATTTGACGAAGATAGAAAATTGATTTATAATTATTTAATGGCAACACTTTGGGTACAGAAAATCAGTAAGCTCAAATATAGTGCATAATTGAAGTAAAAACTTGGCGATTAGATATAGGAAGTTAAACAAAACAGATTAAGAAACAAACTGAACTTGCCGAAAAAAGGTAAAGGACGGCAGGATTGAACTGCTGCAGCAACAGCTGGTAAGCTACGGCAAGAAAATAAATTTTTACAGAAAGAAAATCAGAAACTTAGAAAGGCACTGAGTAGGCATGATAAGGACGTCATAAGAGACTTCTAGTACAGCGTTGCATAAATAACAGTGAATTAAATTGTTAAAGGTATCCTGCATATGTCCATTTGAATGGATGCGCTGTAAGATTATACTGTTCTATAAAACGAAGGATACTTTTTTCAAGTTCTTCTATTGATACGTAGCTTTTCCTCTTGAGCAGCCTGCGGTTAATAATGCCAAACCAGATCTCTATCTGGTTCATCCATGAACTGTGCTTCGGAGTATATACAAATCGTATCCGGTGGGAAGGATCATGCAGAAAACCACCACGGCTTTCCATGTTTTTAAGGATGCCTGCCTTCCCCTTCTTCCCCAGTTCCGTATCTATACCACAGGTTTCTGCCACGAACCG
>CAJTDX010000075.1 GCA_910575155.1 Lachnospiraceae bacterium
AGCGGAGGGTTCTGCCCTCCGTTTCGTGTCTGTAAAATCGGGAAATATTTCCGGAAAGTTTTTGTCAAAAGTTTTGAGAAGTTTTGTCAAAAATTTTGAGCGGCTACATGGATGTTTTGGATTTTATTATGTTGATTTACTAAGGAAAGAGAGGAAAATCGGATGAAAGAAATTTGGGAAAAATTTATGAGAAGGTAATTTATCAGGATGAAGATGTACAGAAAGTCGAGAAAGAGCTTGATATGGAAATTAGTAAATTACTAATGCAATATGAAAGCAAATTTAATAAAAATGAATTGGAAATAATAAGGGACTTAATGTATGCCGCGGAATCAAAATCCATGCAGGAAGGATTTTGGCTGGGGTCAAGGTATATATTGTCATTGCTTATTTCCATGCTGTCAGAATCATAATATCTCAATTATTTTTAAAATCTTTTGCTTCTTTGGATCGTCGCAGCCTTGCAATGCCTTTAGTATTGCGTTATCAAGAGCCAAAGCGGAATTGCCGTATTGGTCAGATAAAAGGAAATCTATTGAGGTATTCAGGGCATTTGCAATTGCCAGAAGGACATTGAGAGAGACTTTCGTGTGATTATTTTCAATGTTGGAGATATGTGAAGTATTGCAGCTGACCATTTCAGCAAGGTTGTCTTGTGTCAGGCCCTTATCCTGCCGCGCTTCTTTTATTCTTAACCCCAATCTTGCATAATCGATTTCCTGATGCATATGCCACCATCCTTTGTCTATATAAGTATCTTTATTTTCTATTGTAATATTGTATTTAACATGATAAAATTATCTATACAAGTTAAATACACTTATATAAACAAAATACGGGGAGGGAAAAGCATATAACAAAAGGACAACGGAAAAACGATATAAAATTATTTATGCTGCCAGTGTGTCTGCAGGCGCAATTAGGGCAGTCATATAAGAAGGTGAAGCTGATGGAGCAGTTATAAATGAAAAGATGATAAAAAGTTAAATAATAGTGTGTGTAATATAAACTATTTTAAGATATTGGTGCGTGCATTTATAGAAAAACTGTTGGGTTTGCAAATTGCATACTACGTATGAAAAGGATTTCTTTGTTACCAGGTAAGACGTTTATGAATAAAAAAGTGTTTTAAAGTAGATGGAGGTACAGTTATGTTTTGTATAAATTGTGGGGAAAAACTGATTAATGATGCGAAATTTTGCCCTTATTGCGGAGTGGATGTTGCAGCAGGTATAAAGAGGGGACAGGCAGTTGAAGTTCTGCATGAGGCCGTTTCCGGGGCAGACGCGGCGAAGAAAACAGATGAGAAGATGATGGAAGAGATTTTCACGGGAATTTTTAATACCAGATGTGAATTCGGAAAAGATGTCTATGTTTTTGGGAAAGACGAGGTATTTCCAGAAATGGAATACGCTGTAAAAAGATTATTATTTATCAGAAGATCCTCTGGAAAAGCCTTTGCTGGTATTTGATTATTCAAGGTCTGGTTTCGTAGAAAATGGGATTGTCATTACAAATCAAAGGGTGATATGGGAATATGGAGAAAGGATGTGTGGCGATATATTTTTGAAAGATATTAAAAGTGTTACGATGGGAAAGGCTGGACTGGCAAATGTTATGAAGATTACTTCCTGGGGGGAGGTGGTTTATAAGGATATCTTTCTTACCTGGATGGAGCATGAAGAAAAATTTGTGATGAAATTTAAAAAATTCATTCATGTCATGCAAGAGCAGTTCGGAATAACAGAAAATGATGATAAAGACGACAGAATGCCGGCTAAAAAAATGGATGGAAATCTTGCAAGTCATTTTCTGGAAGGAATTAAATGGAACAGTGCATATTGCGAAGCTGGAAATCCAGTTGTTCCACAATCATCAAAAAAATATCAGAGAGCCAAACTTTATTTTGGAATACCGGAGGAGGATGAAATTTTTCTTATATATGACAGCACAGTATTCGGAAATTGTAAAAAAGGATTTGCGTTGTGTACAAGCGGGTTTTATTACTGTTTAAGTAACAGTGGGAATATTTCCTGGGATAAATTTGCTTTGGTTAAGATTTCAAAGTGCATTTCAGGCTTACAGATTGACAAAAAAGAATTTACCGTAGAAACAGGAGTTAGGAATAATCTGCTGACGGTTTTGGAAAGAATTCAGAACTATCTGGATTAGACAACAATGAGAAATAAAAAAGAAGTGATAAAATAGTAAGAATATAAAGGGAGAATAACAGTATGTTTTGTATGGATTGTGGAACCGAAATAATAGAAGGTGCGAAATTCTGCATAAATTGCGGTGCTGAGATTATGGTGGGTTTTGGAAAAAAGAAGGGGCAGAAGGAAATACGGGACGAAGGGAAGGTTATTTTACAAAAAACTGTTTCCGATGCAAGAATAGATTGCAAGAGCATAAACGATTCCGCACCATTAAAAGAAGAAGTGATCGAAGATATTTTTTCACATATTTTCTGTATCAGGGGAGAATTTGGGAAATATGTTTATATTACAGGAAAAGACAGAATGTCGCCAGAAATTATGAATAATCTGAAAGAGCATTTTATGTCAGGGGATTCGGCAGAAAAACCTTTGCTGGTATTTGAGTATGGTGGAGAAAAATTGAAAAGTGGGATTGTAATTACCAACAAAAGACTTGTATGGGATTATGAGCGTGGATTAAACGAGATTTTTTTAACTGATATTAAGTATGCTGCAATAGGGAAATCTAAATTGGCTACAGTCATGCATATTGTTTCTATGAATCATGGCATTTATCCGAAAGCGTATCTTACATGGATGAATAACGAAGAACGGTTTGTGGCTAAATTTAAAAAATTTATAAGTGCAATACATAAAGTGTTTGGAATCAATATGGAGAATCAAAAGATAAAAGACAGCTTTCTTATCCATGCCTGCGAGGGGATTTCGGTAGACAAAATGTATTGTGAAGTGGGAAGCCCAACGATTCCACAGTCATCTGGCAAATACCAAAAAGCAAAGCGATATTTTAATATACCAGACAGTGACGAGCTGTTTCTCATATACGATAATACTGTGCTTAGAAACTGCAAAAAGGGCTTTGCATTATGCACCAGCGGATTCTACTATTGTCTGGGTAAAAGTGAATACATCCTTTGGGACAAGTTTGCTTCTGTTAAAATAGCAAAATCTTTTGGAGGATTTCAAGTGGATGGCGCGGAGTTTGTTACGTCATCTTCTGGAGATTCCTTACAGTTGCTGACGGTTTTGATTAGTATTCAGGAATCTTTGATAGAACTTTAAATGCAGCTACTATTCTTGGAGTGTTTAAGCAACAGAAGGAGGTAAGTCATGGATCATTATAATCAGGAAGAAAAAACAAAAAGCAGATTGGGAATTTTGGCACTTGTGCTGGGAATAATAGGGTTGGTTACAAGTTGTATCGTTATTGGAATTATTCCCTCTATTGCAGCTTTGATTATTTCAATTGTTGCATTACGGCGGGGTGTAAAGAAAGCTATGCCTGTAGCTGCATTATTATGTTCTCTGGGAGGAATTGTAATCTGTGTATCTTTCCTGGTTGCAATAGGGATAGATACAGAAAAGCAGGTGGCAAATATTCCAGATGGGACAGAAGAGGCAGCAAACATTTCAGATGGGATAGAAGAAGCGGAAAACATTTCCGATATGACAGAAGAAGTGGAGGATATTCCAGATGGGACAGAAGAGGCGTCAGCCTATGCGAAAAAAATAGATGAGACGGAAACAGTTGTTACGCAAAATAGTGAGAATGACGGGAAAGAGGAAAAAGACAGTAGTGTACAGGAGAATCCTGCTGACGAGGATTTGCCAAAGGAGTCAGATAATTTTAAAACACAGGATAAATCTCCGAAAGTAGAACTTGTTTATAGTGTAGGGGCAATCGAAGATTCTCTGAAGGATTATTCTTATCAGGATAACCCTTATTATTTGGAAGGGATTGATAAATTTACAAATGGACTGAATGAATTTTATGCGGAAATACAATCTGGACAGAAAATAGAAATCCGGTCACTGAATGATGTTTTGAAAGAGGCGGGTGTTTCTCGTTCTCTACAGAAGCAAATATTGTCTGCAGAAGGAAAAAATGTCTTAACGGATGCAGATTTTTTCCGCATAGAGGAAAAAAAGGACAAAAAGATATTTTTTTCAAAAGGAAATTATTATGAAGTGTCATCCAAAGCCAAGGATGATATGGATGAACTGGATATTTTGAATGTTCTTTACTACTTAGGAAAGTTAAAAGACAATAAACCGGATGGCGAAGGCGCACTTTTTTCTATTTGGGAATCTGGAATCAGGTTATTATACGCGGGAAGTTTTAAGGAAGGCAGAATAAATAAAAACGGAGTGCTTTTTTGCACAGATTCCCTCGGTTCTGTAATATTGGGATTGGGTAAATTTGAAGACGGCGCAAAAAATGGTCACTTTATTGATTATAATGCTTCCGATATACAGAGTATATATGAATTGTACAGGAATAACTGGAATGAATATAAGGAAGAATATTATAACTTTTACAGTGCAAACGAAAAAAACAGGGTGCTTGAGAATTTATTTGAAAAAGATAAAGTTGCAGAATTAATGTATATAACAGAATGTTATGAGGCATCAAAAACGGAAGAGTTTAATATTTTTGACATCCGGATCAATTATCCTGTTATCCAACCGATTATTTCTTATGAAGGAGATTACAAAAGTGACAAGTATTCCGGAACAGGTACATTATATGGGGGATGTGGTACATTATGGTATCAGGGCGAATTTAAAAATGGGAAATATCATGGGGAAGGCACACTCTATTATCCCTTCATAGAAGTTGTAAAATACGAAGGTAAATTTAGTAGAGGTAAAGCAGACGGGAAGGGTGTGATTTATAACGAGGACGGAACAGTTATAAAAAAAGGTAAGTTTGACGAAGAGGAAATAGATTCTGAAGATGAGATGATGGAACTAACAGGAATCTATGAGGGGATTTATGAAAAATATGAAGAGGCAGGTTTGCAGAAATTTTTTGAAAAAGATCAGTTGATTTATAATGAAGATGCGGATTATGATTACATATTTGGCTATCCTGAGGATGGAGATGATTATGGAGAAGAATATGATTATTACGAAGATAGTGATATGGAAGAATAGGAACAGAAGAATTGTATTGTCATAGGTCAGAGAGAAAGGCAGGTAAGTGAAATTGGTGCCTGTTTTCTGGTTTCCAAGGACTGCTCTTACGCACCAGTGGCATGACGATTGTTTCAAAGAGAAAAAGAAAACCTGTAATTTGTTAAAGTAACTGAAAAAGAATTTAAAGTTTGTGTAAGAAACGGAGGAAAAATTTATGGAAATTATTTTTATCATTATTGAATTGCCAGGTATTGGGCAGTTGGAAAGACAATTTATGCTAACAAGGTAATTATTTATATGGGGAATGCGTTGTTTTTAAGAAAAGGAGGCTGTAAAAAATCTTGTGTCTATGAAATTTAGACTTTCCTGATAAGAAATAGATATGAAAATTTTTTGTCGGTTTTATGTTTTTGGGGCTGTCGAATTAGTTCTTCTATTTATAGTATAACCAAAGGAAAACGTCTTATACATTTTTTTCTATTTTTTTGTATGG
>CAJTDX010000076.1 GCA_910575155.1 Lachnospiraceae bacterium
AATCTTTGTAAGGGTTTACTCCTGATTATGCAAAGTTCAAAAGAGCCTATACCCTATAAAATCAGCAAAAGTGTAGGCTCAACTTTGCATAATAACTTACTTTTCATAACCGACACCGCCTTTCTGGTTCGTCAGAGCAATTACTTTGCAATTTGACATAGGGTGCGTCCTCCTTTCGCATAGATTTAGCCACTTTGTCAAGGTGGCTATGTAAAGGATTCATGGCAATAAAAAAAACCGACTGGCTGTTTTATTTGCTAAACTACACCAATCGGCTATGTAAAAATCTATTCAGTTTTATTATCTGCCCTTTAATGATAAGGCTTTTCTTATTCTCTCCGTATCCCATTTTTCTGGGAACAATACCGCCATAATATGAAACGCATCCATCATCCCTGCAATATACGCATGAGTGCCATATTCAAAATCCTGCTTATCCCTACAATCTAAAAGATGTTGGCAAACCGCCCTCTGCTTCTCCGTCAAATCAAGCTGATGAAAAGCATCCTCTGCACTTCCCTCGTTATTACTATCCTTTTTATAACTTGCATCGGCTTGTAACAGTTTCAATACAGATTCGTCTTTCAGTTTCTCTACTGCTATTTTTATCAGTTCTTTAAATTCCTTATCGCACATCACTTCCTCCTGCCATTCCTACTCTTAACTTTTTTATAGGTGCATGGATAACCTTGAAAATAAGTTCATCAACACAATCTGTATATCTGCCCTGCTGTATAAGCTGATTTTTCAGCTCCACAAGGCTATGTAATAAAATGCTTCGCTCATTGCTATCCACATACAAATGATTCTTCTTTTCTCTCATATATATCACCATCCTTTTTTTATTTTCATTATATAAGCAGACAGCGGTATCTTCAAATGTACGGGGATTATGTAACACCAGAAAAAAGCTCTTTGAACGAGTAACTTTTGCCTTTTCAATTAGCAGACTTTTTAGCACGATTTTTTCTCCGATTAGCAGGAGAGCCATTTTGATTAGCAAAAACATCAATTTTCTTGCTAATCATTAGCAAGCTAATCGGTGACGATAATTAACAGTTCAATTTCTCTTTAGTCAAATCTGATTAGCAAAAATCGCTTCTGCTAATCGCACATTGTTATGAGTTCAAATTCTTTTGGAAAATGAGAAACGCCGAAAACCTTGAAAAATCAATGTTTTCGGCGATGTTTTCAGCGTCGCTAAGAGGATTTGAACCTCCGACCTACCGCTTAGGAGGCGGTCGCTCTATCCAACTGAGCTATAGCGACAGTTACAAAATCTATATTTAGTTTTACTTGTTACCTTTTTCCTTTTCCTCTTGGGCGAGTGTTATAACACTTTCTTAGGAGGCGGTCGCTCTATCCAGCTGAGCTATAGCGACAATTTTATATCTATATAATTTTACTTACTAGCAAATCAACCACAAATAATCATCAAATATTATAATTTATCTGTCCCTGCATCCAAATGACTCCTTTAAATCTTCGTCCAGGCGCCGGTTCTCCTAATAAATCTTCCTGATTAATACAAACATCAAAAATCAACTGATTACAATTTATAGTCAATACATAACATTTTTCCCTGGTTTGAGAATTCTCCACTTTATAAAAATCAAGAATCTCTCCCATAATACTATACTGGTCACTCTCAATACCATACGGCATAAAATAGGTATCTACGATAGAAAGAATATCTTCTCTCATAATCCTTCTGGAAATCATAGAATAAGTATCAATATCCTCCAGAGTTAAGCTTTCCATAGCTTCCTCATCACCTTCTCTTGCTGCTTCCATCAGATGTGAGCGATCTGAGCTTAATTTTTCACTTGTCTTAATCTGAGATTCATTCTTATATATTGGCAAAACCACTTTCCCACCTGTAGAAAGTGCGGAAATCGTAGTATTTATAGGAAATCTTCTGCCACTTTTAGTCCGGGCTTCCTGAAGATATTCTATTACATTCTGCAAATAAAAGATCAACGTCACTCCTATTCTCATTTCATCACAGACTCCGGCATATGCTTCTCTGTCAGTGCGTTTTTCAATCTCAACTTTTTCTTCGGTAGTTACTCCACTTCCAATAAAATAAGGATAATAATAATCTACCAGAAAATCTTTTTCATCTACATATTCTCCTCTGACAGCTATTCCTATATATTGTCCAAATTCTCTGCTTAATTCTGCAAATACATTTCCATAATCATCCTCAGTGATCATTTTATTGTCCGGATTTTTCACTATATCGTTAATCAGACAATCCATTTCCCGTTTATTTTTAATACTTTTAAAACCAATACTTCTCAGATAATTATGCATTCCTTCCTCCCTATGATGCATTTGCTCTCATAATATCAAAGACGAATGTATTTCCCTCTCCTTATCATAAACTGACTCCTGTTTATTATATAATACTTTTTACTATTTTGCAATTTTTTTCTTTAAAAATTTTTTTAAGAATTTTACTATTTTTTATGGTATCCAATAATATTGTAACTTAAAATATAAATACAAATTGAAATACGAAAATGAATTCGTATATAACAAATAATATAATTATTTACTTCATAATAATACTAATAAAAAATTCTGTACAAATACTCAATTTTAATTACAAGAAATTTTTAAATTCAAAGAAAATTTCAAATTTTAATATTTTTCATTCCTAATTCATTTTTCTTTGATACAGTACAATTATTAAACAGCATACATGATTAATAATTAATCAGTAGTATATTCCATATAAGTGATTATCCTATATTTTTTTCATACTTTTTTGTTTAGTAAATAAATTTTTATAATCAAATGTAAAAAACTCCTGGAATATCCCAAGAGTTTTCATTTTTTACATTTATTCTGTTTTCTTACTTTCTTCACCCATAGCAATTGCCAATGCTTCTTTCTCTTCTTCTGCCAAAACAATAATAGAATTACCATTAACAATCTCTTTGATATAAGTATAACATCCTTCTCTGCTATGCATAGCATTTATAATAAATCCATCGTTCTTCTGATCCAGCAGTGCAAGAGAAAAACTTAACTTTCCACCCATCTCATGAAACGCATCATATTTCACCATTCCAATTTTCTGAAAAGTGCTTTTCAGTGAATCAGAAATAACCTGAATATTCTCTCTATTTTTTCTTTCACTCTCCAAAAGTTCATCCACCTGTTGAAGTCTGGTAATCAAAGTATCTTCCAAAGACTCTGCATTCTTACCCTGCATAAAAGATTCATACTTTTTACGAATC
The DNA here is from genome assembly GCA_910575155.1 of Lachnospiraceae bacterium. Taxonomy (GTDB): domain Bacteria; phylum Bacillota; class Clostridia; order Lachnospirales; family Lachnospiraceae; genus Petralouisia. The sequence goes on from CAJTDX010000076.1 coordinate 3,249, forward strand.
TTTCTTGTCTTGCCCATATTTATCAGCAACAATATAAATAATATAAACATGACTCCTGCCATAATAGCAATTGTCAAAAGAAAATCATCTACTGTAAAATATAATCCAATAAAATCTGATTTCATTATTTCCTCCATTTTTTCTTATTTCACAAACAGGTAATTATAAGATAATATTATTTCATTCACACTTTCCTATATATTTTAGAATCAATATTTTAATTTTCCATCTGATGTATAGATTGAAATAATTCCATAATTCTTTCTAATTCTTCAGTAGAATAATATTCTATTTCAATTTTTCCTTTTTCTTTATTCTTCTGATGTATAAATACTTTCGTTCCCATTATATTTTTAAGCTTTTGCTCCAAATCTTCAAAAAATACAGACAAATCATGATCTTCTGTCACTTTTGGTTCTTCTGCTTTCTGCTTTTGTAATTTCTTTATAAGTTTCTCCGTCTCTCTTACACTTAATTTTTCATCAAAAATCTGTTGCGCCAATGTATATTGTTTATCATTATCTGTAATTGAAAGAAGCGCTCTGGCATGTCCCGTTGTAAGAAGATCGTCTATCACCATCTGTTGTACTCTTTCATCCAATTTCAACAATCTCATAGCATTTGTTACAGCTGTTCTGGATTTGGAAACACGTTCTGCCAGTTCATCCTGTTTTAATTGAAATTCGTCTATTAATCTCTTAAATGCCAATGCTTCTTCAATAGGATTCAAGTTTTCTCTCTGAATATTTTCAATTAGAGATATTTCAACCATTTCCTGATCTGTAAGTTCTTTTATAATTACAGGAATTTCTTTTAACCCTGCAATCTTAGCTGCTCTCCATCTACGCTCTCCGGCAATAATTTCATAATAATCTTTTTTATCCTGTACCAGCAAAGGCTGCAAAATACCATATTGTTTCAAAGATTCAGATAATTCCAGCAGAGTATCTTCATCAAAATTTTTTCTCGGCTGTTCTCTATTTGGCTCTACTTTTCCTATTTTTACATATACTACATCTTTGCCAATCTCTGGTTTGTTCTTTCCCTCTGAATTTGCAGAACCAATTTTATCAGGTAGCATGATGTCCAATCCTTTTCCTAACCCTCGTGCCGCTGCCATTTATTATATATCCTCTCTTTCCATTACTTCTTTTGCTAATAAACGATAACTTTCCGCACCTGCTGACCTACCATCATATAAATTAATTGGAAGACCGTAACTTGGAGCTTCTGCCAGTCTGATATTTCTTGGAATAATAGTCTTATAGATCTTTGTGTCAAGATTATTTTTTACATTTTCCACTACTTGTAAAGAAAGATTTGTCCTGGCATCATACATCGTAAATACTACGCCTTCCATCTGTAGATTAGAATTTAATCTGCTCTGTACCAGATTAATAGTATGTACTAATTGACTTAAACCTTCCAACGCATAGTACTCACATTGAATAGGAACTAAAACTGTATCTGCTGTCGTCATTGCATTAATTGTCAGCATGTTCAAAGACGGTGGACAATCGATCACTATATAATCAAAATCTTCCTGCACATAATCTACTTCATTTTTTAGAATATATTCTTTTTCACTTATATCAAGTAACTCAATCTCTGCTCCTGCCAAATATATATCTGAAGGAATCAGAAACAAATTTTCTATTTTTGTTTTTTTTATACTTTCTCTAATCGTACAATGACCTATCATAAGTTCATATATCGTGTTTTCCATTTCTTCTTTTTCCACACCAAATCCGCTTGTAGTATTCCCCTGCGGATCTAAATCTATTGTCAGTACTTTCTTTCCTGCTTCTGCAAGACATGCTGACAAATTAATTGCTGTGGTCGTTTTTCCAACACCGCCTTTTTGATTAGCGATAGCAATTATTCTTCCCATGTATAAATTACCTCCAATAGTTTATTTTCTTCTGCATCTTATATGGATAGGCCCTTTACCTTATTCTATTTTTCTACGACTTATTCATTATATCACTTTTCCAATCTAAATACTACCGTTATCAATGATTTTATTTTTTACAAATTATAAAATTTCTATTATTAAATTCATATTATATATAGATGTTCTAACTTCTTTATTTATTCTAAAAAAATGTTTCACGTGAAACATTATATAAAACATATATCTTTCTAAATTAATATTTTTAAAAAATGCGTAATCACTAAAATAAGTATTTTTAATATTTTTATACTTATATTTATCGTATCTATAATAAACAAATATTGTTTCATTTACGTTTCTAAATACCATCTATATAACATATATCAGTTTTATCAAAACACATAAATTTACTATCCTGTTTTAACAAATAAATTTTTATTATAAAAATGAATAAAGTATTT
>CAJTDX010000077.1 GCA_910575155.1 Lachnospiraceae bacterium
ATATGGATAATTGTTACTGGAGATTTCAATTATACCACAGACCAGTGAGGAGTTGTTTTATTTTGTAACAAAAAGAATCCCGTATTTATGTGGGTTCTGGCGTTTCGCAAACGCCTAAACAAACTAAAACAGAAAGGAATGTTGCATATGAACTACCAAATCAGACGTGCTATTGAAAGTTATATTCAAGCCAATGGCAAGCAAGACACTCGTGATGTAATTGCTTTATTTGCAAAACGCTTCAACACCACAAAACAGCGTATTAGCGGTAACATCAGCTGTATGAAATGCCGCGAGCAAAGCATCAACATCATCCCGAATAAACCACACAGCATTATGTATTAATAAGTAACAACTCCGGCCAGCAGGTAAGCCTGCTGGTCATTTTTTATGCCAAACCAAATCGCTTCCCTAATATAAAGCGAAATGGCCTGGCATTTTTATTTTTCATTCATACCGGAATTTGACTCTCCGCTTTCCCTTAGGAAGTTAAGAAGGATACAAAACACCACCTTCCAGAAAAATTTCAAAAAAATTTATCGGAAGCCGGAATTTCCTTCTTTGAATCCCCTTAGGAAGTTAGAAAGGCAAAAGCCAATCGGAAAGCGAGGTTGAGACTATGGTAACCACAAGAGAAAAAGCCAGTCCTATTGACGCCACTGATGAAGAGCTCATTGATACGCTCATTGCCATCAGCGTCGTAGCAAAAAGACTGGCTGCCAATCTAAGACAAAAAAAGACAAAAGAAAGTGAGGAAGTGTCAAATGACAAAAACGAATGAAGTAAGTGAAGCGCTAGATAACGTAATCGCAAAGGGAGACGACTTCCTTGGTAAAGCAAAAGACTTTATTGCTGCTGTAGAAATTCTGCTTGTTGCAGCAACCGGTTTGAAAGCCCTCCTGGATAAGAACGGAGGTGCCCAGCATGAGTAAAATGTCAAATCTTGACCTGGTATTAGCTGAAATGATCACTGCCGGTCAAAAGATGATCGAAGCTGCTACTGCTTTAAGAGAAATGTTCTCTGAAACCGCTGCATCTGAAAAGACGACAAAGGCACCTGTAAAAGAAGCAGCTCCAGAACCTGAAGTTAAAAAGTATACCTTCCAGGAGGTACGCGGCATTATGGCCAGTCTCTCCGGTAAGGGAAAAAAGGCTGAAGCGAAAGCTCTCTTAACCAAATATGGTGCTTCCCGTTTAAGTGAAGTAAAAGAAGCTGACTATGCTGCTTTGGTGGCTGAGGCCGAGGTGATACTAAATGGCTAAACATGCATTCCTTTCTGCATCAGCCTCGCACCGCTGGATTAACTGTCCACCCTCCGCGAAGCTCTGCGAAAGTATCAGAGATGAGTCTTCACCTTACGCCCAGGAAGGTACTGACTGTCACGAGTTATGCGCCTACCTTGTAGAAAAGGCCTTAGGAAAAGAAGTCACTGATCCAACAGAAAGCCTTACCTACTACAACGGTGAAATGCAAAACTGCGCTGAAGAATACTGCAGTTACGTACTTGAGCAATATGAAAAAGCCAAAGAATACTGCAGCGATCCAATGATATTCATTGAGCAGCGCTTGGACTTCTCCCGCTGGGTAGAGAATGGCTTCGGAACCGGTGACTGTGTCATTATCGCTGATGAGGTGCTTCATATTATCGATTACAAACATGGTCTTGGTGTTCTCGTAGAAAGTGAAGGCAATACCCAAATGATGTGCTACGCCCTCGGCGCCATAGAAGCCTTCGAGGACTTATATGACATCAACCGCATCGAAATGACAATCTTCCAGCCGCGTCGTGAGAACGTCTCCACCAGCACTATTAGTAAGGATGAGCTCCTCACCTGGGCTACAGAGGTTTTGATGCCAACTGCTGCACTTGCGTATGAAGGTAAGGGTGAATTCAAAGCCGGCGACCACTGCCAGTTCTGCAAAGTAAAGGCAACCTGCAGAAAACGTGCTGAAACCAACCTTGAGCTTGCAAAATATGATTTTGAGATGCCTGCCAACTTAGATGATTTTGAGATTGCTGCTATCCTACCGCGAATCGACCAACTCATATCCTGGGGAAATGATATCAGAGAACACGCGCTTTCAAAGGCCCAGGCCGGTACCCACTTCGATGGCTTCAAGCTGGTGGAAGGCAGAAGTAATCGTAAATACACAGATGAAGCTGCAGTTGCTGCTACGGTATCAGAAGCAGGCTTCGATCCATATGAGAAGAAGCTACTCGGAATCACAGCCATGAGCTCACTTCTTGGAAAGAAACAATTTGAACAGCTATTAGGCGGGCTTGTATATAAGCCGCCAGGTAAACCCGCACTAGTTCCTGAAACCGACAAAAGACCGGCCATGAACACAGCTGCAGATGATTTTAATGACAATTAACAGGAGGAAAATATTATGTCTAAAATTACAAACCCTACAAAAGTTATTACTGGTGTCAACACAAGATGGTCCTACGCAAACGTATGGGACCCTAAGTCAATCAACGGAGGCGCACCTAAATACAGCGTGTCCCTCATCATTCCTAAGTCTGATACGGTAACCGTTAATAAGATTAAGGCTGCTATCCAGGCTGCTTACGAAGAAGGAGAATCCAAGCTCAAAGGTACCGCAAAGGTATGTCCTGCACTGGATGTTATTAAAACTCCTCTTCGTGATGGTGATAAGGAGCGTCCTGGCGATGAAGCCTATGCCAACAGCTACTTCATCAACGCAAACTCTGCTACTGCACCTGGTATCGTAGACGCTGACCGTCAGGAAATTATCGACCGTTCTGAAGTGTATTCAGGAGTGTACGGTAGAGCCAGTATTAACCTTTACGCCTTCAACTCTAACGGAAATCGCGGTATCGCTTGCGGTCTTAACAACCTTCAGAAGATTCGTGATGGTGAGCCTCTTGGCGGTAAATCCAGAGCAGCTGATGATTTCGCAACAGATGATGATGACGATTTCCTTAGCTAATAACAATTTGACAATCAAGGCGGTGGGGCTGCCTGCCGCCATCTTGTGAAAGGAATGGTGACAATCAATGACAATGGATATGTTAAATCAGTTTATCGACGCTTCTATTAGAGGCACATTACTTGGAATAACAATCTTCTTCTGGGGCTGCGGACTTGCAGCAATTTGGAAGTGGGTATTCGGAGTTGCTAAGAGATTTATTAAATGGCTCTTCCCTAACTTCTTTAAGAAAAAGGAAGTCACTACGGAAGCAGACAATAAGTAATTGAAAGGCGGTGGCACCTCTGCTGCCGCCTGTTTTATTAGGAGGTTCTTATGACAATACATGAAATGTCCATCGACTTAGAAACCTATAGCGATGTTGATATAAAGAAAAGCGGTGTATATAAATATGCTGAATCAGACAACTTTGAAATCTTACTCTTTGCAGTATCTATTGATGGCGGTCCTGTAACAGTTTATGACTTAGCCTGTGGCGAGGTGCTTCCCGACGAGATCATTGATGCACTGGTTGACGACACAGTAACCAAATGGGCTTTTAACGCTGTATTCGAAAGAGCCTGTATTTCTTACTGGCTTAAGCATAACTACCCATACAAGTTCAAAGGGTATGGTCCTGCAGATGATACCACCAGTAATTATCTAAGCCCAGTATCGTGGCGATGCACCATGATCTGGAGTGCTTACATGGGCCTCCCCCTCTCGCTGGAAGGCGTCGGTGCTGTTCTTGGACTTAAAGAACAGAAAATGAAAGAAGGCAAAGACCTTATCAGATACTTTTGTGTTCCCTGTAAGCCTACCAAGACTAATGGTGGCAGAACTCGTAACCTTCCACATCACGCGCCAGATAAATGGGCCCTTTTCAAGGAATACAACAAACGCGACGTTGAGGTGGAAATGAGTATCAAAGAAAAGTTGCACAAGTTCCCGGTACCGGAATTTGTCTGGGATGAGTACCACTTGGATCAGCAAATAAATGACAGAGGTATCCTCGTTGATATGACGCTTGTAAAAAACGCGATTGCTTTTGATAATCGTTCTAAGGCAGACATCTCTTCTCAAATGAAGGATATGACGGACCTTGAAAACCCTAACAGTGTAGTGCAAATGAAAGCTTGGTTATCTAACCAGGGTCTTGAAACAGATACTCTTGGTAAAAAAGCTGTCGCTGAGCTTATAAAAGATGCTCCCGACGACTTAGCACAGGTACTCTCCCTTCGTCAGCAGCTTGCAAAAAGCTCTGTCAAAAAATATCAGGCGATGGAAAATGCAGCCTGCAACGATACACGTGCAAGAGGTATGTTTCAGTTTTACGGAGCCAACAGAACCGGTCGCTGGGCCGGTCGCTTAATTCAGTTACAAAACCTTCCTCAAAACCACATGGATGACTTAGCTGTGGCCAGGGAACTCGTAAGGCAGGGTGACTATGAATCTTTGGAAATGTTTTATGATGATATTCCTGACACCCTCTCACAGCTCATCAGAACCGCTTTTGTTGCTAAACCTGGATACAAGTTTTATGTGGCGGACTTTGCAGCTATCGAAGCGAGAGTTATTGCTGCTATTGCAAATGAAACGTGGCGTCAGGAGGCCTTTGCAAAGGGTCTCGACATCTACTGTGCCAGTGCATCCAAAATGTTTAACTGCCCTGTTGAGAAGCATGGTGTTAATGGGCACCTCCGGCAGAAAGGGAAAATCGCAGAATTAGCCTTGGGCTACGGCGGATCAGTAGGAGCATTAAAAGCTATGGGAGCACTCGACATAGGCCTTACCGAAGATGAGCTTCAACCGTTGGTCGATGCCTGGCGTACTGCCAATCCAAACATTGTATCTCTGTGGTGGGACGTTGATAACGCCGTAAAGAACGCCATCAAAATGCATAGCAGCACCGAGACTCATGGTATTAAGTTTACTTGGCGCAGCGGTATGTTATTTACCACTCTTCCTTCCGGCCGGAAGCTCACTTATATTAAACCCAGAATCGGCGAGAACAAGTTCGGTGGTGAAAGTGTTACCTATGAAGGTATCGGCTCTACCAAGAAATGGGAGCGCCTTGAAAGCTACGGTCCAAAGTTTGTCGAGAATATTGTTCAAGCCATAAGTCGAGACCTACTTATGAACGCCATGAGAAATCTTCCTGGGTTCCTAATCGCAGGCCATGTGCATGACGAGCTTCTAATCGAATGTAAGGAAGATGTTTCGCTTGACGAGGTATGCAAAGCTATGGCCCACAATCCTGAATGGTTTCCGGACATCCTGCTTCGTGCTGACGGATATATCACATCATTTTATAAGAAAGACTAAAATCAGAACCACCGGCTTAGCCGGTGGTTTGCTCACGCCCTATAAGGGCTCATTACCGGCTCTGGAGTCTAAAGACTCATCGAAAGGTTTGCCAGCCGCAACATCATTTTGTACTAAGTCCTAAAGGACTTTTTCTATTTGTTCTTTTTTGCTGGCTCACCCGTAAACGGG
>CAJTDX010000078.1 GCA_910575155.1 Lachnospiraceae bacterium
CAGAACAGGAAGAGCGCACCGGATGTCGGATCCATCTTAAGCTGGTCTTCGACAATGGCACAGAGACCATCGATCGATTTGCGCATATCCGTATAACCGCAGACAATGCAGATCTTTTCGAGACCGGAGATATCACCTGACATAAGGTCTCCCGGATCAGGCCGAGTGTTCTGGTGAGCAGGACAGGATCGGCATCATTGCTGATGCGGATTGTTACATCATTCATGAACACTTCAATCGTATGTGAATTGTCAGGGTTCGTCTGGTGCATCTGCGATGCTATGTGCTGTTCCGGAAGGTGATCCGAAACAATGTCAATGGGAACCACGTCCTGCTTTGAACGCGGGATCTCACAATGACCATAACTCGGTGCTGGAATCTGATCCGCTGCTACTTTCCTGCAGCGGCTGACCCAGTTATAAAAGGTGCTTACTGCGATGTCGTTTTCACGGCACCAGTCAGCATCTGTCATGCCGCTTTGGCGGCATTCATTGATAAGCCTGATCTGTTCCGTCATCGGAACACGAGTTTTGCGAGTAGCTGCCATAACCAATCCTCCGTAATTGTAGTGAAATAGTCTAACTATCTTCCATTTACAATCATAGAGGAATTCATGAGATTAGAAAATCCGCAGGAATATTTGGCGCTTACCTTTGAAAGGCTTATAGAGGGCATGAAACAGGCACAGGGCATAACAGAACAGTTAAAGGCAGAAAACGCCTTGGAATGGGTACAGCGTCTTAATAACATAAGGGCTTGTGCGAGGGAGATTGTAGGAAAAGAACTCATATATGCATAACTGGGTATCGGCAAGGTCAAAAGCCTTGCCGATATTTTAATCACTGTATTTAATAAAATGTGGCAAAATCTATTTTATTGACTTTAAAGTATTTTTTTGTTAAAATGAAAGTGTTCACTTGCATGGAGGTGATAATTTGGATGAAACAAGTCAAAAAATTATAGATGCTGCAATGATGCTGGTAAGAGATAATGGGTATGTTGCCACTACAACGAAAGCGATTGCAAAAGCGGCAGGAGTGAATGAGTGTACTCTGTTTCGGAAATTTAAGAATAAAAAAGATATTGTGTTGCAAGGTGTAAGCCAAGCGGGATGGAGGGCAAATATAACCCCAGAAATTTTTGAAAATGTGCAGTGGGATTTGCAGGCAGATATAGAGATGTTTATGAAAGCATATATGGACAGGATGACACCAGATTTTGTAAATTTGTCTATCGGTTTGAGAGCACCTCAATTATATGAGGAAACGTCTGCCCTCATTATGAAAGTTCCACAGGCTTTTTTATCATCGTTCACGCAGTATCTTAATAAAATGTTTGATTTGGGAAAAATACCAAAAGCAGATTTTGATGCTCTGGCTCTGACAGTTTTTTCATCAACATTTGGCTATGCGTTTTTAAATGCATCTTTCGGCAATGAATTATCTAAAGTGGAAAAAGATGAATATATAAAAAGCAGTGTACAAATGTTTATAAAAGGATTGGAACAGTAAAAATCGGTACTGCCCTTATGGTAGTACCGAAAAAAATAAGTTGTATGCAAGCAAGTACACGCATACGAAAGGAGGAATATTATTATGGAGATAACAGGAGCTGAATTATTTGTAAAAGCATTAAAAGAGGAATCTGTTACAACTTTATTTGCTTATCCAGGAGGGCAGGCAATAGACCTGTTTAATGCGTTATATGGAGAAAAGGAAATAGATGTTATTTTGCCACGTCATGAGCAGGGTTTAGTTCATGCGGCAGACGGATATGCTCGTTCCACAGGAAAAGTGGGTGTCTGTCTTGTGACAAGTGGACCGGGAGCCACCAATCTTGTTACGGGTATTGCCACTGCAAATTATGACAGTGTTCCGCTTGTATGCTTTACGGGGCAAGTGCCAACCAGCCTTATTGGGAATGATGCATTTCAAGAAGTAGATATCGTAGGCATTACAAGAAGCATTAGCAAATATGCGGTAACTGTACGAAAAAGAGAGGATTTGGCAGAAACAATCAGAAAGGCTTTTTATATTGCAAAGACAGGAAAGCCGGGAGTCGTTGTTGTTGATTTGCCAAAGGATGTCCAGAAAGCATATGGCAGCGACAGCTATCAAAAGGAAATTACTGTAAGGGGTTATAAGCCGAATACTTCCGTTCATATGGGGCAATTAAATAAAGCATTGGATATTTTGTGCCATGCTAAAAAACCTGTTTTTTTGATAGGCGGCGGAGTTAATATTGCCCATGCAAATAAAGAAATGACACTGCTTGCAGAAATGACGGGAGTTCCCGTTATTACAACTATTATGGGAAAAGGAGCAATTCCGACGACAAGTGATTTGTATGTTGGAAATATAGGCATTCACGGAAGTTATGCAGCCAATTCTGCAATCAGTAAATGCGATGTCCTTTTCTCAATAGGAACAAGGTTCAATGACCGTATTACTGGGAAAATCGAAGAATTTGCAGCAAATGCCAAGATTATCCATATAGACATTGATACGGCATCTATTTCCCGTAATATTGTTGTTGACGTTCCAATCGTAGCCGATGCGAAAAAGGCGATATGTGCTTTGCTTGAAAAGGCAAAGCCACTACATATTTCAGAATGGACAGATGAAATAAACCGCCTAAAAATGGAATATCCGATTGACATGGAAAAAAGCGGTTTGACACCGCAGAGGGTTATTCAATCTATTAATGAACTTTTTGAAGATGCTGTTGTAACCACTGATGTAGGTCAAAATCAGTTATGGACAACGCAGTTTCTTGATATTAACGAGAATAAGCAAATGTTGACATCTGGCGGTTTGGGAACGATGGGATACGGTTTTCCCGCCGCAATCGGGGCGAAACTTGGCAATCCCCATAAAGATGTAATTGCCATCTCTGGTGATGGCGGTATGCAGATGAACATTCAAGAAATGGCGACTGCCATTGTTTATGAATTGCCTATTATTATCTGTATATTGAATAATGGATATTTGGGGAATGTGCGGCAATGGCAGGAGATGTTTTATGACAGGCGTTATTCGAGTACCTGTATGCGTTACCGAAGAAGTTGTGAAACAGGATGTAATACCCCGAATCACTGCTGTCCAGAATATACGCCTGATTTTATAGCATTGGCAGAAAGCTACGGGGCGAAAGGCATCCGTGTTACAAAACCAGAGGATATAAAAACAGCTTTGATAAGAGCAAAGCAGAATACGAAAACGCCTACGGTTATTGAATTTATCATAGACAGAGAAATCAATGTTATGCCGATTGTTCCACCGGGGAACTCCCTTAATGACATGATTTTGGAAAGTGAGGAAAGTACAGAATGAAAAAGAGATGGATTTGTCTATTTGTGGAAAATGAAATAGGCGTACTTGCCCGTATCACAGGCTTGTTTTCTGGTAAGTCTTATAATTTGGACAGTTTGACCGTTGGGATTACCGAGGATAAGACGATATCACGGATGACAATCAGCCTAACCAGCGATGACGGGACTTTTGAACAGATAAAAAAACAATTAAGCAGGAGCGTTGAAGTGATTAAAGTGGTAGATTATACCGATACACCACTCCACATGAAGGAAATTTTATTTGTTAAAGTTAATCATTGTTCGGATGCAGATATAACGGAACTATTTCGCATTTCAAAAGTATTTGGAATTACAGTCATTGATTATGATGGTTCTACGGTTCTTCTGGAATGTATGCAGACAGAGAACAAGAATGATGATTTAATCGTTTTGTTGAAAAGAAAATTTGTGAATAGAATTGAAGTAACGAGAGGGGGAAGTGTTGCAGTTGAATCAGTTAGTATTTCGGAAAGATAACGGCTGTAATGCTTCATGCAAAATAGAAATGAAACAGAGAAAAGAAAGACAAAAAGAAAAGTGGATTTTATGTCCTGTTTGCAATAATAAGACAAGGTTGAAGTTACGAAATAATACAGTGTTAAAAAATTTCCCACTGTTTTGCCCGAAATGCAGGCAGGAAACCCTAATCAATGCAGAGAAATGGAATATCTCAATTATTAAAGTATGAAACTAGATAAGGAGAAAACTCAAAATTGTGTTTAAGGCAGCAGACACAACAAAGTGGAGTGAATATCTTATTTGGAGGAAACAGAAAATGGCAAAATCATTATTTGAGGAACTGGGCGGCAGATACGAGCGGCAAGGAGATTATTTAATCCCGTACTTAACTGTACCCGCCGAAGAAGAACAGCCGATAGGCACATGGGGACAGCGGCATCTGGACTATCTGAAGCAGTACCGCAAGGTTACATACACCAATCTTCTAACAAGCGGCAAGCTGAATACTTACCTTGCCGACATCGACAGGCAGGCGCAGGAACGCTTTGAAAGGCTCATAGAGGGCATGAAACAGGCACAAGGTATAACGGAACGTCTAAAGGAAGATAACGCCTTAGAATGGACAGGGCGGCTTAACAACATAAGGGTGTGTGCGAGGGAGATTGTGAACGAAGAAATCATTTTTGCATAGGCAGACAAAGCGGCGGAGTGTAAAGGCTCTGTCGCTTTTTTCGGGAAATATATAGGTATTTTTTAGAAAAAACGAAAGAATATTGACATGCAAGTGCTATATGTATATAATGTGTATGTAATAACATCACACTAAAGGAGGAAGGATATTTGAAGATTGTAATATCTAACACATCAGAAGCCCCCCTTTACCAACAAATCAAAGACCAGATAAAAGACGCAATCTTAAAAGGAGAATTAGTAGAGGGCGATGCACTTCCTTCTATTCGTGCCTTTGCAAATGATTTAAAGGTCAGCGTCTTAACAATACGGAGAGTCTATGATGAATTGGAACAAGAGGGATTTGTAACAAGCCAAGTCGGTATCGGCACTTTTGTTTCTACAAGCAACATTGAATTATTGCGGGATTCCAAGCGGCGGCTTGTGGAGAAAAAAATGCTTGATATGATTCAGACGGCGAAATCTTTGGGCATTAGTAAAGATGAATTAAATGCCATGATGGACATTTTATACGAGGAGGAAAACTGAATGGATAACATTTTAGAAGTATCTGGATTAAATAAAAGGTATGGTGATTTTGCCTTAAAAGACATCTCCTTTTATTTGCCAGACGGCTGTATCACGGGATTTGTAGGAATCAACGGAGCGGGAAAAACCACTACTCTACGAAGCATCTTAGGGCTTACAAACAAGGTGTCTGGAAATATAAACTTTTTTGGCATGGACATGAATGGGAATGAAAGTAAAATAAAAGACCGCATTGGTATTGTGCTTGATGAAGGATGTTTTTATGATGAACACCAGTTTACAACTTTTTAATTTTTTGAAAAATAAAATACAAACTCAGTCTCTTTGCGGTATAATTTAAGCGTCTAATCAAAAATCCACACGAAAAGAGATGAGTTTG
>CAJTDX010000079.1 GCA_910575155.1 Lachnospiraceae bacterium
GCATAGAGAACCATGACTTTTTTCTTTGGAATATTTCTGTTATTTTTGCTAGATTTTTATCATGATATCTTGTGACATTTACGAATTAGGAGGTTTGTCAACAGCTCGTTTACGACCTCAGGTGATTATGATATCTGCAGAGAAATTCTTAATCGCATGAAGTATGAGCAAAACTCTGATGGAAGCTTTAACTTTTCTTATGACATTTATATAGGACAGCTCTTTGAAGGATATGTAAGAACGGGTGCTATGGGTTGGCTCATCTGGGGGATGTGTTACTACACCTTAGAAACCGGTGACAGGTCATATATTGATATGATTAAAAAGGGTGGTGACTGGATGGTTAGCCGTCAGGTGACGGATGCTAAGGATCCACGTTACGGCCTTATGACAGGAGGTATTGGTTCTTACAACATGAGTGATTATTCCTATATAGATGTTGATATCGAATGGTGCTCAGTTGAACATCAATGCTCTGGACTTCAGGCACTTGAGGGTTGTGCTTTAGTGCTTAAAAACAAAAAATACAAAGAGTGCGCCGAGCTTGTAAGAGACCAGCTTTTCTTAAAATGCTATGACAAAGAGAATGGCAGGTTTTATCAGGGTATCAATGGAGGTACTCCTGATTCTGCGTGGGCATTGGATTGTACGACCTGGGCAGGAAATCTTATTTTTTCTGTTATCAATAAGGAATGTTCCATTTCCTGTCTTGAAACAGCTAAAGAGGTTTACCTTACAAAGAACAAGAGTATAGTTCAAAGCACCAACAAGAATTACTACAATACAGCCTATTCCAGTAGCCAGACATTTAGTGGCTTTAAACCTTATTCAGATAGGACACCTGATTATGCAGGTGCTCCAGATATTGTCTGGACAGAGGGGACGCTTGGTTATGCTTCTCTTGCACTGGTACTGGGTGAAGAGGCAGAGGCTAAGAAATATGTTGATGAGTGTATAGCCCTTCAAAATTGCAAAGGTTCAACAGGCGGCGTTATTTATACCACAGCAACTTACGGTATGCTACCCTGGGAGTTTCATGTATGGGAGTCGGTGGTGTCCTCATCCTGGCTTTACCTCATTATAAAGAACCCAGATGTTTTATTTCCAAGAACGCTTCGTCAGGTTTATTACATGGCGAAGATTACAAATATAAAAGACGAAAGGTCATAAAGCAGCTTAATGAGGCTGCTTTTTTAATACAAAAATTTAAGGAGGACAAGTCAATGAAGGATTTTTGGAATGTGATTCAGTTAGTTTTTTCTGCGGTCGGAGGGTGGCTTGGCTACTTTCTGGGAGGATGTGATGGTTTGCTGTATGCACTAATTGCGTTTGTGGTGATCGACTACATTACCGGTGTGATGTGCGCCATTGCAGACAAGAACTTATCCAGTGAAGTCGGATTCAAGGGCATCTGCAGAAAGGTGCTGATTTTCCTGTTAGTAGGGATCGCGAACATCCTGGATGTTCAGGTGATTCAGACAGGGTCGGTACTTAGGACTGCAATCATCTTCTTCTATATTTCAAACGAAGGAGTGAGTCTTTTGGAGAACGCAGCCCATTTAGGACTACCTGTTCCTGAGAAAATTAAAGTCGTTTTGAAACAGCTACATGATAAATCAGAGGAGGAATAAGATATGGGATATACAAATAGTTCACTGGTGTCATACACCAAATTCAGTCCAAATCACTCTGGGCAAAGAACTCATGACATTGACCGCATTACACCACACTGTGTGGTGGGCCAGTGTACAGCAGAAAGTCTTGGAGATTGGTTTTCAAAGACATCTACCAAAGCTTCGTCAAACTATGGAATTGATAAGAATGGTCGGGTTGGTTTGTATGTAGAAGAGAAAAACCGTTCCTGGTGTTCTTCCAGTAACGCAAATGATCAGAGGGCGGTTACTATTGAGTGTGCGAGTGACACTGTGGAGCCTTATGCAATGAATGATAAGGTTTTGGATTCTCTTGTCACACTCTGCACTGACATTTGCAAACGTAACGGCAAGAAGAAACTTATATGGTTTGCTGATAAAACTAAGAGTCTGAACTATAAGCCAAAAGCAGATGAAATGGTTATCACAGTTCATAGGTGGTTCGCTAATAAAAGTTGTCCGGGCAATTGGCTCTATGAAAGGCTTGGGGATGTTGCAGCAAAGGTTACTGCAAATCTTAATGGTACGGACACATCTGATAAGGTCACTCAGGCTAAGGAATATCCTGAAACGCCTTTTATGGTTAGGGTAATCATCAATGATCTGAATTATCGTTCAGAACCCTCGATGGCAGGCATTGTCAGAGGCCAGACAAGAATAGGGACATTTACAATTGTTGATGTGCGTGATGGCTGGGGGAAACTTAAGTCGGGTGCAGGTTGGATTTATCTTGGAAATCCAAATTACTGCACAATCCTTGATACGGTTGCTTCAAAGCCAGCGCTTAAGAGTGTGGATGAAGTTGCAAAAGAGGTAATCAGAGGTGACTGGGGGAATGGTGAGGAGAGAAAGCAGAGGTTGACTGCAGCAGGGTATGATTACCGAACAATCCAAAATAAAGTAAACGAGATGTTACATTAATGTTGAGGCTGGGAGGCTTAATTGCTTCCTGGCCTCTATTTTTTTGTCTTTTTTCAAATGAACCCGGAATCGTGGACTGCAAAACCCCTTAGGAAGTTAGAAGGAAAAACCTTCAAACGATAAGGAGGATTTGACAATGACGGACAAAGAGAAGAATCAGATAGCAGTTTATAGAGAACAGGGCTTAAGCTACACAAAGATTTCTAAGAAGATGGACCTTTCCATCAACAGCATAAAGACCTATTGCAAGCGACATGGACTTGGAGGTGTTAGGGCTTTTGAGGCTGTGGGAAAGGTTAAGATTTGTGCTTGCGAGAATTGTGGCAAGCCGGTAAGCCAGAACCCGGGACGAAAACAAAAGCGCTTTTGTTCGGATAAATGCAGAAATATCTGGTGGAACTCACACATGGATCTGGTGAAAAAGAAAGCGAACTATGAGTGCACTTGCATGAAGTGTGGTAAGAGCTTCATTTCATATGGAAATAAGGAACGCAAGTATTGTAGCCATGAATGTTATATCGAAGATAGATTTGGAGGAATGTAAAAATGAGAGAACTTGAATTAAACGAAAAGTATATGCTCACTGTTAAAGAAGCTGCAGCGTATTTCAATATTGGAATTAAAAAGACAAGAAGACTTGCAGAGGACAATGTGGGAGTATTCTCAGTTTATTGCGGAAATCGCTACATGATCATTCGCGCAAAGTTTGAAGAATATTTATTAGAAAATCAAGTGATATAAATTGTTTTTATCTATCAAATAGTAGTTGCTATATATGCGAAGTAGAGCGAATATACGACTACCAAAAGCATAAGGAGGTGACTTGAGTGAAGGCACAGAATGTACCATTGGGCGACAAAGAATACCTTAATCCCCAGGAAGCAATAAAATATTGGAATTTAAGCAACCGCAAATTCTATGCTTTTCTAAAAGAAGGGCCTTATAGTTTTATTGCATATTATGGTCAAAGAAAGCTGATATTAAGAGCAGCTTTTGATAAGTACTTATTAGACAATCCAAGTGTAAAGGAGAAATTGGCAAATGGCAAAGGGACAAATAAGAAGGGACTCGAAGCATAGAGTTTTACGACGTGGAGAGTCACAAAGAAAAGATGGAAAATACATGTTCAAATATCATGTTAATGGAAAACCGCAATATGTTACAAGTTGGAGATTAGAACCGACAGATAAGCAGCCGCAAGGGACGAAACCGACTCTTTCCCTTAGAGAAATGGAAAAGCAGATAGGGAGGGATTGGGACTGTTTGATGGATCCTTTAGGTAGAAACATGACGGTTAAGGAGTGTGTAGAACGTTATGTAGCTACAAAGACTGGTGTCAAGCCAAGTACGAAGGCCGGGTATAAAACAGTTATGAATAAAATGGAGACGCAGGCATTTTATCATAAAAAGGTGAGAGAGATTAAAACTTCGGATGCAAAGCTATTTCTCATCAAACTCCAACAAGAGGATGGGCTAAAATATAGCACTATTACAACGATTCGAGGTGTTCTGAGACCAGCATTCCAAATGGCTATGGACGATGACATAATAGTTGAGGCTGTAAAAAATCTTGTGTCTATGAACTTTAGACTTTCCTGATAAGAATTAGATATGTAAAAGTTTTTTGTCGGTTTTATGTTTTTAGGGCTGTCGAATTACTTCTTCTATTTATAGTATAACCATTTAGATACAGTTTATACATTTTTTCAAATTTTTTGTATGGCAAACAGGCATTGTATCTTATTGCTCTTTCCGTGGGCCCTGCCCACACCCGGCCTCCGGAATAAGGTTGGGATTTTCTGGCAATAATATAAATGCCGATGGAATAAAGCTGGGGCGGCAGGGATTTTCAGATACTGCCACCCCCGGTCTTTTTTACAGGTGCTGTGTGAGCCGTTCCCCATACAGGACAATCAGCTGGTTCAAGACCTGGTCCCAGTTCCGGTATCTCTGGGTCCATTTCTTTGTTACATTCTGGCTCGCCAGGTACAGCATTTTCTCCAAAGACGTGTCACTGGGGAATACGCTTTTTGTTTTGGTCACTTTACGGTACTGCCGGTTCAGTCCTTCTATGATGTTCGTGGTGTACATGATCCGGCGGATGTCATCCGGGAATTGGAAGAAAGAGCTGACATCTTCCCAATTGTTTTCCCAGTTGCTGATGGCGTAAGGGTATTTCTTTCCCCACATCTGTTTTATGTTTTCCAACTCTGAAAGGGCTGCCGACTCGTTCGGGGCATTGTAGACCGCCTTGAAGTCAGAGGCAAACTTTTTCAGGTCTTTGTAACTGATATATTTGAAAG
>CAJTDX010000080.1 GCA_910575155.1 Lachnospiraceae bacterium
GGAGTGTAAGATTTTTGGTTTTTCGCCATGTTGAACGTCTCCTTTGCTCTTTCACTTGATAGTATAGGTTGTTCAACTTTTTCTGTCCACACTTATATACTAACACCAGCTCATCAATAACAACCATGTCGAACTCAAACGGGATTTTGCTTTTTTCCACAAGCCACTGCACGTTCTCTCTGTTAATGATGTAAATATCTGCATCCTTCTTTAGTGCTTCTACTCTTTCCTTTTCTGTACCGACAGCGATGCTGTATCTAAGGTGCGACAGGTTGTCCCACTTCTTTATCTCATCACTCCATGTAACCTTTGCCACACGAAGCGGTGCGATAACCAGCACCTTTCGAACTTCAAATCTGTCATACATAAGCTGCTCGATAGCATCTAAGGTACAGACCGTTTTACCAAGTCCCATCTGTAAGATAACCGCAGCAACCGGATGGGACAGAATAAACTCGGTTGCATACTTTTGATAATCATGTGGTTTGTATATCATCAAGAATTCCTCCAATATTGTCAGGGTGATCAAGCACATACACTTTCGCACCCAATTGTCTAAGTAACTTATGGCGGTGAACTTGTATGGGTCTGGGAGTTTCACCAGGGCGCTTCACTTCCACAAAGCCAACCTTTCCGTCAGGTAATATGACGATGCGATCCGGCCACCCCACAGTCCCAGAGACCCACTTCTCACACAAGCCACCACGCTTTTTAACTTCAAGAATTAACTTCTTTTCTACCTCGCGTTCTCGCATGGCAACCTCCATCAAAAATTTTAATGAGTGACGGTCATGGCAGTCTTTTCATAAACTTCCCTATAGGGCTTTTTTTTACTTAATTTTTCCTCTATAGGGACTTTTATATATTGACTGCCATGAGTGTCACTATTTAATGAAAAACAGCATTTCAATTTGAAAAAGTTTTATAAATGACTGACTTGACCGTCACCAATTACAAATCAATCTCAAAATGTTTTACTTTCGAGTGTCACTCCAAAAAGTCCTGACCGTCCTTTAACCTAAGGCCCTTGATCATTCGTCCGGTGTTACGTCTCTGCTTTTCATAACCAGCCTTTTCAAGAGAGCTGTAAAAATCTGTTGTACTTCTGATGTACTCACCTGCTGCCATACACGCTGCTCTATAACACTGATAAAGCTCTCCTGATTTCACCTCAGCCGTAGGATCTACTTCGCAGTGGTCCTCAATGAACTGCCCAAGCCAATCATTATCCTCGCGGTATGCTTCAATGGCATCGGTTACAGACTTGGGCTCTTTGTACTTGTAATCTGCTGCAATTGCCTTCTTTGCCCCTTCGATAATCCAGCTCATGACATAGCTTCCTGCATTATCAAAAAGGTAATCCGCATAGTTCTTAATATCAGAAGAACCGGTAATCTTAGCATTGAAGGGAATTACAACGAGACGCCTCCAGATACCATCATCGTTTGCACCGACCTTCGGCAGGTGGTTTGTGTAGAGCACAAGCGTATGGGAAGGCACAAAAGCAAACGGGTCCTTGTACTTTTTCTCTGCCTGGATCTCATCTGTTGAACAGAGCTGCTTTACCGTAGCGGTATTAAGACGCATGCCCTCTTCCATCTCGGATGCAATGATGAGGCGCTTGCCCTTAAGCTCAGCCATCTCAGGCTTTACGTTTCTCTTGCAGTTCATGGTGAGGGCCTCTGCAGAAATCTTTCCTGCATAATTGCCAAGGACTCTATAAATCGTGTTCCAGAACGTGGACTTACCATTCGCACCGCCACCATAAGCGATGATCATGTGCTCCTGGAAAACCTTACCCACTGCAGCACTTCCGACTGTCATCTGAACATACTCAATGAGCTCCTTATCACCGAGGAAGAATGTATCAAGTGCACCCTCCCAGATTGCCTTACCTACCTCTGACGGAGAGCAGGCCGTAATCTTTGTAATAAGGTCCGCAGGATCATGTTCCTTTTTACCGACAAGCCCCTTTGTCATATCAATGGTTGCTTCCGGAGTGTTAATAAGGAATGGATCCTTATCGAGGTCCGTCACATTGATGGCCAGCATCGGCTTTGCAGCATTCATCGTAGAAACAATGTATTTATAATCCCTGCGCTTTTGCACGAACTTGAGATAGGTCTTTGCACCAAGCAGCATGAAGTATAGTTTTAAGAGCTTCGGTGTGGTGCAGGTTTTCTCTAAGTCTTTACCTCCTGCCCTGGCTGTTACTTCATCAACTCCGGCAGTAACCAGTGCTATCACCGCAGACTCGACTGCATCTTCTGCATCTGCAAGCTGCAGATCCAAAAACTCCTCTGTGGCACCAACCGCGAGCTGCTTATCTTCGCACCATCTGTCACCGTCGTATCTTAAGTAGTCGGTAGCATTGGTAAACTTGAGCTCGTTACCGTACTCGCGGGACAGCACCTTCGCTTCTCCGATATCCGAGTAGTCCTCAGGCTTTAATGATGCGCTGCCGAACTCGTCGTTGTACTCTTCAGGCGGAATGTACCCGTCTGATGTCATAACCTTCGTTTTGTAAAAATGAGTGGCGCTGTTCCAGATCGTTGCTACTTCCTCTTTAGGAAGAGGCGGATCACACTTGGCCACGTATTCCATGAAAACTTCAAAGGCCCTATCATCGTTAAGTCCGTACTTCTTTAGAATGCGACCAGCATAATGGCTGAGTATCTTGTTGCGGCTTCCTTCTAAAATAGGACCGCTGTGCGTCGGAGCATCGAACTCCTCATCCTCAGACTCTCCCGAAGCAAGGTCTCCGTCCTCAAGCTCATCTGTGATATTCATCCAGCCTTCATGCCAGATAACCTCACCGACCTCTGAACCATATAGGAACCTGGCTGCATCAAGCGCGTTTCCATCAAAGAAGGGATAGTTCTTATATAGAAGCTCTTTTACCTTGGCGTACTCGGTTGCATTGGTGATCGCCTCAACCGGAAACATCACGTGGTACCTTGGCGCCGCAGGGTGACTTCCTTTTTCGAGCATGTGATGGCGGCTTGGAACCAGACAGTAATTAATGTCCGGGAAGAGCTCGTCCATCTTGCTTTCAGTGATGTTCTCTGACGGATCATCTGTATGATCGTTGTCGATATCCATGACGATGACATCAGAGGAAATGAAATTGTCGTTGCCTCTCTTGTTTTCCTTATAAGAAGCACAGACATGATCTTTTTGACTGCTTCCTGCAAAACTTCAGCGCTTGTGACTTCTATCTTATTGGGATAGTCACAGTTGGAAGCTTTGCCAGTGCAGTTTGCTGTGAAAATAGTAAATTGCATTTAAGCTCCTCCTTAAATCTCTGTGAATGTTTCTCTGCACTCGTTGTCAAAATATCTGATTGTCTTATGGTGCTTCTTGGCCTTGGCAATCTCAGCCTTCATACCTGGTGATGCTTCATCACCAAATACCCAAAGCTGATCCACCTTGCCGAGGAAAACCATATCCATAAACATCGCAAGCTCGCGCTCTGTTTCTTCCTTCATATAAAGAGGAAGCAACAAATGCGGTGCTAGCGGTATAGCACCCTGGTCCACTGCAAATCTGCTGTAGCGTTTCGCTGCTTCTGTATTGGCAATAGTGTCACCGGAATACTTCGAGCAGATATACACCAAAGGTAGATACTTCTTTTCTACCTTGGTAGCTGCTGCCACAGCCTGTGTTGCTGTCGGATCAGGATAGCCTTCTTGATTCAAACCGTAAGTGTTCATCCGACCTTCTCCTTTCGTTAAAAGATAGAAGTTTTATCTTCTTCAACTTCCTAAGGGGATTTGTGAAAGCGAATTCCGGTGATTCTAAAAAATATTTATTTTTTTATTATCAGCCATTGACATTCTTGTCCCTGAATGTTATCATAGCCTTGCAAGGACCTGAATGTTAAAGTCCCTGATTGCAAACATTTTATCAATACGGAGGAATCGCTTATGCCTACAATCAAATTTTCATTAAACGATGAGTACTTTAGGAAACTCGAAAAAGCTGCAGAAGACAAAGGAATGACTATGCAGGACTACATTCGATATAAACTGTTCGACCTGAATACAATATTTACTGTTGAAGAAGCTGTTCGTCGTGTTCAGACTGGTGATTACAAAGACAAAACATTTTCTCTTCCGGACCTGTATGGAGATTCTTGGACCTTAGAAAGAGGAATGGCCGGCGTCTTCGGAAAGAACTTCTATAATTACATCTCGGAACACACAGAGCTTGGAATCAGAGCACAAGGCTACGATAAAAAGATCCGTCGTGAGATTTACACCTACGAAGGAACAAACTAATAGGAAATTGCGAAACAAGTTTGCAAAATTGATTCCAATAGGGCCAAGGCCCGGTTGAGCCGGACTTACAGGAGGTGGATGTGGATAACAAGAATTTTAAGACATGAAAACAAAGCAGAT
>CAJTDX010000081.1 GCA_910575155.1 Lachnospiraceae bacterium
CTTATCTGCTTTGTTTTCATGTCTTAAAATTCTTGTTATCCACATCCACCTCCTGTAAGTCCGGCTCAACCGGGCCTTGGCCCTATTGGAATCAATTTTGCAAACTTGTTTCGCAATTTCCTAGAAGTTTCGTTCCTGAAAGGAGAGAAGTATTCTGATGACGATATCAAGAAAGTAACAGTTGATGATGAGAAGCTTGTAAAACACATCAGCGAGAATATTGGACACTTTATTGCTTACGACGATTTGTTCTCAACGTGGCTTTCCAAGGGCGACGATTTTGACGTATCTGATGTAAGAGATGCATTGAGCAATTTTGATACAAATATCGAACCAACATATAAGAAGCTGTTTGAAAATATTTTTAAGACATTACAAAGTGGACTCTCAAAGCTTGGAGAGACATCAACAAAGCAGACAAAATCAATAAAGGCTTTACTTAAGCTGATCAAGAGAATTCCTATGGATGGAAAACAGGATTATGATGTCTTAGGATTCATTTACGAGTACCTCATCAGTATGTTTGCTGCTAAAGCGGGAAAGAAAGCGGGAGAATTCTATACTCCACATGAAGTATCTGTTTTGATGTCTGAAATAGTAGCTAATCATCTTAAAGATAGAGAACATATTAAAATATATGATCCAACATCGGGTTCGGGCTCTCTGCTGATTAATATTGGTGCATCAATGGCCCAATACATCGAAGGTGAGAATAAGATTGATTATTATGCGCAAGAGCTAAAAGAGAATACTTATAACTTAACTCGTATGAATTTAGTTATGAGAGGTATAAATCCGGCTAATATCAATGTTAGAAATGGAGATACGCTTGAAGATGACTGGCCATTTTTTGAGATGGATGAAAATAAGGATGAGACGTATTCGCTTGTTAAAGTGGATGCAGTTGTTTCTAACCCACCTTACTCACAAAAATGGGATCCCAAAAATAAAGAATATGATCCACGTTTTAAGGAATTTGGAGTTGCGCCAAAGGCGAAAGCAGATTATGCATTCTTGCTTCATGAACTTTATCATTTAGAGGATGATGGAATTATGACCATTGTCTTGCCTCATGGTGTTTTATTCAGAGGCGGAGAAGAAGAAACAATTAGAAAAACTCTGATTGAACGAAATCACATAGAGGCTATTATAGGTTTACCTGCGAACATTTTCTTTGGAACAGGTATTCCGACAATTATTATGGTGTTGAAAAGAACAAGACCTGATTCTGATGTTTTGATTATTGACGCATCTAAAAAATTTGAGAAAGTTGGTAAAAACAATAAATTAAGAGCTAGAGATATCAGAGAAATAGTTGATATATTAAAGGCAAAAAAAAATGTAGAAAAGATTGCAAGATTGGTATCGAAAGATGAAATACGAAACAATGACTACAATCTAAATATTCCTAGATACGTAGATTCAGCTGATAATGAGGAGCCATGGGACATACATTCAATTATGTTTGGCGGAATACCAAAGGAAGAAGTAAAAGATCTTCAGAAGTATTGGGATGCTTTTCCAGGTCTACGGGATGCTATTTTTAGTGAGCTTTCAAGTGATTACGTCAAAGTTGCCGTGGATGATATAGAAAGCATGATACCTGATTTTTCATCGGTTTCTGATTATGTTGCAAAATATAATTTAAGCTTTGATGGCTTTGAAGAAAGCTTAAAAGACTATCTAATTGAAGATATTCTTGATGTTAATGCGCAGAATATAAAAGAAGATGTGTGTGTTGATATTTTTGCTAGAACAGCAAATATTGAGTTGATAGACCAATATAAGGCATTTCAGATTCTTTCAGAAAACTGGGAAACAATCATTGCTGATTTAGAAATGATTCAAGGAGAAGGTTTTGATGCCATATTCCAGGTAGATCCCAATATGGTAGTAAAGAAAAAGAAAGAAGACGAAGATGAAGTGACGGAGGTGCAGGAGGGATGGAAAGGACATATTCTTCCATTTGAACTTGTGCAAGAAGAATTTCATCTTGATGAATTAGCTGAGATACAGTCTGGAGAAACTAGATTAGTGGAAATAAGTAATTTGTATACTGAAATATTAGAGTCACTTGACGAAGATGAAATCGAACAATCAATTACAAATGATGATAAGGACGCGTTTGTTGGTAAAGAGGTTAAGAAATATATTACTGAAGCATTAGCAGATGTTGAGAGCCCTGAGATAATTGCATTAAAGGACTATCTTGAACTTTCAACTAAGAAGGACAAGTTGGCTTTCATTGAAAATAATGCTTTGGTTGCTTGGAATACTATGACAGCAAACAAAGATGGAACTTTTGGAAAGCCAGCTGTTAACTCTAGAATATTACAGTTACAAATGAATTTTGAATTTCCAGAAGAATCTTTAGAAGCAAAAATGAAAAAAGTTATGCTTCTCATGGATGAAGAAAGTGAATTAAAAAAGACAGTAAAAGTAAAAAAAGCTCAGTTAGAGGCTGCTACCATAGAGACAATTAATAATCTTGGTGAAGAGTCCGCATTACATCTTCTTGAGCTGAAATGGATAAAACCTATTATGGTAGGCTTAGAAACTTTGCCCGGCGAAGTTATATCTACGCTTATAACTGATATTATAAAATTAAAATCAAAGTATGCAACAACATACAAAGACATTGAATTAGCGAAAGAAAAGACTGCTAAATCTATTATTGAGATGATTGAGGAATTATCTGGTAAAAATAATGATTTGGAGGGGCTTGCAGAATTCAAGAAGTACATGGAGGTCCGAGATGAGTGAGAAACAAAAAATTCCTAAACTTCGTTTTGGACAATTTAATGATGAATGGGAGCAACCGAAGCTAGGAGACATAGCACACAAAATAACTCAAAAAAACATTGAACACCAGTATAGTGAAACGTTTACTAATTCTGCTGAATTGGGAATAATTAGTCAAAGAGATTACTTTGATCATGATGTTGTTAATGAAAATAATATAGATGGATATTATGTAGTTGAAAACGAGGATTTTGTATACAACCCGAGAATTTCATCAAGTGCACCGGTTGGACCTATTAATCGCAATAAACTTGGAAGAACAGGCGTTGTTTCTCCGCTTTATACAGTCTTTAAAACACAAAATGTTGATAATACTTATCTTGAACAATTCTTCAAAAGTAATTTCTGGCATGAGTTCATGAGGTTTAATGGAGATTCAGGTGCAAGATCAGATAGATTTTCAATAAAAGACGCTGTGTTTTTTCAAATGCCTGTACCTTTGCCAAGTGATATAGATGAACAGATAAAAATTGGTGATTTCTTGAAGAATATAGATGACCTTATATGGGCGCAGAAAAATAAATTAGTTAAGTTAAAAAACATGAGGCAATCATGCTTACAAAAAATGTTTCCTAAAGAAGGAGAGGATGTTCCTGAAATTAGATTTTCCGAATTTTCAGGCCCATGGAATCGAACTAAATTAGAAGAGTACATTATGGTTTCAAAACAAAAAAATGTTATGAACTATTATAAAAAGGAGGATGTTCTTTCCGTCTCAGGGGACTTTGGAATAGTGAATCAAATTGAATTTCAGGGTAGGTCATTTGCTGGAGCTTCTGTAAGCAATTATGGTGTTGTTGAAACAGGAGATATCGTATATACAAAGTCTCCTCTAAAGGCCAACCCTTATGGAATTATTAAAGCAAATTTAGGAGCTCCAGGAATTGTCTCAACTTTATATGCAGTCTATAAGCCTAAAGAAACGGTAGATCCGTTGTTTGTACAGACATATTTCAATCTTGATTCTAGGATGAATAAGTATATGCGCCCGTTGGTGAATAAAGGTGCTAAAAATGATATGAAGGTTTCCGCAGAGAATGCATTAAAAGGATATGTTTGTTTTCCAGAACTTGATGAACAAATAAAAATTGCAAAATTTCTAACAGAAATTGATGAAATGCTCCTCTGCTACCAGAA
The DNA here is from genome assembly GCA_910575155.1 of Lachnospiraceae bacterium. Taxonomy (GTDB): domain Bacteria; phylum Bacillota; class Clostridia; order Lachnospirales; family Lachnospiraceae; genus Petralouisia. Next base: position 3,940 of record CAJTDX010000081.1, read on the forward strand.
AGAGTTAGAGATGCTAAAAAGGATAAAACAAGGATGTCTTCAAAAGATGTTCGTGTAAGGAGGGATATACTTGTCGGATATTGTTTTTAATGAGGAGAAGGACTTTGAAGAAGCTGTTATTAAAGCCCTTATCGAACATGGGTGGGAGTCTGATGTTATTAGATATCCTTCTGAAGAAGATTTGATTCAGAATTGGGCCGATATATTATTTAATAATAATAAACAAGGAACACGTTTAAATGACCAGCCTTTAACTGCCGGTGAGATGGCACAGATTTTAGATCAGATTAGAAATCTACAATCACCGATGGCGAGGCTGTAAAAAATCTTGTGTCTATGGATTTTAGACTTTCCTGATAAGAATTAGATATGTAAGAGGTTTTTGTCGGTTTTATGTTTTTGGGACTGTCGAATTATTTCTTCTATTTA
>CAJTDX010000082.1 GCA_910575155.1 Lachnospiraceae bacterium
CCCGTTTACGGGTGAGCCAGCAAAAAAGAACAAATAGAAAAAGTCCTTTAGGACTTAGTACAAAATGATGTTGCGGCTGGCAAACCTTTCGATGAGTCTTTAGACTCCAGAGCCGGTAATGAGCCCTTATAGGGCGTGAGCAAACCACCGGCTAAGCCGGTGGTTCTGATTTGCCCAGCATATCACTGCTATTGGCAAATATCATGCTCAATGAGCTGGAAGCAAGAGGACTGGATTTTGTCCGGTATGCAGACGACCTAATCATCATGATCGGAAGCAGACAGGCGGCAGACAGGGTAATAAAAGCCAGTATACACAGACCCCCTTGCTTTGACATACTTCCGTCATTTTAAGTAAGATAATCAAGCAGTTCAAAGGAATTTTTCAGACAAATTACTTACACATATTTCTCCTTCCATAAAGAAAAGGCAGGCGTTTTGGATCGGGCAGAAAAGAAGTGGTTCCGCATAAAAATTCAGCGCATGTTGAAAAATGTCGATTTAAGTCGATTAAAGTCGACAGAGCGCGCATTAAGCGTATAAAAAGCTGAACATAAATAGTAAATCTGCGCACAGATGGTATAATGGTTATATAGTGATAAAATAATTTTAAGTAAAGGGGGAGACATGAAAAAATATATTTTTAAAACCATTAAAACGCCAAAAGGATGTTATATTTATGACCGTAGTTATAACAGAGTGTTCCGGGTAGCTGAAAATGAATTTGATGAATTTCTAAACGTAGAAAATGGAATAATGGACGCCGACGCTTCCGCTGTAATCCAGAAGTATTCACAAGACGGCGTTCTGGGCGTCAATCAATTGAGAGAAATAGAGCATCCGGAAACAAAGCTGCTGGCACATTATGCGGATTGCCGTTTAAAACAGCTGACATTGCAAGTGACGCAGCAATGTAATCTGCGCTGTGCATATTGCGTATATTCCGGGAATTATTATACGAGGGAGCATTCGGATAAGAAAATGCCCTGGGAAATAGCTTTAAAAGCTCTGGATTATATGATTTCCCATTCTACAGAGACGGAGGAAGTGTGTTTTTCTTTTTATGGCGGGGAACCATTGCTGGAATTTGAAATGATAAAAAAGAGCGTTCTTTATGTTGAGGAAAACATGGAGGGGCGGAAGTTTACATTTGCTATGACAACAAACGGCACGCTTTTAAACCCTGAAGTGGCGGAGTTCTTAGCAGAGCACAAATTCAGTCTGGCAATCAGCCTGGACGGTTCAAAAGAGGAACATGACGCAAACCGCTGTTTCAGGAACGGAACAGGTTCTTTTGATATCATAGAAAAAAATATTATGTACATAAAAGAACATTTTCATGATTTTTGGGAAAATATTCAGTTCTTAATTACATTAAACCCCAAGAGCAATCTGGAACATATCCTTACATTTTTTGAGACAAGCGAGATGCTGCCTCATAAGCTGCTGCAGTTTAATGAATTGTCCGATACGAATTTGAAAAACGATGCTCTGGTCAGATATGAAGCCGATTATACAACGAATATGCGTTTTATGTATTTAAAGGCATTGTGGGCGCTGGCGGGACAATATGATAAGAAGAAGGTGGATCCTGTTTTGCAGAGGATCCTGTTTGACAGAGAACAGTTTGCAGAAGAATTGAAAAAGAGCGCCTGCCTTGCCTGCAAAGCTCATCCCGGCGGACCTTGCATTCCTGGTATCAAGCGTCTGTTTGTATCTGTGGACGGGACGTTCTTTCCCTGTGAAAAAGTAGATGAAACCTTACCGGGGATGGTAATCGGAACGATAGAGGAAGGACTGGACATAGAAAAGATGTCCCGTGTCATTAATATTGGTAAACTGACGGCAGAGCGCTGTATGGACTGTATTGCTTTCCAGAATTGCAGGATCTGCATTGAGAGAATCACAGGGGATTTTGACAGTGATTTTGTGACGCCAGCATCCAAACAGGCTGTCTGTAAAGAAACAATAGATACATTTTTGAGTATGTTATATCAGTACTGCATTATAGAAGAGTGTAAAGCGGGGGGAGGGGAAGTTTGGTGAAAAATATCTTTTTATATCCATACACGCCAAAGCTTGATTCCGTAATTAAAATCAGGGATTTATTGAAAACTTACCACATAAGCAGTTTGGGGTGCTACAAAGAAGATTACGCGTATTTACAAAGACGTTATCCGGGTCTGAACATAACTCCGATATTTGAAGATGGAGCCGTACAGGCGGACGCGATATATTTTAACCCGGAAGTTACTGAACAGGACAAGGTAAAAAAATATCTTGCGTACGCAGAAGAAAAAGGGATCCCGCGGCTCCAGCCGTCAGAATTGTATGAGCCGCTTGAAGAAACAGCAGGGTATAAAATGAAGAAAATCGAACAGCCGGTTATTGCTGTTGTCGGGCAGGGGGAAGAATGTTCAAAGTTTGAAACCATGGGGATTGTCCTCAGCCAGATACGAAAAAGGGGCTTTAGGGTTCTTGGAATTACCGGAAATAATCATGCGCCAGTTTTAGAAGTGGAAAAGATTCCACAGTATTTTTTTGACGAGAACAAAGATCTGGCTCATAAAACAGTAAATTTTAACAGATATCTTGCAGATCTGGCAAAACAGTTGCATCCGGATATCATAGTGATCGACATTCCCGGAGGCTTGTTTCCAGTGAGCGATGTAGAATATTATCATTTTAGCGAACTGCCTCTGGTTATCTCATCTGCAGCAGAGATTGACGCTGCTTTTATGAATCTGTTTTATAATAACCTGGATTTGGATGATGAAGCTCTGTTAAAGTTTAGTGAACAAATCAAAATGCATTGTATATATAAATATCAAATAGAAATTTCACAATTTTGTATTTCATCGAATTATCTCCGCATAAATGTGGAAGGGCGGAAGGCAGAGATTTTGGCGTTGGGGAAAGAAACGGCAGAAGAATACACCAGGAAGCATTTGGGGGAACAGATAACTTTTTTGGAAAACAGGGAAGCAATCACCGCAAAAGTGGATGAACTGATGGACGAAATGAAAGTGGCGGCGGAATTGATCTAGGGAGAAGATATGGAAAAGAGAGAACAGGATATCGAATGTGTAAAAAATATATTTGAAAAAACGTTTCATAACAGGATAGAAGATTTGGATAAAAATCTTCTGGAAGAGGAGTACCAGATTCCTACTGTTGAGTACTTGTATTTTTTACAGGAACTTACACAGGTATATGGAAAGGAAAAAGTAGATTTTATTTTAAGTAAGGGATGGAAAAATTTTACGCTCCAGGGAATTGCAGATTGTCTCAATTAAATATATTTCAGCAGATAATAACAGCGGCATTACACATATAAGGAGGGCTATGATTATGAAGAACTTAAAAAAGAGAATAAAAAACAACGAAGATACAGTTTATGCATATGCAGCACGGGCTTTGTGTATGTGTTCCGCGCCATGTGCATGTCCGGATTTACAGACACAAAGTAATGAGAATTTTAAAAAAGAAAACAGTTATTTAAGAGGTATTGACAACAAAGCAAATAGCGGCAGTGCATGTCCAAAATAATGACCATGTATAATTGTGTTTCATATGGTTTTGTAGCTTAATAATAATGCCGCTGTTATTATATTTTTAGAGGGGTGGAAAATGAAAAATTGGAAAAAATTATATTTATCCTTGTGCCGCAGGAAAGCCAATTTTCTTATATTTCTTGTATTGGCAGGCCTTTCACTTTTGTTTCTAAGTATTTTTATGATCTACCAGTCCGCGGATCATGCCATTGAAGAAATAAAAAAAAGTTATGGAAGCAGTTTTAAGCTGCGGGTAGTGAAAGATGAAAGCAAACCCGAATTTTTCAAAGAAGTGGAAGTATCAGGGCGGGTTTACCGGATGTATTGCGGCCCCAATGTGAACTTTGAGATGTTAGAACGGGTACAGGATGAAGTCGAAGATATTATAGATTATAATGCTGGAAGACCCCATTTTGTTTTGTTGTTAGACTACCAGTTGCTGGAGGGATCTTTTTATTATGGCTATATAGAACAGGTCGCGCATCCAAGTTCTGGTTATAAATATACGGCAGAAGAAACAAAGAATCTGTTATATAGGACTCTGGCTCGAACAGCCTGTAACAGTCAATATGAGAAGAACTTTCAGAACGGTTCTTTTGCGTTAACAGAAGGAAGGCATATTAAGCAGGACGATGCCTATAAAGTAATCATTTCCAAAAAACTGGCGGAAAAAAATCATCTGAAGGTGGGAGATCCCTTCCGGATTGAAACAAGTTCTTTAGATATAGGTG
>CAJTDX010000083.1 GCA_910575155.1 Lachnospiraceae bacterium
TCACAGTGCCATCGGCTATATGACACCCCAGCAAAAGGAGGATGAGGAATTAAAAAAATCAGCATAAACTTTCAACTTTTTGTGTCCAAAGTATTGACATAGGTCCATCAACCTGCGCAGCGTAGCTGGTGAACTGGTCGTCGTGGTCGGTGGAAACACGGGCGTATCCGGCCACACGGCGCTTTTTCTGCTGGTTGATTGGCGTTGCTGTAAATCTGGTCAGCGTCGCCGGTATTGTGGTTACTTTCTTTTGGACGACCAATGTTTCTCACTCCTTATCCGTTTCATATTTTCGCTCATGGCCTGTCGGCGCTCCTCAGTATATTTGCCTTGCATAGAAGATTTGAATTTCTCACGGCGCTCCGGTGTCCATGCTGTGCCTTGGCGCTTGGTGTTGTACTGGATGCTTTCTTCCCGGCCATCAAAGAAGTGGAGGGTCAGAACCATACCGGCAGCGACCGAAATGTACTCGACCTGCTCTTTGAAGGCATCCGCATCGTGTTCTACAAGGCCCATCACCGAAGCGGTTATGTCTTTGAGCCTGTCTTCACGAATGCCGGTGGTGACGCAGTCGCCGGAAGTCGGGCAGCGCCAATAATGCATCTTGCCACCAGTAGCTGACTTGCTGGGCTGCGTATTCCTTCGGAAGGTGCTGCCGCAATGTTCGCAGCGGATTCGTGTAGTAAATTCCGAGAATCGACCGTCTGAGGCGTTGGCCATGTAGTTTTTCATCCATTCACGCTGGCGGTCTTTGTGTTCATCCGTCCAGCAGTCCTTTTTGGCTGTGGATACCCATTCCTGCAGGGCCGTAGTGCCATCGTAAAAATGGAACTCCAAAATCTGACCTTCCAGCACCTGAATGGTGTCAACACGCTCAAGGAAAATATCCTCGTCGAAGTCCTCAAGGTCCAGTGCAGCAGCGCAGGCTTCTCGCAGCACACGCTCCGGAATGTCCTTGTTGGAGCAGCGGCCACCTTTTTTCTTCTGAGTGCCGCATCCCCAAACCACAATCGTATCGTCGTAGGTGGAAGTGTGCTTGGTTCGGTTGGCTCTCTGATTACGCACATAACTGCATCCGCAGCGACTGCATTTGAGCTTGCTGGTAAAGCAGGTAATATTCAGGGATTTGTTTGCGAAAGCGCCCAGCTCCTTGCGTCGTGCCATTTCAGCTTGCACATAGTCGAAGGTCTCTTTGTCGATGATGGCTTCGTGGGTGTCCTCCACATAGAACTGCGGCAGCTCGCCACGGTTCTTTTTTCGCTTTTTGGTGAGCGGGTCTTCAATATATTCCTTCTGCAGGAGCAGGTTGCCGGTGTAGGTTACATTGGTGAGAATTACCTTGATGTTGGAATCCACCCAGCGGCATCCGTCTCTGGTGGTGATGCCCTCGGCGGCAAATTCTCGCTCGGTCTCAAGGCGGGATTTGCCATCAAGGAAGTTCTGGAAGATGCGGCGCACAATGGCAGCTTCCTCCGGGACAATGACCAACTGGTCGCCTTCCCAACGATAGCCGTACACTCTAAAGTGGCCGTTAGGAATACCTTGTTCCATGCGCTTTCTGGTTCCCCATTTTACATTGTTGCTCAGGCTGATGATTTCTTCCTGTGCAAAGGAAGCCAGCAGCGTCAGCATGACCTCGCCATCACCGGACAAGGAATTGATACGCTCTTTTTCAAAGCGGACCTCAATACCCAGCTCCTTTAAGTGGCGGACGGTTTCCAAAAGGTCTACTGTATTTCTGGCAAAGCGGGAGATGGACTTGGTAAGAATAATGTCGATTTTCCCGGCCTCGCAGTCAGCAAGCAGTCTCTGAAATTCTTCTCGGTTTGTCTTAGTGCCTGTGATGCCGTCGTCAGCATACACACCAGCATATTCCCATTCCGGGTTACTCTGTATCAGTTCGCTGTAGTAGCTGACCTGAGCTGATAAAGAGTGCTGGAGGCGTTCACTTTCCATTGAAACTCTGGCATAGGCTGCGACCTTTTTGCGGGTCGGTAGCGCAGGCATCAATGGCTCTATTTTATTGATTTTTCGCATAAAATCAGCTCCTTTCCGCTACTATATATCACTCTAAAAGCAACTATTATCAAGTTATTTCTGCGAATAATGTACCCAATAATGGCCTATATTTTTCCAGCATTTTTGTATCAATTATGGCGTATTGTTCCTCGGTGATAAGGCCCTTTTCCAGCATACTTTTGAAGAGATTCATGCTGGCCTGATACAATTTTTCACGCTCGAATTGCTCCTCAGTCATGGCAATCACCACCTTTGAAGCGGTCCACGATATAGCAGTCATGGGAGCAGTATTTTCTGTGGTTGTTCCCGTAGGCTGTGAAAGATTTCCCACAGCAGGCGCAGGTAAAGGAATAAAAGGCTTTGCGGTTGACCTTGTCCAGATGGGCGTTCCACCAGTGAGTACGGCAGTCATCGCAGCAGAACTTCACAGGCTTGCGTCCCGATGTCTGTGTCAGAGGCTTGCCGCAGTTACGGCAGCAGTTTGGCTCCGGCTTTTCTTCTATATGCACAGCCGCTTTGGTACCGGTCAGATTGCTTCTGCGGCAGAAGGCGGACACTTGGTTTTTCGTCAGGCCCAGAAAGGAAGCGATGGTAGCATACCCGTATCCGTCCTGTCGTAATTTTATGATTTGCTGTTTCTGTTCGTTTGTCATAGCGACCTCCATTTCTGAGGCCCAAAGGGTTATCCTCACTCCCTTTTGGAGATGGGAGAGCCGTTTTGACGAACTTACGCATAAAAAAACAGGGCCTGCCGGAAGAAATCCAACAGACCCTGCACGAACTTATATGATTTTTGCGTAGTCAAGGGAGATCCAGCCAGCGCCGGATTTCAGCTTGCCCCATTTGGTAGCACCTTCGCCATCAGATTCTGCAATGATGGTGAACACACCAACACCGGTGAACTGACCAGTTTTGTTGTAGTTGGTGCCGGGACCTTTACGGATGTTCAGATTGGCGATGCTGATGCGGACACGGTAAGGTTCAAAAGAAGCAGTCTCGGTTTTGGTTTCCGTCTTGGCAGCAGAAGGAGCGTAGACCACATTCCCGTCATTGTCGAAAACGGAATAGCCCGTGTTTTCATCGGCCTTTGCTTTGGCATTGGCCAGAACACGGTAAGCACCCAGCTGGGACTTGCTGTCCTTCCATGTTTTACGCACACGGTAATAACCAGAGGTCAGCTTTTCAGGATAGCTGACAGTGTCGCTTTCCGGCTGCGCAGTCTCGATTCCCATAGCAACTTTGACTGCCTGTCGGAAACCGTCCATTGTGTAGCCGGTGTTCAGCTGCTTCCAGAGATGTTCCGGGTCACCGTGATTGCTGGCGATACCACGCTTGTAACCTTCCGCATGGCTGATAATCACACCATCAGCGGTCGGGTCGAGGTTGTATTCCTTGCAGAGAAATGCAAACAACTCTACAGCCGCATCATAGGTGCGCTTGGCCACAGCTTTTGCGGTTGCCGTGTCAGAGCAGGTAAAGGTAGCGCCGCCAGTGTACTTGATGCATGCAGGCTCACACATTTCTACGCCGATGTGGGTGTTGTTGGAGCTGCCGCCACCATGCCAGCCACGATGGTTCCAAGGCAAGGTCTGGTAAACGGTACCATCGTTGCCGTCAATGAAACCGTGGACGCAGGCACGGTCGTAGCTTTCGCTGTTCCAGTTCTTAATGAAAACCGCAGCGCTGGGCTGAGGACAGCCAACGGAGTGGAGCATCAGACCCTTTACGGTGATTTTCTTCCCGGCTTTGTAGCATGGGTTCTTTTTCAAAATCGATTCAACCAACTTCATATTATTTGTCCTCGCTTTCTATATTTTCTGCTCGGTCGTGGAGCTGCTTCAAGATGTCCTTCAATTTTTCCGGGATAGGCAGGTGGACCTATGTCAATACTTTGGACACAAAAAGTTGAAAGTTTATGCTGATTTTTTTAATTCCTCATCCTCCTTTTGCTGGGGTGTCATATAGCCGATGGCACTGTGAA
>CAJTDX010000084.1 GCA_910575155.1 Lachnospiraceae bacterium
TCTTCTGATATTCTTCTTTCGGAATTGATGCCATAAAGAAAACCGATGAGAAGAAACTTGATTAAGGCCACTGGATCAATAGATGGACGCCCATTGTTATGACAGTACATATTTTCTACTTCGTCATATATGAATGAAACCAGATAAGGAGAAAACTCAAAATTTTGTTTAAGACAACAGACACAAGAGTGTGGAGTGAATATTTTATCTGGAGGTAACAGAAAATGGCAAATATATTATTTGAGGAACTGGGCGGCAAATACGAACGGAAAGGCGATTATCTAATTCCATGTATAGCTTTACCCGCCGAAGAAGAACAGCCGATAGGCACATGGGGACAGCGGCATCTGGACTATCTGAAACAGTACCACAAGGTTACATACACGAATCTTCTCACAAGCGGTAAACTCAACGCCTACCTTGTGTGTAGACGTCACAGATGATACAAGGATATTGGAATGCACCATGATTCTACACGGTTTACACGGAAAAGGATGGGATATTTTTGTTCTTAAATCACGTAGGATATGGTATTTATCCATAAAATGTGGTATACTAAAGATAATTGAATTGATTGGAGGAATTTTTATGACGGCAGAAGCAGCTTGGGATTACGCTATCGGCATGATTAAAGTTGACGGGCTTGAGCCCACAGAAGATTTCAAAAAATATATTGAATTGGAAAAAAACGGGCAAGCTACTACGGAAGATTTAAAGAAATATTTGGACAAAAAGTATAAGGTAAAGCAGGATGCTTGATCCATATGTATATCCCGGAACTAATATCCTCAGGAATATCTTAGGCATTCAAGATCGGCAGATACTGGATGATGCAGAGGCAGATTATGTTTCCCTTCGTCTAAGAGAACTCGCTGAGAATCCATTAGAAGGGAGTTATGATGTTAATCATTTTGCCAAAATGCACAAATATATCTTCCAGGATATTTACGAATGGGCTGGAAAAATCCGTACAATCAATATAGAAAAAGAGGAACCTGCACTAGGTGGTTTATCCATAGAATATTCGGACAAAGTAAAAATTGAGGGCGATCTGTCTGACGCCTTAAAGAAGATGGCGTCACGTTCTTGGACCAATCTATCTTTAGATGACAGGGCAAAATATTTTTCAGAAGATTTAGCGGCAGTATGGAAAGTACATGGTTTTCGTGAAGGCAATACCAGGCTTGCTGTGACCTTTTGTTGCCAGTTTATTGAGGCGCAAGGAATTCCCATTGACCGAACAATTTTTGAGAAACATAGCACGTACGCCCGGACTGCGCTCGTTGCTTACTCAGCAGTATTCCACGATTTAGGGGATCTATCTAAGAAAGAATACTTGGAAAGAATCATCAGAGATTCTTTGGAGCATGCGAAAACACTGTGTAAGGTATAAAACTTTAAAAAGCCCGCGGAATCCCGCAGGCTTTTAATACATAAGTTACTCACAGCCGGGCCGTGCATTGTTAAAGTGCTATTATGTTGTTTTAATTTATCCCTTTTTTGTTTTTTGGCATTTGTATCGGAATTCTCGTCCCATCCTGGAACAGGAATTCCAATGTTTTATCAGCATATACGGTCACGGATTCAATCATAGAGTTCCATAAATCATCATCGAACTCATCCAAAATATCCCCACATTCCCGCAACTCGTCCAAGCAACGGCGGATCTGCTCTTTCCTTCCCGATTGTTCCAGGATCTCTTTTTGTATGGCCTCGATTTCTTCCTCAGCCTTTTTACATTCTGTATCCAGTTCGGAAAAACGCCGGTTGTATTTCTCCTGGTCTTGGATCTGCCTCGTGTTTTCTTCCATATAAAGACGGAGATTATTCATCAGATGACTATGCTTGTTTTGAGCTTCAGCCAGTTGCCTTTCTAACTTACTGGTATCAGCGAGCAGCGGCAACATTTCCTCAAACCGGGCAATATACTGTTCTTTATCGCCAAGCATCCGGTTAAATGCTTCCACGAAGGCTGCTTTGAGGGCTGCCTCATCCAAATTCGGAGTGGAGCAGGCCGTTTTTTCTTCATATTTTTGGTTGCAGCGCCAAATGTATTTACGGTGCTTACTGTTACTGTGCCAGACCTTCCGGCCGTAATAACCGCCGCAGTCTCCACAGATAACCTTTGCTGTAAACGGGCTGCTGCGGTGCAGCTTATGGCGTTCCGGCCGCCGCCGTTCAATCTCTTTTTGCACCAGGTCAAAAGTTGCCGGGTCAATGATGGCCGGGTGAGAATCCTTGATATAGTATTGCGGTATCTCGCCACAGTTTTTCTTGACGCGTTTGGTTAAGAAATCAGCAACGTAGGTTTTCTGGAGCAGGGCGTCGCCTTTGTATTTCTCGTTTTGGAGAATGCTCATAATTGTCGAGACGCTCCACTTTTCCTTGCCCATTGGCGTTGGTATGCCCTGTTTTGTGAGGTGGTCGGCAATCATCCGGACAGTCTGTCCTTCTAAAAACAGTTGGTAAATCTTGCGGACAATTTTTGCCTCGTCCTCCACAATCTCTAAGATACCATCCTCACCTTTCTTGTACCCAAGGAAGTGTTTATAGGCAAGGGAGAACTTCCCTTCCTCCATGCTGCGGCGCTTCCCCCAGGTAATGTTCTCGCTGATGGAACGGCTTTCCTCCTGCGCTAGGCTGCTCATAATCGTAATCATGACCTCGCCTTTGGCATCTAAGGTGTAAATGTTTTCCTTCTCAAAATATACTTCCACATTCCGCTCCTTTAGCTTGCGGACAGTCGTCAGGGTATCTACTGTATTGCGGGCAAAACGGCTGATGGATTTGGTGAGGATCAGGTCAATTTTGCCATCCAGTGCGTCTGCCACCATACAGTTAAACCCCTCACGTCTTTTAGTGTTCGTGCCGGAGATTCCTTCGTCTGCGTACAGGCCGACAAATTCCCATTCCGGGTTGCTTTGGATATGGCGGGTATAAAAGTCAACCTGTGCCTCATAACTGGACTGCTGTTCGTCTGAATCCGTAGACACACGGGCATAAGCCGCTACGCGCCGTTTTTGCTGCATCGTTGCATCTATGGCATTCTGACGCAGGCTGGCGCGGCTCTCTATCTTTTGGACTTTTCTTGTAAATGTCGGCATTCTTTCTCATCCCCTTTCCTTTTTTGCCTGATAACCTCCAGCTGACGTTCCCGCGCTTTCTGTCTCATTTCCGGCGTCCAGCTTTCCCGGCGAGATGGATGCCGCCAGTGGACGCTTTCCATATGGCCGTCGTGGAAAACGTAGACCAGACAGTTGTGCTCCGGCACTAATATCTCCTCAATATCCCGGGTCAGTTCCTCCCGTCCCCAGCCGTCATACCCCAAAACCTCGGAAGTCTTAGCGATGAGTATGTCTTCCGGAATCCGCTGCGACGGGCATTCGGATTTTCCATAAACATGGAAAGTGGAACATACCCATTGTGGTTTCTTGGTGTACTTCTTATCCGAAGCGGTTAGCTTACGGGAAAAATGCCTGCCGCAAAAGCCACAGCGGATCATTCCCGTGAATAAATATGGGGAAGCGGGCCTTGCCGTATGCGGGCGTGAGTATTCTGCCGCCCGCCGCTCCAGCTCATTCTGCACCCTCTGGAAAGTTTCCCTGTCGATGATGGCTTCATGGCTGTCTTCCACATAATACATGGGCAGTTCGCCGTAGTTTATCATCTTCTTTTTGGTGATATGGTCGGATCTGTAGGTTTTCTGGAGCAGCAGATTGCCGGTATAGGTTTCCCGCTGCAGGATGCCACGGATGGTGCTCTTGCTCCATAAATTCCCCCACCTGGTTGGGACGCCCTCCCGGTTCAGCTTCTTGGCAATGGGTGCGATGCCCATGCCGCTGAGAAAGTTGTTAAAGATTTGTTTTACAATCTCTGCTTCTTCCGGCACCACCTGCAGCATACCGTCCTTAAAACGGTATCCGAACAATCCGCCGCCCGTAGGGATTCCTCGCTCAAAGTTCTTGCGGATGCGCCACTTGACGTTTTCCGAGGCG
>CAJTDX010000085.1 GCA_910575155.1 Lachnospiraceae bacterium
AACGGGATAGGGCTCCCTAGAGGGTATGGCGGAACGATATGGAAAAGGGTCAACCGTATCCGGGAGTTTTTCAATACCAATGAAGGCTTCCTGCTCATCATTGACGAGGCGGACAAGCTCATCAACAAGTACACGCAGAAAAAGATGGAGATACTCCGGGGCATCTTTGACCAGTCGGATGTAGGCATTGTCATAGCCGGGGAGCCGAGGCTTGAGACAGAGCTGAAGGGCAACCTTGCCCGTTTTGCTAACCGGATGGACTTCTACTACAAGCTGAAGGGGCTGTCCAAGAATGAGGTGGCAGACTACCTTGAGGGCTATGAGGTGGAAGAGGCAGCCATGGGCGAGATGATAAGCCGGGCAACCAACACACAGAGCGGATGCTTCCGCCTGTTGGACAGGACACTCAACAACGTGCTCCGCATCCTGAAGCAGAAGGGCGAGACACGGATAACCATGAAGATTGTGAGCGAGGCATCCAACATGATGATGCTGTAGGGAGGAGGGAGCACATGAAGAAATTGGAGGTTGTAATCAAAGGCGAGCATGAGGAAGAGATGGGGCGTGAGATGCTGTCAGGCATCTATGGTGTCATTCAGAATTATGGATACACGGATGTGTCTGTCCGGGCGGATACCATTGCAGACAAGGGATGTATTCAGATACCGGAGTTCCTGAAGCCGCATGTGCAGAGCGTAAAAGAGAGGAGGGTGTAGCATGGCAGGGAACACATCACAGCCGAGCATCAAGAGGGTATGGGGCATTGCAAAGAGCCCGGAGCTGAAGCTTACGGATGAGGAGCTGCATCTCCTTGTACAGGCACACACGGGGAAGGACAGCATCAAGGCTCTCAACAAAAGGGAGCTTCAGACGGTCATCCGGGTGCTTGGCAGCATGAAGGACTCCGTGAGAAAGTCGGAGCGTGGGAAGCACCGTGGAGGGAACACATCCACGGAGAACCAAAGGAAGAAGATATACAAGCTCACACAGGAGCTTGGATGGGACAAGCCTGCAAGGGTCAATGGCATGTGCCGGAAGATGTTCGGGGTCAGTGCTGTGGAGTGGTTGGACTATCAACAGTGCTCCAAGCTCATTGAGGCACTCAAGAGCATGGTGAAGAGGCAGGAAGAGAAGGAGGGACAGGATGCAGGACTGCAAGCTGATAGTGACAGTCAGGGATGACAAGGTGAATTTTGAGGGTCAGGACATCAGCGTTGAGGAGCTGGCACAGATAGCAGGCTTCCTTCAGGTGTTCGTTGGCATGGAAGGGCTGAAGCGTGGACTGGACATGGATGATGTGAAGAACAACATGCTTGACATCCACCTTGCAGCCATGGAAACGATAGAGGAGCAGCTCCGGGGCGGTACCCCTGACCTGGATGGCAGTTAAGGAGAAGGAGGCGGAGAGGTTGAAAAAGATACAGTTTGTATGTGACAGGTGCGGAGCTGTCCTTGAGAAGACAGCTATCAAGATAATACCAAACGTAGTAGAGCTTGAAGGGGAAGACATCCTGCATCCGGTGGATGAAGCCACACATGGGATGCACTTCTGTGTAGCGTGTACGGATGCTCTCTTGAAGTTCCTGCTCCCTGAAAACAAGCCTCCACCAAAGCCAAAGGAAAAGCCTGCAAGGAGGAGGAGGCTTGATGCAGGCAGGGTGATGGCTCTCCATAATGCCGGATGGAGCAATGAGGATATAGCGGCTGACATCAGGGCGGAGCCGGAACAGGTCAGGCAATGTATCTACTATCAAAAGTACAAAAAAAAGAGTCCGTCAGGAGCGGACGGAGAGGAGCAGACATGAACACAGCATATAAGAAGATGACAAGCCACGGGTCAATCAGTATCCCGGTGGCAATGCGGAGGGAGCTTGGAATTGAGCCAAGAGACCCTATGGTGGTGGAGGAGCATCAGGGGGAAATCAGGATAAGACCGTACACGCTCCGCTGTAACTTTTGCGGCGTGACGGACGGGGTGCATGAGTTCCATGGGAAGGGTATCTGTGGAGCCTGTGCAGCAAAAGCATTTCAGAAGTTAGGAGGCGGACAGTAATGGGAGAGCAGACAACAAAGGCAATGAGCAGCGAGCAGCTCATTGGGGCATGTGTGGAGCTTGACAGGGAGCAGAAGAGGAGCCGGGCTCTGATGAACAGTTACAAGGCGGAGCTTCAGGCAAGGGGCTTGGCTCTCATGGAAGACCACAATGTGAGGTATGTGAAGTTTTACGGTGATGAGGGCAGTGCTGCCATCACGGACAGCATGAGCCTTGACATCCTGAACCCGGACAAGCTGAAGGAGCTTGTGGGCGAGGGGGTATACAGCATGAAGGTCAAGGAGGAAACCAAGACGAGCTACAAGTTTGACAGCAAATTTGAAAAAGCTCTGAAGGCAATCTTTACGGGTGACTACACCTTTGAGACCACGCTTGCCGAGTTCCTTGGTGAAATGAGCATCAAGCCGGATGAGAAGCAGAAGAAGCTCCTGCTGAAGAAACTGAAGGGAGAGTTTGAGAAGGACAAGGAGACCCTCATCTCTGTCTTAGTTCAGGAAGGGCAGGAGACACCGGACTTTGATGTGGAGCTGTGGTACATCTACCGTATTAAGAACGGGGAGCTCATCCGGGCTTTTCTCCCGGAGGAGATGATTGATGCAACCATTGAGGGCATCAGGAAGAGCATCTTGGTGGAGACCAAGACATCCATCACATTAGACTATGACACTGAAAAGGAGGAGTAATCATGGCAGAACAGACAAAGGACATCCTTAGTGAGTACACCAAGGACATGACTCCGGAGCAGAGAGAAGAGCTTCAGGAGAAGGTGAGCAACATGACGGAAGAGGAACTCAAGGAGTTCCGCAACAGTTTAGACCCGGACAACATGGGCTTTTTTGGAGAGGAGAGTGTTTGATATGGCAGCACCGAAGATTGAGAAGCTCCTGACCCCTTATAATTTTACCAACAAGGACAATGTTGGGCGTATCAAGTACATTGTCATCCATTATGTGGGGGCTCTTGGAGGAGCAAAAGCAAACTGTCAGTATTATGCAAGCAAGTACATAGGGGCATCCGCCCACTATTTTGTAGGCTTTGATGGAGAGATATGGCAGAGCGTTGGGGATGAGGACATTGCATGGCACTGTGGAGCAAACAGCTACAGACATGCGGAGTGCCGGAACTCAAATTCCATTGGCATTGAGCTTTGTGTCCGCAATAGAGGAAATCAGGCAGCGGACAGCAAGGACTGGTATTTTGAAGATGCAACTGTGAAGGCAGCGATTGAGCTGACCGAGTACCTGATGAAAAAGTATGGAGTGGATGTAGCCAATGTCATCCGCCACTATGATGTGACTGGAAAGATATGCCCTAACCCGTATGTGTATAATACCACCAAGCATACATGGGATGCTTTCAAGAAAGCTATTGCAGGCGGTGGAGCGGCACAAAAAGACACCATGACCAAGATAACCGGAAAGGCGGAAGCCACAGCGGAGCAGATGGCGGCATACATCAAGGCAAAGAATGGCAGCGTTGCACAGAGCGTACTTGACATGATACCGCTGTACCTGTCTGAAGGAGAGGCGGAGAATATCCGTGGTGACATTGCCTTTGCACAGAGCTGTCTTGAGACAGGCAACTTCACCTTCTCCGGGAGTGCAGTGAAGCTCTCACAGAATAATTTCTGTGGCATGGGAGTGACCAAGAACGGAGAGACAGGGAACAGCTTCAACACGCCACAGCTTGGCATCCGGGCACAGATACAGCACCTCAAGGCATACGCCAATACCACGAAGCTGAAGCAGGACTGCATTGACCCACGCTTTGACCTTGTATCCCGTGGCTGTGCCCCGTATGTGGAATACCTTGGAATACAGGAGAACCCGAAGGGCAAGGGATGGGCTGCCGGAGCCGGGTATGGCGGAAAGATACTGAAGATACTGGATGCCATCAAGGGAGCCGGGAGCGGTCAGTC
>CAJTDX010000086.1 GCA_910575155.1 Lachnospiraceae bacterium
TATGCAAGCTCACACCCGGAGATCTGCGCAGACTGTCTCTTCCAGTTTGCTGTAAAACCTTTTCTTTTCGGCTTTATCTTAGTGATTTTGGTGGATTTTGGATATATGATAAATTGTTTGGTTACTGTTCCTTTATAATTGCCAATGAATGTAATTATAACGCTATGTACCCCGACGTCCTTTCTGTTTCTTGTATATGCTACCCTATAATCCTTATCCTTCTCTAACATCTTGCCAGATCGATCATTGACAGTAATAGCAGGAGTGCAGATTTTACCATTATAGACATAAGAAACTTTTGCTAAGCGGATGTTATCAATAGCATAAATCGTGACGTCTTGGCGAATACGTCCGCATTTTGTACATTCTTCTTTAAGCGATCCGTTGCTATTGCTATCGGCAGGAATCAAGGTTGTATGATAGCTATGGGGGCAGCTTACATTCACAGTACATTCTGCGGTTTCTTCTCCATCAACCGTAGTGGCGGTAATAACGGCACTCCCAACTGCAATCGCCGTTACAACATCATCATTCACGGTTGCAACCGCAGGGTTACTTGAATGCCATCTTACTGTTTTATCGGTAGCATTGTCCGGTAAAACGGTGGCTGTAAGTTTTTGTTGTGATCCGATATTCAGCGTCAGCCGGAAAACATCAAGAGATATCGAGTCCACATGAATGGGCGACACTGTAAAAGTTCTTGTTTCTATTCCTTCATAGTTCCCGATAAAACTAATCGTAACGGTATGTGTACCAATATTTGCCGTATGATCGGAATAGGATACCGTGTAGTCTCTTCTGACTTCCAACGCATCACCCTTCGCATCAATTACACTGATCTCGGGCTGATGTTCTCTGCCGTCATAAGAATAAGATGTCTGCGACAGCCTGATGTCCTCTATCCGGGGAATAGGGGTTTCTGTTTCGGCTCCACATTTATTGCAGGTCTTAGTAATAGCTCCGTCTTTTTCTGTGCTGGCCGGGGTATAGCTGGCCTTATAATTATGCTCGCATTTTACGACCACTGAGCAAGATGCTGTGATCTCCCCATCGGCAGAGGACGCCGTGATGGTAGCCGAACCCACAGATATTGCCGTTACCGCACCGTTTTCTACCGTTGCCACAGATGGATTGTTCGACTGCCAGATAAGCGTTTTATCTGTAGCGTTGTTGGGCAGGACGGTCGGAACGATCGTCTTCTGGCTGCCAGGCTCCATGGACAGACTGGTCGGATCAAGGGAGATCGAGCTTACATTTATGAACGGTTCTTTGTAGCTGAGGGTGAGGTAGTAGGGGGTGTTATTCGTGTAATACTGTCTGACCGCAAAATAGTATTCTCCTCCATCTAAGGCGATTTCCGTAGAGCCATAATACATATCTCGAGAGGCACTGTAATTTTTATGGATTTTATTTTGGTTGCTCTTAGATCTCCATATAATATCATCTGGATTAGACGTAGAATAAATAGCGAATCCAGATGATACCGTATACCACCAATATTGTTCGGAAAGTGATTCTATATAGATATTAAGTAGCCCATTTTTAGGCATAGTAAATTTATAAATATGCCAATAATGTTTGTAGGAATCATCAGCTTCTGTCAAACCATAATAATCCCCATCCTTTATAGAAGCACTTACCGCCGTGCCTAAGGTGATTGTCTGATTTGCATATTCCAGCCACCCTGCCGCATATGCTTCGCTCGGAAAGAACGTAATGCTTGACACCAAAAGTACCAATGTTAACAACACAGAAATAAATCTCTTACCAGTTTGTTTTGTTTGTTTCATAAAAACGCCTCCTGTTCTGTTTTCTAATTCAACACATCTACCAGTTTTTGCATCTCACCGACATCTCCATATAGGGAAAGTACCCCACATTTACTACTTGTAATTTCTGATTGAATCGTTGGAATGGAAATCAATTCGCCATTTAATAGGATTGCTAGTGATCCTCCATCATTCTCGACTCTTATCCCTGCAAATTTATCTGCCTCTTCATCTGCAAAAGTGATTTTTACTACATTTTTCCTTTCCAGCCGCCGATTCCTCCTGTGTGACAATTTTCGCTTGTTTAACATCCACCCCTTCAAGCGACACACTGTCTTTAGCGTATTTGACCATTTTACCCTCATACGGAGTCTCTTTCCCAAAGACCAGGCCAGCCTAAAACCAACTGCCTAATTCTCTCAAAAAAGCGGCTCATGAACCGCTAAAATACAAGATGTAACACTTTATAGAGAATGTTACATCTTTTACGTCCCACAAACCGCTGATATGCTATAAAAATGCCGTTTATGATGATATTGTGTACCAATTTTCTTCATTTTAGCAAACTCACCCTTGAATATAGGCGGATTTGATGTTAAAATTGTATCAATATCTATAAAGTGTTACATCTGCCCCTTTTGTGGCGATACGCTATCATCAGCCGTATCTTACGACAAAGGGGGCTTTATTTATTATGGCAGCAACAGAACCAATCAGGGACAAGAAACAGTTAAAGAAACTTGCAGATTATTTTTTGAAGAAAGGACAGCTGCGTAATTATACGCTTGTGTTGATGGGGACGTATACCGTTCTTCGGATTAGTGACCTGCTCCGACTTAAATGGTCGGATGTGTATGACGAAGAAAGACGGGCATTCCGTACCCATATTACCGTGACGGAAAAGAAGACCAAGAAAAAGCGCACCATCGCTCTAAACCCACAGCTACTGGGCGCACTCAAGCAGTGTTACCTCCACCGAAGAGGCGATTATATCTTTGCCAATAACCGTAAAGAGCCAAAGGCAATCAGCCGGGTGCAGGCATGGCGGATTATTCATGCCGCCGTAGTGGAGCTGGGGATTATGGGCAAGGTTGCCTGCCATTCTTTGCGGAAGACTTGGGGATATCATGCAATCACAAACGGGGATGTATCACTGGCAGTAGTTGTAGATATCTATAACCACAGCAGTTACGAGACTACCAAGCTTTACCTCGGCATCAGGCAGGATGAGCGGGACGAGGCGATACTTAAGATGACATTGTTTTAGCTAGCAACAGACATGATTTTATGTGATTAAACCTTCTTGAGTTGACAGAGCGCAGAAAATTGATCTCTACGCTCTGTTTTGTGATGGATAAAAGTGAGTATTTCCTAATGAGTGTTACTGGAAAGCAATATTATACGCAAAATGCGTATTATCACCGTTGCCGCACACACCGGGTTTATGAGAATGACTCAGCTTTCTCCGTACGGGCCGCTATGGTCGTTCAGGCGGTCTTATTGGCGGGCGTATTGCAGGTGCCCTTTGGTGGTCATCCGAGGTTGGTTCCGATAGCGACGGGCGCGGTCTAGACACGAGTCCAGCAGTCGTCAACCCTCAATACAGCTACTACCGAGGAGACGGTTTTGCCGTTCGCTGTGTGGTACGGGAGGGGTGAGAACGTGTAAACTCATATAAAAATCAGTTAATGCTTTTGGTGCAAAATGGTGCATCGTGTAAAATCACTCTCAAAACTCCGCTGTCTCTACGGTATAATTCCCTCCTCAACTCCCCATTCATTTACCGCTTCCAATCATAGAATAAGGCGTTCACCCCTATAAATCGGGGCAAACGCCTTATTATTTTTGTATCAAACGTGACGTGCTTACTTGGCACTCCGGGCAGGAACGCCGGACACGCAGGCGGAGCTCCTTGCACTCAAGCAGAGGATGCAGGAAAGGGATGCAGATGAGGCGGTAGGGATGGCACTGAAGGCAG
>CAJTDX010000087.1 GCA_910575155.1 Lachnospiraceae bacterium
AACCTAAGCGGATCAGGAACAGGCGCATGGTGAACTTAGCGTTCTCAATCGGTTTTTCTACCGCCGTCACCCGTTTCTGTGTCTTTGCCATTTTGCAGATGGCGGCGACTAAGCGATTATAGGCATCGGCTTCACCGTCAATACCATGAAGAGTGAACCACGGGAAAGTAATCTTGCCGTCAAGTTCTACGATTGGCAGGCCGTCCGTTTCCAGTGCCTGTTTAAGTAAGGTTGCTTTGCTGGCAACGATTTTCTTTAGATTTTCCCGCATTTCCGGGGTAAATCCTATGTTGGGAATCTCAATTGTCAGTTTATCCGGTGTGTCAGTATTTGACGCTTCACTAGGCACATTCTTATCTGCGTCAAATGCTTCTGCCATATTGTCTATGGCTACCCTTTCTGCCTCGAAACCCCGTTCCAGCAAATCGCTAACGAGTACCGCTGCAAAATCAGGATGGATACTACTGCCATATGACAGTACGCCGTTTCTATCTACGATAAAATCACCAATTATGTAGGAGAAACTGGGTGCGCCCTGGTAGACAGCAGGTTTATCCAGTATTTGGCTGACAGCTTCAACCAGCGGTTTTCTATCGCTGCCGTGGAGGTTGTAATTATATTGGAAGTTCATATTCTGCTCCTTTCGTTTGATTACACACATCTATCACTCAGACTGCTGAGTCCAGCAAGTCTTGTTTTTTACCATAAAAATGTTATGGAGTAATGTGTGTCATTCTGCTTCCGGGGCTTCGCCGGTGAAGAGATAATTAACATATTCTTCCCGGTGTTCTTCCAAATAAATAACCAACTCATAATAGTTCTCACGGTTAGCAATCCACTGCACCATGCGGGTGTCCAGCATATTGGTTTCTCCGCTTTGCCGGACAGCTTCAATCTGTTCCTTGATTCTTTCCGTCATATGTCTCACCCCCTTCGTACTTTTCTGCCAGATATGCTTCCCATACCGAGTCGAGCACAGCATGTCGCAGTATCCTGCCGTCAAATCCGGAATATCCGTAGCCTTGGCAGATGGTATCGAAGTAACTGCGCGATGGTGTGCCATAGGGATGCAAGGCTTCGTTCATGATATAAACCATTGCCCGGATCCGTTTGCCGTCCACCGTCATTTTTAGTGTTTCTTTACGGTAGAGGTGCGGAAAGCCTTCATAAATGTCGAGGTTATACTCGTCACTTGGCTGTAGTCGCCAAATGATGATGGGGACTTTGCTGCCTTGATGCCTCTCAATCGTGGCTACGGCAGTGCCTTTGCCCCGGAACATCAGGCGGTAGTTCTGTAAATAAGTTACTTTTATAACCTCTGCTGTCGGGCAGCGTTTTGCCATTTGCCCCAGGTTGAGGTTGGAGCCATAGGCGATATAGAACCTGTCTTTTGCTGCATTGTTACTTTTACTCATATGTTTTGCCCTCCATTCTCAGTATTCCTGGCACTAATATGGCTCCTGACATTCTCTTTGGAACCATACCGCCAGGCGGCATTGCCGTCCAGGTGTTGGTAGAGATGCTCCCGGCAGCTCTTGAACTCGTCGCCAATGAACCCGATACGGTTCAGCCAAACTCGCATGGCGAACTTCTCATTTTCTTCCTGCACCTTGCGGTAGCTGGCGCTTTTCTGTGTCAACGCCTGATGGTTCAGGGCGAGCGCCAGCACGATATATGCCCGGATTTTCCCGGCATGGAGCGTGCTGTTGAAGCCCCGAAGTTCCACCGTATGATTGCCATGGAAGAAGCTGTGTAAATTGAGAAAATGATAGCGGCTGGTGTGGTAGTGACCGTTACGGTTTCCCGCATAGTTCTCATACCAAATAGATTCTATCTGACTTAGTGTTTTTGGCTTTACCTGGTTCATGCGCTCTACCAAAATAGCGTCCATTTTCTTGCAGTAACGCATCCGCTCCGGCGCAATCTGAAGTGACTTATAAAGCAAATCATTGTGTGCGTAGATGATATTGATGAAGTTGCGGATGCTTCTAGGGGTGTGGGCGGCCCCGTCGAGATGGATATGGATGCCGCAGGATCTGTTCGCAAATCCTCCGGCTTTCCTGAGCCTCCTTGCCAAAGCCTGCACCCGGTCAATATCCTCCCGGTAGAGCAGGATGGGGCTGACCAGTTCCACGCTGTAACTATCATTAGCGGAGACAGTCCTGCGCCCCTCTTTTTTCTGGCAATGCAGGCTGCCATCGTACATCACTTTCCAGATACGCCCATCCGGAGCGGTTACTTTGTGGGTGTCATAATAATCCCCGGCAGTGTCAGTCGTGCCGCCTAAGTAATGCGCAGTAACTTCTGCTGCTTTTTGCCTGGTGATCCCGGTGAACTCGATCTCCAGGCCGAATCTTTTCGTAAACATTTGCCCTCCTTTCCTGCGGCTGTTGGAGCGCGGAATGGGGGCGGCTGTGGTGCGCCCCCAAACTTGGCTGCGCACCATGCCGCAATGTTTACCTGGTTTTTATGTTACCTGTCTAAATCCTCCTTTCCCAGAACTTTTTCCGTGAGATTGTTTAGCGCCGGGCTGAGCCCTGCTGCGGAACCGGCTGCCGGTCGGTATTTTTTCTGTAGCTTCGCCGTCAGCTTACGGCGTTCCGCATCGGTAATCAGCCCGCGCTTATGAAGATGGCCGACGATGGCAAGCATCGCACCATATTGCTTTATCTGTTCAAAATGTGCTTTATCCATTACGGCAATCCCTCCCCATAGCGGCTGAGACGGTAACATTCCCTGCCGCAGAATTGCTTTTTCTTGTTCCCGAAGCTGACGAATTCTTTTCCGCAGCAATAGCAAATCAGACGGTATGGCTGCCTGCTACGGAAATGGTTCCACCACTGGTAACGGCACCGGTTGCTGCAAAAAATCTTGCGTCCGCCACCCGTGGGGTGCGATAATGGCTTGCTGCAATTTTTACATAAACCGGTTTCCGCACCGTTGCTAAGTGGGGCATGGACGCCATTGCGGTAGCAGATGGATTTTACAGTATTGGGAGATAAGGAGAAAAAATCTGCAATTTCCGCATACGATGCGCCATCCTCACGCATTTTTAGCATTGCCTGTTTGGTTTTGGGATCAGTCATGCTGCCTCCTTTTCTGCCCCGGCTCCTGCACCTGCCATATATGCGGCTTTGATGCGCAGTCCGAGGGCGTGTACTACATTGACGGTTACGGCGTTGCCAGCCTGCCGGTAAGCCTGGGTGTCGGAAGTCACAGCCAGCAGTTTATCAATCTGTGCGTCAGAAAATCCCTGCAGCCGCAGGCATTCCCGCGGGACGAGGCGGCGGATTCTCAGGTCTTCCCCCACAACCGCCTTGTCCGCATGCGTAGTAATGGTATAGGAGACGCCGTGCCCCACGCGCGCCCGCTTCTTGTTCTGTCCGGCGTAGGAGATGTCGACCGAATCTCCCGGCTCCGCTTCACTGTACCCGCGCCTGGTGGCTTCTTTAATCAGCAGGACGCCATCACGCACCTGCCTTGAGCTTATGCCTTTGCAGTAACTGGCGGTGAGGGTGCGGGCGCAGTCCCGTGTGTCCGTGATCCCCACCTGGCTGCTGCAGCTTACAAGGTACAGCCCGGTTTTTCCACCGCCTCCCCCGGAGCTGGCAAGTTGGGTGCAGGCGACCCCGGCCGGGTCGTAGACCCTTTCCCCCTGTGCCCCGTCGATGACTTGTATAAGAGCTTTTCCGTCTGCTCCGGTGAGAGGTAGTATTTTTCCGGCACAT
>CAJTDX010000088.1 GCA_910575155.1 Lachnospiraceae bacterium
GGTTATGAAAAGTAAGTTATTATGCAAAGTTGAGCCTACACTTTTGCTGATTTTATAGGGTATAGGCTCTTTTGAACTTTGCATAATCAGGAGTAAACCCTTACAAAGATTTCAACCAATCAAGAAGGTCTTTATCCTTTTTCCACGCTGGCAGTTCGTCAGATGATGGACTGTTGTAAGCTTCCATCAATGCTTTTCGCTTCATTTTTTCGTCTGCCCGTGCGTAGATTTCGGTTGTTGAAATATCAGAATGTCCCAGTAGATCTCTGATATAAACAAGATTGACTCCGGACTGAAGCAGATGCATTGCTTTGCTATGCCTCAGCCAATGCGGTGTGATTTTATCGGATATATCCTTTATTCCCATTGCCTGGGCCTGTGCAGCATATTTTTTCAAAATATATGTCACTCCGGCTCTCGTCAGGGGTTTATTGCTCCGGTTGATAAATAACGGATTGCGACCATATACAGGCGAAGCCAGACCAGAACCTTCCATATACTGCTTCAACAATTCCCCAGTTGGTCTCATGACTGGAACAATGCGGCTTTTACCGCCTTTGCCTGTCAGTACGATGGTGACAGTATCATTTAAAGCAACATCACAAACTTTTAGATCCACAAGTTCCTGAACCCTTGCTCCGGTATCATATAAAAGTGACAGCAGAACAGCATCCCTTTTCCCCTGGATCGTTGTCCTGTCGGGTTGTTCTAACAGGCCCTTGATGCTATCCAATGGAAGATACATGAGTGGCACCGTATCCGTTTTTTTCATTGGAATAGCCAGGATTTTCTGGCTTTGCTGTATATACTGTGGTTCTTCTACCATTAAAAAGCTGAAAAATGAATGGATTGCAGCGAGACGTTGATTCCTTGTCGCCGCTTTACAGTTACGTTCTTCTTCCAGCCATTGCAGAAAGCGGAGGATCAGATCCCTGTTTATTTTTGCAACTGTCAGCTTTTCCGGCAAAAGGTTCTCCTGATCTCTGCAGTATCTTAAAAATAATGAGAATGAGTCCCTGTATGCTAACTGGGTATTACGTTTGCTGCCGACCTGGCAGGGAAGATATACTGACAGGAACTGCGTTAAATACTGTGCAAAATCAGTTTCCTTCATGGCATACCTCCGGGATGACGTATGCACATGACCTTTCCACTTCCCTCATCAGGTCTGGATAAACTTCCGCTGTCAGGCGCAGATACCTTGCTGTTGAGCGTATTGTTTTGTGCCCCATATATGTGGAAAGAATCGGGAGCATAGCCGTTAAATCGGCTTCTTCCCTGATCCACTTTTGTAAAACATGAACCGCGAATGTATGGCGTACATCATGCAGACGGGGGCCCTGCCCTTTTCCGCCATGTGAAATCCCTGCCGCTTCCAGATACCTGCGGTACCTTTGATAGATAGTCATCGGGCTGATCATGGTCTTATCAGGAGCAGGGAAGAAAAAGTCGCTGTCTTTTTCCCACCAGATTTTATCTGCATAGGATATACAGGCTTCTTTTACGGAATCTGATAATGGGATATACCGGTCACGGTCAGTCTTTGCTTCACGGATCGTAAGAATCCCATCTTCGAGATTCACATCCCTGCAGCGAAGTCCGACAACCTCTGACACACGAAGTCCACAGCCATAAAGAATCCGGAAGATCACTGGTAACGCCAAATGCATATTTCTTGCAACTTCTTTGGGTTCTGTTTCATCAGCGGCTTTGATCACAGCTGCTATCTGCTCATGCGTAAATATATATGGTACAAATGAACTGTGATTCAAACCCTTCACTTCTGGCACGATATAAGCGTCATAACCAAGGTTATTAAGGTATATGGCAAACTGTCTTATGCAGGTAATGCGGTGTGACCGACTTTTTTCGGATTCACCTGCCCGGGGCGCTGTCCATTTTTCTGCAAGGGAGCGGGATATTTTTATTTCTGTGACACCCTGTTCTTCACTGAAACGGCAAAACCGGGATAAACATTTCGGTTCATCTGCATATTTAAAACCTGTGCTTCTTTTGTACTGAATGAATTCCTGGGCAACTTCCGCAAATGAACCTGTCATGGATGGAGATTTTCTGATTCTTGTCATTAGATTGCCACCTCCAATGCACATTTCCGAAGCTCGGTGATATCAATACGAAGATATGCCATCGTAGTTTCAGTAGTTGTGTGCCCCAGGATTTCTGAAATGACCGGAAGCGGAATCTCATGCTCCAGCAGGCGGCTTGCAAGGCTGTGGCGGAGTGTGTGGGAGCCTTTCTTTTTCCCTTCAAGATGGATTCCCGATTTCTGGAGACGTACCCTTACAAGGGCGCCGACCGCACCCGGATTGAAATCCGTATAAGGAGGAAGCTGCCTCACAAAAACGTGATCCGAGTCGGTTTTAGGCCTTGCGTTCTTCAGATAGTTAATGATCGCTTCGCCAACATCTTCTAAAAGAGGAAGTTCTAACGGATTTCCTGTTTTTACCTGGTTCAAATGGATTACTTCTCTTTCCCAGTCGATATTGGAAAACTTTAAATTTGCGACATCGCTGCTGCGTAATCCAAGTCTTGCAATCAGAAGAATGATTGCATAATCACGGATTCCACAAGGATTCCCAAGGTCAATCGAATCAAGAAGTTTCGTCACCTCATTCGCTGAATACGAAGAAGGTAATCGGCTCTGCCTGTTGTAATGAGGGTTTGGAAGTTTTGAAAACATCTCCTGCTCCATAAGACCATGTTCATAGCAGTATTTCAGATAATAGCGCACCGCACGCATTGTATGATTTATGGTTGGCTTTTCATAACAGTTCAAAGATGCCATGAAATCCAAAACGTCTTTGAGAGACAGTGTATCTAAAGAAGCAATGTTCTTCCTGCTTAAAAACGCAAAAAAGCGTTCCAGATATAAACTGAAAATCTTATTTGATTTTTTTATTATCCCGATATCTTCTCGATGGGAAATATATGCTTCTGCGCTATATCTAAATCCCTCTGGGAAAGTGTACGCTCTTTTATCCATGGCAAGATAAAGAACTACATTCCCTGAACGCTGGTATTCTGCCAAAGCATTTATACAACGGGAATAGGCGGTACACCATTTTTTCAACGTTATCTTAGATGACATAGAATAATGGTCTTCTAAAAACTGTAATCCGAAATCCATGCTGAAAGAATCAGTACCTTGTTCGTGGGAGTAGAGCAAAAGCTGTTTTGTAAGAGTTTTAAATACTTTTTGGTAATAGCTGGATGCACCTGCCTGTACGAGTGCTTCCCCGGTTTGGTTGATCAGTTGCTGCAAAGTTGATTTTTCCATCGTGCGTTCCTCCTTAAGTGAATTGATAAAATACACTTAAATCTTGATGGATTATGGAAAGTAAATCAACTAAAGAATCCTTTATTTATAAGGATTTCTATCATTAACTTTGCATAATGTATAGCTTTTCATAACC
>CAJTDX010000089.1 GCA_910575155.1 Lachnospiraceae bacterium
AGCAGGACGATGCCTATAAAGTAATCATTTCCAAAAAACTGGCGGAAAAAAATCATCTGAAGGTGGGAGATCCCTTCCGGATTGAAACAAGTTCTTTAGATATAGGTGAAAATTATCCAATCTATTCTCTGGGCGGAGTTGATACGGAAATTGTCGGTCTTTATCAACTGACGTATGAACAGTCTGTATCCTCAATGACTTTAGAAGAGGATATTTTAGAAAATTGGATTGTGGTGGACCGAAAGACGGGTGAAGTGTTAGACGAATTATACGGCGAGCCAGACCAATTAGAAATTGGACGCTTCTATGTTGAACATCCGGCTGAGGTTGAAAAAGTGATGGAAAAAGTCCGTGCATTGGACTGGATAGACTGGAGGTACTTTGAAATGTGCGAGGATGATTCGCAATACAGCGACGCCATAAAACCTCTGACGAATATGAAACTAATACTGTTTTGGACCGTTATCATATCGGGAATTCTGACACTGGTTCTGATCTCGCTTCTTATGACGCATAATGCGAAAAAGAGAAGAAGGGAATGGGGAATCTTTCTGGCAATGGGAGTGCCAGTAAAGGAAATCCGCAGCCTGGTGAAAAAAGAATACCTTTTTATCACATTGGCTGCTTTTTTGACTGCATTCATTACGTGCATGCTTCTTACGCCTGTCCTTGGGAATGGTATATATAAAGGGATGGGAGGAGGAAATGAAGTGAAGGAATACACAGAGGAAGAAATCAATGCAGCCATTGCACGGGGAGAGCATGGACTGGCGCAGCAGATGAGCCAGGACCAGCACCTGCTTCAAGATCATATCCTGCCGGAAGAACTTGAAATACAGTTTCATTTTTTAACGGCGCTGGTTGTAGCAGGGGCAGAGCTTGCGGCAGTAATGTTCTTTATAAGTGAAGCGTTGGACAGTACATTGAGCCGAAAGCCGATGGATGTTTTAACTATGATCCGCTGAATTATATAGTCTAAGACGAATTATTTCAAGCAGTTGTGCAGTACACCATACAATGATAGTATTTGGACTTTACGCAAAAAGTAAAAAAATTTCAAAAAACAGGGACTTCAGATTTGTTAAAATTCAGGTATTTTCTCCAGGAATGATAACAAAGAAGAAGTCCCTGTGTCATTGTAAATGGCACAGTTTAAAAAAACTATAAAATGAATGAAAATAAATTTTAATAGAAAGCGAAGGCGCTTTGTTTTTCACAGCAGGTTTGCACCTGGTAAAAGAAATTATCTGACGGTATGATTTGAAGGGATATTGGAAGCAGAATCAAAAATAGAATTGAAATATTTCAAATGATCTTGCGATAATTATATGTATGGGACAATTTTGAAAATGACCATACAAAAAGACAGAGTACTTTTTAAACTTTCACATTAAATCACGTAAATATTTATAATTGAACCAATATCTTTACAAATAAATAATTGATTTCTCAACAAAAATAATTGACCAATCAATACTATAGAGTTATAATTATTGTAAGTTAAAACAATAACTAACGATAGAATTTTTATCAGAATATATGTAAATCAGAAAAATTATTATTACATGCCATAGAGCGCAGATTGAAGCATTTATCAGAATGATTATGTTTACAACGGTATTTGTAAGTTAATGCCGCTGTTATTATCTTTTTAGGGGGGGCAGAAAATGAAAAATTGGAAAAAATTATATTTATCCTTGTGCCGCAGGAAAGCCAATTTTCTTATATTTCTTGTATTGGCAGGCCTTTCACTTTTGTTTCTAAGTATTTTTATGATCTACCAGTCCGCGGATCATGCCATTGAAGAAATTAAAAAAAGTTATGGAAGCAGTTTTAAGCTGCGGGTAGTGAAAGATGAAAGCAAGCCCGAATTTTTCAAAGAAGTGGAAGCATCAGGGCGAGTTTACCAGTTCTATTGCGGTCCCAATGTGAACTTTGAGATGTTAGAACGGGTACAGGATGAAGTGGAAGATATTACAGAGTATAATGCCGGAAGACCCAATTTTGTTTTGTTGTTAGACTACCAGTTAATAGAAGGATTTTTTTATTATGACTACATAGAACAGGTCGCGCATCCAAGTTCTGGTTATATGTATACAGCAGAAGAAACAAAGAATCTCATGTATAAGACTCTGGCCCGTGTTGCCTGTAACAGTCAACATGAGAAGAATTTTCAGAATGGATCTTTTGCGTTAACAGAAGGAAGGCATATTAAGCAGGACGATGCCTATAAAGTGATTATTTCTGAGAAACTGGCGGAAAAAAATCATCTGAAGGTGGGGGATCCCTTCCGGATTGAAACAAGTTCTTTAAATATAGGTGTAGATTATCCAATCTATTCTCTGGGCGGAGTTGATACGGAAATTGTCGGTCTTTATCAACTGACGTATGAACAGTCTGTATCCTCAATGACTTTAGAAGAGGATATTTTAGAAAATTGGATTGTGGTGGACCGAAAGACGGGTGAAGTGTTAGACGAATTATACGGCGAGCCAGACCAATTAGAAATTGGACGCTTCTATGTTGAACATCCGGATGAGGTTGAAAAAGTGATGGAAAAAGTCCGTGCATTGGACTGGATAGACTGGAGGTACTTTGAAGTGTGCGAGGATGATTCGCAATACAGCGACGCCATAAAACCTCTGACGAATATGAAACTAATACTGTTTTGGACCGTTATCATCTTGGGAATTCTGACACTGGTCCTGATCTCGCTTCTTATGACGCATAATGCGAAAAAGAGAAGAAGGGAATGGGGAATCTTTCTGGCAATGGGGGTGCCGGTAAAGGAAATCCGCAGCCTGGTGAAAAAAGAATACCTTTTTATCACATTGACTGCTTTTCTGGCTGCATTCATTACGTGTATGCTTCTTACGCCTGTCCTTGGGAATGGCATATATAAAGGGATGGGAGGAGGAAATGAAGTGAAGGAATACACAGAGGAAGAAATCAATGCAGCCATTGCACGGGGAGAGCATGGACTGGCGCAGCAGATGAGCCAGGACCAGCACCTGCTTCAAGATCATATCCTGCCGGAAGAACTTGAAATACAGTTCAATTTTTTAACGGCGCTGGTTGTAGCAGGGGCGGAGCTTGCGGCAGTAATGTTCTTTATAAGTGAAGCGTTGGACAGTACATTGAGCCGAAAGCCGATGGATGTTTTAACTATGATCCGCTGAGGTTTACTGTTTTAAAAA
>CAJTDX010000090.1 GCA_910575155.1 Lachnospiraceae bacterium
GCTGTTTAAGTTGTTTTCTGAGATAATCTGTCGAATTTGTTCCTTTGCTACTGGCATAAAAACACTCCTTTTCGATAAGAATTTCCATATCCTAATTCTTACCAAAAAGGAGCCATTTATTTCCAAAAACACAAACTTATTTACACTACCCCAAACAAGAATAACGCCAAAAGGATTCTTGAAAGATATCTCTTTAGAATTTGTTCCATTCCGATCTCTTTTTCTGGATTCAAAAATAAAGAACCAGAAATCATTAAAAATACAGGCACGCCAACTGTCATCATATTTTTTATCATCTCATAGATATTCTGTTGTTCTACCGTCATTTGCTCTGGTATAGTATCCACAACCCCGGAAACAACGTGAAGCATCACTACAGCGCTAATAGCTATCCAACGTAATAAATCCAAATAAGCAGTATCCTGGTTATTTTTACTTTTCATATTTCTATTCCTCGCAGTCTACTTTATGGAGACTGATCAACAGTCTCAGGTTATTTCTTCTTTTCATGCAGAAATGGCAATCCATTACGGACTGCCATTTCTATTTTTCACTTTTTATGTATACGCATTTTGATGTTATGGTAAACTCTTTTTATGATTTCACAATCTTCACATTTTTCCCTTGCCCCTTGTTTTTGAATAGTTTTTTATTGGAGGACAAATTCTTTGCCGGAACTTTTACCTTCGCCGTAGATTCGATTCCCCTCAAGGCACTTTTCCCAACTTTCGTCAGCTTCGTGGATTTTACGGTTATCGTTCCCAGTTTCTTGCAGTTTTTAAACACGCTGTTTTCAATCTGTATAACTCCTGTCCCGATCGCTGCCTTGTTAAGTTTTGTGCATCCTTCAAAGGCAGATGTCCCTATTGCCGTTACATTATTTCCGATCTCAACGCTTGTTACCTTTTTATTCTTCCTGAAAGCATTGTTGCCAATGGCAGTTACCTTGAAGTTCTTTCCTCCTATTTTCACCGTCTTTGGGACTTCCACTTTTGTAACTTTCCTGTCCGTTAACCCTGTTATCGTCACTGTGGATACGCCTGTAACTTTATATTGGTATGATCCGGCTTTATGGGATGTGCCTTTCTTCACTGTGATTGTAAAAGTTTTCGTTACTGTCCCTTTATAATTTCCATTTCCCGTGATGACTGCTTTCGCTGTCCCTGCATTCCTGTTATTCTGATAAGCGACCGTGTAATCTGTCCCCGCTTTTAAAACAGTGGCTCCGTCTTTTACAGTAATCGTTGAATTTTTGGCTGTTCCATCATATGCGTAGGCGGTTTTGCTTAAGGTTATTGCGCATTTGGACAATTCTTTTGTACCTGGCTCCTGTTTATCCCCCTCTGTAATAGTGAAAGTTTTTGTAACTGCTCCTGTATAATTCCCTATTCCGGAAACAATTACTTTTGCCGTTCCTGCATTGACGTTATCCTGATAAGTAACTGTATAATCTGCATCTTTCGTCAGGGTTTCATTCCCACATTTCACTGTGACGTCAGGCGTCTTGGCTGTTCCGTCATAAGTATAGGAAGTCTGGCTTAAGGTTACGTCCTTATCAGAAAGTGTTTTCTGTGACGATATTCCTGTGGAAAAGAATTTAATGTCATTTTCTTTTGCATAGGTTTCTGCAGCAGAACCTGATTTTCCATAAATTATTAAATCTTCATTTCTGTTAGAAAATACATCTTCCCCGATGCTTGTCAGACTTTCTGGAAGTGTAATTTTCGTTAAGCTTGTACACTTATAAAACGCCATCCTTTCGATGCTTGTCACCCCATCTGGTATCATAATTTCTGTTAAGCTTCTGCAGGCAGCAAATGCGTTTTTGCCGATACTGGTTAATCCATCCGGCATCTCGATACTGGTTAATCCCGTACACGCATGAAATGCCTCATCACCGATACTCGTTACTTCATCTGGTATCACTACTTCCGTATCCATCCCGCTGTACTTTTCCAATACTCCATCCTTAATCTCAAATCCAGGCTGTTCGGTGGAAAATTTAATATCATTTTCAGCAGCATACGTCTGTGCATAGGAGCCTTCTTTACCATAAATTGTCATTCCGCTGTCGATTGCGTTTGTTCCTATATAGGTCACTTCGGCCGGAATAATAATATTTGCCCAAACCAGACCGAACGCTGCCTCTCCGATACGCGTCACACTTGATGGTATACGAATATTACTCAAATTACTACAAGCTTGAAATGAAAATGGCGCTATACTCGTCACCCCCTGCGGTATGTCTATATTACCTACTTTTCCACTTGGGCAGGTAAGTAATTCTTTTTTGTCTTTATCATATAAGATTCCGCCCTCAGATGAAAATTTCTGATTCCCTGACTCCACGTTCAGTTCTGTCAGTTCCTGACTGTTCCTGGTAAAATACGTGTCTCTTATTTCCGTCACTCCCGCCGGTATTTCTATACTGGTAAGCTGACAGGACTCAAATGCGCGGCCTCCTATGATTTTCACTCCTGCAGGAACAGCAAAACTTCCTGTTCTCAAATTTGGACAACAGATTAATTTTTCTTTATTCTTATCATATAATACGCCGTCTTCCGATGAAAAATAGGGATTGTCTGAAGCTACTTCCAGATTTTTCAGTGAACCGTATACTTTGCTAATATCACCGTCCCCCCAGTCTATAACACTGTTTTCTATTGCAAATGCAGACCAACCTATATCTTGCACACTTGCTGGGATGTAAATACTTTTCACATCATAACATGCTTGAAACGCATAATCTTCGACACTTGTTACATGATCGGGAATCACTACATTCTCTGCATCCCCCGTATACTTTGTCAGCGCCCCATTTTCATCAATCACAAAACCGTTTTCATCTGCCTCCCTGCTCTCTGTACAGGCTTCTATTCCTGATTCTGCCGCATATCCCACCTGTACAGGCACCAGCAATACTGCGCTTATTGCTAACGCAATCAGACGTTTCCAGTTCTTCTTGTCTCTCATCTCTTATCCTCCTAGATTTTTGTATAACTTCTCGGAATCTTCAGCCCTTATTTCATGGGGCTTTCAGACCTCTGTCTCAAAAAATCACCCACTTTTTTCTCAAAAACACCTGACAAACCAGTCAAAAAATGCGGCGCTT
>CAJTDX010000091.1 GCA_910575155.1 Lachnospiraceae bacterium
AGAAGGTATCCCGTTTGGGAGTTCCAGATAATTCCGCAGGAACTTTTCGTGTTCTTTTCCGAACACTTCCATTTCCACCCAGCCGTCTGCATTTGCAAGCATTGCAAAAAAGACAAGCATAATAATATCCATCATCTTATGCAAAACCTTTTTTTCCTGCCTTATATCTGTAACTGTACTTACATAGTCTAAAAGTGCTTTCATGAACAAATCCATCCTTTTTTCTTTGATTATACCAAAAATAGATGAAATGTTCATAATTTATTCATTCATGCATTTGTCGTGGCTCTTTTTTCAAGGAAACAACATTTACTTTTATTCCAAAAGTAAATGTTGTTTCCTTGAGATATTTTACCTGTCTACTTGACAAGGGGTACAATTTATATCAAACTGAAACTTACATACTTATTTTACCTCACTATCGTAGCTGGGCAACTTTTCAATAGGCTACAGCTTACTATAGGGTCGTTTATTTATTTTTTTACTTAACTACTAATGTCTGCTTAATTCAAAAGACATTAATTAAATACCATAATCCTTAAAGTCATTAAAATAATTATCATGAATTTTTTTAATTGCTTCTATTTTATGATAAAGAGTTTTTTCGTTGTAGAGTTTTGGATTATTGGCTATTTTCTTCGCTTGCAAATCCGCTACAAAAATGGCTACAAGTTTTTGTATTTTACAGCGGCTTTTATCTCGGTGCTTAAATGTTTTGTTCTTTAAATAGTTTGCTCCCGAACAAGTAGGACATATAGGATAAAGATAGCAATTTTCAAAACAATCATTATCAATAAAATGCTCATCTTTCTCAAAATCTGTAGAAAGAATATTTGCAAGATCTTCTTGAGAAAATGTCATTGGTGTAACAAAAGAACATGGATATCTTATACCATCTACATCGAAAAAAGGACAACCCGTTCCTATCCCACACCATTTTTTCTTTTGACGCTCTTTTGCTTCGCAGTACTCAATACGTTTATCAAACATCTGATCTAGTGGAAAATCTTCGTTTTCGAGATAGAAATCTACCAGTTCAGAAAGTTGAGGAATAAGCATCTGAATATATTTGTCATCATCCCAACCAAAATCGCCTTCAGCAAGATTCACACCACGAATACTTTTGAATCCCAGTGAATAAATAAACTTAATGTTTTTTGCTAAACAGGGCAAAGAATAATTTGAAAGCGTCATCTTCACGCCTTGGTTAGGCCAATTTTCGAGAAAAAATTGCATATCTATTTTATCAAAGGAATTACTTCTATTAATGTTGTGGCAATCTTTTGTTCCATCAAGACTCAATCCAAGAACAAAACTATCTCTGTGAGCTGTAAACCAGTTCTTCATATCGTCGGTTAATATTGTTCCATTTGTTGTCGCATAAAAAAGTTGTTCAATATTCGAATATTTCTTATGCGAATATTCATACATATCTTTTATTAGCCCAAATTCAAGTAACGGTTCACCACCAATAAAACCCAATTCAACTCCATCAACTGCGTAAGCTGGTATATTATTAAATATATAATCAAGACATCTTTGAGCTGTATCAAAAGTCATTTTACTTTTCTTGTCATGTTTTTGATAGCAGTAAATACAATTGAGATTGCAATTATGAGTAACACAAATCGTAGGAAGAAATCGCACTTTTTTTTTCATTACGTTATCCTTTCATAATATGCCTGTAAAGTTAATAGTCGTACCAAAATGATCCTTTGTACTCACTGTCACAAGAAAGTATTACATGAATCATAGCACGAACCACTACATTCATTCCTACACCCATATGAATCATGAGTTGAAATATCAATCATATTCCCTGCATATGCAGGGATGGTGTACGGAATATTATGCATAATTTGTATTAAAGTATCATTTAAAATACTTATTATTTAATTTCTTCTGGTATAATTTCCCGCTACTTGCGGAGAAAAAACTTAACGAAGCTGGGGCTAATATCACACTGCTTGCGGCTGGAAAGTTTATTTCCTCCATAAATTCAATCAATATTACCAACTACCCCAAACCCCAATATTGTGTCTCACAACTACTTTCACAATCCCCAACCATAACATTGTGTCTCACAACTACTTTCACAATCCCCAGTGCAACTATAGTCACAATCCCCAGAACAACTATTTTCGCAATCCCCACCACAACTTGAATTACAGCCATAAGAGATTTCATCAACTCCTATAGCATACGTATAAGATAATTCTTTATCAGGAATCATTAACTCGTTTTGTATTTTATCAAGCAATAACATCAGATCTTTGGTAAACATAGTAATCCTCCATTTTTTCAAGACAAAACCCTTACAATATCACATAATATATCTTACCATATTCGACAACAATGTCAATAGTGCTTGAGTTCACGACAAACGCACGAATGTGTTTCAAGACCAAATCCATACAACTAATAAATTTTTATAATTTTATAATCTGCTCCAGATGTTTTTCTGGATTCGTACCGATTGCATACCTATTCATCGACAGTTTCCTCATGATATTCAAGTTATAGGCTACCTGTTTCTCTATCGTATGGTTCCCGTCCTCACGAAACGTCACATCCAAATGCCAATGGTAACTTTCCACCATCCAATGTCCACGCACTGCACGTGCCGCCTCCTCAATCCCTTCTGGCAGGCTGCCTATAAAATACCTTTCCTCTATGCTTACTTTTCCTTCCTCCCCCGTTACTGTGTTACGTGTCAGAATTACTGTCTTTAGCCCCGCCCACTCTTTTTTCTGGCTTAGCCATGAAATGTCGTCTGTCTGCCAGTATTCCCTCTTTTCTGCCTTCCCTCTTGCTTTTTCTACTGTCTTTTTATAGGCGCATTTTTTCAGAAATTCATCCTCTGAAAAATACAGCCTGGCACCCTCCAGCAAATTCCCCTGGTTTGCCTTTAGCGCCAGTACATAGTCCGCCCGTTTCTGACGGATTTTCTTTACAATTGCTGTCTGTGTTCCCAGTGCATCCGTTGTAATTATGCTTCCTTTTATATTCAAGCCGTCCAGCAGTTTAGGTATTGCCTTAATTTCGTTTGTCTTTTCCTCCACTCGTTTCTGTCCCA
>CAJTDX010000092.1 GCA_910575155.1 Lachnospiraceae bacterium
AAATCTTTGTAAGGGTTTACTCCTGATTATGCAAAGTTCAAAAGAGCCTATACCCTATAAAATCAGCAAAAGTGTAGGCTCAACTTTGCATAATAACTTACTTTTCATAACCAACGCCGCCTTTTTGGTTGGTTAAAGCGATTACTTTGCAATTTGACATAGGGTGCGTCCTCCTTTCGCATAGATTTAGCCACTTTGTCAAGGTGGCTATGTAAAGGATTCATGGCAATAAAAAAAGCCGACTGGCTGTTTTATTTGCTAAACTACACCAATCGGCTATGTAAAAATCTATTCTGTTTTATTCTCTGCCTTATCTGCTCTTACATGATATGGCTTCCCTTATTCTCTCTGTATCCCATTTTTCTGGGAACAATACCGACATAATATGAAACGCATCTATCAGCCCTGCGATATACGCATGAGTGCCGTATTCAAAATCCTGCTTATCCCTGCAATCTATAAGATGCTGACAAACTTCCCTTTGTTTCTCTGTCAAATCAAGCTGATTAAAGGCATCCTCTGCACTTCCCTCATTATTACTGTCCTTTTGATAACTTGCGTCAGCCTGTAACAGTTTCAATACAGATTCGTCTTTTAGTTTCTCGACTGCTATCTTCACCAGTTCTTTAAATTCCTTATCGCACATCACATCCCCCTGCCAGTTCTACCCTTAATTTTTTTATAGGTGCATGGATAACCTTAAAAATAATTTCGTCAACGCAGTCTGTATATCTGCCCTGCTGTATGAGTTGATTTTTCAGCTCTACAAGGCTATGTAACAAAATGCTCCGCTCCTCACTATCAACATATAAGTGATTTTTCTTTTCTCTCATAAATTTCACCGTCCTTTTTGCTTTTATTATATAGACAGATACCAGTATATTCAAAGATGCAAATGAGCGAAAAAATAAGCGTACCACTATCCCTAATGATACGCTTATCCCATTCAATTTCTAAGAGCCTGTTGCCTATATTTTATCAGCAGGGTGTACACTACATAGACACGTTGATTGCCCAAACCCTTTATTTTCCGTTTGTGTTCCCACACCCGATATCAACTACCACCGAAACGTCAAAGTAGTTTTTGAGGTGCTTATTTCGGATTTTTTCACCCTCCGAAGTGAACATGAAATGCTTCGCAAAGTGCCTAAAATAAAGGATTTCTACGAGGTTTTCTTTTGTATCAACACAATAGTCTCCACATGCACATTTCGCCCAAACATATCCACTAAGGCTATTATTCCCTTCCGTCTTCTTCTAAATAAAACTATGTTCCATTTCTCATTTTAATATAACATAGGTGGTTTCCCCTTATTTTCCACCACTCTTCTAACACATCCTTCCCATTGTTGAATAATTTGAACCCATTCTCTAGATTTAAAATATTCATCTATATTTCCACTCAAATCAAACTCTGGCATATATACTCCCAAAACACCTTTTTCTAATATACCTTCTGCAATCACACCCTTTTCTCTTAATATCAATACAGGCAAACCTAACTGAAAAGCCATAGATGGCTCGATTTGGCAATATGGGCTTGTCAACCATTTACCTGATAAATCATATTCTTTTTCCCCCGTATCACTCTGTGGCTTTCCTACTCCATCTTTAATTAAACTTCGTTTAAAAGCTATTGTTACTAATCCATTAGATTCTAACATTAATCTTCTTATTGCCGTCAATGGAGCATCCATATCATAATCTGTTACGCCCAATGTTCTCGGTTGAATTTCTCTTTCCTGCAAATATTGAGTTATTCTCTCTATAAATTCTTCTTGTTTCTTTAAAAATGGCTTAGGATAACTTAAAAAAATTGAAATACCCACTATCTCATCCTCCACAATTATTCTTACCTTGATACTTAATTAAATTTTATTGTTTATCTTTAAAAATTCCCAATCATTCTCTCTTTTTTAAATGCTAATATAACAAACATCATTTTAAATACTTAATTCCACCACCTTGCTCTTTTTATCAGCAAGGTGTACACTACATAGACCCGTTGATTACGGATAACCTTTATTTTCCGTTTGTGTTCCCATACCCGATATCAACTACCATCGAAACATCAAAGTAGTTTTTGAGGTGTTTATTTCGGATTTTTCACCCTCCGAAGAGAACATGAAATGCTTCGCAAAGTGCCTAAAATAAAGGACACTCTAATTAACATTAAACTTTAATATTCAATATAGGCTCAAACCTGTTACTAACACAACCTAGCTTATGTCTCGTACAACAAACATCTATAATATCTTTTCTATATTCAAATGGAAATAGTTCAATATATCTAGTAAAAACCTTCGCTTCATTTTCATATTGCAATGAAAAAATATTTGGTATATCTGTAAGTTGAGCCATGCAATCTGTTGCTAATTTATATCCTGCTCCATGTGGCAAACAATAATAATTTTGATTTTTTATTGAAATGACACTTTTGGGAGTTTCTACTTCATATAGTGGCATATCTGGGGAGACCATAATTGGACATGTAATTGGATTTTTTGAAAAATATCCTCCTAACAATATAGTATTAATATCATAAAATCCTTGATGTGTTCCTTCAAAAATCAACTCATTATTAGGAAACAGATTATCAATAATTTGTTTCCTAAGCTTTGTAGATAGATTTTCATATTTCTTATAGTATTGATAATATTCAACTGCTTCTTCTCCAATTAAATAAACTAATTCTAAATCCTCATTTGTATATTTTTTTAATTTATTATCCCAATAGTGTTCTTTATCATAATATAATCCGGGTATTCCATTTACACCCGATTTAATTTTACTAAAAGACCCATGCAAAATAATATAGAACTCATCATTTTTTTTGTAGATTCCAACAAAATGATTTTTTCTACCAAAATCATCACTATTTATATCTGAATTCTCATCTATTATCTTTTTAAATTGCTTCAAAAAATTATTGCAATCGCCATTCCATCCTTCTATTTTAGCAAAATATAATGTACCCATAACCGTGGACAATCTAATTAGTGTAGTCCCCTCATCTTAGACATATCGTCAAGTCGGTTCCGACAGATTGGACAGTCACACTAATTGGTTCCC
>CAJTDX010000093.1 GCA_910575155.1 Lachnospiraceae bacterium
TGCCTCTATTCAGAATACTGCCTCTCTTTATTCTTTCAAAAATCAGGCAGAT
Organism: Lachnospiraceae bacterium; assembly: GCA_910575155.1. Lineage (GTDB taxonomy): Bacteria > Bacillota > Clostridia > Lachnospirales > Lachnospiraceae > Petralouisia. The sequence goes on from CAJTDX010000093.1 coordinate 53, forward strand.
TGGTACTTTAGAAGACTATATTCATTTTTACATTACAGTTTACGGAAACTCAAGATACATCGCTATTTCAAAATGCACGGTAAAACGGTAAAAGGCACACTTTCACAACCGATAGGTACTGGCTCTAAATCCTCAGTATCATTGATCCTATGCACATCTTTATCAAGTATACATTTTATATTCAATTCTCATTCGTTGTTGTAATCTGTTCTTTTAAGCAGAATTCTTCATTAATCTTTGTAACTACAAGAATCATTATCTTTAATAGCACCATATAATCCATAACCTGAATTTTTTCATCTGCCGGATATGTGCTGTGTGCATACTTATTGCGCAGGTCAAGCCCATTACTATATGCTGATTTATTCAATTTATAGTTAAGATAATTCTGTTCTAGCTCAGAAAACAAGCTATCTGACAGCCTTAGATCGCCTTTTTTGCACCACTCATCAATTATATTTTTTAATTCGCTGCCATAATACTGAGGACAAATCACATCGTGCTCATATAAATCCTTTAAAATAAATATTTTAGCAATATTCAATTTTAAATAGCCATCAGTGTTTTCCTCAACTATGCCTTGCTCAATAAGCCAGCGAATATTTATTTGCTGATGCTCCCAAAAATCCGCAAGTTCTACATTTTCATGAATCATCAATTCAACAAAGCTACTATACCTGTCCTGTGTTTTTTTTATGGAGCCCAGAAGACTCTGATCAGAGAACAATAAAAACTGTTCCTTTTTAATATCACTGCTATTTCCATAAGCGTACTTTTCCTTTACAAAACCTGATAGGCTGGAAAATCTAATATGCTCTGATGACATTTCAAATAATTCCCGATCTATTTCCCCATCTTGCACATACATACGAAATTGTTTGAGCACTCCGTCCATTTCTGAAGCAATGGTACGGCATTTTTCTACCATTGTTGTTTCCTCTGACGGCGGGTTAAACAGAAAACCATATACTTCAAACTCTTGTGGAAGATACTCTTCAAAAAACCATTTCAAAACGTCTTCCAACCGCACTCCATTATGCTTCAATATATCATAACATCCTTTTACTTGCATCGTTGAAAGTTTTTCCCCTATATTAAAATGGTTTCCTTTAATAAACTCCTTAATCCCTCTTGCCGAAAGTGTTCTTTCAAATATTCCCAATTTTGATTCTACGGATACTAAAGTGCTTCTCCAGCACTCATCAAACTGTTCAAAAACATAACGGAAGTTATTTAATATAGTAGGATAATCCAAATTATCTAACAGCCATTTGATATCATAAGTAACCTGATATATATATATATTATTCTCTAATCTTTTGGCACTTTTTATCTCTGATACATCTGCAAATTCCACCCCCATTCCATAGTCTATCCTTACACCAGTAAAAGGACGATTTTTCCAATAATTATCACATGCTCTTTTCGCAGATAATCTCAATTTATCACTAATCGGACATTCTTTTGAACTTTGTGAATATGCCAGTAATTGGAGATCATTCAAATTTGCTGACTCCATCTCAATATATTTCTGCAAAATTCCTTCATATTCTGACGGAGATAATTCTTTTGGGAAACTATACGAACATTTCTGATCATGTTTCTGCAAAAATTTAGTGATAATCAGCCGGGGGGTCTGGTCGGAAATACGCATTATATCTGCTAGTTCTTTACCATAGGCTCTAACTAATTCTTTGTGCTGAAGCAACTTATAAAGTGTAGTTTCTGGTTTATTTAGATAAACAGCAAATGCTTGTCCTGAAACATTTTTAAATGCCCCAAATTGCACAAATAATTTCCAATAGTCTTCTACATATCCAATACAAACGGATTGGCAAATATGTTCGAAATTTTCATCATTTATTTGCCCAAAGAATTTTCCAAAAACTTTTATGAATGAGTCACATATTTTTTTATAACGAGTAATCTTTCCTTCATCCCAATCATTAAGAGTAACACCACTATTAACCAATTCCTGAATGTTATATAATTCTACGACTTTATTAATGTCAGAATATTTTTCATTTTCATCAAACGATTCTAAAATAATCGCTGCTTTCGCCAAATGTTCTCCAAGGCCCCAATCGTGTACACTATAAAATTTTACCCCATCATATTCAGGACGCATCACCGTATTTACCTCCATAAAAATTGTACTTAACCAAAATGTATATCGTTTTATATTCATATTTTGTATAACGTAGAAACCGAATTGATTATACCATTTTCTCTTACATGATGAAACTTAATTTTTAATAAAACACATAGAAAAGCCATAATTGTAAAGGACCAGCAGGTTTTTCCGCCGGTCCTGTGTATATTCTTCACACTAGTACAGCATTGCTGAAATAATAGTGAATAAATTTTTGTTTTCTATTTGACGGTTTTGGTGCATAATAATCTTATTACGAATGAACAAGGTGGTCTTATTATGCGAAAGAAAACAATTGATATGATTCCAGTTTTATCAGATACTATAAATGCAGTCTTATCTGCTTTTTCCAAAAGCCGTTCCCTCCCTGCAAGCCTCGTCAAAA
>CAJTDX010000094.1 GCA_910575155.1 Lachnospiraceae bacterium
TGTCAGGGTTCGTCTGGTGCATCTGCGATGCTATGTGCTGTTCCGGAAGGTGATCCGAAACAATGTCAATGGGAACCACGTCCTGCTTTGAACGCGGGATCTCACAATGACCATAACTCGGTGCTGGAATCTGATCCGCTGCTACTTTCCTGCAGCGGCTGACCCAGTTATAAAAGGTGCTTACTGCGATGTCGTTTTCACGGCACCAGTCAGCATCTGTCATGCCGCTTTGGCGGCATTCATTGATAAGCCTGATCTGTTCCGTCATCGGAACACGAGTTTTGCGAGTAGCTGCCATAACCAATCCTCCGTAATTGTAGTGAAATAGTCTAACTATCTTCCATTTACAATCATAGAGGAATTCATGAGATTAGAAAATCCGCAGGAATATTTGGCGCTTACCGTTAAACGGTTGATATGGCACCGAGTAAGCCTTTATTTTTGTACTCAGAAATGGCTTTGTGGAAATTGGTCCACGAATTAAGGTTGACACTAGGGGATAGATAACATTGGAAAGTGAACCATCTGGGTTCACTCTATAACGATTGTAGGCATAGAAAAACAGCGACCGGATAACTGGTATCCAGCCGCTGCACGTGCATTAACGGTAATTCTTGTTATAAAGTTCTTTTGCGAATGTCTGCATCTTCTTCACGTAATCGTACGCCTGGGATTTTCCTTTTTTCAAATCAACCTGCTTAAGCGCATTACTAATCTGTGGTTCTTCCATAAGAAGCGAGAAGATGGATTTTGCTTCTGGATATTTGACGGACACCTCGCTAATGAGCTCATCGATCATCATTAAGTTGATGATGGAACTTTCTGAAGAAGTATTGTCGGTTGGTTCCCAGCCACTGTGATTTGTATCGTCATCGCTATTATCATCCATAAACTTATCTAATGAAATATAGCGAGAAAGGTACTGGTCTTTTTCTGGACGATTGCATCCTTCACACTTATTACACTTAGGGCAGCGGATGTATTCATACTTGCTGTTAAGAATCAAACATCTCTTTTTACGAGTTGATTCAAGATACTTGTCCTTTTCCTTCCAGAATCCTTCCATGTAGGAAGCAACCTGACCTTTGGGAATTGCGACAAAACCGACGAGAATTTTTCTACCACGAATATTCCAGGTTTCAAAGTTGTCCTCGATGATTCCATCATTACGCTTGCGGAAACCGTCTCTTACATCCTGATGATAATTCTTCAAAACTTCATGTGCTAAGAATGGGACTAATGCCTCATTCTCTTTTGGTGCTACGCCATTGTAGCTCTTCTTGTTACTGTAATCGTAATTTGCCTCTGCCATGTGGCTTTCCTCCTTTGATTGACGCGGAGGAAATTCCACATGTGCGACACCTGAATATAGTTGGCCATTGCCATAGCGAGTTTCCTCCTATTGGTTTGGCCAGCTTGTCCTATTCAGCTGGTTTGGTTATATAGTTGTTCATCAGAGTCAGATAGGACCGTTCTTGATCAGGGAACGCCGATTCTGATGAGCGGGTTTTATAACCCTTGATTACATCATACAGTAAACGCAAAAAATGCCCGTTGAAGAAGGTTCAACAGGCTATGTGACTGAAATTAGAGGATTTTGTAAGGAAAAGAAATGCAATTGCATATAAAAAAACGATATAAGTGTTGAAGAAAGTTCAACAAAAAATTTTATATAATTTAACTTATATAATTATCACCACGCAAACATGCATAAACATATACAAACGATTGAAATTTGACAGAAAATAATGTATAATAAAAGTTAGCTTAGTATATTTAGAAAAGGAGAACCTATGAGTACTACCAATAATGAAGAAAAATGGATTGGGACAAATGAAGCGGCAGAATTTTTAGGAGTAAAGCCAGCAACAATTCGTGATTGGATTCGCAAGGGTAAGGATATTCCAAGAAGAAAAATTGGTAAGGCGTGGAAGTTCAAATATTCTGAACTTGAGGAATGGGCTCGAAGTGGTAAAGCTGCAAATAATTAAATAATCCCGCGACATTAGCGGTAGGAGGTAAAACTAGATGAATAAACAACAATTAGCATCTACTATTTGGCAGTCCGCCAATCAGATGAGATCAAAGATAGAGGCAAACGAATATAAGGACTATATTCTTGGATTTATGTTCTATAAATATCTTTCGGATAGTGAAGTTTCGTTAGGCGTTTGCGAAACGCCAGAACCCACATAAATACGGGATTCTTTTTGTTACAAAATAAAACAACTCCTCACTGGTCTGTGGTATAATTGAAATCTCCAGTAACA
>CAJTDX010000095.1 GCA_910575155.1 Lachnospiraceae bacterium
TGAAATCTTTGTAAGGGTTTACTCCTGATTATGCAAAGTTCAAAAGAGCCTATACCCTATAAAATCAGCAAAAGTGTAGGCTCAACTTTGCATAATAACTTACTTTTCATAACCGACATTATGTGAAGCTTCACATAACGTTGGCAAGACCACCACGGCGGTCAATCTGGGAGTAACTCTGGCACAGCAGGGTAAGAAAGTCCTGCTCATTGATGCCGATGCACAGGCAAATTTAACTATGTCGCTCGGTTACAGCCGACCAGACGATTTAGCCAATACACTCTCAACCATTATGCAGGATATTATTGATGATAAATCCGTCGATATTTCCAAAAGCATCCTGCACCATGACGAGGGAGTTGACCTGCTCCCATCCAACATTGAACTGTCGGGCTTGGAAGTAAGGCTGATTAACGCCATAAGCCGTGAAAGTGTGCTGAAAACCTGCATCAATGAGGTAAAAAAGAATTACGATACTGTCCTTATTGACTGTATGCCGAGCTTGGGTATGCTGACAATCAATGCACTTGCGGCGGCTGACAGCGTGGTTATCCCGACACAGCCCCACTATCTTTCTGCCAAAGGCTTAGAGCTGTTGCTTCGCTCCGTTTCTAAGGTCAAACGGCAAATCAATCCCCACCTGCGGATTGACGGTATCTTAATGACGATGGTAATGCCACGCACGAACATCTCTAAGGAGATTACCGCAACGGTAAAAAGTGCCTATGGGCAGAGAATCAAGGTATTCGATACACAGATACCCCACTCCATCCGTGCGGTAGAAGCCACCGCAGAGGGAAAAAGCATTTTTGCCTACGACAAAGGCGGCAAGGTAGCCGCAGCTTATGAGCAGTTTGGAAAGGAGGTGGCAGAGATTGGCGAGAAGCAAAAGAACAGAAATCGAGCTGACTGCATACGATGACCTCTTTGAAACGGACGAGAGCCGTGCAGAAGCGAATCTAAGCAAGATAAGGGAGATACCCATTTCCGAAATTGATGAGTTCCCAGACCACCCATTCAAGGTTTTGATGAATGAGGATATGGAGCAGCTTGTGGAAAGTGTCAGTCGGAGCGGCGTAATGACCCCTGCGACAGTTCGGCAAAAAGAGGACGGACGGTACGAGCTTATCAGTGGTCACAGGAGGAAAAAGGCTTGCGAGCTTGCGGGGCTTGAAACGCTCAAATGCGAGGTCAAGGAGCTGACCCATGACGAAGCGATTATTGTCATGGTTGAGAGTAATCTCCAAAGGACTACTATCTTGCCAAGTGAGAAAGCCTTTGCGTATAAGATGCGGCTTGAAGCGATGAACAGACAGGGACAAAGGAGTGATTTAACTTCTTCTCCACTGCGAGCTGTTGACAAACCTCCTAATTCGTAAATGTCACAAGATATCATGATAAAAATCTAGCAAAAATAACAGAAATATTCCAAAGAAAAAAGTCATGGTTCTCTATGCCATGGGAGGCTGTAAAAAATCTTGTGTCTATGAACTTTAGACTTTCCTGATAAGAATTAGATATGTAAAAGTTTTTTGTCGGTTTTATGTTTTTAGGGCTGTCGAATTACTTCTTCTATCTATAGTATAACCATTTAGATACAGTTTATACATTTTTTCAAATTTTTTGTATGGCAAACAGGCATTGTATCTTATTGCTCTTTCCGTGGGCCCTGCCCACACCCGGCCTCCGGAATAAGGTTGGGATTTTCTGGCAATAATATAAATGCCGATGGAATAAAGCTGGGGCGGCAGGGATTTTCAGATACTGCCACCCCCGGTCTTTTTTACAGGTGCTGTGTGAGCCGTTCCCCATACAGGACAATCAGCTGGTTCAAGACCTGGTCCCAGTTCCGGTATCTCTGGGTCCATTTCTTTGTTACATTCTGGCTCGCCAGGTACAGCATTTTCTCCAAAGACGTGTCACTGGGGAATACGCTTTTTGTCTTGGTCACTTTACGGTACTGCCGGTTCAGTCCTTCTATGATGTTCGTGGTGTACATGATCCGGCGGATGTCATCCGGGAATTGGAAGAAAGAGCTGACATCTTCCCAATTGTTTTCCCAGTTGCTGATGGCGTAAGGGTATTTCTTTCCCCACATCTCTTTTATGTTTTCCAACTCTGAAAGGGCTGCCGACTCGTTCGGGGCATTGTAGACCGCCTTGAAGTCAGAGGCAAACTTTTTCAGGTCTTTGTAACTGATATATTTGAAAG
>CAJTDX010000096.1 GCA_910575155.1 Lachnospiraceae bacterium
AAGGGACTCGAACCCTCGACCTCCGCCGTGACAGGGCGGCGCTCTAACCAACTGAGCCACTAGGCCATTTATCAAAGTATAAAATATTCTTCAACTTGTAAAGAATATTTTCTATACCTTCAAAAATTCACACAGACAATCCTTCTCTGTTCTGGTCAAGCCCTCGGCCGATTAGTAACAGTCAGCTCCATACATTACTGCACTTCCACCTCTGCCCTATCTACCTTGTACTCTTCAAGGGGCCTTACTTCTTTCGAATGGGATATCTCATCTTGAGGGGGGCTTCACGCTTAGATGCCTTCAGCGTTTATCCCTTCCGGGCTTGGCTACCCTGCCATGGCATTGGCATGCCAACAGGTACACCAGCGGCCCGTCCATCCCGGTCCTCTCGTACTAAGGACAGCTCCTCTCAAATATCCTTCGCCCGCGCCGGATAGGGACCGAACTGTCTCACGACGTTCTGAACCCAGCTCGCGTACCGCTTTAATGGGCGAACAGCCCAACCCTTGGGACCTGCTACAGCCCCAGGATGCGATGAGCCGACATCGAGGTGCCAAACCACTCCGTCGATGTGAACTCTTGGGAGTGATAAGCCTGTTATCCCCAGGGTAGCTTTTATCCGTTGAGCGATGGCAATCCCACTTTATACCACCGGATCACTAAGTCCTACTTTCGTACCTGCTCCACCCGTCGGTGTCGCAGTCAAGCTCCCTTCTGCCTTTGCACTCTTTAAATGGTTTCCGACCATTCTGAGGGAACCTTTGAGCGCCTCCGATACCCTTTCGGAGGCGACCGCCCCAGTCAAACTCCCCGCCTGGCATTGTCCCACCGCCGGCTTACGGCGGCTGGTTAGAAACCCAGTACTGCAAGGGTGGTATCCCAACAGCGGCTCTGACATGACTGGCGTCACATCTTCTTTGCCTCCCACCTATCCTGTACATGCAGTACCGAATCCCAGTGCCAAACTGGAGTAAAGCTCCATGGGGTCTTTCCGTCCTGGCGCGGGTAGCCAGCATCTTCACTGGCACTTCAATTTCACCGGGTGCATTGTCGAGACAGTGCTCAAATCATTACGCCTTTCGTGCGGGTCGGAACTTACCCGACAAGGAATTTCGCTACCTTAGGACCGTTATAGTTACGGCCGCCGTTTACTGGGGCTTCAATTCAAAGCTTCGCTTTCGCTAACCTCTCCTCTTAACCTTCCAGCACCGGGCAGGCGTCAGCCCATATACTTCACCTTGCGGTTTTGCATAGACCTGTGTTTTTGCTAAACAGTTGCTTGAGCCTATTCTCTGCGGCCTGCCTTCGCAGGCACCCCTTCTCCCGAAGTTACGGGGTCATTTTGCCGAGTTCCTTGACAATGCTTCTCCCGTCGGCCTTAGGATTCTCTCCTCATCCACCTGTGTCGGTTTACGGTACGGGTACAGCATAAACAATAGCGGCTTTTCTCGGCACACGCTCTGGATGCTTCGCTACTTTTGTTCGCTCCGCGTCACGCCCCTGGGTCTGCCAGACGGTTTTCCCTGCCTGGCCCCTCCTTCGCTTGCACCGGGCTTTCCATTCCCGGCTCATCTTTTGCGCATGCGTCCCCACAGTTCTGTTATGCTGTAGTACAGGAATATCAGCCTGTTGTCCATCGGCTACGCCTTTCGGCCTCGCCTTAGGCCCCGACTTCCCCAGAGCAGATCAGCTTTACTCTGGAAACCTTGGATATTCGGCCGGAAGGATTCCCACCTTCCTCTCGCTACTCATTCCGGCATTCTCTCTTCCCGGCGCTCCACGGCTCTTTCCAGTACCGCTTCTTCGCGCCGGCAATGCTCCTCTACCGATGCTTTTACAAGCATCCCGCGGCTTCGGTGTCGTGTTTCAGCCCCGGACATTTTCGGCGCAGGACCTCTCGACCAGTGAGCTGTTACGCACTCTTTGAATGTATGGCTGCTTCTGAGCCAACATCCTGGTTGTCTTTGAAATCCCACATCCTTTTCCACTTAACACGCACTTTGGGACCTTAGCCGGCGGTCTGGGCTCTTTCCCTTTTGACTGTCCAACTTATCTCGTACAGTCTGACTCCCA
>CAJTDX010000097.1 GCA_910575155.1 Lachnospiraceae bacterium
TATAATGTACCCATAACCGTGGACAATCTAATTAGTGTAGTCCCCTCATCTTAGACATATCGTCAAGTCGGTTCCGACAGATTGGACAGTCACACTAATTGGTTCCCGATCCCTTGGACATTAGCATGAATCCTCCCTTTCAAATCGGACAGTCTCTTGCTCTGGCATGGTATAATAGATACAGAAGGAGGATGCCATGAGCAGAAGACAGTTTACCGAAGAGCAGCAACGAAAGCTGCGCCAGAATCCATATGTTTATAGTGTCACGGCCACGCGCCTTTCCCTTACAAGGGAGTTCAAGGAACTATTCATGGAAGCCTGCAGGGCTGGTGGAGCGCCCAGAAAAATCCTCGAAGACCACGGATTCAGCGTTGAATTGATTGGCGAGAGACGTTTCTTTAGCATCCCGCAGCACATACGCGAGGAATTCAAAAAGCACGGGGAATTCCGCGAGGGCTACAGCAGCCGCAGCAACGGGGAGAATGTCCTAGAAGTACAAGGCCATCCATCCGGCGATGACGAACTGAAGCAGCTCCGGCATGAAGTCGATTACCTGAAGCAGGAAATGGAGTTCCTAAAAAAAATTTCCTCAATCAGGAATACAGGAAGGTAGGTGCACTGCTGATGAATGAATCCTCTTGTGCCTATGAAATCATCCAGGAAACCCTGCAGGCCACAGGCAACTCGCTGTCCGTCAGTTCCTTATGCTCCATGGCCGGCGTATCCCGGAGCGGATACTACGCCTGGCTCAAGGCTGCACCCATCAGGGAAACGCAGGAGCAGAGGGACCGTGAGGATTTTGACCTGGTACTGGAAGCCTACCGCATGCGTGGCTATTCCAAAGGGGCAAAAGGCATATATATGGCCCTCCTCCATATGGAGCCCCCGGTCATCATGAACCTCAAAAAAATACGGAGGCTCATGGACAAATACAGCCTGTCATGCCCTGTGCGCAAGGCAAACCCCTACCGGAGGATGGCCAGGGCCCTGAGAACCAGCAGCGTGGCGGACAACCTGCTGCGGCGCGAGTTTGAATGCTACGGCCCGCGGATGGTGCTGCTGACGGACATCACGTACCTTCCATACAATGGGACGTTCGCCTACCTGTCGACCATACTGGACGCATTCACGAAGCAGATCCTGTCGTATGCCCTCAGCCCGTCATTGGAAGTGGACTTCGTCCTGGAAACAGTAGAGCTGCTTATTAAAAGGCATGGCATCTCGCTCCATGCCGAGACGGTCATCCACAGCGACCAGGGATGCCATTATACAAGCCACAAGTTTATCAATATCGTGCAGGACAAAGGGCTCAGGCAGTCCATGTCACGCAAGGGCAACTGCTGGGACAACGCGCCGCAGGAAAGCTTCTTCGGCCACATGAAAGACCACATAAAAGACAGGATCGCGGCCTGTCCCTGCTATGGAGATGTCAAGGCGGTTGTGGACGATTACATGGACTATTACAATAACCAGCGTTACCAGTGGCGCCTGGCAAAACTCTCGCCAAATGAATACTATCAGTTCGTCACGAGTGGGACCTACCCACTGGATGTCCCAAACACACCGGCGCCACCAGCATATGAGAAGCAGCCGGAAGAGCTGGGCATTCACGCAGCCGAAAAGAAAACCGAAAACAATTAAACCCTGCATCACCATGCGCAAGGAGCGGAACCGTTGTCAGGGGAACCGAGGAATACCGCAGCCCGGCACGTTTTTGGCCGGGTGAGGATATGCCGCGAAAGTCCCTTGACATAAGGTTCACGGATTACCCTTTTATAAGGAAAAAGGATTATTCCCTTTTTCCTGCCCCCAGCGAGGGCGGGTTCGGGCAGAGCCCGGAGTAAAAGTTTAGGCCAGGGATGCCTGAGCGGCGGGACACCCTTTTCAAAGGGCGTCCCAAGAGTGGATTGGATTTTCTCAATGCGCCAAGGCAAAGTGGTAATCGCACGAAATCTCCTGTCCATAGCATGGGGTATGGATTGTGTGTAGATGTCCAAAAATCGGGTACTACACAAATTCAAAATGTCCTTGACAAGGGGTACAATTTA
>CAJTDX010000098.1 GCA_910575155.1 Lachnospiraceae bacterium
TGTTCATCTGCAAGGCGGATTTTCGACGGCGTAGCGGTGGCTACGGCTAGAAAATCTAACACGGCAGATGGGCAAATAGACAAGTGAGTTTGGCTAATTATCAACGAGACAAGACACTGGTACATACAAAAACTCTCATAAACAAAATGTTTATGAGAGTTCCACAGAGGCGACAACCAGATTTGAACTGGTGATCAGGGTGTTGCAGACCCACGCCTTACCACTTGGCTATGTCGCCCTAACATATTATATTATAACAAATATAAAAATATTCGTCAATACCTTTTTTAATGACTCCTACGGGAATCGAACCCGTGTTACCGCCGTGAAAGGGCGATGTCTTAACCTCTTGACCAAGGAGCCTTTTCTTATATTATTATTTATCACGTCAGCGACAGTTGATATAATAACATAACCTGTGGGGATTTGCAAGTGTTTTTTTTAATTTATAAATTTTTCTGATAACTATATACTGTCAGGACGCCCGTCAGACTCATCCAAAACGCAAGGCTTCAGCACATAACAGGCTCTGCCCCGTTCTTTTGCTTCATATAATATATTGTCCGTTTCTGATAATAAATGTTTTATATTCTGCGGAAAAACAAACTGATACGCACCTATACTGCAGCTTATTTTTCTTTCCCTTAAAATACCGGAAATCTGCCCCAGAAACTGCTCCAGCTTCTGTTCCATCATTTGCTGCGTCATTGGTTTTTCAATCAATGCTGCAAATTCATCCCCGCCTACTCTTCCTACCCTTCCGGCGTCTGCAAAGATATTCTGCAGATTTGCCGCAATCTCTTGTAAAACCTGATCTCCGACGGCATGTCCGAAGGTGTCATTAATTGTCTTAAAATAGTCGACATCTATAAACAAAAACCAGCCTGTTCTCGTTGTACCCGCCGCGTTCCCGTCCTGTACTTTATTGCAATACTGGATAAACATTCTTCTGCCCATTACATTGGTAAGCTCATCCATCTCTCCCAGATACTCCCGGTACGACATATATCTGTAAATAGATATCAGCAAAAATATAGAAATAAAATTCAGTGACAGGGAGGCAATCAAAAACTGAATCTGCAGACGAAACAGGTCGGCAGAAATAACATCTGTTACCGCTACTCCATGCTGCCCGAGCATATAAGACTCTCTCTGTGAAAAATAAACTGCTGCAATAATCGCCATACAGATCATAAAAGCTTCAAAAACGCCAAAAAACAACGTCATTCTTCTGGACGTAAACGGATTATGTATGCGCTGATTAATGCACGACCTGACATGTTGAATGGTATCGCTATGATAAACTGACCACAACAATTCAACGATCACAATACAGACCACTGAAAAAACTGCGTCGCGCCATTTTAAATGCAGCGCTGTTCGAAAACTGTAACCAAGTTCGGGAAATAAAATCCCCATGGAAGAGTAGACAAGAAACGTATGCAGCTTTGGCGCAACTGCACAGACCGCTATTCTGTACAGACGATTGTGTTTTCCTTTTCTGGCAAATACAAAGGCCAGTCCAATCAGCAGTCCAAATAACGTTCGCGTTCCTACGCTCAGCCAAAGGCTGCTTAACGGAACTCCGCTTAAAAACGGAGAAAACACCCTGTCTGCCGACATAACATAGGAAGAAGAAGCTTTATACATACTGGCAACTCCAAACACAAATCCGGCCGCAGCCGCGTGTGAAGGACCATAAAGGCACCCTGCCGCCACAATCGGAAGATAAGCGATTGTAATGGAAATAGGCGGTATATGAATATATCCCAGAAACGTAAATGACATTAAAAGCTCAATTGCAATTAAAATTCCAAATGAATAACGCTCAAAACTGGAATTATACCACATGGTTTTTAATCTATTCATCAAATTTCTCTCCCTAGTGTCTTGTCTCGTTGATATTTAGTGAAATCGCGCAGGATATTTGTTCATCTGCAAGGCGGATTTTCGACGGCGTAGCGGTGGCTACGGCTAGAAAATCTAACACGGCAGAT
>CAJTDX010000099.1 GCA_910575155.1 Lachnospiraceae bacterium
AACCAGGTAAAGCCAAAAACACTAAGTCAGATAGAATCTATTTGGTATGAGAACTATGCGGGAAACCGTAACGGTCACTACCACACCAGCCGCTATCATTTTCTCAATCTACACAGTTTCTTCCACGGCAACCATACGGTGGAACTGCGGGGCTTCAACAGCACGCTCCATGCCGGGAAAATCCGGGCATATATCGTGCTGGCGCTCGCCCTGAACCATCAGGCGTTGACACAGAAAAGCGCCAGCTACCGCAAGGTGCAGGAAGAAAATGAGAAGTTCGCCATGCGTGTTTGGCTGAACCGCATCGGTTTTATCGGCGATGAGTTCAAGAGCTGCCGGGAGCATCTCTACCAGCACCTGGACGGCAATGCCGCCTGGCGGTATGGTTCCAAAGAGAATGTCAGGAGCCATATTAGTGCCAGGAATACTGAGAATGGAGGGCAAAACATATGAGTAAAAGTAACAATGCAGCAAAAGACAGGTTCTATATCGCCTATGGCTCCAACCTCAACCTGGAGCAGATGGCAAAACGCTGCCCCACGGCAGAAGTTGTAAAAGCAACTTATTTACAGAACTACCGCCTGATGTTCCGGGGTAAAGGCACTGCCGTAGCCACGATTGAGAGGCAGCAGGGCAGCAAAGTCCCCATCATCATTTGGCGACTACAGCCAAGTGACGAGTATAACCTCGACATATATGAGGGTTACCCGCATCTTTACCGTAAGGAAATGATAAAGGTAACGGTGGACAGCAGACGGATTCAGGCAATGGCCTATATCATGAACGAAGCTATGCATCCCTATGACACGCCGTCGCGCAGTTATTTTGATACAATCCGGCAAGGTTATGAAGATGCTGGCTTTGACGCCAAAATTCTGCGACATGCCGTGCTTGACTCAGTTTGGGAAGCATATCTGGCAGAAAAGTATGAAGGAGGTGAGACGTATGACGGAAAGAATTAAGGAACAGATTGAGGCTGTCCGGCAAAGCGGGGAAACCAATATGCTGGACACCCGCATGGTGCAGTGGATTGCTAACCGTGAGAACTACTTTGAGTTAGTCATTTATTTGGAAGAACACCGGGAAGAATATGCAAATTACATATTCACCGGCGAAGCCCCGGAAGCAGAATGACACACATTATTCCATATTGTTATGACAAAACAAGACTTGCCGGAATCGGCGGTCTGAGTGATAGATGTGTGTACAGCCAAACGAAAGGAGCAAATAATATGAACTTCCAATATAATTACAATCTCCACGGCAGCGATAGAAAACCGCTGGTTGAGGCTATCAGCCAAATACTGGATAAACCTGCTGTCTACCAGGGCGCACCCAGTTTCTCCTACACCGTTGGTGATTATACCGTAGACAAAAACGGCGTGCTGTCATATGGCAGTAATATCCATCCCGACTATGCGGCGGTACTCATCAACGACTTGCAGGAACGGGGCTTTGTCGCAGAACAGGCAGCCACGGACAATCCAACGGAAGAATCTGCTGCAGATGAGGTCCTGGCAGGCGAAGCAAGGGACACTTTGGCAGAAAATACAGCAACGGAAGTTGCTATGAATGAAGCAACGCTGGAAACTGCTGCAGATGAGAATGTGTCTGATGCAACATCAAATACTGACGCACCAGGTAAACTAACGATTGAGATTCCCGACACAGGATTTACCCCGGAAATGCGGGAAAATCTAAAGAAAATCGTCGCCAGCAAAGCGACCCTGCTTAAACAAACACTGGAAACGGACGACCTATCAATCGTAGAACTTGACGGCAAGATTTCTTTCCCATGGTTCACCCTCCATAGTATTGACGGTGAAGCCGATGCCTATAATCGCTTAATCGCCGCCATCTGCAAAATGGCAAAGACACAGAAACGGGTGACGGCGGTAGAAAAACCGATTGAGAACGCTAAGTTCACCATGCGCCTGTTCCTGATCCGCTTAGGTT
>CAJTDX010000100.1 GCA_910575155.1 Lachnospiraceae bacterium
CGGATATTTTCCGCCCCGCCCCGGCTGATATTCAAAATACCGAACCGGCCGTTTACAGTCCCTGATGCTGCAGTATACCCACATATAAGAATCCGAAGTGTTCTTCCTCCCTGGTTCCTTTAGTACCTGCACACGGGTCTCATCAATATGCAGATACCCCTGTTTTAGAATTTCCTGCCTCAGACGGCCGACCACATGGGAGAGCCAGTCCCGATACACGACAAGGAGCCAGTTCGACATCGTTGCTCTGTTTAAAGATAGTCCCATAGCCTCCCATTCCTTTTCCTGGCGGTATAACGGGATGCCCAGTTCAAACTTCTGATGGATAAGCCATGCGATCGTGGAGGCAGACGCAAGGGAATGCATGACTGGGGGATTCGGCACCGGGGACTTCTCCATATAAGGCGTTCCTTTTTTGCGGCAGGTCCTGCATTCATAAGTTTCCCGGTAATGGTCGATCACTTTGAGGCTGGCAGGAATGAACGGTACCTCAGTACGGACAAACTCCTCACCGACTTTTACCATGGTGCTTCCGCACCTCTCACAGATCTGTTCACTTTCATCGATCGTGTGGAGCACTTTGCTGCGGGGGATGTCTTTGATCAGTTTTTCCCGCTGGCCGGCATATTTCCTTTTCCGCAGATGCTTTTCGACTTCCACCAGGTCCGGCTCCTGCCCCTCTGGATCGGCACAGGATTCCATTTCGTTAAAAAGAGACATCTGTCCCGCTATTTCAAGGGCAAACGTCTTCTCTGATTTTGTTCCATAAAGTTTACGGGTGAGGAAATCAACCTGCTCCTTCAGGAGCCGGACCTGCTGTTCCAGTTCTTTGATCTGCTTTTTGTACTCCTGCTCTGTATCCGGCATGGGCTGAAAACCTTCCTTTTTCTGATAGGTTCATTGTACCATAAAACAGCAGGATTTTCCAGCATTTATAAGGAATTTCCGGGCTTTGGAGGAGCCCATTTGCGGACTGCTTTTGGCTGTTTTGGGTTCAGGCCCTCCAGCAGCCAGCGGAGCTGCTGAAGGGAGATTTGTGTGGCTTCTTCACCTGTGCGCGGCCATTGGAGACGGCCGTTTTCATAACGCTTATAGAAAAGACAGAAGCCGTCTCCTTCATAATGAACCGCTTTGATCCGGTCCGCCCGTTTCCCGCAGAAAAGGAACAGGGAATTGCTGTAAGGATCAAGCTGAAAGCTGTATTGGATGATATCGATCAGACCGTCCAGCTGTTTCCTCATATCCGTGTACCCGGTGCGTATATAGATCTTATCTACCCGTGAGAGATCGCCTAACATGACCGCACTGCTTTCAGGATCGCTTCCAGCAGGCCACAGGGAGTATCCTCAAAGAGGTCAACTGTCATAGAACCGATATGAAGCACCGCTGCGGGAGCGGCACTGGAATTCTGTCTGCCACAAAAAGATACCTCCGTAAATTCCGGAGCCGTTTCCGGTACAGTCTGTTCCATAACCGGCCTGCATCCATGATTCTTTCGGGGCAGTTCCTCAAGCGCCAGCTTTCGGATCTTTGCGATCCAGTAATAATAGCTTTTTAAAGAGATATCATGCTGTTCGCACCATGCCTGGTTTGTCAGGCCGGAGGCTCTGCACTGCCGGATCACGTCCAGCCAGTACTGAAGTTTTACCTGTTTATCCGGAGTTAAAGTGGAAATGTCCATGGGTATTCTCCTTTATCTGGATTTAAAGTTTTGGGAGTGAAATCTAAAAACTCTAACCCTAAGTTTACAGGAGAACGCCAAATTTTTC
>CAJTDX010000101.1 GCA_910575155.1 Lachnospiraceae bacterium
TATCTGCTTTGTTTTCATGTCTTAAAATTCTTGTTATCCACATCCACCTCCTGTAAGTCCGGCTCAACCGGGCCTTGGCCCTATTGGAATCAATTTTGCAAACTTGTTTCGCAATTTCCTATAGCAAATGTCGATTTGTCGTTTTTATAATTTTTTTATTTCCTTCAACGCTTTCTGAATGTCCTTATAAACCAATGGTTGCATACTATAATCATAAATAGATATATTAGCTTTATTAAGTGCGGAAAGAATATCATTTTTCAATTCTGGCTTATGTTTTGCAATAATCGGCAGCAACTTAATACACTGTCTGGCAGTAATTGGTTTAACATCTGTTATGTGTTTCAAATATTCATCTATAATTTCATCAACCTTATACTCTTTATCCCATTTTGCATTATAGGCAAGCAGTGTAAGCCCCCTTGTGCGAATATAAGAATTGTCACTATCAAGCATATCACTTAATCTATCTATAAAAGGATAAACACAATCCGTTTCTTCACTTTCTTTTTGCAATTCTTGAAATGCTTTGTAAGCAACATTATTATTTTTATCAAACAATAATTCAAATGTTTCCCCTATATTGCCTAACATAAACTCCTCCTTCACAAGTTAGAATTGGAAAAGTGATTACATATCGACTATTTTTCTAACAGTGTTTGCTGTCCTTATTGTTAGTTTAGCACTGATATTGGCACTTGCCGTCTTAGACCACCAGTTCGTTTTTTGATAATCTTTTCTACTAAAAGACCAGAATACCGCCTCGTTATAATTCTCTATTTTCTCTAAACCTTCTTTAGGCTCTCCAATCTCATTATATACTTCTGCGAATGTAGCGGGTGGCATAATAAAGATTAGATTGTCATAGATTTCCTTATTATCGTTTCCCCACCAGTCGGGCGCATTGTGCAAAATGTCATCAAGTTCGTCTCTTAATATGACAAAAACAGGAATATCTAAAGCAAACTGTTTTTTTATCATTATCTCAATCTGTTTTGTAACCCCCTCTGTATCACCTTTTTCACTCGAAAAAAGCACATTACCACTGTTCAAATATGTCTTAACCCCTCCAAACTGCAGCTTTTCAAACTCTTTCTTTAATTCCGCCATCGGTACTTTGTTTTTACCGCTTATATTGATACCTCTTAATAATGCAACATATCTTTTCATATCCACAAGCACCTCTGCATATTCTAAATTTATATAAATCCTACCAAAAAATTGCTACTTCCTGTTTGGCTTTCTCTTAATTCCTAATAATTTAATAAAATCATGAAACATTGATGTATCAGTCGGTTCAAACATTACCCATTTACCATCACGGTAAGTTTGTGCTTCATCATAGATTTTTTGAACTTGTTCCGAATAATTATTTCGTTCTGTTTCAAATTTTGCTCTCTCATCTTTTCCAAATATAATCATAAAACCTATACAATTTTCTCTTGCATATAATGCACACAATGTTTTACCACCTCGGCGGTATTTATACTCATAATTCCATGCTTTACCGCCTTTATTCCACCAACATTCCATTTCGTATTTTTCATCAATTAAAATACACAACTTATTCCATACATCATATAAAGATTGTCCGATTAAAGCAGTCATTTCTTCTTCGTTAGGTATCGTATCAAGCATATTAGCCCTCCTATATAATATAATAACTTCTCGGAATCTTCAGCCCTTATTTCATGGGGCTTTCAGACCTCTGTCTCAAAAAATCACCCACTTTTTTCTCAAAAACACCTGACAAACCAGTCAAAAAATG
>CAJTDX010000102.1 GCA_910575155.1 Lachnospiraceae bacterium
TAGGCGTTTGCGAAACGCCAGAACCCACATAAATACGGGATTCTTTTTGTTACAAAATAAAACAACTCCTCACTGGTCTGTGGTATAATTGAAATCTCCAGTAACAATTATCCATATCCACCAGTAAAGGAGTCGTATCTATATGATAACACATAAACAGCTCTCTTTGGCAGATATTTTTACCGATTGCCAAAATAAATTTGATAATGATAAATATCAGTTCCTTGCACTTCTCGAAAATACCATCAACTTAGATGAAATTGTCCCAGTGTCCTTTATTTCTCATTTCCATGCCGCCACTGGCAGGCCCCGTAAGCATCTGCTTTATCCAATGCTCAGGGCTCTGTTATTACAGCTTATCTTCTCAATCCCAACAACATCCCTGCTGATCATATTCCTGAAATACTCCCAGGAACTGCGGGACTTCTGTGGGTTTGATGTTGTCCCGGATGCCTCTAAATTCACCCGGTTCAAACAGGATTTTTTATCGGACTTACAATCCATGTTCGATCATCTTGTTGACTTGACCGAACCGATCTGCCATTGTATTGATACACAGAAAGCTTCCATGCTTCTCTTTGACACCTCCGGCATTGAGGCATGGGTTACAGAAAACAATCCCAAATATGCCAACCGTATCATCAAACAGCTGAAAGCCTTCAAAAAAGCAAAAGGGATGGACGATTCCTTTGACCCTTATAAAGCCGCCTACGGCTCCATGCCTTCCCATGCTGCCGCCAATCCAGCCATTCAGCAGATGTACATTAACGGGCATTTCTGTTATGCTTATAAATTCGGTATTATTACCAACGGACTCGGCATTGTCCGGGATATTTCCTTTTATAACAAGGACTTTCTTGCGGCTCATCCTGACATCATTGTCGGAAAAAAATCTGATTCCCCGGATGAAGATAAGAGTCTTGCCGATTCCAAGGCATTGATTCCCACTTTAAAGGATTTCTTCCGGAAGCATCCGCTTATCAATCCGAAAACTTTTCTCGGGGATGCCTCATTTGATTCCATTGAAATCTACAAATACCTGTTACAGGAAGCCTCCTTTGAGAAAGCTTACATTCCCCTCAACGGCAGAATCTCCCTTCCGGAATCCGACTGCCCGCTGAATAAGGACGGCATCCCCTGTTGCCCCAAAGACCCATCCCTTCCAATGAAACGGGAAGGAAGCAAATCCCATCTCCGCTGCGGACTGCCAACCATGAAGTTTGTATGCCCGAAAATGAAATGGGAATATGATAAAACAACCNGTAAAAGCAAACGCGTCTGCCACTGTGAAAATCCCTGTACGGAATCCCCCTGCGGCAGGATGTTTTATATTTATCCCGAGAAAAACCTGCGCGCCTATCCTGGTACGCTCCGTGGTACGGCCGAATGGGATTCCACCTATAAGATCAGGGTAAATGTTGAGAAATCAATCAACCATTTCAAGGACAGCTTCTGTGTTGCCGGGCGTAAAACGCAGAATGAAAAAACGCTTCATGCTGACCTGCTTCTCGCTGGGATTACCCAGCTTATTACAGTAATGGTGGCTGATAAACTGCACAGGCATCAATATATCCGCAGTTTAAAACCTCTGATTGCATAACCTTACATACCGCATACCATTTCACGGGCAGATAACCTTATCTGCTTTGTTTTCATGTCTTAAAATTCTTGTTATCCACATCCACCTCCTGTAAGTCCGGCTCAACCGGGCCTTGGCCCTATTGGAATCAATTTTGCAAACTTGTTTCGCAATTTCCTA
>CAJTDX010000103.1 GCA_910575155.1 Lachnospiraceae bacterium
AGGTTCGATGACTGGGGTGAAGTCGTAACAAGGTAGCCGTATCGGAAGGTGCGGCTGGATCACCTCCTTTCTAAGGAAATCGAGTAGGGATTATTTCACTGTTGAGTTATTAAGGGAAACTTAATAGCAGAATTTCTAGTGGCGATGCGCTTAAGGGAGACACCCGTTCCCATCCCGAACACGATGGTTAAGACTTAAGCGGCCGATGGTACTATACTGGAGACGGTATGGGAGAGCAGGTGGCTGCTAGATCAAATGGGCTTATAGCTCAGCCGGTTAGAGCGCACGCCTGATAAGCGTGAGGTCGGTGGTTCGAGTCCACTTAAGCCCATTTATTTTGTAAAATTTGAATAGTTTTAGCGGGGGCGTAGCTCAGTTGGGAGAGCACCTGCCTTGCAAGCAGGGGGTCAAGAGTTCGAATCTCTCCGTCTCCATTCAGACATGGAAATGTCTGTCGCTGTACCTTGAAAAATTCACACAGAAAGAGACTTAAGAAAATATCTTAAGAAGACATCAAAAGATCCGAGAAAGAAACTGCGTATGTACTGCATCAAACGTGCAGGACAAAGGCAGGGCATGGGAAACCATGCAAAGCTCATTTATAACGCTATATAAATGAGAGAGGTCAAGCAGAAAAGAGCACAGGGCGGATGCCTTGGCACTAAGAGCCGAAGAAAGACGTGATAAGCTGCGAAAAGCTGCGGGGAGGAGCAAATATCCCCTGATCCGCAGGTATCTGAATGGGGAAACCCACATGGAAAGCCTCCATGTATCCATGCGCCAATACATAACGCATGGAAGGGAACCCGGTGAACTGAAACATCTAAGTAGCCGGAGGAAGAGAAAGAAACATCGATTCCGCCAGTAGCGGCGAGCGAACGCGGAAGAGCCCAAACCGGGATGCGTGCATGCCGGGGTTTGGACCGCATACCTGACCTGCAACCTTAGCAGAATGGCTTTGGGAAAGCCAGCCAGAGAGGGTGAAAGCCCCGTAAGCGAAAGGGAAGCAGGAAGAGCGGGATCCAGAGTACATCGAGACACGTGGAACCTTGATGGAAGAAGCGGGGACCACCCCGTAAGGCTAAATACTCCTTAGTGACCGATAGCGCATAGTACTGTGAAGGAAAGGTGAAAAGAACCCCGGGAGGGGAGTGAAAGAGAACCTGAAACCCTGTGTTTACAAGCTGTGGAACCGTCGTAAGAGGCGGGACCGCGTACTTTTTGTAGAACGGTCCGGCGAGTTGCGGCGTCTGGCAAGGTTAAGCGCTTAAGGCGCGGAGCCGAAGGGAAACCAAGTCTTAACAGGGCGAAAGTCAGACGGTGCAGACCCGAAACCGGGTGATCTATCCATGTCCAGGCTGAAGCTGCCGTAAGAGGCAGTGGAGGGCCGAACGCACATCCGTTGAAAAGGGTGGCGATGAGGTGTGGATAGGGGAGAAATTCCAATCGAACCCGGAGATAGCTGGTTCTCCTCGAAATAGCTTTAGGGCTAGCCTCATGAAAGTCTGCTGGAGGTAGAGCACTGAATTTCCTAGGGGGCGTCAAAGCTTACCGAAGAATATCAAACTCCGAATGCCAGCCAGATGATTTGTGGGAGTCAGACTGTACGAGATAAGTTGGACAGTCAAAAGGGAAAGAGCCCAGACCGCCGGCTAAGGTCCCAAAGTGCGTGTTAAGTGGAAAAGGATGTGGGATTTCAAAGACAACCAGGATGT
>CAJTDX010000104.1 GCA_910575155.1 Lachnospiraceae bacterium
TGATAAAGGCCATGGCATAGAGAACCATGACTTTTTTCTTTGGAATATTTCTGTTATTTTTGCTAGATTTTTATCATGATATCTTGTGACATTTACGAATTAGGAGGTTTGTCAACAGCTCGAAAGCCACTTCTGTTATTGTTTTGGTGTTGTGAATCAATCGTTGTGCCTTACGGATGCGGTTTTGAAGTTGGAACTGATGCGGCGTAAGTCCCACTTCTGCCTTAAAACATCGGATAAAATGGTACTTACTGATAAATGCGTTTTGTGCCATTTCTTCAATACAAAATTTGTTTTCAGGATATAATTCCAACTGTTTTTTCAGATGATTGATAAATGGATTTTGGCTTTCAGAATGCCAATTCGTATAGTTGGTAATGGAGTTTAAACAATTTAATAGATGTAAGATCTGATACTGATTGATTCTTTCTGTATTTAAAGCACTCATCAGCAGAGCCATTATACTACTTCGTATTTTATCAGTGGAATAATGTGCGGCGATGTTTTTATTAATGCATAAACTTAACAAGGTGTAGCTGTTCTGTGCTGAAATGCTGTGCGGCATATATGGATAGATCATAAAAGTTTGATTTTTTTCATAAAAAGTTACTTTATGATCCGTAGTCAGCAGAATAGAGCCGTCTAATACAATGCCGATTGTAAATACGGAAATATGGTTATGCGTAGGATAGGATATTGTTGAATTTTCGCAGAAAACCAATTCAATGCCCCTGTTTGGATTGCATATGTAGCGTATGTTATTTGTTGCCATAAGTAATACTTCCTAAATTATTTTATGCGACTGCCAGATACCATGATTTATTTACTCGCTAAGATTTTCATCTCCCCACTGTTTCATATGCTCAAAGACGGGAATGAAACTTTTCCCCAAGTCAGTAAGGTTATATTCCACATGAGGAGGGACTTCTTTGTAATCATGACGGGTAATAAATCCGTCTGCTTCCAATTCCCGAAGCTGTTTTGTCAGGCTCGATTCTGTGATATCGCCGATCTGCCTGCGAAGCTCTCCGAAGCGGTGTATATCCCGAAAGGCGATGTAATAAATGATTTCAATTTTCCATTTACCGCCTAAAATTTTTTGTATGGTTGAAACTGTTTTGCAGCGTTCAACAGCCAATGTACTTTTTTTCATTCCTGTCACTCCTTTTTGGAATAATATAACATACATTTTTTCATAAAACAATGTACCAATTTTATATAGGTACTATAAAAAAGTATAGTACTTGTAAAAATATTGCACGAAAGTATAATTAGTATAAATTACAGAAAATATCATGCGAGTATACCTATATGCATAGGAAACAGCGCAGCAACAAGGAAAGGAGATGTGTTTATGTACTACACAGGAGCAATTTGGCGGCCGCTGTATGAAGCGGCGTCACTTTTGTCAGGGGTAACGGCAGGTTGTACGCATCATAAATTTTTGCTCTATGATAAATTAGCTGTGATTGCAGAGCTAATTTACAAAAAGCTTCCGTCCGTTAAGTCGATTGTTTCGTAGAAACAACGTTCATCATCTGTTAGGAAATTGCGAAACAAGTTTGCAAAATTGATTCCAATAGGGCCAAGGCCCGGTTGAGCCGGACTTACAGGAGGTGGATGTGGATAACAAGAATTTTAAGACATGAAAACAAAGCAGATAAG
>CAJTDX010000105.1 GCA_910575155.1 Lachnospiraceae bacterium
TTTTCAACGAATCATGAAGTGTTATCACAGCCTATAATGAAAATAGGAGGGGGCTGGCTCCACTACTGTTTTAGCTTCCTGTTTTGATTTATAATAGTTTTAGGCAGGATTAAGTTTGGACGCACCTTGGAGGATCTGCACCCCGTTTTTCAACGTAAATGTTTTGCCCTTGAGCACAGCATATTGTCGCGCCTTTTATGGTTAGCACGAGTAGCAAAGTCCGTATCACCTCGGGCAAATCTCCTGCCCATTCTATTGCAAAGGAGATGCTCTGTATGAAAGACCTTCTGGAAATTTCCTGCGGGCTGGATGTCCACAAAGATAAAATTGTTGCCTGTATCCTGACTGGTCCTTTGGGTAAGCCGACAAACTCTGAAATCCGGGAGTTTACCACATTAATCCCGGATATGATTGCTTTACGGGACTGGATCGTTTCTCAAAACTGCCATCATGTCGCTATGGAAAGCACAGGTATTTACTGGATGCCTATTTACGAAATACTGGAAGAAGCATTTGGCGGTGAT
Source organism: Lachnospiraceae bacterium (assembly GCA_910575155.1). Lineage (GTDB taxonomy): Bacteria > Bacillota > Clostridia > Lachnospirales > Lachnospiraceae > Petralouisia. The sequence goes on from CAJTDX010000105.1 coordinate 525, forward strand.
ATTACCTTGCTGGTTGTAAACGCACGCCATATGAAGAATGTCCCTGGCAAGAAAACAGACATGCGGGATTCTGAATGGATTTCCACCCTGTTACGTGCCGGGCTTTTGAATGGCAGCTTTATTCCCGAAAAAAGAATCCGGGAGTTCCGTGACTTAAACCGTTACCGTAAAAGTGTCATCCGTGATATCACATCCCAGAAAAACAGAGTTGAGAAGTTCCTGCAAAGCTCTGGCTTTCGCCTTTCCTCTTTTATTTCTGATATTTTTGGCGCTTCCGGCAGGAACATCATCCGGCATCTCACTGAGCATGGACAGATTGATCGGTCTGCTTTGGATTCCTGCTTAAAAACAAAGACAAGAAACCGTATAGATGAAATCCTCATGTCTGTAAATGGAACCCTGTCAGAACATCAAAAAGCCTTCCTGAAGATTCTTATGGACCATTATGACTCCTTAAAAGAACATCTTGCTGAAATCGAAAAGAGTCTTGAGGCGGACATGGCCCCATTTGCTTTGCAGGTGGAGCAGTTAAGCAGCATTTATGGAATCAGCACAACGGCCTCCTGCGCAATCATTGCTGAAATTGGCATTGATATGAAACCGTTCAAAACCGCGGAGCATATCTGTTCATGGGCAGGCCTGTGCCCCGGCAATAATGAAAGCGCCGGGAAACGGAAAAGCACATCTGTCACGAAAGGCAATCCTTACATAAAAAGTATGCTTTGTGAAATTGCCTGGATAATCGCCGGAAAACGCAATACCTATCTGTCCGCCTGGTATTGGAGAATCAAACAGAAGAAAGGGGCTAAAAAAGCTATTATTGCCCTTGCAAGAAAACTTCTTGTAATTATTTACACCATGCTAAAGCAAGGCACTCTTTTTGATGAATCCTGTTTTGAAGCCAGACGTAAAAACTGTGAACAAAAACAGCTTTCCCGGTACATACGGGAATTAGAGAAGCATGGCTACCATGTGGAAGTACAAGCCTGATTCTACGCATTAGCAATATTTCACTGACAGCAGCCAGTTTTATGACTGCTTTATTGTGATGCTTCCATGATGGTTGAAAACATTTGTTGTCAAGGTTCAGTTCTTGGCTACGAGCTTTATTTTCGTAGCAA
>CAJTDX010000106.1 GCA_910575155.1 Lachnospiraceae bacterium
AATCCCACTTTATACCACCGGATCACTAAGTCCTACTTTCGTACCTGCTCCACCCGTCGGTGTCGCAGTCAAGCTCCCTTCTGCCTTTGCACTCTTTAAATGGTTTCCAACCATTCTGAGGGAACCTTTGAGCGCCTCCGATACCCTTTCGGAGGCGACCGCCCCAGTCAAACTCCCCGCCTGGCATTGTCCCACCGCCGGCTTACGGCGGCTGGTTAGAAACCCAGTACTGCAAGGGTGGTATCCCAACAGCGGCTCTGACATGACTGGCGTCACATCTTCTCTGCCTCCCACCTATCCTGTACATGCAGTACCGAATCCCAGTGCCAAACTGGAGTAAAGCTCCATGGGGTCTTTCCGTCCTGGCGCGGGTAGCCAGCATCTTCACTGGCACTTCAATTTCACCGGGTGCATTGTCGAGACAGTGCTCAAATCATTACGCCTTTCGTGCGGGTCGGAACTTACCCGACAAGGAATTTCGCTACCTTAGGACCGTTATAGTTACGGCCGCCGTTTACTGGGGCTTCAATTCAAAGCTTCGCTTTCGCTAACCTCTCCTCTTAACCTTCCAGCACCGGGCAGGCGTCAGCCCATATACTTCACCTTGCGGTTTTGCATAGACCTGTGTTTTTGCTAAACAGTTGCTTGAGCCTATTCTCTGCGGCCTGCCTTCGCAGGCACCCCTTCTCCCGAAGTTACGGGGTCATTTTGCCGAGTTCCTTGACAATGCTTCTCCCGTCGGCCTTAGGATTCTCTCCTCATCCACCTGTGTCGGTTTACGGTACGGGTACAGCATAAACAATAGCGGCTTTTCTCGGCACACGCTTTGGATGCTTCGCTACTTTTGTTCGCTCCGCGTCACGCCCTTGGGTCTGCCAGACGGTTTTCCCTGCCTGGCCCCTCCTTCGCTTGCACCGGGCTTTCCATTCCCGGCTCATCTTTTGCGCATGCGTCCCCACAGTTCTGTTATGCTGTAGTACAGGAATATCAGCCTGTTGTCCATCGGCTACGCCTTTCGGCCTCGCCTTAGGCCCCGACTTCCCCAGAGCAGATCAGCTTTACTCTGGAAACCTTGGATATTCGGCCGGAAGGATTCCCACCTTCCTCTCGCTACTCATTCCGGCATTCTCTCTTCCCGGCGCTCCACGGCTCTTTCCAGTACCGCTTCTTCGCGCCGGCAATGCTCCTCTACCGATGCTTTTACAAGCATCCCGCGGCTTCGGCGTCGTGTTTCAGCCCCGGACATTTTCGGCGCAGGACCTCTCGACCAGTGAGCTGTTACGCACTCTTTGAATGTATGGCTGCTTCTGAGCCAACATCCTGGTTGTCTTTGAAATCCCACATCCTTTTCC
>CAJTDX010000107.1 GCA_910575155.1 Lachnospiraceae bacterium
TATAGTATAACCATTTAGATACAGTTTATACATTTTTTCAAATTTTTTGTATGGCAAACAGGCATTGTATCTTATTGCTCTTTCCGTGGGCCCTGCCCACACCCGGCCTCCGGAATAAGGTTGGGATTTTCTGGCAATAATATAAATGCCGATGGAATAAAGCTGGGGCGGCAGGGATTTTCAGATACTGCCACCCCCGGTCTTTTTTACAGGTGCTGTGTGAGCCGTTCCCCATACAGGACAATCAGCTGGTTCAAGACCTGGTCCCAGTTCCGGTATCTCTGGGTCCATTTCTTTGTTACATTCTGGCTCGCCAGGTACAGCATTTTCTCCAAAGACGTGTCACTGGGGAATACGCTTTTTGTNTTTTATGTTTTCCAACTCTGAAAGGGCTGCCGACTCGTTCGGGGCATTGTAGACCGCCTTGAAGTCAGAGGCAAACTTTTTCAGGTCTTTGTAACTGATATATTTGAAAGAATTTCGCAGCATGTGGATGACGCACCTTTGTATTTCTGCTTTAGGGAATACCGCCTGTATGGCCTCCTTGAACCCCGGCAGCCCATCCACGCAGAAGAACAGCACATCTTTTACTCCCCGGTTGTGCAGGTCGTTCAGCATCCCAAGCCAGAACTTGCTGGTTTCGTTTGCCCCGACGGTAATGCTAAGAATCTCCTTGTAACCTTCTGCTGTCACGCCCAACACAACATAGGCTGCGCGGCTTAAGATCCGCCCATCCTCCCGGACTTTGTAATGGATGCAGTCCATGAAAACGAACGGGTACACCGGGTTCAGGGGGCGTGACTGCCATTCTTTTACCTGCGGAAGGATCTTGTCTGTGATCTTGCTGACCATCTCTGCAGACAGCTCAATCCCATACAGGTCGTTTAACTGGTCGTGTATGTCCCGGGTGCTCATCCCACGCGCATACAGGGAAATCACCTTTTCCTCGATGCCGGATATGTCCCTCTGATATTTCGGTATTAGTTTCGGCTCAAATTCCCCATTCCGGTCCCTGGGCACGTCAATCTGGAACTCCCCATACTGGCTCTTGAGGTTCTTTGGGGAATGCCCATTGCGTTTGTTGTCCGTCTGTAAATCCCCCTTACGGTTTTTCTCATAACCAAGGGCGGCGTCCATCTCTGCCTCCATAAGTTCCTGCAGGATGTCTTTGAAACTGTCCCGGAGCAGGTCATAGACATCGGTGATGCTGTTTAAGTTGTTTTCTGAGATAATCTGTCGAATTTGTTCCTTTGCTACTGGCATAAAAACACTCCTTTTCGATAAGAATTTCCATATCCTAATTCTTACCAAAAAGGAGCCATTTATTTCCA
>CAJTDX010000108.1 GCA_910575155.1 Lachnospiraceae bacterium
ACCACCTGCAGCATACCGTCCTTAAAACGGTATCCGAACAATCCGCCGCCCGTAGGGATTCCTCGCTCAAAGTTCTTGCGGATGCGCCACTTGACGTTTTCCGAGGCGGATCGGCTTTCCTCCTGGGCAAAGGAAGCCAGCAGGGTCAGCATTAGTTCGCCGTCCGTGCTTAATGTGTGGATGTTTTCTTTCTCAAAAAATATGTCAATCTCCAACGCTTTAAGCTCACGGGCAGTCTCCAGCAGTGTCACCGTGTTGCGCGCTAACCGGGTAATGGATTTTACAATTACCATATCGATTTTCCCTGCCCGACAGTCGGAGAGCAGTTTTTGGAACTGTGGGCGGTTTTCTTTCGTGCCGGTCATTGCTTCATCGGCATAAATTCCGGCCAGTTCCCAGTCGCCCCGGCTTCCTATATAACTATTATAGTAACTGATCTGTGCAGATAAGGAATGAAGCTGCGCGTCCTTGCCGGATGATACGCGCGCATAGGCAGCGACACGTTTACGTTTGACGGGCTGCGTGTTTCTGCCCCCTATTTTTGTTATTTCTCTCATAATACCTCCGTTCCTGGCATCCCCTGTTACATCTATCACTCACATTGCCATAAAAAGCAAGTGTCGTTTTTAATAAAAGGGGCTGCCATGGTGGCATGCCCACCGTAAAGTTCAGGGAGCCCCATGAGAGGCTCCCCCGTTAATGTGCTACAGTTTCCTCACCCGGTCGACATCATAAACAATGCCAAGCCCGGAACCGCAGTCCCAGTCCACGAACACCGTCCCCGTATCGTCAACTAAGCGGACAGTGCCCTTGTCACCAGGCTTGAGGCGGCTGTAAGGGTCATCCATATGGATAAGCTCCACCCGAGTGCCTTTAGGGTACATTTTCCGTACCCGTTCGACGGTTTCCCGGCTGGGGAATCTGCTATTTGCCATAAGTTTCACCTCCCGCATCCTCTTCCTGTGTCCCATATCCTGCGGCATCTGCTTCTTCCGGCGGAATGGTAAGCTCCTGCGCTGCTACAAGCGCCGCTTCTGCCGGATTTGGTGGGATTGCAGCATTTTCATTACGTTCCGGGCGGTGGCCGGATTTCCAGCTGCTGTTGCCGGTAAGGTTTCTTAGCAGGATTTTGCGGGCAGTTTTATACTCATCCCCGATAAAACCTAAGCGGATCAGGAACAGGCGCATGGTGAACTTAGCGTTCTCAATCGGTTTTTCTACCGCCGTCACCCGTTTCTGTGTCTTTGCCATTTTGCAGATGGCGGCGA
>CAJTDX010000109.1 GCA_910575155.1 Lachnospiraceae bacterium
TTTCGGGAAATTTCTCGAAACCATTAAAAATTGTTCTGTCCTGATAAATGTTGTAGAAAGCTATATTTTATCAGGATTTAAAAAATTTCAAAAGTTGTAAACTGGTGTTATTATATAGAAATGCAAAGTAAATTTCAATAGTTTTAGGCAGACATTTTACAAAAGTTGCGTGCCGTTCACAATACCATTTTTTATAAAAACAAGAGGGCAAGATATTTCATCCCTACCCTCTGATTTTAATTCTTTATGTGTAAATGATTTCCTCATTTACAATCTCCCTTGCACAAGCTCTTATGTTACCTAGCTGTCCCACCCATTCTAAGGCATTTTCAGCCTTTAGCTGTTCCGTTATGCCCCGTGCCTGTTTCATGCCCTCAATGAGCTTTTCAAAGCGTTCCTGCGCCTGCCTGTCAATGTCGGCAAGATAAGTGTTCAACTTTCCGCTTGTAAGAAGATTGGTATATGCAACCCTGCGGTATTGCTTCAGATAATCTAAATGTCGCTGTCCCCAAATGCCTATCAGTTGTTCTTCTTCGACAGGTAGTCGTAAATCTGGAATAAAATATCCACTTTCTTCGTGATATGTGCCGCCTAACTGTTCAAATAGTGATTTTGCCATTTTCTAATTCCTCCAGATAAGATATTCACTCCACATATTTGTGTTTACTGTCTTAAACACAATTTTGAGTTTTGTCCTTATCTGGGTTCATACTTAATCCAGATTGGAATACTCATTGTTGCCCTTGCTAATTTGATTTATCAGATTTACAAGGGAAAAAAGAAATAGCCGCCACTATTCGCAGTAGTGACGGCTTACCTCGCATGAGGTAATAATTTGTCATAATGTGGGTAGAGCCGCTTCTATGGCTTTCCCTTTGTATGTATACAATAGCATATCCGAGAGCAAAACGCAACAAATTTTTATATTCCTTTCGAGATATGAAAATCTCATTTTGGGGTACATTCGTTAAATAACGACCACGCATACCTGAATCCCACCCTAAATAACAGTTCATCATTTTTCAACCAAAGATTTAAAATATAGTCTTCTAATTTTTGGTAATCTTTTTTATCCAGCTTTCCCTCCAGCCAATCTAAGTCAACATTATTTTTCATCATTACATTATTATATTCACCAGTTTACAACTTTTGAAATTTTTTAAATCCTGATAAAATATAGCTTTCTACAACATTTATCAGGACAGAACAATTTTTAATGGTTTCGAGAAATTTCCCGAAAC
>CAJTDX010000110.1 GCA_910575155.1 Lachnospiraceae bacterium
CGGGAACCAATTAGTGTGACTGTCCAATCTGTCGGAACCGACTTGACGATATGTCTAAGATGAGGGGACTACACTAATTAGATTGTCCACGGTTATGGGTACATTATAGATCATGTGCATATGCTTGTGGAAATTCCACCAAGTATAAATGTATCAAGTTTTGTAGGATATCTAAAGGGAAAAAGTACGCTTATGATATTTGAAAGACATGCAAATTTGAAATATAAATTTGGGAACAGACATTTCTGGTGCAGGGGATATTATGTAGACACTGTAGGTAAAAATGCAAAGAAAATCCAAGAGTATATTCAAAATCAGGTAAAAGAAGATTATGAATATGACCAAATAACACTGAAAGAGTATATTGACCCGTTTACGGGTGAGCCAGCAAAAAAGAACAAATAGAAAAAGTCCTTTAGGACTTAGTACAAAATGATGTTGCGGCTGGCAAACCTTTCGATGAGTCTTTAGACTCCAGAGCCGGTAATGAGCCCTTATAGGGCGTGAGCAAACCACCGGCTAAGCCGGTGGTTCTGATTTGCCATGTTTCTTCTTCCTATATCATTCTATAAAAACGCACGAAAAAAACGCCAAATCCAGGAAACTGTCGGATAAAACCGCAGGCACAGCCCTGCTGTGAAAGAAAACTTAGAGCTGGCAAAGTAAGGACGCAGCACGTTTTATGCAGTAAAAACTTGACGTGCGTGTACTGTTTTCATACTTAGAAATAACATCAAAGGACACGCCAGGCATGGATGCCCCTTCTTTCTGGAGAGTTGATACGGCATGTGCTGCGACTGTAATTTCTTACAAAGACTACGAACCATAAGGGAATTTCCGTATAAAAGTAAGATTGGGATAGTCTCATACTGTGGTTTTACAGTTTCACAGGTATCTCTGCGTGAACGAAAATATGCATTAAGCATTGAAAAGACTGCTGAAAGATGATACACTATACCATGAAAACAAATAACTTCTCGGAATCTCAATGAATGAGATTCCAACCGAAGATTGACAACTGAATATCGTGCAGGAAAAGAAATTTGAGAAAAATGGACATAAACATTGGGCATAGCGGGTACTATGCCTTGAAAAATCTTATGGAATCGCTTAAAATATCATTATTAGGCGGCTAAACCTAAGAATGATTCTTGAAATGCCTCAGTCGATGGCATTTCCCAGGCATCAAGATGTT
>CAJTDX010000111.1 GCA_910575155.1 Lachnospiraceae bacterium
TTTGGTATCAGCTTTGGCTCGAACTCCCCCTTCCGGTCCCTGGGCACGTCAATCTGGAATTCCCCATACTGGCTCTTGAGGTTTTTGGGAGAATGTCCGTTGCGTTTGATATCCGTGTGTGAATCCCCTTTGTGGTTTTTCTCATAGCCGAGGACTGCATCCAGCTCAGCCTCCATGAGTTCCTGCAGGATATCCTTGAAACTGTCCCGGAGCAGGGCATAGACATCAGTGACGCTGTTTAAGTTGTTTTCTGAGATAATCTGTCGAATTTGTTCCTTTGCTACTGGCATAAAAATACTCCTTTTCGATAAGAATTTCCATATCCTAATTCTTACCAAAAAGGAGCCATTTATTTCCAAAAACACAAACTAATTTACACTACCCATCCAGATATTCCGGATTTTCAAGAAATGTACTCTCCGGCATATCGGACAGGATATATTTGATATACTTCATTGCATCCAGTCCATTGACTTTCCCCGTCTCGACCAAAGTGTAGATCCCTGCACTTGCGGCAGCACCCTTCGGACTTCCCGCAAACAGCCAGTTCTTCCGACCGATTACAAACGGACGGATACAGTTCTCCGCAAGGGAATTGCTGATGGAGCAGTTCCCATCCTCAAGATAATTAAAAAATTCCTGCCGGTTGTTCAGGGCATACTGGAAAGCTGTACGGAGCTTCGACTTTGGCAGTTCCCCGGCAGAACTTATCTCTGCCCATGACCAGAAAGCCTCGAGAAGCGGTTTCTCGCGGTTTAGCCGCTCTTTTTTCTTCTGTTTTGGGGGAAGGCCGTCCAGTTCCTTTTCAATCTCAAACAGCTTATTCAGCCGCAGGACCGCTTCCGCAGGTTTTGAAGCCTCCGGGCCATGGATGTCTTTTGGCAGCGCGTCCACAAAAGCACGGCGCAGATGGGTGCAGCACAGGCATCTTATGACATCCTTTACCCCATTGTATCCGGTATAAGCATCCGTATGGATGTATCCGGTATATCCTTTTAAAAACGCTTTCGGATATTTTCCGCCCCGCCCCGGCTGATATTCAAAATACCGAACCGGCCGTTTACAGTCCCTGATGCTGCAGTATACCCACATATAAGAATCCGAAGTGTTCTTCCT
>CAJTDX010000112.1 GCA_910575155.1 Lachnospiraceae bacterium
TTCCGGAGTGTAAGATTTTTGGTTTTTCGCCATGTTGAACGTCTCCTTTGCTCTTTCACTTGATAGTATAGGTTGTTCAACTTTTTCTGTCCACACTTATATACTAACACCAAAAAGCCAGGATTGCTTGGGAAAACAGGGATTATTATTCTTGGTTTCCTAGAGGCGTTAGGAAAGGTATTTCTTATGGGAGGGGATGCGCTATGAGAGAATCGTTTGTGTTATGTTTTCTATATAAGACGGTATTTGGAAGGATGATCCTAAAATTTCTTGTGCAGCCGGGAGTGTCACATATTGCAGGCAAATTTCTTTCATCCAGCTTATCCAGATGGCTTGTGCCATATTATATCTGGAAACATAAAATTGATATGGATGATATAGAAATTCCTCCAAAAGGGTTTTCATCTTTTAATGATTTCTTTATCAGGAAAAGAAGAATTGAGTGCTGTGATCTGACGCAAGGTCATCTGATTAGTCCATGTGATGGATTATTAACTCATATAAGAATAAAAAAGGACTTTGTTTTTATGATAAAAAATACAAGATTTTATCTGGAAGATTTACTGGAGGATCATAAGCTAACTAAGGCATTTCGGAATGGAGCGGCGCTTATATTTCGCTTGTCGCCTGCCGGTTATCACAGGTACTGTTATATGGCAAATGGAAGGATACGAAATTTCAGGAAAATACAGGGAAAATTGCATTGTGTCAGACCAATTGCTTTGAGAACAGTTCCGGTATTTGTCCAAAACAGCAGGGAATATCAAGTGATCGAGACAGATCAATTTGGGACAATGATCCAGATGGAAATAGGGGCATTATTAGTGGGGAAAATCAAGAATTATAGTCAACCGTTAGACCAAGGCGATGTAAATGCAGGTGAGGAGAAAGGGTATTTTGAATTTGGCGGGTCAACAATTCTTGTGCTGCTAAAGGAAAATGCAATATATTTTAATGAAAAGTTGTATGAACGGTAAATTGTACCCCTTGTCAAGGACATTTTGAATTTGTGTAGTACCCGATTTTTGGACATCTACACACAATCCATACCCCATGCTATGGACAGGAGATTTCGTGCGATTACCACT
>CAJTDX010000113.1 GCA_910575155.1 Lachnospiraceae bacterium
ACGAAGTAGAAAATATGTACTGTCATAACAATGGGCGTCCATCTATTGATCCAGTGGCCTTAATCAAGTTTCTTCTCATCGGTTTTCTTTATGGCATCAATTCCGAAAGAAGAATATCAGAAGAGACTCAGGTGAACATGGCATACCGTTGGTTTCTTGGTCTTGATATCATGGATAAAGTTCCAGACCATTCTACGATTTCCCAGAACAGACGTCGCCGTTTCAACGGCAGCGAGCTTTTTCGGAATATCTTTCAGAAAATTGTTTCCATATGCATAGAAAAGGGTCTGGCAGACGGCAAGCTGGTTTTTACAGATTCGACACATATGAAGGCAAACGCATCCCGGAACACAGAATACATCAAGCAAACAGAAGAAGTAACAAATGAATACCTCAAAGAACTAGACCAATATGAAGAAACGGTACGGGCCCAGTTGGAATCGGAAGGGAAAATCAAGCCCGTCAGATGCAGGAAACGGAAGGAAAAAATAGAAATCATTAGCCGCCGTGAAAGCAGAACAGATCCCGAATCGGGATTTTACAAGAGGAAAGGGAAAGCGGAGGGAATGCACTACTTGTCGCATGAAACCGTAGACTCTAAAAACGGAATCATAATTGATGTGGCAGCTACAGCAGGTAATGTGCCTGACAGCCAGCCGTATATCAAAAGGATTGATTATATTGAGAAAAATCTGGGTTTGAAAATACAGGAAGCATGTGCCGACAGTGGCTATGATACAAACCTTATCAACCAACAGTTATCAGAAAGAGGCATAAATTTTTATACACCTAAAAGAACGGAACAAAAAAGAGGAACTACAGAATTTCAAAGGAAAGATTTTCAGTATGATGAAAAGGATGACAGATTCATCTGTCCCGGAGGAAAAACACTTCCGCTGCACCGGCTCAATAGAACAATAAATACTGTAACAAAAGAGTACCGCTGTCCAAAGGCTGAATGTAAAGGCTGCCCATTCCATAACAGGTGCATAGGAGAAAAAGGTTCTGATAAAAGAATTCAAGTAAATATTTTT
>CAJTDX010000114.1 GCA_910575155.1 Lachnospiraceae bacterium
AAGATACAGACTGTTCATACGTCAGTTGATAAAAACCGACAATTTCTGTATCAACTCCGCCCAGAGAATAGATTGGATAATCCACACCTATATCTAAAGAACTTGTTTCAATCCGGAAGGGATCTCCCACCTTCAAATGATTTTTTTCCGCCAGTTTTTTGGAAATGATTACTTTATAGGCATCGTCCTGCTTAATATGCCTTCCTTCTGTTAACGCAAAAGAGCCGTTCTGAAAGTACTTGTCATGTTGACTATTGCAAGTTGTACGGGCCAGAGTTCTATATAACAGATTTTTGGTTTCTTCTGCCGTATGTATATAACCAGGGCTTGGATGCGCAAGCTGTTCAATGTAGCCATAATAAAAAGATCCCTCCAGCAACTGGTAATCTAACAACAAAACAGACTGGACGTTTCCAGCATCATACTCTGTAATATCTTCGACTTCAGCCTGCACCCGGTCCAGCATCTCAAAGCTCACATTGGGGCCGCAATAAATCCGGTAAACCCGTCCTGATGCTTCCACTTCTTTGAAAAATTCGGGTTTGCTTTCATCTTTCACTACCCGCAGCTTAAAACTGCTTCCATAACTTTTTTTAATTTCTTCAATGGTATGATCCGCAGACTGGTAGATCATAAAAATACTTAAAAACAAAAGTGAAAGGCCTGCCAATACAAGAAATATAAGAAAATTGGCTTTCCTGCGGCACAAGGATAAATACAATTTTTTCCAATTTTTCATTTTCCACCCCCTAAAAAGATAATAACAGCGGCATTAGCTTACCATACTGTTGAAAATATTATTCTTTGTTAGTGTTTTTAAAACAGTAAACCTCAGCGGATCATAGTTAAAACATCCATCGGCTTTCGGCTCAATGTACTGTCCAACGCTTCACTTATAAAGAACATTACTGCCGCAAGCTC
>CAJTDX010000115.1 GCA_910575155.1 Lachnospiraceae bacterium
CATATATCCAAAATCCACCAAAATCACTAAGATAAAGCCGAAAAGAAAAGGTTTTACAGCAAACTGGAAGAGACAGTCTGCGCAGATCTCCGGGTGTGAGCTTGCATATTCTACTAGCAGCAAATTCAAGAATCGCAAAACTAAAATAGTGACCGTAGGCAAGAATAAAACTAAAAAGACGATTAACGGACTTAAAAAGAAAAAATACTATGTCAGAATCCGTACCTATAAAAATGTCTCATTAAATGGAACTACCACCAAACTTTATTCCAGTTGGTCTCAATCCAAAAAGATTACAGTTCTTTAAATGTTTTTAAGGAATATGTCGCACTGGAAACAAAGTCAAAATTAGACCGGGAAATTTAGCAATTTTTAGAAAGTTTATTGTAAGCCAGTCGGCTGAAAAGGAATGCATTTTACAGATACATATCACGAGGAGGAATATCATGAGAAAAATATATAGAAAAACGGCAGCCCTGCTTATGGCGGCGGTGATTGCTCTATCCGGACAGATGCAGGGGACGCCATATCAAGTAACCCAAGTGCAGGCGGCACAGAATACTTTGAATGTAAGCAGTGTTACCTTTGGGTACATGGATGACCCGTACACAGGGGAATCATACAGCGACCCGGTTGTCAGCATGCAGTATCATGGCAGTATGTCAGGTGGTTCCGGCATGGTTTCGAGAGAAAACTATAATTTCTACTGGCGTGACCAAGCAACAGGAAAAGTGCTTACTGCTACAGACGTCTTTGAGAAAGGGAAGGAATACAGTTTGTCACTGGAACTTCCATGTGAGTTTGACCAGCGTAGCAGTTTCGGTGGGGAATCCCACCGCTATGTATATGAAAAGGATTTTCATGGGGAAGTCGGTGGCGTGGCTTTTACGGATAAGGATTATGTGGTAGAAGGC
>CAJTDX010000116.1 GCA_910575155.1 Lachnospiraceae bacterium
CTTACAACCACATAAGATCCGTTACTGGCTCCATTCCACGGAAAAAGAGGAGGATCCCGAATCTTTTATACAAAAAGTGAATGAGATATGCGGGATATACCAGAAGGCACAGGAATCCAGCCGGAATGGGGAACATATTATCTCAACCGACGAAATGACAGGCATACAGGCACTGGAGCATAAATATCCGGATAAGCTGCCCCAGCCGGGGCAGTGTGCAAAAAAGGAATTTGAATATATACGTCATGGAACGACAAGCCTGATAGGTTTTTTTGACATTGCATCAGGACGAATGGAAGCTCCATACCTGAATTCCACACGGACGGAAGAAGATTTCGTAAAAGCCGTGGAAGGACTGGTAAACACGGATCCGAAAGCATCCTGGACATTTGTCTGTGATGGCCTTAATATCCATAAATCCGAATCACTTGTGCGGTTCGTGGCAGAAACCTGTGGTATAGATACGGAACTGGGGAAGAAGGGGAAGGCAGGCATCCTTAAAAACATGGAAAGCTGGGGAGGTTTTCTGCATGATCCTTCCCACCGGATACGATTTGTATATACTCCGAAGCACAGTTCATGGATGAACCAGATAGAGATCTGGTTTGGCATTATTAACCGCAGGCTGCTCAAGAGGAAAAGCTACGTATCAATAGAAGAACTTGAAAAAAGTATCCTTCGTTTTATAGAACAGTATAATCTTACAGCGCATCCATTCAAATGGACATATGCAGGGATACCTTTAACAATTTAATTCACTGTTATTTATGCAACGCTGTACTAGGGGATTTCTCCTAAGAGGCTGTAAAAAATCTTGTGTCTATGAAATTTAGACTTTCCTGATAAGAAATAGATATGTAAAATTTTTTGTCGGTTTTATGTTTTTGGGGCTGTCGAATTAGTTC
>CAJTDX010000117.1 GCA_910575155.1 Lachnospiraceae bacterium
TTAAGTCAAAGGAGGACATGATTTATGAAAAAACCACAATTAGTGAAACGCCTTATGGCAGGTTCACTGGTTTTAGCATTGACAGTTTTGGATGCAGTCCCTGCTTCTGCGGCTCAAATCCAGCAGACAGGGGACGCAGTACAGACAGAACATGCTGAAGTGACAGAAAGCCTGCAGGAAGAATTGCCGCAGACAGTCTCTGACGTACAGGAAACGGGCGCAGAGATGAAAAAAGAGGAAACCGAGACGCCAGAGGCGGAGGTTCCAGTGCCGGATGAAGATCCTGGGAATCTGAAAACGGCAGAAGCACAGAGCGGGATGCAGGAAGAAACTGCCGGTACCGAAAGCGGCTCTGAAAAAGAAGAGGAAACGGTTGTTCCTTCCATCACCCAGCCGGTACTCGGGAACACCGAAAGCGGCTCATCCATCAGACTCTGGCTCTCTTTTACGAGTACGAACTGCGAAGGCGTCAAATTGGAAGTAAAAGCTTCTGATACAGGCTCTGTCGTGGAAAGCAGCGGGGATTATGATTCAGGAGACTATCTTTATGTAAGTAATTTTTATGACAGCAAAACCCAGAAAAGCGGTGTGACGCCAGGCGTCAGGTATACGTTTACCCTGACGCCCTATACTTATATATATGATAGTGAAAACGGCTATTCGAACAAGGTAGAAGGCACGCCAATGAGCGCGGAATGGACCGCTCCTTCCATAGACGCAGTGACAGGTCTGGCGCTTAAGGAGATGACCCCTTCCGGATTCCGCTTTTCACACAGCGTGGTTTCCGAAGGCGCCTATGTGCGTTACGAGTATTCTGCCAACAGTGCGTTTGACCCCAAACTGGCAGAGGTATATAACAGTTACAATTATGATTA
>CAJTDX010000118.1 GCA_910575155.1 Lachnospiraceae bacterium
TGTCATGGCAGAAGCTCTATATCCTCATGGCAGATTTTATCCTATCCTCCCTCCTCTTCTTCTCCTCTCTTCTTCCTCCCTCTCTTTTTTCCAAAATAATATCATAAAATTCTCTCCCTTCTCTTCCCACATCACCCTCATATCTCCCCTCTTTCTTCTCTCTTTTTCTCTCTCCAAAAACAGAAACACACCCCAGGAACCCACAGTCTTTCCAATAGACTGGAAGAAAGAAAAAAGAAAAAGAAGAATAGCTTCCTTGCCTTGAGCATGAGATTTTTAAGGCAGGCTTAGGGGAATGGAAAGAAAGGAAAAAGGAAGAAAGAAAGGAAGAAAAGAATCCTCTTTTTCAGCCCCAGAATGGTTATTTACCTCTCTCCAGGGAAAAGAAAGAAATCCCCAGAACCCCAGTGTTTCCAAGGGATTAGGAGGAAAAAAGAAAGGGAAAAAGAAGAAGAAAGGGATGCCTTTAGGATGAGATTTTTAAGAGGGATTCATGGGAAAAAGGATGGAAGAAATGATAGAAAAAGAAAGAAAAGAATGCTCTTTTTCAGTCTTTCAGGGGGGCTTTTCTCTCTCCAGAAAAAGGAAGAAATCCAGTGGTTTCAAGGGAAGGAGAAGGGAAAGAAGAAAGAGAAAAAAGATGAGGTGCTTGGCTTGGAGGATGGGATATTTAGGGGCAGGTTAGAGGAATGGGAGGAAAAAAGAAAAGAAGGAAGAAGACCTTGAAAGATGTGTGTCTCACAAGGTCCTCATTTTACTCATTTATTCTGTTTTTTGTTGCCCTGTCAGGCTAAATTATAATCTGCCAGCAGGATATGGAGCTTCTGCTGTGACA
>CAJTDX010000119.1 GCA_910575155.1 Lachnospiraceae bacterium
CTCCACGGTAACACCCAAAAAGCCTGCATACAAAAAGGAGGGCTGCTATAAAAAATTTAAAAACCATCTGAACAGGGAATTCCATGCAGAAAAGCCAAATGAGAAATGGTGTACGGATTTTACTTATATTTTTATGGAAGATGGAAGGAAGCGGTATAATTGCAGCATTATTGATCTGTTTGACAGATCCGTGGTAGCAACCCTAAACAGCAGCCATATCGATTCAAAACTGGCTATACAGACACTAAAAGCAGCTTTGGAGAGAAATCATTATCCAAAAAATCTGATGTTACATAGTGATCAGGGTTCACAGTATACATCGCGGGCATTTACAGATTACTGTAAAGAAGAAAGGGTTCAGCAGAGCATGAGTAAAGCGGGTTGTCCCTACGATAACTCTCCAATGGAAAGCTTTTATGGAACATTCAAGGCAGAATTCATCAGCAAACATCGTTTTTCATCAGATGAAGAACTAAATAATGCAACCAGGGATTATGTATATGTCTACTATAATCATATCCGCCCGCATTCATCCAATGGATATATGACACCATTTGAAAAGAGAATGCAGGCATGATCTATGTCAAAACTTTTCCTTTTAAGTGTTACAAAAAAGCTTGACCATCTCAT
>CAJTDX010000120.1 GCA_910575155.1 Lachnospiraceae bacterium
AATCGCACGAAATCTCCTGTCCATAGCATGGGGTATGGATTGTGTGTAGATGTCCAAAAATCGGGTACTACACAAATTCAAAATGTCCTTGACAAGGGGTACAATTTAATCTCTGCACATTTCCGCTTCCACTATATGGACACATTTCCTTTTACATAAAGTACTTAGTATATTTGCTATATCCTGTTTTAATTGTCCATATACTATTTTTCTTCTAAACTTTGGCGCAAAAACGATATGATATTTACAATTCCATTTTGTATGTGATAGACTATTATTATCCATATGGATACCTCCTTTGTTTTTAATGTGGCTGGCAAACCAACATTATTATAACATTGGAGGTTTTTACTGTAAGCTGAAGCAACTCCAACCACCCGCAGAGCAGGTGGTTTATTTGTTTACCAATATTCCATTTTTCGGAACACGAAAAACTCCATATTGGTAAACAGGCCCTTGGCCTAACAAAAAGAAATGGCAACCCATAATAGATTGCCATTCGTTGTTTCGAGGCTGTAAAAAATCTTGTGTCTATGAAATTTAGACTTTCCTGATAAGAAATAGATATGTAAAATTTTTTGTCGGTTTTATGTTTTTGGGGCTGTCGAATTAGTTCT
>CAJTDX010000121.1 GCA_910575155.1 Lachnospiraceae bacterium
AAGCAGTATGATTACAGCCAGCCGGCTGTCCAGGGAGTACAGTATTGCAACCGCCTGTTTGCGATCGAGGACTCTGTCAACAAAAAATATCCCGGCGATCATGAAAAGCGGAAACAGCTGCGTCTCGAGAAGGAAAAACCTATCTTGGAGGCTTTTTGGTCATGGCTGGATCAGCAGAGCCCTGTCCGCAATACCCGCATGGATAAGGCAGTGAATTACGTCCTTAACCGGAAGGATACCGCAGAAACCTATCTGGAGGACGGCCGCTGCAGCTTTACGAACAATCTCAGCGAGAACGCAATCCGTCCATTTGCGGTTGGCCGCAAGAACTGGCTGTTCAGTGATTCTGTAAATGGCGCCAATGCCAGCGCAGTGGTCTACACTATGGTTGAGATGGCAAAAGCGCATGACCTGAACATTTACGGATATCTGAAATTTCTGCTGGATCATCGTCCAACAAAAGAGATGACCGATGATCAGCTCGCAGAGCTTGCACCCTGGAGTAAAAAACTCCAATCTATCAAAAATCGCATGTGAATTATAGTGAATTACTCCAACTCGCAAAGGGCTGGGGTAATTTTATATCTGACCGCATCATTATTTGGCGGTTAC
>CAJTDX010000122.1 GCA_910575155.1 Lachnospiraceae bacterium
GCGACCGCATCCACCGTTGCATGGACGATGTATCAGAAGTACGCCAATGGACTTCCCCTGTACCGTCAGGAGAAAGACTGGAAACAGTATGGTGCCCGGATCAGCAGGACGACACTTGCTAACTGGATCATCTACTGCTCCCAAAATTACTTTCAGCCAATGTATGATTACTTTCATCGGGAACTGCTGAAACGCAGCTTTGCAATGGCAGATGAAACCAGGATTCAGGTACTTAAGGAAGAAGACCGCCGGGCGCAGACACAGTCATTCATGTGGCTGTTCCGGAGCGGTGAGGATGGTCTTCCTCCGATCATTCTGTATGGGTATTCCCCTGCCAGAAGCGGAAATCATGCAAGGGAATTCCTGAACGGCTTCCACGGATATCTGGAAACAGATGGCTACCAGGGCTATAATGGCCTGCCGGATATTAAACGCTGTTCCTGCTGGGCGCACATACGACGATATTTTATTGACGCAGTCCCCAAGGGGAAGCAGTATGATTACAGCCAGCCGGCTGTCCAGGGAGTACAGTATTGCAACCGCCTGTTTGCGATCGAGGACTCTGTCAACAAAAAATATCCCGGCGATCATGAAAAG
>CAJTDX010000123.1 GCA_910575155.1 Lachnospiraceae bacterium
CACCGTTGCATGGACGATGTATCAGAAGTACGCCAATGGACTTCCCCTGTACCGTCAGGAGAAAGACTGGAAACAGTATGGTGCCCGGATCAGCAGGACGACACTTGCCAACTGGATCATCTACTGCTCCCAAAATTACTTTCAGCCAATGTATGATTACTTTCATCGGGAACTGCTGAAACGCAGCTTTGCAATGGCAGATGAAACCAGGATTCAGGTACTTAAGGAAGAAGACCGCCGGGCGCAGACACAGTCATTCATGTGGCTGTTCCGGAGCGGTGAGGATGGTCTTCCTCCGATCATTCTGTATGGGTATTCCCCTGCCAGAAGCGGAAATCATGCAAGGGAATTCCTGAACGGCTTCCACGGATATCTGGAAACAGATGGCTACCAGGGCTATAATGGCCTGCCAGATATTAAACGCTGTTCCTGCTGGGCGCACATACGACGATATTTTATTGACGCAGTCCCCAAGGGAAAGCAGTATGATTACAGCCAGCCGGCTGTCCAGGGAGTACAGTATTGCAACCGCCTGTTTGCGATCGAGGACTCTGTCAACAAAAAATATCCCGGCGATCATGAAAAG
>CAJTDX010000124.1 GCA_910575155.1 Lachnospiraceae bacterium
AATTATTTTAGACCCCGTACAAGCGTATATCGGCGCTCAAATTGATATGAACAGGGCAAACGAAGTCCGCAATGTCCTTTCGCAGTTAGGTCGGGTAGCGGAAAAACATGGATGTGCCGTTATCCTTGTCGGACACTTGAATAAAGTACACGGCGGCAAAGCAAATTACAGAGGGCTTGGCTCAATCGACTTCCAAGCAACGGCACGAAGCGTACTCATTGTCGGCAGGCTCAAGGAAAACAAAGAAGTGCGGGTAGTTGCGCATGAAAAATCTTCCCTTGCGCCTGAAGGCGAGCCTATTGCTTTTGAACTGAATAAAGAAACTGGATTTGTGTGGAAAGGTCATTATGACATTTCCATTGATGATTTATTGAACGGCATCAGCCGTGAAAAGAAATCCGAACAAGCAGAGAAATTAATTATGGATTGCCTGTCTGATGGGAAATACCAACAGCAGCTTATATTAAAGAAAGCACAGAATACCGGCATCTCAAAAAGAGTGCTTGACGAAGCAAAAAAATCTCTCGGCGTTAAGTCAATAAAGGAAGGCAATGGGTGGTATTGGGAACTTCCCGAAGAAA
>CAJTDX010000125.1 GCA_910575155.1 Lachnospiraceae bacterium
GCCGATATATGCCACATTTTCCAGAATGGATGCAATCGTGGCTGGCTCCCAGTTATAGGGATGTTCCGATTTTTTTGCAACGCCGATTCCCTTTGACACTTTGTAGGCTGACGGGGTTAGCACTTTATCTTCCCAGAGGGCTGTGGCGATGGCTGACACGCCTTTTCCCTGCATACAGAGTGAGAATATCCTGCGGACGGTTACTGCTGCTTCCTCGTCCACAAGCCAACGGGTTTTGTCATCTGGATTCTGTAAATATCCGTATGGCGGTGCGCCCAGATGCTCCCCCGCAAGCCCTTTCGCTTTCTTGACTTCCTTTACCTTTTTGCTCGTGCTTTTTGGATACCATTCGTTGAAAAGGTTGGTAAAGGCGGCAAATTCGTTGCTCTCAAGGCTGCCCGTGTCCACGTTGTCCATGATGGCAATGAACCTTATGCCCGCTTCGGGGTAGATGATTTCGGAGTAAGAGCCGACTTCAATATAGTTCCTGCCGAAGCGTGATAAGTCTTTGACAATGACCGTTTTTACAAGCCCTTTTTCAATGTCCACC
>CAJTDX010000126.1 GCA_910575155.1 Lachnospiraceae bacterium
GTCGTCCACCTGTTTTTGCGTTGCGTTTTTATTTCCGATTACTTCTTTCGCTTCCTTCACTGCGTCTGCAAATACCTTCCAGTCTTCCTCTGTGTAATCGCTTTCCTGATACTTGTTTTCTGCTTCCGTTACTGCTGTCGAAAGCTCTGTCACGGATTCCTCGCTGGCCGTATCATCCGGCTTTTCTTCCGGTTTCTTGCTCTCCAGCAGGTTCACTGCGTCTTCCAGTTTCTTCTTCGCGTCGTCCACCTGTTTTTGCGTTGCGTTTTTATTTCCGATTACTTCTTTCGCTTCCTTCACTGCGTCTGCAAATACCTTCCAGTCTTCCTCTGTGTAATCGCTTTCCTGGTACTTGTTTTCTGCTTCCGTTACTGCTGTTGAAAGCTCTGTGACAGATTCCTCGCTGGCCGTATCATCCGGCTTTTCTTCCGGTTTCTTGCTCTCCAGCAGATTCACCGCGTCTTCCAGTTTCTTCTTCGCGTCGTCCACCTGTTTTTGCGTTGCGTTTTTATTTCCGATTACTTCTTTTGCTTC
>CAJTDX010000127.1 GCA_910575155.1 Lachnospiraceae bacterium
TTTTTGGACTTCCCTGAATCCAGCATCTTCTGTGCCCTCTCTACCTGTTTGTCACGGATCGATTTCTGATAAAGGGCATATTTAGGGGAATACGTAATGATCAGGCGCTGATGCAGTTTCTTTGTGGTATAGGGTTCGTCTTTGTAATAAAGCCCTTTGTCATCCGCAGAAAGCTTTGTGATATCGACAGGGGTATCATCAGATATTCTTTTAAAGCCCTGCGGATTTAAAGCCCATTCTTTTTCTTCTTTCTTCAGCTTTTTGATGGACTGCGTTACGATATAAGCTCGTTCTCCCATGTGATTGTATTCCCTGATGGATTCAGAACCCAGTCCGGCATCACTGCAATAAATGAATTTCTGGCATCCGAAATCCCCAAGGACTTTCTTTTCTAATGGCTTTAGGGATGTCTGTTCATTTGCATTTCCCGGAAAGAGTGAGAAAGCAAGGGGGATTCCATCCCCGTCCATAAACAGCCCCATTTGAATGATAGGGTTTGGTCTGTGTTCTTTACTTTTTCCGTATTTTTTGG
>CAJTDX010000128.1 GCA_910575155.1 Lachnospiraceae bacterium
AATCTCATGTATAAGACTCTGGCCCGTACAGCCTGCAACAGTCAGCATGAGAAGTACTTTAAGAATGGATCTTTTGCGTTAACAGAAGGGAGGCATATTAAACAGGACGATGCCTATAAAGTAATCATTTCCAAAAAACTGGCGGAAAAAAATCATCTGAAGGTGGGAGATCCCTTCCGGATTGAAACAAGTTCTTTAGATATAGGTGTGGATTATCCAATCTATTCTCTGGGCGGAGTTGATACAGAAATTGTCGGTTTTTATCAACTGACGTATGAACAGTCTGTATCTTCAATGACTTTAGAACATGATATTTTAGAAAACTGGATTGTGGTGGACCAAAAGACGGGTGAAGTGTTAGACGAATTATACGGCGAGCCAGATCAATTAGAAATTGGACGCTTCTATGTTGAACATCCGGATGAGGTTGAAAAAGTGATGGAAAAAGTCCGTGCATTGGACTGGATAGACTGGAGGTACTTTGAAGTGTGCGAGGATGATTCGCAATACAGCGACGCCATAA
>CAJTDX010000129.1 GCA_910575155.1 Lachnospiraceae bacterium
AACTGTATTTCAAGTTCTTCCGGCAGGATATGATCTTGAAGCAGGTGCTGGTCCTGGCTCATCTGCTGCGCCAGTCCATGCTCTCCCCGTGCAATGGCTGCATTGATTTCTTCCTCTGTGTATTCCTTCACTTCATTTCCTCCTCCCATCCCTTTATATATACCATTCCCAAGGACAGGCGTAAGAAGCATGCACGTAATGAATGCAGTCAGAAAAGCAGTCAATGTGATAAAAAGGTATTCTTTTTTCACCAGGCTGCGGATTTCCTTTACCGGCACTCCCATTGCCAGAAAGATTCCCCATTCCCTTCTTCTCTTTTTCGCATTATGCGTCATAAGAAGCGAGATCAGAACCAGTGTCAGAATTCCCGAGATGATAACGGTCCAAAACAGTATTAGTTTCATATTCGTCAGAGGTCTTATGGCGTCGCTGTATTGCGAATCATCCTCGCACACTTCAAAGTACCTCCAGTCTATCCAGTCCAATGCACGGACTTTTTCCATCACTTTTTCAACCTC
>CAJTDX010000130.1 GCA_910575155.1 Lachnospiraceae bacterium
GATTCAAATTTGTAACCTTCAGGTTTGACAACGTCACTGTCATCGATATGGATGACCGGCTGATCAGGGCACCATTTTTTTACTTGTGTCAGGTAAGATATGAGAGCATCTTTTGGAATGCCTTTTGCAAGATGCCTGGAAAGGCGGTCAACGATATTGATTTTTCTTGCCGGTTCATGTAACTGGTCAACGATGTCGGTAAGAAGACAGCTTCTGGAAGCGAGAATACCGTAATTCATGTCTGCAATAAACTTTCTTTCCGGTTTGGGAAGTTTTTTGGAAATTTTATTGGAAAAAGACAAAATTTCCCGTTTCATTTGATACGTATTTGATGTAAAATTAACCACAGGGAATCCTCCTTCTTTTTTGTTTAGTATGGTTTTGTTATGGTGACATAAGTTTACATCAAAAAGGAACAGGATTCCTTATATTTTTGGCATTTTTTGAAAGTTGTTTATTATAGTACCGATAAAATCTGGCGGCTGTGGATAGAACTGCGGAAACTCAAG
>CAJTDX010000131.1 GCA_910575155.1 Lachnospiraceae bacterium
CAGAGGGTACAGCAATTAAGCGCAAAACAAGGCATTGTCAACATATTCTTGACAATATTACAATATCGTTCCTTATTGCGCCCTAATTGACATTTGACCCCTGTTAATGGGTGTCGAATCGCTCCGAAAACTCATTGTGCTTAACTTTTTAATCGGCGTGGTTTTGGGCTTAAATACCGTCAAAACCGCGCCAAGCAAAGAAAGGACGATTATATGGAAGGAAAAATCAATCAGACAGAAAGTAAAATCAACAAAACCAAGAAATATCACACAATCCTCGCTGACCCCCCATGGGGAGTCTCCTCGCAGCGTGGGAAAAATAGTCATCGCAGTGCGGAAAGCCATTATGAACTGATGTCTCTGGAGCGCATCAAAGCGATGCCAGTACAGGATTTAGCGGAAGAAAACAGCCACCTTTATTTGTGGATTCCTAACGCCCTGTTACAAGAGGGTTTAGATGTGATTAAGGCTTGGGGCTTTACATA
>CAJTDX010000132.1 GCA_910575155.1 Lachnospiraceae bacterium
TTTCTGAGATAATCTGTCGAATTTGTTCCTTTGCTACTGGCATAAAAACACTCCTTTTCGATAAGAATTTCCATATCCTAATTCTTACCAAAAAGGAGCCATTTATTTCCAAAAACACAAACTAATTTACACTACCTAATAGTTAAAAATCCATTTCAATTTGAACTTATCGGAGTTTTATATAATGATAGTGTTACTAGTACAGCATTGCCGAAATAATAGTGAATAAATTTTTGTTTTCTATTTGACGGTTTTGGTGCATAATGATCTTATTACGAACGAACAAGGTGGTCTTATTATGCGAAAGAAAACAATTGATATGATTCCAGTTTTATCAGATACTATAAATGCAGTCTTATCTGCCTTTTCCAAAAGCCGTTCCCTCCCTGCAAGCCTCGTCAAAAGATCCAGGATCATCCTTCTGGCATCACAGGGTATTTCCAACCAGTCCATTGCATCACAGGTCGGCCTGCATTATAATCAT
>CAJTDX010000133.1 GCA_910575155.1 Lachnospiraceae bacterium
GATTTCTGCTGTGATCATGTTACTCTTCCTGGAGTCTCCGATCAGAAGACAACTGTTGCATAGATTGTTGATGACACGCGGGGTTCCATCGGATGCATTTAGGATGGCTTCCAGTGCAGCATCTTCAAAAATTGCTCTGGCAGCGCCAGCGCCCTGAAGCTTTTCCAGGATATAGGATCGTCCTTCTTCCTTGGTAAATGCAGGGATCTCATAGTTCATGATGATCCTTTGACGGAATGGTTCATGGACACTAAGACGAAGTGTTGCATTTAAAGATGCAAGCCCAGACAGCAGAACTACAGCACGATCCCTGGAATCCATCTCAAAATTAAATAAAAGCTTGAAGTCATTCAGGATAGCGGAACTGATGTAGTTCGCCTCATCAATGATGATAACAGGCGTTTTCCTTTTTTCAACAGAAAGTCTGGTAAGTTCTTCCTGGATTGCACGGAAGTTGTCCGGTTTCC
>CAJTDX010000134.1 GCA_910575155.1 Lachnospiraceae bacterium
TTGTTTGGAATCTTTGCCCTGGGAAAAAATTCCAAGCAATGGCATTGTCAAAAATGTGACAGTGATTTTTAATCTCGTTCTTCTCCACTTGTCCATTCATTTCATTTTCTAAATAACCATAAAAGCGGGAGCCGTCAAGGCTCCTGTTTTGCCGTCCTGCCAACTCCGGCAAAGGGAGTTCCACATGCATGATGGCCGGGGGCAGTTCCCAGCCCATAATTTCCCGTCATGCCCGGGATTAGTCCTGACTATGCCTTCCTGCGCTGGCGTTGCATCCGGGCGCAGGCTGCCCTGGTAGTCGATGAGATTAGCACTCGCCTCTGCGAGATTACCGCCGGAACGCGGCTGCACGTTTGTGCGCTGTCATCTGCTCGTTGGGAAGAGCCGGCGGATTGTTACGATTTCCACCTGTCGCCAGGAAGAAAGTGTACCGTCAGTTTGA
>CAJTDX010000135.1 GCA_910575155.1 Lachnospiraceae bacterium
GCAGGTTCGATGACTGGGGTGAAGTCGTAACAAGGTAGCCGTATCGGAAGGTGCGGCTGGATCACCTCCTTTCTAAGGAAATCGAGTAGGGATTATTTCACTGTTGAGTTATTAAGGAATATAGAATACTTGATAACCGCGTCTGCATGGCAGGCGTGCAATGCTTCCGGTGGCGATGCGCTTAGGGGAGACACCCGTTCCCATCCCGAACACGATGGTTAAGACTTAAGCGGCCGATGGTACTATGCTGGAGACGGCATGGAAGAGCAGGTGGCTGCCGGATCAAACAGAAAACAGGGCGTTGCGCCTTTTTAAATAGAACGGGCTTTTATAAAAGCCAACCTGTACCAGCGGGGAAACGCTGTTTGCATAACTGGTTTTACCAGTGATCAGAGAATCCGGGAATCCGGG
>CAJTDX010000136.1 GCA_910575155.1 Lachnospiraceae bacterium
TGGTATAATAAAGTTGTAACACCAAATGGGAAATACATGATATACTCCAATCAATGCAAAGGAAGGTGTTATACATGCCAAAAACAAAAGTCTATGAACCAGAATTTAAAAAGAAAATCGTACAGCTCTATTTAGAACAAGGACGCACGATAAAAAGTCTAAACGAAGAATTCCAATTAGGGGACGGAACTGTCCGTAAATGGGTGCGGGCATTCCGCGAAGAATGCGAAAAAGACCCAGACTTAAATGACACAAAAAAACTTTATGAGGAAAACCGCAGACTGCGCAGAGAGCTGGAGGAAAAGAAAAAGGAAATCGCATTCTTAAAAAAAGCCGCCGCATTCTTCGCAAAGGAAATCGATTAGATCAGTACCAGTTTATTGACGAGCAT
>CAJTDX010000137.1 GCA_910575155.1 Lachnospiraceae bacterium
GACAGATTCATCTGTCCCGGAGGAAAAACACTTCCGCTGCACCGGCTCAATAGAACAATAAATACTGTAACAAAAGAGTACCGCTGTCCAAAGGCTGAATGTAAAGGCTGCCCATTCCATAACAGGTGCATAGGAGAAAAAGGTTCTGATAAAAGAATTCAAGTAAATATTTTTGAAGGCGTTGTAAAAAAGAATCATGAAAAAGATGGTACGGAAACACACGCCAAGGTTTTGCTTCTGCGACAGATATGGAGCGAAGGCAGCTTTGCGGCGCAAAAGTCAAGACATAACTTGAAATTCTTATATAGAAGAGGATTAGAGGCGGCTGAACAGCAGTGCCTCTTATCGTCAACGGCATTAAATCTTAAAAGGATGATAAAGGCCATGGCA
>CAJTDX010000138.1 GCA_910575155.1 Lachnospiraceae bacterium
TTCTTCCACAGAACAGGAAGAGCGCACCGGATGTCGGATCCATCTTAAGCTGGTCTTCGACAATGGCACAGAGACCATCGATCGATTTGCGCATATCCGTATAACCGCAGACAATGTAGATCTTTTCGAGACCGGAGATATCACCTAACATAAGGTCTCCCGGATCAGGCCGAGTGTTCTGGTGAGCAGGACAGGATCGGCATCATTGCTGATGCGGATTGTTACATCATTCATGAACACTTCAATCGTATGTGAATTGTCAGGGTTCGTCTGGTGCATCTGCGATGCTATGTGCTGTTCCGGAAGGTGATCCGAAACAATGTCAATGGGAACCACGTCCTGCTTTGAACGCGGGATCTCACAAT
>CAJTDX010000139.1 GCA_910575155.1 Lachnospiraceae bacterium
AAATGCTGAAGCTGTTTCAGGACCAACTGTTTTAATGCGTCCTCTCGGATATAGTGCTGCGTACATTCCTTCGCCCTGCTCGTCCTTTTATACATGGAACAGCGGAAATGCGCATATCCGTTTGCCGTGGCTAGGCTGAGTTTCGCCCCGCAGTCGGCACAATAGAGCAGCCCCGAAAAGATACTTGTCATTCCGCTTTTGGTCGGTCTGCGTTTGTTCTCCCGTATCACCTGCACTTTTTCCCACATATCCCTGTTAATAATGGGGGTATGGGCGTCCTCGATATACGTCCGCCTGTCCTTTGCGGTGGGGATGCGTTTCCTGCTCTTAAAGCCTAAACGGGTGGATTTAAAGCTCTCCGTCA
>CAJTDX010000140.1 GCA_910575155.1 Lachnospiraceae bacterium
ATAAAACGAAGGATACTTTTTTCAAGTTCTTCTATTGATACGTAGCTTTTCCTCTTGAGCAGCCTGCGGTTAATAATGCCGAACCAGATTTCTATCTGGTTCATCCATAAACTGTGCTTCGGAGTATATACAAATCGTATCCGGTGGGAAGGATCATGCAGAAAACCTCCCCGGCTTTCCATGCTTTTAAGGATGCCTGCCTTCCCCTTCTTCCCCAGTTCCGTATCTATACCACAGGTTTCTGCCACGAACCGCACAAGTGATTCGGATTTATGGGTATTAAGGCCATCACAGACAAATGTCCAGGATGCTTTCGGATCCGTGTTTACCAGTCCTTCCACGGCTTTTACGAAATCTTCTTC
>CAJTDX010000141.1 GCA_910575155.1 Lachnospiraceae bacterium
TGGAAATAAATGGCTCCTTTTTGGTAAGAATTAGGATATGGAAATTCTTATCGAAAAGGAGTATTTTTATGCCAGTAGCAAAGGAACAAATTCGACAGATTATCTCAGAAAACAACTTAAACAGCGTCACTGATGTCTATGCCCTGCTCCGGGACAGTTTCAAGGATATCCTGCAGGAACTCATGGAGGCTGAGCTGGATGCAGTCCTCGGCTATGAGAAAAACCACAAAGGGGATTCACACACGGATAACAAACGCAACGGACATTCTCCCAAAAACCTCAAGAGCCAGTATGGGGAATTCCAGATTGACGTGCCCAGGGACCGGAAGGGGGAGTTCGAGCCAAAGCTGATACCAAA
>CAJTDX010000142.1 GCA_910575155.1 Lachnospiraceae bacterium
TTCAATATAGTTCCTGCCGAAGCGTGATAAGTCTTTGACAATGACCGTTTTTACAAGCCCTTTTTCAATGTCCACCGACATTTCCTTAAAGCTAGGGCGGTCAAAATTCGTACCCGTATAGCCGTCGTCCACGTAGAATTTCGGGTTAGGGAAACCGTGTTCTTTCGCGTATTTCATCAGATATTCTTTCTGGTTTACAATGCTGTTGCTTTCGCCTTCCCGTCCGTCATCTTGGCTTAACCTACAATACAATGCAGTAAATTCTTCCTGCTGTCTTTTCATAAAGCTCTCCTTTCCGACAGCAGACACGGTATTGTGAAGTGTAGGTACAGTGTACCACATCTGCCC
>CAJTDX010000143.1 GCA_910575155.1 Lachnospiraceae bacterium
GATCATGAAAACAGATTTTTGTGCAAGGCCGGTTTATTTACAGGATGAAAACCGGATCAAAGCACATTTTCTGATTTGTTTTCTCGCATTAACACTCTACCGTTTTCTTGAGAAAAAACTGGATTATAAGTATACCTGCAAAGAAGTATTAGATACGCTAAAAGCAATAAATTTCGCCGAAATACAGGAACAGGGATTTATCCCACTATACAGGCGGGAGCTTATCACGGATGCGCTCCATGAAGTCTGTGGTTTCCGAACGGATTATCAATTCATAACCAAAAGCAGCATGAGAACCATTCAGAAAAAAAGTAAAGGGAAAGAATAAATTACTATAATTC
>CAJTDX010000144.1 GCA_910575155.1 Lachnospiraceae bacterium
TAAAACAGGGGTGGATCGTAGGCTCGCCCCATCCCATCAGGGTGACCTCTTCAACGGTATCCATCAGAGGCTCAAAGCTGCGAAAAACGTCCATGTCAAACATGGTAGGCTTAAAATCGGCTGCATTCCGGCCGCACATAATACAGTTCAGGTTACATGCATTCGTCAGCTCAAATACGAGCCTTCTGGGATAGGATGTAAGAATGGTTTTCCCGGCTTCCAGTTCCCGGATATTTAAGTCTGTATTTCTCTGCTGCTGTGAAGTCAGCTCTTTTCCGCTAAATAAAGTTTTGGTTTTTGCTCGTAATATCATAATCCTGATCTCCTACT
>CAJTDX010000145.1 GCA_910575155.1 Lachnospiraceae bacterium
CCTGGCGATTTCCTCTGCTTTGGGATAATGAAAAGACTGATTCTCCATAAGCCTTTGTATATCATTAACGTTCTGAATGATTGTTCTTAAATCATTCAGTATAATCTCCTCCAGCACATGGAATGGCAATGTATGCGGCGTACAGTACCCTTTTCCATGACGTTTATATGTCCCACAGTAAAAAGAATATGCTTTACTCCCATCTGCGCGTTTCCAGAAATTCTTCATCATAGCCCTGCCACAATCTGCGCATACGATAAATCCGGCAAAAATGTTCTTATTTTCTTCCAGCCCCATATCCCTATGACGTTTTGACAAAAGCTTC
>CAJTDX010000146.1 GCA_910575155.1 Lachnospiraceae bacterium
GAAGCTTTTGTCAAAACGTCATAGGGATATGGGGCTGGAAGAAAATAAGAACATTTTTGCCGGATTTATCGTATGCGCAGATTGTGGCAGGGCTATGATGAAGAATTTTTGGAAACGCGCAGATGGGAGTAAAGCATATTCTTTTTACTGTGGGACATATAAACGTCATGGAAAAGGGTACTGTACGCCGCATACATTGCCATTCCATGTGCTGGATGAGATTATACTGAATGATTTAAGAACAATCATTCAGAACGTTAATGATATACAAAGGCTTATGGAGAATCAGTCTTTTCATTATCCCAAAGCAGAGGAAATCGCCAGG
>CAJTDX010000147.1 GCA_910575155.1 Lachnospiraceae bacterium
GAGGCTGTAAAAAATCTTGTGTCTATGGATTTTAGACTTTCCTGATAAGAATTAGATATGTAAGAGGTTTTTGTCGGTTTTATGTTTTTGGGACTGTCGAATTATTTCTTCTATTTATAGTATAACCATTCAGACGAAACCTATACATTTTTTTCGTTTTTTTATATGGCAAACAGGCATTTTATTATTGCCCTTTCCGTGGGCTCTGCCCACACCCGGCCTCCGGAATAAGGTTGGGATTTTCTGGCAATAATATAAATGCCGATGGAATAAGGCTGGGATGGCAGGGTTTTCAAATGTTGCCATCCCGGTCTTTTT
>CAJTDX010000148.1 GCA_910575155.1 Lachnospiraceae bacterium
GACATTTCCATTGATGATTTATTGAACGGCATCAGCCGTGAAAAGAAATCCGAACAAGCAGAGAAATTAATTATGGATTGCCTGTCTGATGGGAAATACCAACAGCAGCTTATATTAAAGAAAGCACAGAATATCGGCATCTCAAAAAGAGTGCTTGACAAAGCAAAAAAATCTCTCGGCGTTAAGTCAATAAAGGAAGGCAATGGGTGGTATTGGGAACTTCCCGAAGAAAAAGAAGCGAGCAACTGTTAAGGTTGCAACATTGCAAATGTTTAGGACAAGTGCAATCTTGCAATGTTCTTTTTC